>NZ_JBEPNI010000020.1:0-1133 GCF_040546205.1 Citrobacter sp. UYEF32 | reverse complement strand
CGTAACAAGGTAACCGTAGGGGAACCTGCGGTTGGATCACCTCCTTACCTTAAAGAACCTGCCTTTGTAGTGCTCACACAGATTGTCTGATGAAATAGAGCAGTAAGAAATCTCTGCAGGCTTGTAGCTCAGGTGGTTAGAGCGCACCCCTGATAAGGGTGAGGTCGGTGGTTCAAGTCCACTCAGGCCTACCAAATTCCTGCTGATGCTGCGTTGCGGCGACACTCACATACTTTACGTATGCTTCGTGTCACCACGCCTTGCCTCAACAGTAATTAAGGTTGGTGAGATTTAACTACGATGGGGCTATAGCTCAGCTGGGAGAGCGCCTGCTTTGCACGCAGGAGGTCTGCGGTTCGATCCCGCATAGCTCCACCATCTTTTACTGCGAACACAAGAAAACTTCAGAGTGAACCTGAAAAGGTGCACTGCGAAGTTTTGCTCTTTAAAAATCTGGATCAAGCTGAAAATTGAAACGACACACGAAAGTGTGTTCGAGTCTATCAAATTATCGCAATCAGAAGATGACACTGTAAAAGGTGACGTGAGCGATGTGAAGACAAGGCGTACCGCACGCAGCGAGCGGAGTGGACTTGATGTCCATGAGCATCGCGAGTACGGAACAACGCAGTATTCACAGCGCGCAACAAACCGGACAGAACAAGACATCTTCGGGTTGTGAGGTTAAGCGACTAAGCGTACACGGTGGATGCCCTGGCAGTCAGAGGCGATGAAGGACGTGCTAATCTGCGAAAAGCGCCGGCGAGGTGATATGAACCTTTGACCCGGCGATGTCCGAATGGGGAAACCCAGTGTGATCCGTCACACTATCATTAACTGAATCCATAGGTTAATGAGGCGAACCGGGGGAACTGAAACATCTAAGTACCCCGAGGAAAAGAAATCAACCGAGATTCCCCCAGTAGCGGCGAGCGAACGGGGAGCAGCCCAGAGCCTGAATCAGCTTGTGTGTTAGTGGAACGGTCTGGAAAGTCCGGCGATACAGGGTGACAGCCCCGTACACGAAAGCACACAGGCTGTGAGCTCGATGAGTAGGGCGGGACACGTGGTATCCTGTCTGAATATGGGGGGACCATCCTCCAAGGCTAAATACTCCTGACTGACCGATAGTG
>NZ_JBEPNI010000019.1:0-1579 GCF_040546205.1 Citrobacter sp. UYEF32 | reverse complement strand
GGGAGAACTCATCTCGGGGCAAGTTTCGTGCTTAGATGCTTTCAGCACTTATCTCTTCCGCATGTAGCTACCGGGCAGTGCCATTGGCATGACAACCCGAACACCAGTGATGCGTCCACTCCGGTCCTCTCGTACTAGGAGCAGCCCCCCTCAATTCTCCAGCGCCCACGGCAGATAGGGACCGAACTGTCTCACGACGTTCTAAACCCAGCTCGCGTACCACTTTAAATGGCGAACAGCCATACCCTTGGGACCTACTTCAGCCCCAGGATGTGATGAGCCGACATCGAGGTGCCAAACACCGCCGTCGATATGAACTCTTGGGCGGTATCAGCCTGTTATCCCCGGAGTACCTTTTATCCGTTGAGCGATGGCCCTTCCATTCAGAACCACCGGATCACTATGACCTGCTTTCGCACCTGCTCGCGCCGTCACGCTCGCAGTCAAGCTGGCTTATGCCATTGCACTAACCTCCTGATGTCCGACCAGGATTAGCCAACCTTCGTGCTCCTCCGTTACTCTTTGGGAGGAGACCGCCCCAGTCAAACTACCCACCAGACACTGTCCGCAACCCGGATTACGGGTCCACGTTAGAACATCAAACATTAAAGGGTGGTATTTCAAGGTTGGCTCCACGCAGACTGGCGTCCACGCTTCAAAGCCTCCCACCTATCCTACACATCAAGGCTCAATGTTCAGTGTCAAGCTATAGTAAAGGTTCACGGGGTCTTTCCGTCTTGCCGCGGGTACACTGCATCTTCACAGCGAGTTCAATTTCACTGAGTCTCGGGTGGAGACAGCCTGGCCATCATTACGCCATTCGTGCAGGTCGGAACTTACCCGACAAGGAATTTCGCTACCTTAGGACCGTTATAGTTACGGCCGCCGTTTACCGGGGCTTCGATCAAGAGCTTCTCCTTACGGATAACCCCATCAATTAACCTTCCGGCACCGGGCAGGCGTCACACCGTATACGTCCACTTTCGTGTTTGCACAGTGCTGTGTTTTTAATAAACAGTTGCAGCCAGCTGGTATCTTCGACTGATTTCAGCTCCGCCCGCAGGGGCTTCACCTACATATCAGCGTGCCTTCTCCCGAAGTTACGGCACCATTTTGCCTAGTTCCTTCACCCGAGTTCTCTCAAGCGCCTTGGTATTCTCTACCTGACCACCTGTGTCGGTTTGGGGTACGATTTCGTGTTACCTGATGCTTAGAGGCTTTTCCTGGAAGCAGGGCATTTGTTACTTCATCACCGTAGTGACTCGTCATCACACCTCAGCCTTGATTATCCGGATTTGCCTGGATAACCAGCCTACATGCTTAAACCGGGACAACCGTCGCCCGGCTAACATAGCCTTCTCCGTCCCCCCTTCGCAGTAACACCAAGTACAGGAATATTAACCTGTTTCCCATCGACTACGCCTTTCGGCCTCGCCTTAGGGGTCGACTCACCCTGCCCCGATTAACGTTGGACAGGAACCCTTGGTCTTCCGGCGAGCGGGCTTTTCACCCGCTTTATCGTTACTTATGTCAGCATTCGCACTTCTGATACCTCCAGCATGCCTCACAGCACACCTTC
>NZ_JBEPNI010000018.1:0-4855 GCF_040546205.1 Citrobacter sp. UYEF32 | reverse complement strand
TAGTGACGGATCGCAGTATCGTACTCAACGTGAGAGGTGTTGATGGTGATACCACGTGCTTTTTCTTCCGGCGCGTTATCGATCTGGTCGAATGCGCGAGCCTGGCCACCGTAAGTTTTGGACAGAACGGTAGTGATTGCAGCGGTCAGCGTTGTTTTACCATGGTCAACGTGGCCGATAGTACCGACGTTAACGTGCGGTTTTGTACGTTCAAACTTTTCTTTAGACATCGATTGTCCCTCTAAGACACGGATAAATCGGTGATATCACCACATCAACCAGGCAACATGCCCGACTTGTTGAATGCAATAAACAGAGAGAAACAGGGGAGGAGAGATAAAGAAGTGGTGCTGATACCCAGAGTCGAACTGGGGACCTCACCCTTACCAAGGGTGCGCTCTACCAACTGAGCCATATCAGCACGTCTGGAGCGGGCAGCGGGAATCGAACCCGCATCATCAGCTTGGAAGGCTGAGGTAATAGCCATTATACGATGCCCGCATCCTAAAACTCGGCTACCCTATTCTTTCTGTGTTTCAGGAGAAGAAAACTCTCCCTTTGAGTTGATTCAGTTTTGACACCAACTCTGGTCACACGAGGTGACCGAAAATGGTGGTGGGGGAAGGATTCGAACCTTCGAAGTCTGTGACGGCAGATTTACAGTCTGCTCCCTTTGGCCGCTCGGGAACCCCACCGGACTTGATGGTGCCGACTACCGGAATCGAACTGGTGACCTACTGATTACAAGTCAGTTGCTCTACCTACTGAGCTAAGTCGGCATCAAGTAGCGCGCATTCTAGGGAGACAGAGCGCTTGATGCAACTAAAAAATTGCACAAATTGTTCTATCGCTCACATTTTGCACGACAAGGCCGTTAAATGCTGCTATTTCAAGCAAATCAGTGGAAAAAACCAGCATCGTGGCAGCTATTGGAGGCCATACCTCCTCGCCGTTTAAGGCGAGCGCACCTCCCATCTGTCTGTATAAAGTGCTTTTGCTTCACCCTGATGCCGTTTTTTAACCAATCAAGAAGAAATCCCTTATTGAGGAGAGCGTGATTCGTATCACCTGTACGCGGGAGTAGCACTGTAAAAAGGGTCTTTCCGTTTATTGCGAGGAACTTGCCAATTTGTTGTGCAGGTCGTTCAGAGGGACGAAACGAACGGTCATCTTCGTAACATCATCCATCAAGATAAATAAGGTACACCATCAGCTCCGCCGAAGCGGTTCTGGCTAATACCTTATTAATACATTTGAGAAAGCGGGTTATGCATGGCAACGCAGCCTTCTTTATCACTAAGCACAGGCCGGTTTGCATATAGAAGGTTTCTACAGTAGCAGGGACGACACTGCCTGCCGAAATAGCGGATTTCCTGAACTCAGCAGATGGAAACACACATTCAACCGCGATTTATTACAAACGCTTATTCGCGGTAATTCCGTTATCCCGCGCTATTGCCTGGCAGTCTCTGAAACGTGATGCTTTCCCCGGAAAGCATCATGCAGACGCGATTTTTCATATTATTCCCTGCCATCTGGTGTTAACCTCCTGCCCATTGTCCTAACTTATATCAATAACGTCGCGCCATCACATTACCTTAAAAGAAGGCTTCTCGCTCCGTGTCGGAAGCATACGTGGCGAGCCACCATGGCAGGCAGAAAAAGCTTATGAGTAAAAAAGAGCAAACGTTAATGACCCCGTACTTGCAGTTCAATCGTAGCCAGTGGGCTGCGCTTCGTGATTCAGTGCCGATGACGCTCACTGAGGGTGAAATCGCGCGGTTAAAAGGCATTAATGAAGATCTCTCTTTGGAAGAGGTTGCAGAGATTTATCTGCCGCTATCGCGTTTGCTCAATTTTTATATCAGTTCGAATTTACGTCGCCAGGCTGTGCTTGAACAATTCTTAGGCACGAATGGACAAAGAATACCTTATATCATCAGCATTGCAGGTAGCGTTGCCGTGGGCAAAAGCACCACTGCACGTGTATTGCAGGCTTTATTAAGTCGCTGGCCGGAGCATCGCCGCGTTGAATTAATCACCACCGATGGCTTTTTGCATCCTAATCAGGTTTTAAAAGATCGTGGCCTGATGAAGAAGAAAGGGTTTCCGCAATCTTATGATATGCACCGTCTGGTGAAATTCGTTTCCGATATTAAATCCGGCGTGCCAAACGTTACTGCACCAGTATATTCACATTTAATTTACGATGTGATCCCGGACGGAGATAAAACGGTAACTCAACCGGATATTCTGATCCTGGAAGGACTCAACGTATTACAAAGCGGTATGGATTATCCTCATGACCCTCATCATGTATTTGTTTCTGACTTTGTCGACTTCTCCATTTATGTCGATGCGCCGGAAGAGTTACTACAGAAATGGTATATCAATCGCTTCCTGAAATTCCGTGAAGGGGCTTTCGCCGATCCGGATTCTTATTTCCATAACTATGCGAAATTGACCGAAGAAGAAGCCATCAATATAGCCACATCCCTTTGGAAGGAAATTAACTGGCTAAATTTGAAAGAAAATATCCTTCCAACTCGTGAGCGTGCAAGCCTCGTTATGACCAAGAGTGCCGACCACGCGGTCGAGCAAGTACGCCTGCGAAAATAAAACAAGGGGAGCGAAATGCTCCCCCTTTAATTATTCGGCACTGCGTAAGGAAATTTCACCACCCATCCAGGGTTTAATTACTCCATCCTGTTCAAGCAACAATGCACCTTGTGCATCAATGCCACGCGAGATACCAAATATTTCTCTCTCGCCGATGATCAATTTCACCGGGCGATCGATAAAGTTATCCAGTTTCTTCCAGCGAGAGAGCCAGGGGCTTAACCCTTCTTGTTCAAAAGACTGCAGCGCAGCACGTAATTCATTAATCAGACGGACAGCGAGCGTATTGCGATCAATGACTACGCCCGCTTCTTGCAGGTTAACCCAGCCTTGATTGATCACGTCACTTTCCGCATGGCGCATGGCAAGGTTAATGCCAGCCCCTATCACGATCTGCGCAGCATCGCCGGTTTTACCGGTTAATTCAACTAGGATACCGGCAAGTTTACGGTCACCCAGATACAGATCATTGGGCCATTTCACCCGAACATTTTCTGCGCCAAGTTCTTGCAGAACTTCTGCCATGATAATGCCAATGACCAGACTTAATCCGATGGCCGCAGCCGGACCTTGTTCAAGACGCCAGTACATGGAGAGATAGAGATTCGCACCAAAGGGAGAGAACCACTTACGCCCACGCCGACCACGCCCCGCCTGCTGGTATTCTGCGACACAGGCATCACCGGATCGCAGCTCGCCGATACGATCCAGCAGGTATTGGTTAGTGGAATCAATAACCGGCAATACGGCCACTTTACCTGTTTGAACCTGCGTTACGATCAGTTCTTCATTCAACAATTGGATGGGTTCAGGAAGACTGTAACCTTTACCGGGCACGGTGAATACATCCACCCCCCAGTCACGCAGGGTTTGAATGTGTTTATTGATAGCTGCACGACTCATGCCCAGCCGCTCACCGAGCTGTTCGCCAGAATGGAATTCACCATCAGCAAGGATAGAGACCAGGGTTAATGGAATGGTGTTGTCTTTCATGCAATCACCTCCACGGCATTGACTTCGCCTCGATGGCCGATAAAACGCACCTCCGGTTCCAGCCAGACATTAAACTTCGCGCCAACCTGTTCACGCACATGGTGAGCCAGGCGGACAACATCTTTACTGGTCGCGTGATTTTGATTGATTAGCACCAGTGCCTGTAACGGATGAACGGCTGCCCCACCAATAGATACACCTTTTAATTGGCATTGATCGATAAGCCATCCGGCAGCGAGTTTTACTGTGCCGTCAGGTTGAGGGTAATGGGGAGCTTTCGGGGACTTTTCCAGTAGCGCGGCGGCCTGTTCGGCACTCACAACCGGATTTTTAAAGAAGCTACCGGCATTACCGTTTACTTTCGGATCGGGCAACTTACTGGTGCGCATGCGGCAAACTTCTTCAAAAACGTTCTGCGGCGTTACGGTTGCCGGGTCCAGACGCGTCAGATCGCCATAAGTCAGAACCGGCTGCCACTGCTTAGATAAGCGCAACCCAACCGCGACGATTGCGTAGCGATCCTGATACTCATGTTTGAAGATACTGTCACGGTAGCCAAAGCGGCAAGCTTCTGCCGTTAATCGGCGGGTATTTCCCGTACTCAACTCTACACAGTCGACATAGGCGCAAACGCGCTGCAATTCAACACCGTATGCGCCGATATTCTGGATAGGCGATGAACCAACACAACCGGGGATCAACGCAAGGTTTTCCAGACCGGGCATTCCATGCGAGAGTGTAAATTGCACGAGTTGATGCCAGTTTTCTCCCGCACCAACATGTACATGCCAGGCCTCGGCGCTTTCCTCAGTTTCAATACCCAGGATGCGGTTAATAATGACCGTACCTGTGAAATCTTCCAGGAAAAGAACATTACTGCCCTCACCCAGCATCAATACGGGCTGTTCATTACGTATGGATTCCTGCCACGCTTCAAGTAGTTGCTGCACGCTTTCAGCACGTATTATTTTATTTGCATTGTGATCAATGCCGAAGGTATTCCAGGGCTTAAGGGAGTGGTTCATAGACGCTGTCCTGATGCAAAAACCCGGCTAGTTTACCGCATATGCAAAGTGAGCGCTTGTGGTTATATGGGAGGTTTCTTGAGGGATAAAAACGCAAAAAGCCCATCCGTGAGGATGGGCTTTTTACTTGTTTGATGCCTGGCAGTTCCCTACTCTCACATGGGGAGACCCCACACTACCATCGGCGCTACGGCGTTTCACTTCTGAGTTCGGCATGG
>NZ_JBEPNI010000017.1:0-8564 GCF_040546205.1 Citrobacter sp. UYEF32 | reverse complement strand
AGAGTACTCGGCTACGAACCGAGCGGTCGGAGGTTCGAATCCTCCTGGATGCACCATCTTTCTCAGTGTTGCGGCTTGTTGAGCAGCATTGAATCGGTAGTAAAGCAGTAAATCCTGATGCATCCATAGCTCAGCTGGATAGAGTACTCGGCTACGAACCGAGCGGTCGGAGGTTCGAATCCTCCTGGATGCACCATCTTTCTCAGTGTTGCGGCTTGTTGAGCAGCATTGAATCAGTAGTAAAGCAGTAATCCCGATGCATCCATAGCTCAGCTGGATAGAGTACTCGGCTACGAACCGAGCGGTCGGAGGTTCGAATCCTCCTGGATGCACCATCTTCTCCGGAATAACATCAGTATTGTTGTTTCATGGTCTGCGCAATAATCGCCAGTACCAGAGAAGATAACGTTGCGTTAGCAACGGCCCGCAGTGCGAACGCAGTGAGTCATCCTCCTGGATGTACCCTCTTTTATCAGGTAGCGCTTCAAAAGCGGTATTTGATATCAGCAGTAAAGCAGTAAATCCCGATGCATCCATAGCTCAGCTGGATAGAGTACTCGGCTACGAACCGAGCGGTCGGAGGTTCGAATCCTCCTGGATGCACCATCTTCTCCGGAATAACATAAGCATTGTTGTTTCATGGGCTGCGCAATAATCGCCAGCACCAGGAAGGATAACGTTGCGTCAGCAGCGGCCCGCAGGGCGAACGCAGTGCGTCATCCTCCTGGATGCACCATCTTCTCTAAACCAACGTTCTCTTCTCCACCTTCTTATTTTTCGTACACATTTTTCACGTATCCTTTTTCATTCCCTGACAGATTTTTATTGGCAGGTTGTTCTTTCCTCTATAATTTATCTGCTCGTAACGATGTAAATTGAGTAAGGCGAAGGCAAGGAGAGATATCATGAAAGGGTACAAAGCTATTTCTGCGTTTTGCGCAATGTTACTTGTCGCACTGACCCTGAGCGGTTGTGCGGGCTCATCTAAAAAGGAAAGCACCGGCGGCTATATTGACGACACCGTCGTGACAACTAAAGTCAAAACCGCGCTCTTCAATGATAAAAACATTAAATCTTCGGAAATCAGCGTTGAAACCTTTAAAGGGCGTGTGCAACTGAGTGGTTTTGTCTCCTCGGCTGAAAGTGCTAAGCGCGCGGTGGAGGTCGCCCGCCGGGTTCCGGGCGTGCGGGTGGTCGAGAACGATTTGAGGATCAAATAATCCTCGCAACCCCCAAAGACGCCCCAGGGCGTCTTTGTTGTCTCTACGTCCGGCAGCGACAAAAATCTTTGTTTACGATAAAGTAACGTTTTGTTATCCGCTCGATGAGAACACGATGTACGAACGTTACGATGGTCTGATTTTCGATATGGATGGCACCATCCTGGATACCGAACCGACTCACCGTAAAGCCTGGCATGAGGTGCTGGGGCATTATGGTCTGCGTTACGATATACAGGCGATGATTGCGCTGAACGGTTCTCCTACCTGGCGCATCGCACAGTCGGTAATTGAACTCAATCAGGCCGATCTTGACCCTTATGCGCTCGCACGTGAAAAAACAGAAGCGGTAAAAGCGATGCTTCTGGATACCGTTCGTCCGCTACCGCTTATTGATGTTGTCAAAGAGTGGTATGGTCGCCGTCCGTTATCGGTCGGGACGGGGAGCGAAAGCGCGATCGCCGAAGCACTGTTATCCCATCTTGGTCTGCGTCACTATTTCGCTGCCGTGGTTGCAGCCGATCATGTAAAAAACCATAAACCGGCGCCCGATACTTTTTTGCTCTGTGCGGAAAAAATGGGCGTCGTACCGGAAAGATGCGTGGTTTTTGAGGATGCGGACTTTGGCCTGCAGGCGGCACGCGCGGCCGGGATGGATGCTGTGGATGTTCGCCTGCTGTGAGTGAAGCGCTTTCTCTTGTTTCACTGTTTGTCAGCAGTTTTCTTAGCGCCACCTTGCTTCCAGGCAACTCTGAGGTGGTGCTGATTGCTATGCTGCTTTCCGGCCTTAGTCAGCCGTGGTTACTCGTATTAATAGCAACAATGGGTAATAGCCTTGGAGGGTTGACTAACGTTATTCTTGGGCGTTTCTTTCCAATGCGTGAAAAGTCGCGCTGGCAAGAAAAAGCAACAGGCTGGCTAAGACGCTATGGTGCAGCCACACTGTTATTAAGCTGGATGCCTGTAATCGGCGATTTGCTGTGCCTGCTGGCGGGATGGATGCGCATTCCCTGGGGGCCAGTCGTGTTTTTTTTATGCCTTGGGAAAGCATTGCGCTACGTAATTGTAGCTGTCGCAACGCTCCAGGGCATGACGTGGTGGCACTAATTGGACTGAGTGAGTGACCTTTAATCGTCAACCATTACAATTATGCTTAATAAAATGAATATTACAGGCGGGAGGTCAATTTGATCCCGGACGTATCACAGGCATTGTCCTGGCTGGAAAAAAATCCTCAGGTTCTCAAGGGGATTCAACGAGGTCTTGAGCGCGAAACGCTGCGCGTCAAGGCAGATGGCACGCTGGCAACCAGCGGCCATCCGCACGCCCTTGGTTCCGCGTTGACCCATAAATGGATTACGACAGATTTTGCCGAAGCATTGCTGGAGTTTATTACTCCGGTAGACGGTGATATTCAGCATATGCTGACCATCATGCGTGATATTCACCGCTTTGCCGCGCGTGAAATAGGTGATGAACGCATGTGGCCGCTCAGCATGCCGTGCTATATCGAAAACGGCCAGGATATTGAACTGGCGCAGTATGGCTCGTCAAATATCGGTCGCCTGAAAACACTGTACCGTGAAGGCTTGAAAAACCGCTACGGCGCGTTGATGCAGACCATTTCAGGCGTGCATTACAATTTTTCGCTGCCGATGGCTTTCTGGGAAGCCAAATGTGGGGAAACTGATAAAGAATCCGTTTCTGACGGTTACTTCCGTCTGATCCGTAACTATTACCGCTTTGGTTGGGTCATTCCGTATCTGTTTGGCGCGTCCCCGGCGATTTGCCCCTCTTTCCTGCAGGGCAAACCTTCGACGCTGCCTTTCGAGAAGACCCCTGGCGGCATGCATTATCTGCCGTATGCCACTTCGCTGCGTTTGAGCGACCTGGGGTACACCAACAAGTCGCAAAGCAATCTTGGCATCACCTTTAACAACCTGTCTGATTATGTCGTGGCGCTGAAACGCGCGATTAAAACGCCCTCTGAGGAATACGCGAAGATTGGTCTGAAAAAAGAGGGTAAGTATCTGCAGATCAATACCAATATCCTGCAGATTGAAAACGAACTTTATGCCCCGATTCGCCCGAAACGCGTAACGCGTAGCGGTGAGTCGCCGTCGGATGCGCTGTTGCGCGGCGGAATTGAATATATTGAAGTGCGTTCGCTGGACATCAATCCGTTCACCCCGATTGGCGTGGATGAGCAGCAGATCCGTTTCCTCGATCTGTTTATGGTCTGGTGTGTGCTGGCGGATGCGCCGGAAATGAGTAGCGACGAGCTGCTGTGTACGCGTAAAAACTGGAATCGCGTGATTCTGGAAGGGCGTAAACCGGGCCTGACGCTGGGCATGGGCTGCGAAACGGCGCAATTCCCACTGCCACAAGTCGGGAAAGATCTGTTCCGTGACCTTAAACGTGTCGCGCAGACGCTTGATGGACTGTACGGTGGCAACAATTACGAGCAGGTTTGCGACGAACTGGTGGCCTGTTTTGACAACCCGGAACTGACGTTCTCGGCGCGCATTTTGCGTTCTATGCTTGATAAAGGTATTGGCGGTACGGGCAAAGCGCTCTCAGAAGAGTATCGTTCCATGTTGCGTGAAGAACCGCTGGAAATTTTGCGCGAAGAGGATTTCAGAAAAGAGTGCGAGGTTTCCTGGGCGCGCCAGAAAGAGGTTGAAGCGTCGGACACTGAGACATTCGAGGCGCTGGTCGCAAGACACGCCTGACAGAAAAGAAAAAGGCCACAGTAATGTGGCCAAAATATTCATCTCTGAAAACAGGGATGATGATAACAAATGCGCGTCTTTCATATACTCAGACTCGCATCAGAATGAAGAGTTCATTTTATTTTAAAAAAAATCACTGCGGAGGTGACTAAATGCCATTGTTGGATAGCTTCACTGTCGATCATACCCGTATGGAAGCGCCTGCGGTTCGTGTTGCAAAGAGCATGAACACTCCTCATGGCGACGCTATTACCGTTTTCGACCTGCGTTTCTGCGTGCCTAACAAAGAAGTCATGCCGGAAAAAGGTATCCATACGCTTGAGCACCTGTTCGCAGGTTTCATGCGTGATCATCTGAACGGGAATGGCGTGGAGATTATCGACATCTCCCCGATGGGTTGCCGTACCGGCTTCTATATGAGCCTGATCGGTACGCCTGATGAGCAACGTGTGGCCGATGCCTGGAAAGCGGCGATGGCTGACGTACTGAAAGTGCAGAACCAGAACCAGATTCCGGAACTTAACGTCTATCAGTGCGGCACATATCAGATGCACTCGCTGAGCGAAGCGCAGGACATTGCGCGCCATATTCTCGAAAAAGACGTGCGTGTAAACAGCAATGAAGAGCTGGCGCTGCCGAAAGAGAAACTGCAGGAACTGCACATCTAGTGCGAATGTTCCCTCTCCCAACGGGAGAGGGATGGGCAAAGGAGGTTAAGCGATGTCCACGACCTTAACCTTCTCCTTTACCCATCGCCCTCTGGTCCCCTTTGCCCATGATTATGAACACGGAGAAAGCGAGCCGTGGCATCAGCATGAGTGCGCCCAATTGCTGCATATCTTAAGTGGCGTTGTCCGGGTAGACACGGCATCAGGTTGTTGGGTCGTACCGCCAGGGCGCGGCGTCTGGTTGCCTGCCGGAACACAACATGCGATTCGCATTACGGGTAAAGTTGCCGCACGCACGCTGTTTATTGACCCACTTGCCCGCGCGGATTTACCCGCCTCCTGCCAGATTGTGCAAATTACACCGCTGCTACGCGAACTGATTGTCGCCTCGTTTTCTCTTGCCGAAAAATATGCGCCGGCCAGTCGTGATGAGCATGTTTATGAGCTGATACTCGATGAAATCCGCGGTATGCGCGTGCTGCCCTTTTTCTTGCCGGAGCCCGAGAGTGAAGTGCTGAAAAATCTGTGTCTGCGCATTCGCGAGTCGATATCCCAGCCCTGGAGCAGCACACAGGCGGCGGCGCTGATCGGCATGAGTGAAAAGACCCTTAACCGCCATTTTCAACGGCAAACGGCGTTAACTTATGGCGAATGGGTTCGGCAGGCAAAGCTGATGGAAGCGCTGGTCAGGCTTGCGCAAGGTCACTCAGTGTTACGTGTCGCGCTGGATCTGGGATACGGCAGCCATAGTGCGTTTACGGCGATGTTTCGCCGGGTGATGGGGATATCACCCAGCGATTATTTCCGCGCACCGGAAAACGAGTGATGTTAGCTCAGCGCATTCAGTAACGCCTGTAAAGATGCCCTCGCCACATCATTATCGATACCCACCCCCCAGCTTCCGCTACCGTCCGGATACAGACAGTGAATGTAGGCCACAGAGCGGCTGTCGCTACGTTCTCCGAGCGTATGTTCGTGATAATCCTTAATGCTGAAAGGCTGTTTAAGCAACTGGCTTAGTGCGCCGGCGGCGGCAGACAGCAATCCATTACCCAGACCTTCGATTTTACGATGGGTCCCCTGTAGCAGTAATGTGGCCTGCAAATGTAACTGACCATCCTGACGGCTTTCGCTTTTATAATCCACCAAGGCCAGCGCAGGCTGCGCAATCAGACCGTAGCGCTGGCGGAAGAGCTGCCACAGCGCATTTTGCGTCATCTCTTTACCGTGGTTGTCCGTTTCACGCTGTACATGCTGGCTAAAATCCTGCTGTAACGCGCGGGGTAATTTCAGCCCATGATTTTGCTCAATCAGCCACGCGCTACCGCTCTTACCGGACTGGCTGTTCACGCGGATCACCGCTTCGTAGGTACAACCAATGTCCTGCGGATCGACAGGCAGATAGGGCATCTCCCAGCGCTCGTCAGCCTTGCGGGCATCGAAGCCTTTTTTAATCGCATCCTGATGCGATCCAGAAAAGGCGGTATAGGCCAGGCGCCCGGCCCACGGATGGCGTGGGTGAACGGGCAACTGATTACAGTTTTCCACCACATCGACCACCTGCTGCATATTGCTGAAATCAAGTTGCGGTGAGATACCCTGGCTATAAAGGTTCATCGCCAGCGTAACCAGACAAACATTGCCGGTGCGTTCGCCATTACCGAACAGACAGCCTTCAACGCGATCGGCACCTGCCAGCAGCGCCAGCTCAGCACTTGCCACGCCAGTTCCGCGATCGTTATGCGGATGCACGCTGATACTCACCGCCTGGCGACGGGTAAAGTGGCGGCAGAAATATTCAATCTGATCGGCGTAAACGTTGGGCGTGTTGACTTCCACCGTCGCGGGCAGATTAATAATCATGGGGCGTTCAGCGCCGGGTTCCCATACATCGGCCACGGCTTCACAAATTTCCAACGCAAATTCCGGTTCGGTAAAACAGAAGGTTTCCGGGGAATACTCGTACTGCCAGCGGGTTTGTGGATGCTGTTCGCAAAGTTGACGAATGAGCCGTGTAGAGCGTACCGCAAGGGCGATTACGTCGGCCTTTTCCATGCCAAACACCAGCTTGCGAAACAGTGGTGCCGTCGCATTGTAGAGGTGAATGGTGGCGCTGTGCGCTCCCATCAATGAAGCGAAGGTTCGGTGAATCAGATCCTCGCGCGCCTGGGTCAATACCTGGACAGTGACATCCTGGGGAATGCGGTTTTCTTCAATCAACTGGCGTACAAAGTTAAAGTCGGTTTGCGATGCAGACGGGAATGCCACTTCGATCTCTTTAAAACCGCAGGCGAGCAGCAGATCCCAGAACTGCAACTTACGCTCACTGTCCATGGGCTCTGCAAGCGCCTGGTTGCCATCGCGCAGGTCTGTAGAGAGCCAGCGTGGCGCGTGGGTTTGTTGTTTTTCAGGCCAGCGACGATCGGGTAACGAAATCGGCGTATAAGGACGGTATTTTTGTGCAGGGTCTTTAAGCATTGTCTTCTCCTTTGGTCTGTGAATTATCCTGGCGGCAGACAAGAGACGATGCTTTAGCGCAGCGGACAGAAACTACTGAGAAACGGACAATCTGGCTGTCAACACCCGATGTAAAAGTCCTGGCGCCTGTACGCATATTTTATTTATTACGATTTTCATTAATTCTATTCTGCGATTGGTTTATTTTTATAATAAATATTATTGTGCTTTAAATGTATTATCTGAATGCTTTTATTGGCAGGATTCTGATTGCTAACCACCTGTTTAATTTCTGCTTGTTGTCATTTTCTTTCTGCCGTGGTAGGTTTTATTTTTCTTTTTTTGTGGTTGATAACCAAACGGGAATGAATGTATTCATATTACGGATGCATTCACAGGGAATATTATGCTCAGGTATGAGGCTACTATGCGGTCATCACACGTCGGATTCATAATAATGACACTCGCACTACTGCTGGTAGGGTGCTCAGGGAAAAAATCATCGCCCCCTTTGACTTCAACATCGGGAAAGCAAAGTGAAGTGCAATGCTATCAAATGTTTACTGCATTAAAATCACTTGATAACGCATCTTTTAAAAAGTACCAGCAACAATTCAGTATTATCAATAATAATTATGCAATATATAAAAAGAATCAATCGCTTATAGATGGGAATTCTTCGGAAATTATTAGGCTTGAGCTGAATAATAAAGTTGATATTGTTTGCGCTCGTGTGCGCAGCGCCGTGTTTGCCAATATGTCAAGGCGTGCAAACGAATTGAACAAATTATGAGAAAATTATTATCTATTGCTGTAATAATCTCGGGTGTGGTTTTCTCAGATATGGTTGAGGCCGACTCAACGTTATTAATTGAACGACTGCAGCAAGAAGGGATGCTGGCACCCGAGCCGAATATTTTGTTTAAAAATGCGGGTGAAAAACCACAAAGTACGACGCCTGCTGTTCCTCTGTTGACGCCTTCTTCACCTGCAACGCAGGTAAAAAATACCGCGGTAGTCAAAAAGAGTGCTGCGCAACAATCGGAACTCAGTACCCTGAAACGAAAGCTCAGCACTCTGCAGCGTGAATTGCAGGCGCTTCGTAAGCAGAATGCGTTACTGAAAAATCGACAGCCAGGCCTGTTAACGGAGCAGGGCGAAGCATTCAGAGATGAAAATAAACAGTTGCACCAGCAACTCCTGGCGAGTGAGAAACAACTAACTGAAAGCGCGCGTCGCTATGAAAAACAGGTTGGCGAACTGACCGCGCGGGCAGAAGAATTACAGACGCAAATGACCCACTTTCAGTTGGCTGCCAATGAGGCCACCAGCCAGAAAGCGCTGCTGGAGCAGCAACTGGCGAAGCAGTCTGGCAGCGATAAAGCGATGGAGACGCAGCGGGCGGAGGCCGAAAAACTGCGCGCCCAGCTTGCCGCAGCGAATGAGAAAACCGCGACGCTTGGCAAGAATATCGCCGAACTGGAGAA
>NZ_JBEPNI010000016.1:0-26245 GCF_040546205.1 Citrobacter sp. UYEF32 | reverse complement strand
GCAGTGCAACGCGGCTTTCGCTCACCGTTGCGAGGTGGCGTATATTACGCTTTCCTCTTTCAGAGTCAACCCGTTATTTCAGGATTTTTCTCTTCGTTGTTCCGACCATCTCGTGAAGTGTTTCACATTGTCGTCTCAACGGAGGCGCATTATAGGGATCCCATTTTTTTGCACAAGCCTTTTTTCGATCTTTTTTACTGATTGTTGTTTTTTCGCCCTTTTCGCTGAGATCCCGTACGATCTGCTCGAATAATGACAAGTAAAAGGCTTGCACAAGGCCGTTATTGCCACCAAAGTCTTCTTCACAACCTGTTTTTGATGAGGTAGCTATGTCCGCAGTTTTACGTCCTTATAGAAATTTGTATCCTCAAGTCGGTGAAAAAGTGATGGTCGATGCCACCAGCGTCGTGATCGGCGATGTACGAATTGCTGATGATGTCGGCATCTGGCCACTGGTCGTTATCCGCGGTGATGTCAACTATGTAGAGATAGGGGCACGCAGTAATATCCAGGACGGTAGCGTATTACACGTTACGCATAAGTCTTCTTATAACCCGGAAGGTAACCCGCTGATCATTGGCGAAGATGTGACGGTGGGACATAAAGTCATGCTGCATGGCTGCATTATCGGTAACCGCGTTCTGGTCGGAATGGGGTCCATTTTATTAGATGGCGCGGTTATAGAGGATGACGTGATGATTGGCGCGGGCAGCCTGGTTCCGCAAAATAAACGCCTCGAGAGCGGTTACCTATACCTTGGCAGCCCTGTGAAACAGATCCGCCCGCTAAAAGAAGAAGAGATCGCAGGGTTAAAATACTCGGCGAACAACTACGTGAAATGGAAGGATGAGTATCTGGCTCAGGATAACCAGATATAACCCTGCTCGTCTTCCTGCTGCTCACGGATCAACTGTTCGGCCTCGTCTTCCAGATCCCAGCGGTTTTCCCGGAATAACGCCAGCCACAGCGCTGGCGAATCGCCTCCAAAACGTTCCGCCAGGACCTCAGCACGCATAATGCAGGTAAGTTGTAAACCATTAACCAGGGCAGGAAAACACACCGCCTGCTGGGCATCATTCCACTCTTCCCTGTCGGGAAATTGAATAGCCTGGTTCATTCCGCCAGTTCCCTCTGAAGCTGTTTAATAACAGATTCGATATCTGGCAATACGCCATGCCATAACAGCACGGAATGCGCAGCTTGCCCCACCAGCATCCCTAAACCATCGGCGCATCGCTGCGCCCCATTTTGCTGGCACCAGGCAAGGAAAGGTGTGCTGCCTTTTTGATAGAACATGTCGTAGCAAAAAAGCTCTGCATGAATGAGAGATTCGGGTAACTCGGGCACGCCTCCATCAATACCACTGGAGGTAGCATTAATGATGAGGTCGAATTCATGGCCTGCCAGCTCGGATAACGCAAGCGCATTCACGCTGCCGGTATGAGCAAAAAGCGTTGCCAGTTCTTGTGCTCGAGCCAACGTCCGGTTGGTTATTGTCACTGCGCAATCCAGCGAAAGCAGTGGGAGCAGTACGCCTCGTGCAGCGCCACCCGCACCAATTAGCAGGATGCGAAAGCCGGGTTTGATAAATGACAAGCGCTCCAGATCGCTCAATAACCCGATCCCGTCAGTGTTGTCACCCAGCAAGCGCCCATCATCAAGACGCTTTAATGTATTTACCGCCCCCGCAAGCGCAGCGCGTTCGGTAAGTTCATCTGCCCGACTGAAAGCTTCTTCTTTAAAAGGCACGGTAATATTGGCGCCTTTTCCTCCCGCAATAAAGAAAGCCTCAAGCGTATTGACGAAACCATCCACTGGCGCCAGTACGCGACCATAAGGATGTTCAATCTTTAACTGAGCCGCAAATTGCGCGTGAATAAACGGCGATTTGCTGTGTGCGACGGGGTTACCAAATACAGCGTAGGATTCCATAGCGTTAACCTTGACGAAATAATTCACCGGTGAGAGCGTCGCGAATTTCAGAAGGATTCTGGCGGCCACCCGTTTTCCCTTCCACGACAGGGAAGTCGGCACCAAATTGCTGGCGTACTTCGTCATCCGTTCTGCAAGGAGGTAAACCGGTCAAGTTTGCACTGGTTGATACCAGTGGTTTGCCGTACGCCTCGCACAGCGCGATCACCAGCGGGTGATCGGTAACGCGCACAGCCAAAGAGTCGAAACGCCCGGTCAGCCAGCGCGGCGTGGTAGCTTTGGCAGGAAAGACGAATGTTACCGGTCCTGGCCAGCAGGCGAAAACAGCCTGCCGCTGAGTCTCATTCAGCATGCTGTCGTCTATATAGGGCTTTAACTGCTCGAAACTGGCGGCGATCAGGATCAGTCCTTTCTCGACCGGGCGCTGTTTCAACTCAAGCAGACGATTTACGGCAATCTCACTGTCCGGGTCACAACCAACACCGAAAACCGCTTCTGTGGGATATGCGATGACTTTTTTATTTTTCAGGACCGCCACCGCAGCAGCAATGGGATCCAAATGCAGGTTATTCTTCACGAGTCTGTTCCGCCGTTACCGGCTTTCCACATTGTTTACTGGCGCAGAAACATCTGATGCCTTGCGCCGTTTTTTTCTCAATCAGTAGCGGGTAGTGGCATGTTGGACACTCCCCTGCCACGGGTTTGAAATTGATGACGAACTGACAATCGGGATAACGATCGCAGGAATGGAAGGTTTTGCCAAATCGCGACCGTCGCTGGATCAAGTGCCCGGTCTGACACTGTGGACATGTGATCGCGGTGTCATCGGGTTTGTCGATTTGTTCGGTATGTTCACACTCAGGATAGTGGCTACAGCCAATGAACATCCCAAACCGCCCCTGTCGCAGTACCAGTACGGCACCACAGACGGGGCAGTCTTGTCCATCCAGAATTTTAACGACGTGTCCATCCGCCTGACTTTTCAGCGGACGAACATAATCGCATTCCGGATAATGAGAACATCCGAGAAACGGACCATGCTTGCCGGAACGAATAACGAGTTCAGCCCCGCACTGTAGGCAGGGCTCGTTGTTACGCACCGTAAACAGTGCTGATTTGGCCATAAGGACTCTGGAAGCTGCAAAAATGATTAATGCAGCATACCTTCATTCACTTCAAAGAGTAATTCTTCCATTTGCTGGTAGGCGTTTTCACACCCTGGAATGTTAAACAGAACCATCAGAATGACCCATTTAAGGTCTTCCAGTTCGAATTCTGCCGTATCCAGCGCCAGCACACGTTCAATCACCATTTCACGTGTTTCGAGGTTTAGCACCTGAATCTGCTCCAGGAATAATAAAAATCCCCGGCAACTGGCATCCAGCCGTTCACACTCTTCTGGCGTATAAATACGCACGGAGAGCGGGTCAGAAGCGAGCTGCATCGGTTCGGCAAGGCCTTCCTGATAATCAGCCAGCTTTTCAAGCCACAGAAGCGCGTTATAGATATCTTCACGATCAAAACCAGCGTCGGTAAGGTCCCGTTCCAGTTTGTCCTGATCCACCCGCATTTCAGCTTCGTTATGGATGTAAGTCTCAAACAAATACATTAGTACGTCGAACATGGCTTGCCCTCCTTAATCGGACATAGCCGCCGGGTACAGCTGCGATCCACCCTGCTAACTCCAGTTCAAGTAGCTGAGCCACAGTTACTGGCACAGGTTGGCCGGCACGTTCAGCGACGACGTCAACAGGTGTTACCTCATCTCCTACGTTAGCCAGGAGCTCGGGAAATGGCAATGCCACCTCTTCTTGATCTGGCGAATAAATTGAATTTTCGTTACCTGGCTGCAACCAATGTAGCCCGTATTGCAAACTTTCCAGAATCTCTTCTGGCGAGACAACCAGGAGCGCGCCCTGCTGTATCAACCAGTGCGGCCCCTCACTGCCGGGATTTCCTACCGGACCGGGGAGCGCAAAAACTTCACGCCCCTGTTCCACCGCACAGCGCGCAGTCACTAATGAGCCGCTGCGTAAAGCAGCTTCAATAACCAGCACCCCACGACTAAGCCCACTAATGATGCGATTACGTCGAGGGAAATTGCCCGGATTAGGTGTAGTCTTGAGGGAAAATTCGGAGACGAGCGCCCCACCATTGGCAACGATGTCAGCAGCCAGGGAGATATGACGCCGTGGATACACGGTAAAAAGGCCATGCCCCAATACACCAATGGTTTTACCCTGCGCGATAAGCGCTGCGCGATGCGCAACACTGTCGATCCCAAGTGCCAGTCCACTGGTAATGGTTAAACCGCTCCGTGCCAGAGCTTCACAAAACTGAGTCCCCCAACGCTCGCCGTACCATGAATGTGCTCGACTGCCAACGACAGCAATCTGCTGGCTCGCCAGCACATCTGGATCCCCTTTAATAAAAAGCGCACCAGGATAATCAGCAAGCGCCCGTAACTGCGGAGGATATTGCTTCTCGCAGGCCAGAATAAGATGATGCTGTGGCTGCTCAAGCCATAGCAAACTCTCTTCAATTTCCCGCGAGCTCATGGCCAGAAACCGTCTGGCCTGTTTTGCCGTCAGGCCGCTTGAGGTTAACGTCTCAGCATCAATCACAGCGCTATTTGCCAGGCTTTGCGCCGCCCTGAGCATCCCCTCACCGAACAGATCGCCTGTATATATCAGGCGCAACCATATTTCTGTAGAAGTCATCTGCATCCCTGCCATAAATAGCTCGCCCAATCCTTGCGATTGGTCACCGATGCTGTCAATCGGAGGGGGATTTGTCTAGAATAGAGGGAATAATCTTTCTTACTCTTGAACACGACTCTGGATATTTATGGCAGTTTTGCAAGTGTTACATATTCCGGACGAGCGTCTTCGCAAAGTCGCCGCGCCGGTAAAAGAAGTTAATGCAGAAATTCAGCGTATCGTCGACGATATGTTTGAGACGATGTACGCCGAAGAAGGTATCGGTCTGGCTGCAACCCAGGTAGATATTCATCAACGTATTATCGTTATTGATGTCTCTGAAAACCGCGATGAGCAACTGGTGTTAATTAACCCGGAACTGCTGGAAAAAAGCGGCGAGACGGGAATTGAAGAGGGTTGCCTCTCTATTCCAGAACAGCGTGCGCTTGTTCCGCGTGCCGAAAAAGTGAAAATCCGCGCGCTGAACCGCGAAGGTCAAACCTATGAGCTGGAAGCGGATGGCCTGTTGGCTATTTGCATTCAGCATGAGATGGATCATCTGGTCGGAAAATTGTTTATTGACTATCTGTCACCACTCAAGCAACAACGTATTCGCCAGAAAGTTGAAAAACTTGATCGCATGAAAGCGCGAGCTTAAGGATAAGAATCCACGTGTCAGATTCACTACGCATTATATTTGCCGGCACACCTGATTTTGCAGCGCGTCACCTCGACGCGCTGCTCTCTTCTGAGCATCAGATCGTTGGCGTATTCACTCAGCCTGATCGTCCTGCCGGACGCGGCAAAAAATTGATGCCGAGCCCGGTCAAAGTACTGGCTGAAGAGAAAGGGATTCCGGTATTTCAGCCAGTGTCTCTTCGTCCACAGGAAAATCAACAGCTCGTTGCCGATTTGCAGGCCGATGTCATGGTGGTTGTCGCCTACGGCCTCATCCTGCCGAAAGCTGTTCTGGAGATGCCTCGTCTCGGCTGCCTGAACGTACACGGTTCTTTGCTCCCACGCTGGCGTGGTGCGGCACCGATCCAACGTTCCCTCTGGGCGGGTGACACGGAAACTGGCGTCACCATCATGCAAATGGATGTCGGGCTGGACACGGGGGATATGCTTTATAAGCTCTCCTGCCCAATCACTGCCGAAGACACCAGTGCGACACTCTACGATAAGCTGGCACAACTTGGCCCGCAGGGTTTGCTCGCAACGCTGACGCAAATTGCAGCCGGTACGGCAACGCCCGAGATTCAGGACGAAACGCAGGTTACCTATGCTGAAAAACTTAGCAAAGAAGAAGCGCTTCTTGACTGGTCTTTGCCTGCTGAACAGCTGGAGCGTTGTATTCGAGCCTTCAATCCCTGGCCAATGAGCTATTTCGTCATTGAGGATCAGCCCGTTAAGGTCTGGAAGGCGTCGGTGATAAATAGCCAGGCTAAAGCCGAACCCGGCACCATTATTGAAGCTAATAAGCAAGGTATTCAGGTTGCAACGGCTGAGGGCATTTTGAATCTTGAATCGCTCCAACCCGCCGGTAAAAAAGCGATGAATGCCCAGGATTTACTAAACTCCCGGCGGGAGTGGTTTACGCCGGGCAATCGTCTGGTCTGACAATTATCTTTAAGCCCGGTACTACCGGGCGTTTTTATTTTCGTGGCTATGAAAAAAAATATTAATTTACGCAGCATGGCGGCACAGGCTATCGAGCAGGTCGTTGAGCAAGGGCAATCCCTGAGTAATGTTCTTCCGCCGCTACAGCAAAAAGTCTCCGATAAAGACAAAGCACTGCTGCAGGAGCTCTGCTTTGGCGCACTGCGAACGCTCCCGCAACTGGACTGGCTTATCAACAAGCTGATGTCCCGCCCAATGACGGGTAAACAGCGTACCGTGCATTATCTGATTATGATTGGCCTGTATCAGCTACTGCATACCCGTATTCCGGCTCACGCCGCGCTGGCAGAGACCGTTGAAGGTGCCGTTGCTATCAAGCGTCCACAGCTTAAGGGCCTGATTAATGGTGTATTGCGTCAGTTCCAGCGCCAGCAAGAAGCCTTACAGGCTGAGTTTGAACAGAGTGAACAACGCTTCCTGCACCCAACATGGTTGCTAAAACGCCTGCAAAAAGCGTATCCACAACAGTGGCAACATATTGTCGAGGCCAATAATCTGCGTCCACCTATGTGGTTGCGTGTCAATCGTAACCATCACTCCCGTGACGCCTGGCTGGCGCTGCTGGCCGAAAGCGGAATGGAAGGATTCTCACATCCGGATTATCCCGATGCTGTACGCATGGCATCCGCGGTTCCTGTAAGCGCATTACCCGGTTTTGATGAGGGCTGGGTCACTGTCCAGGATGCTTCCGCACAGGGCTGCATAACCTTCCTTGAACCGCAAAATGGTGAACGCATCCTGGATTTGTGTGCCGCCCCAGGCGGTAAAACCACACATATCCTTGAAGCCGCTCCGCAAGCCCGCGTTCTGGCTATCGACATTGACGAGCAACGTCTTTCCCGCGTCTATGACAACCTCAAACGTCTGGGAATGAAGGCTGAGGTGAAGCAAGGCGATGGACGTCACCCTGCACAATGGTGCGGCGATGAGATATTTGACCGTATTTTGCTGGATGCGCCCTGCTCAGCAACGGGGGTTATTCGTCGCCATCCGGATATCAAATGGTTGCGCCGGGATCGTGACATCAGCGAACTTGTACAATTACAGGCTGAGATTCTTGATGCTGTCTGGCCACATCTTAAACCTGGCGGGACGCTGGTGTATGCCACGTGCTCAGTTTTGCCGGAAGAGAACAGCCAGCAAATTGCCGCATTCCTTTCACGTACGCCTGATGCTCGCTTAAACGTAACGGGAACACCAGAACGGCCAGGTCAGCAGAATCTGCCTGGAGCCGAAGAGGGTGACGGCTTCTTTTACGCTAAGCTTTCCAAACAATAAGTAGGATAACGGGTCGCAGCTGATGAAAATCATAATACTGGGCGCGGGGCAAGTCGGCGGAACGCTGGCGGAAAACCTGGTCGGTGAAAATAATGACATCACCGTCGTGGATACTAACGGCGATCGTCTGCGTAGTCTGCAGGACAAATTTGATTTACGCGTCGTCCAGGGGCATGGTTCACATCCACGCGTGCTGCGCGAGGCTGGTGCTGACGACGCAGATATGCTGGTTGCGGTAACCAGTTCTGACGAAACGAATATGGTTGCCTGCCAGGTGGCCTATTCATTGTTTAATACGCCAAACCGTATTGCACGCATCCGCTCTCCGGACTATGTGCGTGACGCAGACAAGTTGTTCCATTCTGAAGCTGTGCCTATTGACCACCTCATTGCCCCGGAGCAATTGGTCATCGACAGTCTTTATCGATTGATTGAATACCCGGGGGCGCTTCAGGTTGTGAATTTCGCCGAGGGGAAAGTTAGCCTCGCTGTCGTAAAAGCCTATTACGGCGGTCCCCTGGTAGGAAACGCGCTATCAACCATGCGCGAGCATATGCCGCATATTGATACTCGCGTCGCCGCTATTTTCCGTCATGACCGCCCAATTCGCCCGCAGGGTTCAACGATTGTCGAAGCCGGTGATGAAGTCTTTTTCATCGCCGCGTCTCAACATATTCGCGCCGTGATGAGCGAGTTACAGCGTCTTGAAAAACCCTATAAGCGCATCATGCTGGTTGGCGGCGGGAATATCGGCGCTGGCCTGGCAATGCGCCTGGAAAAAGATTACAGCGTTAAATTGATCGAGCGCGATCAACAACGCGCGGCGGAACTGGCGGAAAAACTACAAAACACCATTGTGTTTTATGGTGATGCGTCGGATCAGGAACTGCTCGCAGAAGAACATATTGATCAAATGGATCTCTTCATTGCCGTCACCAACGATGATGAGGCGAATATCATGTCCGCCATGTTGGCCAAGCGAATGGGCGCCAAGAAAGTCATGGTGCTCATTCAACGCCGTGCCTACGTCGATCTGGTGCAGGGCAGCGTGATCGATATTGCGATTTCACCACAGCAGGCCACTATTTCTGCGTTGCTAAGCCATGTGCGCAAAGCAGATATCGTCGGTGTGTCATCGCTGCGCCGCGGTGTTGCCGAAGCGATAGAGGCTGTGGCACATGGTGATGAGAGTACCTCGCGTGTCGTCGGACGTGTTATTGATGAGATTAAGCTGCCACCAGGCACAATTATCGGTGCCGTCGTGCGCGGTAATGATGTGATGATCGCCAACGATAATTTACGTATCGAACAGGGTGACCACGTCATCATGTTCCTTACCGACAAAAAATATATTACCGACGTTGAGCGCCTGTTCCAGCCCAGCCCTTTCTTCCTGTAATTATCGGGCGCCAGACCGGCGCCTTTTATTTAACCCTGGTTTTATCAATGTTAAAAAAATTCAGCAAATTTTTACCCTCAATGGAAAACGAGAATACATTTGTTAGACTTAACTTGTCTGACAGCACAAGGAGAAGAGCATGAGCTTGCTAAAAGAATTTCGCGAATTTGCGATGCGGGGAAATGTAGTTGATTTGGCAGTAGGTGTGATCATTGGGGCAGCATTCGGCAAGATTGTGTCGTCACTGGTTGCTGATATTATCATGCCGCCATTAGGGTTACTGATTGGTGGAATAGACTTTAAGCAATTTGCCCTAACTTTACGCGAAGCACAAGGCGATGTCCCGGCAGTCGTAATGCATTACGGTGTCTTCATCCAGAATATTTTCGACTTTATTATTGTCGCGTTTGCTATTTTCATGGCGATTAAATTGATTAACCGTCTCAAACGTAAACAGGAAGATGAACCCAAAGCA
This sequence comes from Citrobacter sp. UYEF32, assembly GCF_040546205.1. Classification (NCBI taxonomy): domain Bacteria; kingdom Pseudomonadati; phylum Pseudomonadota; class Gammaproteobacteria; order Enterobacterales; family Enterobacteriaceae; genus Citrobacter; species Citrobacter sp. UYEF32. The sequence goes on along the minus strand of NZ_JBEPNI010000016.1, from coordinate 16,782 downwards.
CCGCCGGCTCCTGGCAAAGAGGAATTGCTGTTAACAGAAATCCGCGATCTGTTGAAAGAACAAAATAAACGCTCCTGATTAAGCTGTTTTAAGCAGAAGGCCAGTGGTAAATAAGCGATTCGCTTGCTTGCCACTGGCCTCCCAGTTCCCTTTTTTACCATGTTTGTCTTTGCGTAAATAACTCCCTTTCCCCTTCTTATTCTTCTCAACTCGCTGTCTGAACAAAGGATCATGAAGCAATGCCTCGATGGCGTTATTGTTAATTTGCCCTTTCTTATGCTGATAGTGGCTCATAATTTCTCCAGATTGTGGTTTAAAACGGCGCAAGTGTAGGCTTGCTGGCAACAAAAATCAATGTCCCTAAGGAGCGCTGCTGGCCCCCTGCTCCAGGGCTTCGAGTATTGAGCAATAGACGCTACTGTGCGCACTCCCACAGCAAGCATCATTCAATTTCTGTAGAGAGCGTTGCATAATCTGCAATTCCTGAATTCTCGCTTCAACCTCGCTCAATCGCGCCTGAACAATGCTCTTGGATTCCTGGCAAGTGTGATGCTCAGGATCGATACGGATAGAGAGCAATTCACGAATAGACTCAAGCGTAAATCCAAGCTGGCGTGCATGTCGGATAAATTTCAGACGCTGTAAGTCATTGTCCGAATAAAGGCGAAAGCCACCCTCCGTTCTGATCTCGTGATCCATCATCTGCTGTTTTTCATAGTAGCGAATGGTGTCCGGGGTAACGTCAGCCAGTTTGGCTAATTCTCCAATGCGAAACATCTCTACTCCTCATCTAATTTCAGCATTAATTTTTCCGCATATTCGCCGCGAAGGAATTCCGTACTTAGTCCAGCTTGCTTCAATTTCAGCTCCAGAAGCGTCAATCTTCGACTTACTTCATGATAATCCGGATGATCCTGGTGTATATGAGCCAGTAAGTCTGACAAAGCGAGTGCTTCTTTACGATATTCAAGTTCAGGCGGAAGACAGCCCGCATTTTTGAGTAAACGAAACCCTGCGCGTAGTTCAGGCGGGACATACGAATCATCGTCCAGGACAAGCGGTTTACCGTTACCAGGCAAATGCTCAAATTCACCTTTTTTCTGCGCATCGAGGATATGTCGTTCTGCCCACTGGTCAAGTAACCACATACCACCTCCAGGAGAGGAACGAAAAACTTATAGACATTGTAGAGAATATGGAGGTTTTGCGGGTATAAAAAAACCCGCCGAAGCGGGTTTTCTTACGTTACTGCAGATTACTCTGCAGCAGCTTCTGCTTTCGATTCAGAACGATCAACCAGCTCGATGTATGCCATCGGCGCATTGTCGCCTGCACGGAAGCCACACTTCAGAATGCGAGTGTAACCACCGGCACGGCTCGCGAAACGCGGGCCCAGTTCGTTAAACAGTTTTGCCACGATCTCGTTATCACGAGTGCGGGCGAATGCCAGACGACGATTAGCAACGCTATCAGTCTTGGCAAGAGTAATCAGCGGCTCAACTACGCGACGCAGTTCTTTCGCTTTCGGCAGGGTCGTCTTGATGATTTCATGACGAACCAGCGAACCTGCCATGTTGCGGAACATAGCCTGGCGATGGCTGCTGTTGCGGTTCAGTTGACGACCACTCTTACGATGGCGCATGACCTTATCCTTCTCAGTAAAACCTTAACCTGTGATCCGGTTACTCGTCAGCAATGCTTGCCGGCGGCCAGTTTTCCAGGCGCATGCCCAGAGACAGACCACGTGAGGCCAGCACATCTTTAATCTCGGTGAGAGATTTTTTACCCAGGTTCGGCGTTTTCAGCAACTCAACCTCGGTACGCTGTACCAGATCACCGATATAGTGGATAGCTTCTGCCTTGAGGCAGTTAGCAGAGCGGACAGTCAATTCCAGATCGTCAACAGGGCGCAGCAGGATCGGATCGAATTCTGGTTTCTCTTCTTTCACTTCCGGCTGACGTACATCACGTAAATCAACGAAAGCTTCCAGTTGTTCAGCCAGAATGGTGGCCGCACGACGAATCGCCTCTTCAGGATCGATTGTGCCGTTGGTTTCCATTTCGATGACCAGCTTGTCCAGGTCGGTACGCTGTTCTACACGCGCTGCTTCAACATTGTAGGCAATACGCTCTACAGGGCTGTAGCATGCGTCGACCAGCAGACGGCCGATTGGGCGCTCATCTTCTTCCGAATGAATTCGGGCAGAAGCCGGCACATAACCACGACCGCGCTGAACTTTGATACGCATGCTAATAGACGCGTTCTCATCGGTCAGGTGGCAGATCACGTGCTGCGGCTTGACGATTTCGACATCACCGTCGTGGGTAATGTCGGCTGCAGTCACAGGGCCAATGCCAGATTTATTCAGAGTAAGAATAACATCATCTTTACCCTGAACTCTCACCGCCAGCCCTTTCAGGTTGAGCAGGATTTCAAGGATATCTTCCTGAACGCCTTCTTTGGTGCTGTACTCATGAAGTACACCATCAATCTCAACCTCGGTCACCGCGCAACCCGGCATCGATGAGAGCAGAATACGGCGCAGTGCGTTACCCAGAGTATGGCCAAAGCCACGCTCTAAAGGCTCAAGGGTCACCTTGGCGTGCGTCGAACTCACTTGCTCGATATCTACCAGGCGCGGTTTTAGAAACTCTGTCACAGAACCCTGCATTGTGTCCTCTCTTTGGTACTAAGCTTTACTTGGAGTAAAGCTCGACGATCAGGTGTTCGTTAATGTCCGCAGACAGATCAGAACGCTCCGGCTTACGCTTGAACGTGCCTTCCATCTTGCCAGCATCAACTTCCAGCCAGGTTGGCTTTTCACGCTGCTCAGCCAGCTCCAGAGCGGCTTTCACGCGAGACTGCTTTTTCGCTTTCTCACGAATGCTAACAACGTCATTCGGACTAACCTGATAAGAAGCGATGTTAACAACACGACCGTTTACCATGATAGCCTTGTGGCTAACCAGCTGGCGTGCTTCTGCACGAGTGGCGCCGAAGCCCATACGGTATACAACGTTGTCCAGACGACCTTCCAGCAGAGCCAACAGGTTTTCACCGGTGTTGCCTTTCAGACGTGCTGCTTCTTTATAGTAGTTACGGAACTGACGCTCCAGCACACCGTAGATACGGCGAACTTTTTGCTTTTCACGCAACTGCACACCATAGTCAGACAGACGCGGTTTACGCGCACCGTGCTGGCCAGGAGCTTGTTCAATTTTACACTTGGTATCGATCGCGCGAACGCCAGACTTAAGGAATAAGTCGGTGCCCTCACGACGGCTCAGCTTGAGCTTAGGACCCAAATATCTTGCCATTTTCTTTCTCCAACAATCCTAGAAAACGAGCGCGTTATACGCGACGTTTTTTCGGCGGACGACAACCGTTATGAGGGATCGGAGTCACATCAGTAATATTAGTGATGCGGAAACCAGCGGCGTTCAGAGCACGAATAGTAGATTCGCGACCCGGACCCGGACCTTTGACCATAACTTCCAGATTCTTGATGCCGTATTCTTTAACGGCTTCTGCACAACGCTCTGCTGCAACCTGAGCTGCGAACGGAGTGGATTTGCGAGAACCACGGAAACCGGAACCACCGGCTGTTGCCCAACCCAATGCGTTACCCTGACGATCAGTAATAGTAACGATGGTGTTGTTGAAAGAAGCATGGATATGAGCCACGCCGTCAGAGACTTGTTTTCTTACACGTTTACGTGCACGAATTGGTGCCTTTGCCATTATTCAATCACCCCGATTATTTCTTGATCGGTTTGCGCGGACCCTTACGGGTACGTGCGTTGGTCTTAGTACGCTGACCGCGCACTGGCAGACCACGACGATGACGCAAACCGCGATAGCAACCAAGATCCATCAGGCGCTTGATGCTCATGCTGATTTCACGGCGCAGATCACCTTCAACGACAAATTTGGCAACTTCGTCACGCAGCGTGTCGATTTGTTCTTCAGACAGCTCACTGATCTTAACATCTTCAGCGATACCCGCTGCAGCCAGGATGGCTTTGGAACGGGTCTTGCCGACGCCGTAGATCGAAGTTAATGCGATCACGGCATGTTTCTGATCAGGAATGTTAATGCCTGCTATACGGGCCACTATGCACTCCTATAATTTTACTTGTACGCACCATGCTGAAAAGCCCGTTTTCAGGATACTCAAATGGAAACGCACAGACATACAAAAGATTGGCTGGCTAATCTAGCCAGCTCAACCCAACTTTGCAAGAAAAATATGCGAAATAATCAGCCTTGGCGCTGTTTATGTTTCGGCTCGGCACTGCAAATCACGCGGATGACGCCATCACGCTTAACGATTTTGCAGTTACGGCATAATTTCTTGACGGAAGCACGAACTTTCATTTTTACTCTCCGTAACTTCTCGGGCGACCATTAACGGCCATAGCCTTTCAGGTTCGCCTTCTTCAATGCAGACTCGTACTGACTTGACATCATCAGAGTTTGCACTTGAGCCATAAAGTCCATAATCACGACAACAACGATAAGCAGCGAGGTCCCACCGAAGTAGAACGGCACTTTCATCGCATCACGCATGAACTCCGGGATCAGGCAGATAAAAGTAATATACAACGCACCAATCAAAGTCAGGCGTGTCATTACCTTATCGATATACTTCGCCGTTTGCTCTCCCGGACGAATTCCTGGTACAAATGCACCGGACTTCTTCAGGTTATCTGCTGTTTCACGCGGATTGAAAACCAACGCCGTGTAGAAGAAACAGAAGAAGATGATTGCAGACGCATAGAGTAACACATAAAGCGGTTGCCCAGGCTGCAAATACAGCGAAATTGTTGTCAGCCAGTTCCAACCAGTACCGCCCCCGAACCATGACGCGATGGTTGCCGGGAACAGAATAATACTGGAAGCGAAAATTGCCGGGATTACCCCCGCCATATTCACTTTCAGCGGCAAATGTGTGCTCTGAGCAGCATAGACACGACGCCCCTGCTGACGTTTAGCGTAGTTTACCACAATGCGGCGTTGACCACGTTCAACGAATACAACAAAGAACGTCACTGCAAATACTAATACTGCAACCAACAGCAACAGGAGGAAGTGCAGGTCGCCTTGACGCGCTTGCTCGATAGTATGGGCAATGGCTGGCGGGAGTCCCGCAACGATACCGGCGAAGATAATGATTGAGATACCGTTACCGATACCACGCTCAGTAATCTGTTCGCCGAGCCACATCAGGAACATTGTCCCTGTAACCAGACTCACAACAGCGGTGAAATAGAATGCAAAGCCCGGGTTAATAACCAGGCCCTGCATACCAGGCATATTCGGCAAACCGGTAGCAATACCGGTTGCCTGAAATATTGCCAGCACCAGAGTGCCGTAACGGGTGTACTGGCTAATCTTACGACGACCAGATTCCCCTTCTTTCTTCAGTTCTGCCAGGGCCGGATGAACGACCGTCAGCAGCTGGATAATAATTGATGCCGAGATGTACGGCATAATACCCAGAGCGAAGATAGAAGCACGGCTGAGAGCACCACCAGAGAACATGTTAAACATTTCAATGATGGTGCCTCGCTGTTGCTCAAGCAGTTTGGCAAGTACAGCGGCATCAATACCAGGGATCGGAATAAAAGAGCCAATACGGAACACAATAAGCGCACCGATAACAAACAGCAGTCTGCGTTTCAGCTCGCCTAAGCCACCTTTGGCACTTTGAAAATCTAATCCCGGTTGTTTAGCCATCTGCTACTTATTCCTCGATTTTACCGCCAGCAGCTTCGATAGCAGCACGAGCGCCTTTAGTAACACGCAGGCCACGAACAGTTACCGGAGTAGAAACTTCACCAGACAGGATCACTTTCGCGAACTCGATCTGAATACCGATAATGTTTGCTGCTTTCAGCGTGTTCAGGTCAACTACGTCGCCTTCTACTTTAGCCAGATCAGAGAGGCGGACCTCTGCAGTGATCATTGCTTTACGAGAAGTGAAACCGAATTTCGGCAGACGACGGTACAGAGGCATCTGACCACCCTCGAAACCGCGACGTACGCCACCGCCAGAACGAGAGTTCTGACCTTTGTGACCACGACCACCGGTTTTACCGAGGCCAGAACCGATACCACGACCCAGGCGTTTACCCGCCTTTTTGGAGCCTTCGGCCGGAGACAGAGTATTTAAACGCATCTCTTACTCCTCAACTTTAACCATGAAGGAAACCGCGTTGACCATACCACGAACAGCAGGAGTATCCTCGCGCTCTACGGTGTGACCAATACGACGCAGACCCAGGCCAAGCAGCGTTGCCTTGTGTTTCGGCAGACGACCGATTGCACTGCGGGTTTGAGTAATTTTAATAGTCTTTGCCATGGTTTATTTCCCCAGAATTTCTTCAACGGATTTACCACGCTTGGCAGCGACCATTTCTGGAGAATTCATATTTTCCAGGCCATCAATAGTTGCACGAACCACGTTGATCGGGTTGGTGGAACCATATGCTTTAGCCAGAACGTTATGAACCCCAGCGACTTCCAGAACGGCGCGCATTGCACCACCGGCGATGATACCGGTACCTTCGGAAGCCGGCTGCATGAATACACGAGAACCCGTGTGAGTACCCTTAACCGGGTGCTGCAGGGTGCCGTGGTTCAGCGCGACGTTAATCATATTGCGACGGGCTTTTTCCATCGCTTTCTGGATCGCTGCTGGAACTTCACGCGCTTTACCGTAACCAAAACCTACGCGACCGTTACCGTCACCTACCACAGTCAGAGCTGTGAAGGAGAAAATACGACCACCTTTAACGGTTTTAGATACGCGGTTTACCGCGATCAGCTTTTCCTGCAGTTCGCCAGCTTGTTTTTCGATGTGAGCCATCTTACACCTCTACCTTAGAACTGAAGGCCAGCTTCACGGGCAGCATCTGCCAGTGCCTGGACACGACCATGATATTGGAACCCGGAACGGTCAAAGGACACATCTTTGATGCCTTTTTCCAGAGCGCGTTCAGCGACAGCTTTACCCACAGCTGCAGCCGCGTCTTTGTTACCGGTGTACTTCAGTTGTTCAGAGATAGCTTTTTCTACAGTAGAAGCAGCTACCAGAACTTCAGAACCGTTCGGTGCAATTACCTGTGCGTAAATATGACGCGGGGTACGATGTACCACCAGGCGAGTTGCGCCCAGCTCTTTGAGCTTGCGGCGTGCGCGGGTCGCACGACGGATACGAGCAGATTTCTTATCCATAGTGTTACCTTACTTCTTCTTAGCCTCTTTGGTACGCACGACTTCGTCGGCGTAACGAACACCCTTGCCTTTGTAAGGCTCAGGACGACGGTAGGCGCGCAGATCAGCTGCAACCTGACCGATCAACTGTTTATCAGCGCCTTTCAGCACGATTTCAGTTTGAGTCGGGCACTCTGCAGTGATGCCAGCCGGCAGTTGATGGTCAACAGGATGAGAGAAACCTAAAGCCAGGTTTACTGCATTCCCTTTAACCGCTGCACGGTAACCTACACCAACCAGCTGCAGCTTCTTAGTGAAGCCTTCGGTAACACCGATAACCATTGAGTTCAGCAGGGCACGCGCGGTACCAGCCTGAGCCCAACCGTCTGCGTAACCATCACGCGGACCGAAAGTCAGAGCGTTATCTGCATGTTTCACTTCAACAGCATCGTTGAGAGTACGAGTCAGCTCGCCGTTTTTACCTTTGATCGTGATAACCTGACCGTTGAGTTTTACATCAACGCCGGCAGGAATAACGACCGGTGCTTTAGCAACACGAGACATTTTTTCCTCCGATTAGGCTACGTAGCAGATAATTTCGCCACCAAGACCAGCCTGGCGCGCTGCACGATCAGTCATAACACCTTTAGAGGTAGAAACAACTGCAATACCCAGACCACCCATAACTTTCGGCAGCTCATCTTTTTTCTTATAGATGCGCAGACCTGGGCGGCTGACACGCTGAATGCTTTCTACAACAGCTTTGCCCTGGAAGTATTTAAGAGCTACTTCCAGTTCAGGCTTGGTGTCGCCTTCGATTTTGAAATCTTCAATAAAACCTTCTTCCTTCAGCACGTTGGCAATTGCCACTTTCAGCTTGGAGGAAGGCATGGTGACCGCAGCTTTGTTCGCGGCCTGACCGTTACGGATACGGGTCAGCATATCCGCGATCGGATCTTGCATGCTCATCTGTCTTTACTCCCGTGATTCAATTGGTGACAATTACCAGCTAGCCTTTTTCAGACCCGGGATTTCACCGCGCATAGCGGCTTCACGGACCTTAATACGGCTCAACCCGAACTTCCGCAGGAAAGCGTGCGGACGACCAGTTTGACGGCAGCGATTACGCTGACGAGACGGGCTGGAATCACGCGGCAGAGTCTGCAGCTTGAGAACGGCATTCCAACGATCTTCGTCGGTTGCGTTCACATCAGAGATGATAGCTTTCAGTTCAGCGCGTTTAGCGAAGAATTTATCAGCTAAAGCTACGCGCTTTACTTCGCGTGCTTTCATTGATTGCTTAGCCATTAAGTAACCCTACCTTACTTGCGGAACGGGAAGTCAAAGGCAGCCAGCAGAGCACGGCCTTCTTCATCAGATTTCGCAGTAGTGGTAATGGTAATATCCAAACCACGCACGCGGTCGACTTTATCGTAGTCGATTTCTGGGAAGATGATCTGCTCACGGACACCCATGCTGTAGTTACCACGACCGTCGAAAGACTTAGCGGACAAGCCACGGAAGTCACGGATACGCGGTACAGCAATAGTGATCAGGCGCTCAAAGAACTCCCACATGCGTTCGCCACGCAGAGTTACTTTACAGCCGATCGGATAGCCCTGACGGATTTTGAAGCCTGCAACAGATTTGCGTGCTTTGGTGATCAACGGTTTTTGACCGGAGATTGCTGCCAGGTCAGCTGCTGCGTTATCCAGCAGTTTCTTGTCAGCGATCGCTTCACCAACACCCATGTTCAGGGTGATCTTCTCGACCCGAGGGACTTGCATGACAGAATTGTAGTTAAACTCAGTCATGAGTTTGTTAACTACTTCGTCTTTGTAGTAATCATGCAGTTTCGCCATCGTACTACTCCAAATTACTTGATAGTTTCGCTGTTAGACTTGAAGAAACGGACTTTTTTGCCGTCTTCGAATCTAAAGCCTACACGGTCAGCCTTGCCGGTTGCCGCATTGAAGAGTGCAATGTTAGAGATCTGAATAGCTGCTTCTTTCTCAACAATGCCGCCTGGTTGGTTCAGGGCCGGAACCGGCTTCTGATGTTTCTTAACCAGGTTGATACCTTCAACAATGACCTTGCCGGAAGACAGGACATTCTTAACTTTACCGCGTTTACCTTTATCTTTACCGGTTAACACGATAACTTCGTCATCACGACGGATTTTCGCTGCCATGATTCGCTCCTTAGAGTACTTCTGGTGCCAGAGAGATAATTTTCATGAACTTCTCGTTGCGAAGTTCACGAGTTACCGGCCCAAAAATACGCGTACCGATAGGCTGCTCGCTGTTATTGTTTAAAATAACGCATGCATTACCATCGAAGCGAATGACAGAACCGTCCGGGCGACGAACACCCTTCTTGGTGCGCACCACTACCGCCTTCAGCACATCACCTTTTTTGACCTTACCACGCGGAATTGCTTCTTTGATGGTGATCTTGATGATGTCGCCTACGCCTGCGTAGCGACGGTGCGAGCCACCCAGAACCTTGATACACATTACGCGACGTGCACCGGAGTTGTCGGCGACGGTCAGCATAGTCTGTTCTTGGATCATTTTAGTGCTCCGCTAATGTCAACTACTACTGAGACCCTAAAAACGGGTCGTTAAAAAAGCCCCATATCGGGGGCGCGGCATTATAACACCGCTTCTTAGATATGGGTAGAAAAAATAAACGGCCCATCGCTGGACCGTTTATTATTGAGAATGCGTACTGTATTACAGAACCGCTTTCTCTACAACGCGAACCAGCGTCCAGGACTTGGTCTTGGACAGCGGACGGCATTCGCGGATTTCAACCACGTCGCCGATACCGCATTCGTTGTTCTCGTCATGTACGTGCAGTTTGGTCGTACGCTTGATGAATTTACCGTAGATCGGGTGTTTCACAAAACGTTCGATAGCAACAACAATGGATTTCTCCATTTTGTCGCTAACTACGCGACCTTGCAGAGTACGGATTTTATCGGTCATTACGCACCCGCCTTCTGAGTCAGTAAAGTCTTAACGCGTGCAACATCACGACGAACCTGCTTCAGCAGGTGAGTCTGTTGCAGCTGGCCACTTGCAGCCTGCATACGCAGGTTGAACTGCTCACGCAGCAGGTTCAGCAGCTCAGCGTTCAGCTCTTCAACGCTTTTTTCACGCAGCTCATTTGCTTTCATTACATCACCGTCTTAGTTACAAAGGTGGTTTTAATCGGCAGTTTTGCTGCTGCCAGCTCGAAGGCTTCACGGGCCAGCTCTTCCGGAACGCCGTCCATTTCATACAGGACTTTACCCGGCTGAATCAAGGCAACCCAATACTCCACGTTACCTTTACCTTTACCCATACGAACTTCCAGCGGCTTCTCGGTGATCGGTTTGTCCGGGAATACACGGATCCAGATCTTACCCTGACGCTTAACTGCACGTGTCATGGCACGACGTGCTGCTTCAATCTGACGAGCGGTCAGACGACCACGGCCAACAGCTTTCAGACCGTAAGTGCCGAAGCTCACATCCGTGCCCTGCGCCAGACCACGGTTGCGGCCTTTGTGCACCTTACGGAATTTTGTACGCTTTGGTTGTAACATCAGCGACGCTCCTTATTTACGGCCTTTACGCTGCTGCTTTTTCGGTTGAGCAGCCGGTTTTTCCGGTTGTTCAACAGCAGCCATACCACCAAGGATCTCACCTTTGAAGATCCACACTTTAACGCCGATTACACCATAAGTGGTGTGCGCTTCAGAGGTGTTGTAGTCAATGTCAGCACGCAGAGTGTGCAGCGGAACACGACCTTCGCGGTACCATTCAGTACGTGCGATTTCCGCGCCGCCCAGACGGCCGCTAACTTCAACTTTGATACCTTTAGCGCCCAGACGCATTGCGTTCTGTACAGCACGCTTCATAGCACGACGGAACATTACACGACGTTCCAGCTGAGAAGTGATGCTGTCAGCAACCAGTTTTGCGTCCAGTTCAGGTTTACGAACTTCGGCGATATTGATCTGAGCAGGAACGCCAGCGATATCCGCTACGACCTTGCGCAGTTTTTCTACGTCTTCGCCTTTCTTACCGATAACGATACCCGGGCGAGCGGTGTGAATGGTCACACGGATGCTCTTAGCCGGACGCTCGATAACGATACGAGATACGGACGCTTTAGCCAGTTCCTTAGTCAGGTACTGGCGTACTTTAAAATCGCTGTCCAGGTTGTCAGCGAATTCTTTGGTGTTCGCGAACCAGGTAGAGTTCCAAGGTTTGACAATACCCAGGCGAATACCATTAGGATGTACTTTCTGACCCATTGCTAGTCTCCAGAGTCTCAGCGATCGGACACAACCACAGTAATGTGGCTGGTGCGCTTCAGGATGCGATCTGCACGACCTTTTGCACGCGGCATAATGCGCTTCATGCTCGGGCCTTCGTCTACGAAAATTTTCGCAACTTTCAGATCGTCAATGTCAGCGCCATCGTTGTGTTCAGCGTTAGCAATGGCAGATTCCAGAACTTTCTTGACCAGTACAGCCGCTTTCTTATTGGTGTAGGTCAGAATATCCAGGGCCTGCGACACTTTCTTACCGCGAATCAGGTCAGCAACAAGGCGTACCTTCTGAGCAGAAGAACGAGCATGGCGATGTTGAGCTAAAGTTTCCATCTCTTCCTCCTACCTTATTTCTTCTTCGCTTTTTTATCAGCAGCGTGGCCGCGATAAGTACGAGTCGGTGCGAATTCACCCAGTTTGTGACCGACCATTTCGTCGGAAACAAATACCGGAACGTGCTGACGACCATTATGGACAGCGATGGTCAAACCGATCATGTTAGGAAAGATCGTTGAACGACGGGACCAAGTGCGCAGGGGCTTCTTGTCTCCGCTTTCCACCGCTTTCTCTACCTTCTTCAGCAAGTGCAGGTCAATAAAAGGACCTTTCTTGAGAGAACGTGGCATGGCTTATCCTCTAATATTATTTGCTACGGCGACGTACGATAAATTTATCAGTACGCTTGTTGCTGCGGGTCTTCTTACCTTTGGTCTGAACGCCCCACGGAGTTACCGGGTGCTTACCAAAGTTACGACCTTCACCACCACCATGTGGGTGGTCGACTGGGTTCATCGCAGTACCGCGAACGGTAGGACGAACACCACGCCAGCGTGCAGCACCTGCTTTACCCAGAACGCGCAGCATATGCTCAGCATTGCCAACTTCGCCCAGAGTAGCGCGGCAGTCTGCTTCGACTTTACGCATTTCACCAGAACGCAGACGCAGGGTGACATAAGCACCATCACGAGCAACGATCTGAACGTAAGTACCAGCGGAACGTGCCAGCTGACCGCCTTTACCTGGTTTCATTTCTACGTTATGAACGGTAGAACCAACCGGGATATTGCGCATCGGCAGGGTGTTGCCTGCTTTGATTGCAGCATCAACGCCAGACTGAATCTGGTCGCCAGCTTTCAGGCCTTTAGGGGCCAGGATGTAACGGCGTTCGCCATCTTTGTACAGAACCAGCGCGATGTTCGCGGAACGGTTCGGATCGTACTCAAGACGCTCAACAACTGCCGGGATACCGTCTTTGTTGCGTTTGAAGTCAACCAGACGATAAGCCTGCTTGTGGCCACCACCGATGTGACGAGTGGTGATACGGCCATTGTTGTTACGACCACCGGATTTGCTGTTTTTTTCCAGCAGCGGAGCAAAAGGTTTGCCCTTGTGCAGCTCAGGGTTAACCACTTTAACTACGTGGCGACGACCCGGAGATGTCGGTTTACATTTAACAACTGCCATTGTATTACTCCTCCGACTTACTCAGCGCCGCCAACGAAGTCCAGATTCTGGCCTTCTTTCAGGGTGACGTAAGCTTTTTTCCAGTCGCTACGACGACCGATACGCTGTCCGTGACGTTTAACTTTCCCTTTAACAACCAGGGTGTTAACGACTTCGACTTCGACTTCAAACAGTTTCTGCACAGCAGCTTTGATTTCTGCTTTGGTCGCGTCTTTAGCAACTTTGAGAACGATGGTGTTAGTTTTTTCCATCGCAGTAGACGCTTTTTCAGAAACGTGCGGTGCGCGCAGCACCTTCAGCAGACGTTCTTCACGAATCATGCCAGCATCTCCTCAACTTGCTTAACAGCATCAGCAGTCATTACGACTTTGTCGAAGGCGATCAGGCTAACCGGGTCGATACCAGTTGCATCGCGTACGTCAACCTTGTGCAGGTTGCGCGCAGCCAGGAACAGGTTTTCGTCCAGCTCACCGGTGATGATCAGCACATCTTCCAGAGCCATGTCTTTCAGTTTCTGTGCCAGCAGCTTAGTTTTAGGCGCTTCTACAGAGAAAGATTCGACAACGATCAGACGATCCTGACGTACCAGTTCGGACAGAATGCTTTTCAGCGCGCCGCGGTACATCTTTTTGTTAACTTTTTGACTGTGGTCCTGCGGACGCGCAGCGAAAGTTACGCCACCAGAACGCCAGATCGGGCTCTTGATAGAACCAGAACGCGCACGGCCGGTACCTTTCTGGCGCCACGGTTTTTTACCGGAACCAGTTACTTCAGCACGAGTCTTCTGAGCACGAGAACCCTGACGTGCACCAGCTGCATAAGCAACAACAACCTGGTGTACCAGCGCTTCGTTAAAATCACGACCGAAGGTAGTTTCGGAAACAGTCAGCGCGCTCTGCGCGTCTTTCAATACTAATTCCATTGCTATCTCCTCACGCCTTCACAGCTGGTTTAACGATCAGGTCGCTACCGGTTGCACCCGGGACCGCACCTTTAACCAGCAGCAGGTTGCGCTCAGCGTCAACACGTACTACGTCCAGGCTCTGAACAGTGACACGTTCGTTACCCAGCTGACCTGCCATTTTCTTGCCTTTGAACACTTTGCCCGGAGTCTGGTTCTGACCGATAGAACCCGGAACGCGGTGAGACAAGGAGTTACCGTGGGTAGCGTCCTGGGTACGGAAGTTCCAGCGCTTAACGGTACCTGCGAAACCTTTACCTTTAGAGGTGCCAGTTACGTCAACTTTTTTAACTTCGGCAAACAGCTCAACGCTAATGCTCTGACCTACGGTGAACTCTTCGCCGTCAGCAAGACGGAATTCCCACAGACCACGGCCAGCTTCTACGCCAGCTTTAGCGAAGTGACCCGCTTCCGGCTTGGTTACACGGTTAGCTTTTTTAGCACCAGTGGTAACCTGAACAGCGCGGTAGCCATCGTTAGCCAGATCTTTAACCTGAGTAACGCGGTTTGCTTCAACTTCGATTACGGTTACTGGGATAGATACGCCATCTTCAGTGAAGATGCGGGTCATACCCACTTTTTTACCGACTAAACCAATCATTGTTTCAACCTCTCAATCGCTCGATGACCTGATTAACCCAGGCTGATCTGCACGTCTACACCGGCAGCCAGGTCCAGACGCATCAGAGCATCAACGGTTTTCTCGGTTGGCTCAACGATGTCAACCAGACGCTTGTGAGTGCGGATTTCGTACTGATCGCGCGCGTCTTTGTTGACGTGCGGGGAGATCAGAACGGTGAAGCGCTCTTTGCGGGTCGGCAGCGGGATCGGACCACGGACTTGCGCACCAGTGCGCTTAGCAGTCTCGACGATTTCCGCGGTTGATTGATCGATCAGACGATGATCAAACGCTTTCAGGCGGATACGGATTCTTTGGTTCTGCATGAGACCAGAGCTCCAATTATTTTATAGACGAAATGATTACTCCTCATACCCATTACGATTGATGGGAGAGTGTAACCGTTCTTACATAGCCCCCCGATTGGGAGCATTGTTTGATAGCCAAATGCGCTATCAGGGTTCATATCGAACCAGCCGTCAATTACGACAAGCCCGCGCATTATACGTAAATCTCGCATTTACGCAAGGGGCGTTTATAAATTAAACGCCTGTGCGTGAAGCGTCGCACATTGCTTGCCGCGCTATGCAAGGCAGTTATCTTTTTCTGGAGCTTGTACGCAAGAGCGCGCTTGCCCCTCTTTTGCCGTTTATATCTGTCGCTGATGCTTAATCGCCAGCGAACATGCGGAGGTTATATGGCAGGTACAATTCTCTTTATATCTATTTATCTTGTGCTTAATACATTGCTGGTTTGGTATGACGTCCGGCAGGGCCTTCTACCCGATCGCTTCACCTGCCCTCTTCTCTGGAGTGGGCTGTTTTATTGTGGCTGGTTCCATCCCATGCTGTTACAGGAAAAGGTATTAGGGGCTATCGCGGGTTATGTCGGATTCGCGGCACTTTATTGGGGGTATCGCTTCCTACGTAATAAGGAAGGACTCGGCTATGGTGATGTGAAATTTCTGGCGGCCCTGGGTGCCTGGCATGGCTGGGAAGCCTTACCCATGCTTGTCTTTGTTGCCGCATCACTTGCGTCCGGCGCCGCTTGCCTTATGTCCATAAGACGCAGAAGCATGCAGATAATAAAAAACCCGCTGCCTTTTGGTCCATTCCTGGCGGGCGCGGGTTTGTTCATGGCTTACCAAAGCATCTTTAGGACGATGGTTAATCTTGAACCTTGATTTGCGACTGGAGATAGTTCTGCAAACCAATCTTACCGATAAGGTCCAGCTCGGTTTCCAGCCAGTCAATGTGGCCTTCTTCATCGGCCAGGATTTCAATCATCATGTCCCGGCTGACATAATCATGCACGCTGTCAGCATAGGCAATGGCTTCACGCAAATCTCTGGCGCCTTCCAGCTCCAGTCGTAAATCGGACTGTAGCATCTCTTCAACGTCTTCACCGATACCGAGTTTGCCCAGATCTTGCAGATTTGGAATGCCTTCAAGAAACAAAATACGCTCGATGTATTTATCGGCGTGTTTCATTTCATCGATGGATTCATGATATTCAACATCATTAAGGCGCATCAGACCCCAGTTCTTGAACATTCTCGCATGGAGAAAATACTGGTTGATTGCGACAAGCTCGTTTCCCAATAACTTATTGAGATAATTTATAACTTTGACATCACCTTTCATTATAGTCCCTCCGCTTCCACTCATTGAAGCGTAGATCGGGCTACAGGGAAGTCAAAAAAAAGCAGAAGACTCAGGCGGTTTCTTTATATTCCGGGATCTGCAGCAACTCATCCTGCATGATTTCGCGAGCAGCGCGTACGCACTTACCACACTGATTTCCCACAGGAATAAACTTGCGCAATTGCTGGAATGATTGAGGATGGAACTGGCGTACAGCCTGGCGAATTTTTTTATCACTTACACCATTACACAAACAAACGTACATAATCACTCCCGTTCAATTTATGCGCAAAGTGTAAATGAGAATAGTTATGATTACAATAGCACAGCGACCTTTGTATGGTGGGATAATGAGAAAAAATGCGAACAAATATGATGGCAGACAGCAAGAAGGCAGGCAGCAAAAAGGGCGCCTTAGCGCCCTTTTCAATTCAAAACTAATTAACGAGTAATTAGCCCAGAACTTTTGCTACAACGCCCGCGCCTACAGTACGGCCGCCTTCACGGATTGCGAAACGCAGACCGTCGTCCATCGCGATCGGGTGGATCAGGGT
>NZ_JBEPNI010000015.1:0-36989 GCF_040546205.1 Citrobacter sp. UYEF32 | reverse complement strand
GGCTACCGTCCGCAGTTCTACTTCCGTACAACTGACGTGACTGGCACCATCGAACTGCCGGAAGGCGTAGAGATGGTAATGCCGGGCGACAACATTAAAATGGTTGTTACCCTGATCCACCCGATCGCGATGGACGACGGTCTGCGTTTCGCAATCCGTGAAGGCGGCCGTACTGTAGGCGCGGGCGTTGTAGCAAAAGTTCTCGGCTAATCGCTGATAACATTTGACGCTAAGCGTAAGAAAAGGGCATCATTTGATGCCCTTTTTGCACGCTCTCGAATCAGAACCTGGCTCATCAGTGATTTTTTTTGTCATAATCATTGCTGAGACAGGCTCTGTAGATGGCGTTAAATCCGAAACGCGCCAGAGCATTTCGGTTTGGTTGCCTCGCCTATGCGGGGCAAAAATGTTTGTCTGATTCTTGTAACAGGTTGGTTTATGAGTGCGAATACCGAAGCTCAAGGGAGCGGGCGCGGCCTGGAAGCGATGAAGTGGGTTGTTGTTGCTGTTCTGTTGCTCGTAGCGATCGTTGGCAACTACCTTTATCGTGACATGATGCTGCCGCTGCGTGCGCTGGCCGTTGTGATTCTGATTGCTGCAGCAGGTGGTGTCGCGCTGTTGACGACGAAGGGTAAAGCGACCGTTGCGTTTGCCCGCGAAGCGAGAACTGAAGTCCGTAAGGTAATTTGGCCTACTCGCCAGGAAACATTGCACACCACATTGATCGTAGCTGCGGTAACTGCGGTTATGTCACTTATTCTGTGGGGACTGGATGGTATTCTGGTTCGCCTCGTTTCCTTTATCACTGGCCTGAGGTTCTGAGATGTCTGAAGCTCCTAAAAAGCGCTGGTACGTCGTTCAGGCGTTTTCCGGTTTTGAAGGCCGCGTAGCGACTTCGCTGCGTGAGCACATCAAATTACACAATATGGAAGAGTTGTTTGGCGAAGTTATGGTGCCGACCGAAGAAGTGGTCGAAATCCGTGGCGGCCAGCGTCGTAAAAGCGAGCGTAAATTCTTCCCGGGTTACGTACTGGTCCAGATGGTCATGAACGACGCAAGCTGGCACCTGGTGCGCAGCGTTCCGCGCGTAATGGGCTTCATCGGTGGTACTTCCGATCGTCCGGCGCCGATCAGCGATAAAGAAGTTGATGCGATTATGAACCGCCTGCAGCAGGTGGGTGATAAGCCGCGTCCGAAAACGCTGTTCGAACCAGGTGAAATGGTCCGCGTTAACGATGGTCCGTTTGCTGACTTCAATGGTGTGGTCGAAGAAGTTGACTACGAGAAGTCCCGCCTGAAAGTTTCTGTTTCCATTTTCGGTCGTGCGACCCCGGTGGAGCTGGACTTTAGCCAGGTAGAGAAAGCCTAAAAAAAGGCGATCAAATGTTGCACAAGGCGCGAAGTTGGCATACAATTTCGCGCCTTTTGATTTTATGGGTCCCGTACCCGTAAAACGAATTTAAACACGGGGAGCCCTTCCGGGCGCTATAACCCAAACGAGGAATTTAGAATGGCTAAGAAAGTCCAGGCCTACGTCAAGCTGCAGGTTGCAGCTGGCATGGCAAACCCGAGCCCACCGGTTGGTCCGGCTCTGGGTCAGCAGGGTGTTAACATCATGGAATTCTGTAAAGCGTTCAACGCGAAAACTGATTCCATGGAAAAAGGTCTGCCGATTCCGGTTGTTATTACCGTTTACGCTGACCGTTCTTTCACTTTCGTTACCAAAACGCCTCCGGCAGCAGTTCTGCTGAAGAAAGCGGCTGGTATCAAGTCTGGTTCCGGCAAGCCGAACAAAGACAAAGTAGGTAAAATTTCCCGCGCTCAGCTGCAGGAAATCGCGCAGACCAAAGCTGCCGACATGACTGGTGCCGACATTGAAGCGATGACTCGCTCCATTGAAGGTACTGCACGTTCCATGGGCCTGGTAGTGGAGGACTAAGAAATGGCTAAACTGACCAAGCGCATGCGCGTGATCCGTGACAAAGTTGATGCGACCAAACAGTACGACATCAACGAAGCTATCTCTCTGCTGAAAGAGCTGGCCACTGCTAAATTCGTAGAAAGCGTTGACGTTGCTGTTAACCTCGGCATCGATGCGCGTAAATCTGATCAGAACGTACGTGGTGCTACTGTACTGCCGCACGGTACTGGCCGTTCCGTTCGCGTAGCCGTATTTACTCAGGGCGCAAACGCTGAAGCTGCTAAAGCTGCAGGCGCTGAGCTGGTAGGTATGGAAGATCTGGCAGACCAGATCAAAAAAGGCGAAATGAACTTTGACGTTGTTATTGCTTCCCCGGATGCAATGCGCGTTGTTGGCCAGTTGGGCCAGGTTCTGGGTCCGCGTGGCCTGATGCCAAACCCGAAAGTGGGTACTGTAACGCCGAACGTTGCTGAAGCGGTTAAAAACGCGAAAGCAGGTCAGGTTCGTTACCGTAACGACAAAAACGGCATCATTCACACCACCATCGGTAAAGTGGATTTTGACGCTGACAAATTGAAAGAAAACCTGGAAGCTCTGCTGGTTGCGCTGAAAAAAGCAAAACCGACTCAGGCGAAAGGCGTGTACATCAAGAAAATCAGCATCTCCACCACCATGGGTGCCGGTGTTGCAGTTGATCAGGCTGGCCTGAGCGCTTCTGCAAACTAATGCCTTTACGTGGGCGGTGAATTTGTCTACAATTTTACCCCCACGATTCTGTTGAAAGATACAGACGCTATGCGAGTCATTTGAATTGCGGCAAGGCGGCAAGCGAGTGAATCGCCAGGAGCATAGTTAACTATGTGACTGGTGTGAGCGAGAGCAGGCAACGCAGCAGCAGTTCGAAGGACGAAGTCATAGACAAGATTTGTTCGTTGGAGCCTGGCCTATCCAGGCCTCCGTCGAAGACCGCAGGTGTTTCGTAAGAGACTTAATCCCCTGCGTAGACGGTGACAGAACGCTAAGATTATTTTTTATACTCTGGCTTGTTTCTGCTCACCGTATTAAGACGCTCTTCTCGTTGGGAAGAGTGAAGTGAGTTCCAGAACATTTTGTTCTGGCAAACATCCAGGAGCAAAGCTAATGGCTTTAAATCTTCAAGACAAACAAGCGATTGTTGCTGAAGTCAGCGAAGTAGCCAAAGGCGCGCTGTCTGCGGTTGTTGCGGATTCCCGTGGCGTTACCGTAGATAAAATGACCGAACTGCGTAAAGCAGGTCGCGAAGCCGGCGTATACATGCGTGTTGTTCGTAACACCCTGCTGCGCCGTGTTGTTGAAGGTACTCAGTTCGAGTGCCTGAAAGACGCGTTCGTTGGTCCGACCCTGATTGCATACTCTATGGAACACCCGGGCGCTGCTGCTCGTCTGTTCAAAGATTTCGCGAAAGCGAATGCAAAATTTGAGGTCAAAGCCGCTGCCTTTGAAGGTGAGTTAATCCCGGCATCCCAGATCGATCGCCTGGCAACTCTGCCGACCTACGAAGAAGCAATTGCACGCCTGATGGCAACCATGAAAGAAGCTTCGGCTGGCAAACTGGTTCGTACTCTGGCTGCTGTACGCGATGCGAAAGAAGCTGCTTAATCGCAGTTGTCTTTGTAACGCATTCGCTTACGTATAAACTTATTCTGATATTCAGGAACAATTTAAATGTCTATCACTAAAGATCAAATCATTGAAGCAGTATCCGCTATGTCCGTAATGGACGTTGTTGAGCTGATCTCTGCAATGGAAGAAAAATTCGGTGTTTCCGCTGCTGCTGCTGTAGCTGTAGCTGCTGGCCCGGTTGAAGCTGCTGAAGAAAAAACTGAATTCGACGTAATTCTGAAAGCTGCTGGCGCTAACAAAGTTGCTGTTATCAAAGCAGTACGTGGCGCAACTGGCCTGGGTCTGAAAGAAGCTAAAGACCTGGTTGAATCTGCACCTGCTGCCCTGAAAGAAGGCATCAGCAAAGACGACGCCGAAGCACTGAAAAAATCTCTGGAAGAAGCTGGCGCTGAAGTTGAAGTTAAATAAGCCAACTTTTCTGGTTGAAGCCTGAGAAATCAGGCCGATGGCTGGTGACTTTTTAGTCACCAGCCATTTTGCGCTGTAAGGCGCCAGCAGCATTTCACACTGTTTGACTGCTGGTAGTCCTGACAATGTTTGTTTCTATCGACGACTTAATATACTGCGACAGGCGCCTCGCTCTGTGTAAATCGCAATGAAATGATTTAAGCGTGATAGCAACAGATATTGCGGAAAGTATTCGATTTTCCGGTCAACAAAATGGTGTTGCATAAACTGTCCCTCCGATGGACAGAGTGGGTCGACTTGTCAGCGAGCTGAGGAACCCTATGGTTTACTCCTATACCGAGAAAAAACGTATTCGTAAGGATTTTGGTAAACGTCCACAAGTTCTGGACATTCCATATCTCCTTTCTATCCAGCTTGACTCGTTCCAGAAGTTTATCGAGCAAGATCCTGAAGGGCAGTACGGCCTGGAAGCGGCTTTCCGCTCCGTGTTCCCAATTGCCAGCTATAGCGGCAATTCTGAACTGCAGTACGTCAGCTACCGTCTTGGCGAACCTGTATTTGACGTTAAAGAATGTCAAATTCGTGGCGTAACCTATTCCGCACCGCTGCGCGTAAAACTGCGTCTGGTGATCTACGAGCGCGAAGCGCCGGAAGGCACCGTTAAAGACATTAAAGAACAAGAAGTGTACATGGGCGAAATTCCGCTCATGACCGACAACGGTACTTTTGTCATCAACGGTACTGAGCGCGTTATCGTTTCTCAGTTGCACCGTAGTCCTGGCGTTTTCTTCGACAGCGACAAAGGCAAAACCCACTCTTCTGGTAAGGTGCTTTATAACGCGCGCATCATCCCTTACCGTGGTTCCTGGCTGGACTTCGAGTTCGATCCGAAAGACAACCTGTTTGTTCGTATTGACCGTCGTCGTAAATTGCCTGCGACCATAATTCTGCGCGCACTGGATTACACCACTGAGCAGATTCTTGATCTGTTCTTTGAAAAAGTTGTCTTCGAAATTCGCGACAACAAGCTGCAGATGGAACTGGTGCCGGAACGCCTGCGTGGCGAGACTGCATCTTTCGACATCGAAGCTAACGGTAAAGTCTATGTAGAAAAAGGCCGCCGCATTACTGCGCGCCATATTCGTCAGCTGGAAAAAGACGAAATTCAGCACATCGAAGTACCGGTTGAGTACATCGCTGGTAAAGTCGCGTCCAAAGATTACGTGGATGAGTCTACCGGTGAGCTGATCTGCCCGGCGAACATGGAGCTGAGCCTGGATCTGCTGGCTAAACTGAGCCAGTCTGGTCACAAGCGTATCGAAACGCTGTTCACCAACGATCTGGACCACGGTCCGTACATCTCTGAGACTGTACGCGTCGACCCAACCAACGATCGCCTGAGCGCGCTGGTAGAAATCTACCGCATGATGCGTCCTGGTGAGCCGCCGACTCGTGAAGCTGCTGAAAGCCTGTTCGAGAACCTGTTCTTCTCCGAAGACCGCTACGATCTGTCCGCGGTTGGTCGTATGAAGTTCAACCGTTCTCTGCTGCGCGACGAGATCGAAGGTTCCGGTATCCTGAGCAAAGAAGACATCATCGAAGTGATGAAGAAGCTCATCGATATCCGTAACGGTAAAGGCGAAGTCGATGATATCGACCACCTCGGCAACCGTCGTATCCGTTCCGTTGGCGAAATGGCGGAAAACCAGTTCCGCGTTGGCTTGGTCCGCGTTGAGCGTGCGGTGAAAGAGCGTCTGTCTCTGGGCGATCTGGATACCCTGATGCCTCAGGACATGATCAACGCCAAGCCGATTTCTGCGGCAGTGAAAGAGTTCTTCGGTTCCAGTCAGCTGTCTCAGTTTATGGACCAGAACAACCCGCTGTCTGAGATCACGCACAAACGTCGTATCTCCGCACTCGGCCCAGGCGGTCTGACCCGTGAACGTGCAGGCTTTGAAGTTCGAGACGTACACCCGACTCACTACGGTCGCGTATGTCCTATCGAAACGCCTGAAGGTCCAAACATCGGTCTGATCAACTCCCTGTCCGTGTACGCACAGACAAACGAATATGGCTTCCTTGAGACGCCGTATCGTAAAGTGACTGACGGTGTTGTAACCGACGAAATTCACTACCTGTCTGCTATCGAAGAAGGCAATTACGTTATCGCTCAGGCGAACTCCAACCTGGATGACGAAGGCCACTTTGTAGAAGATCTGGTTACCTGCCGTAGCAAAGGCGAATCCAGCTTGTTCAGCCGCGATCAGGTTGACTACATGGACGTATCCACCCAGCAGGTGGTTTCCGTCGGTGCGTCCCTGATCCCGTTCCTGGAACACGATGACGCCAACCGTGCATTGATGGGTGCGAACATGCAACGTCAGGCGGTTCCGACTCTGCGCGCTGATAAGCCGCTGGTTGGTACCGGTATGGAACGTGCTGTTGCCGTTGACTCCGGTGTTACTGCGGTTGCTAAACGTGGTGGTATGGTTCAGTACGTTGATGCGTCCCGTATCGTTATCAAAGTTAACGAAGACGAGATGTACCCAGGCGAAGCCGGTATCGACATCTACAACCTGACCAAGTACACCCGTTCTAACCAGAACACCTGTATCAACCAGATGCCGTGTGTCTCTCTGGGTGAGCCAATCGAGCGCGGCGACGTGCTGGCAGATGGCCCGTCCACTGACCTTGGTGAACTGGCGCTCGGTCAGAACATGCGCGTCGCGTTCATGCCGTGGAACGGTTACAACTTCGAAGACTCCATCCTCGTATCTGAGCGTGTTGTCCAGGAAGACCGTTTCACCACCATCCACATTCAGGAACTGGCGTGTGTGTCCCGTGACACCAAGCTGGGGCCGGAAGAGATCACCGCTGACATCCCGAACGTGGGTGAAGCTGCGCTCTCCAAACTGGATGAATCCGGTATCGTTTACATCGGTGCGGAAGTGACCGGCGGTGACATTCTGGTTGGTAAGGTAACGCCGAAAGGTGAAACCCAGCTGACCCCAGAAGAGAAACTGCTGCGTGCGATCTTCGGTGAGAAAGCGTCTGACGTTAAAGACTCTTCTCTGCGCGTACCAAATGGTGTCTCTGGTACCGTTATCGACGTTCAGGTCTTTACCCGCGATGGCGTAGAAAAAGACAAACGTGCACTGGAAATCGAAGAGATGCAGCTCAAACAGGCCAAGAAAGACCTGTCTGAAGAACTGCAAATCCTCGAAGCCGGTCTGTTCAGTCGTATCTACGCGGTGCTGGTTTCCGGTGGCATCGAAGCTGAGAAGCTCGACAAACTGCCGCGTGACCGCTGGCTGGAACTCGGCCTGACCGACGAAGAGAAACAAAATCAGCTGGAACAACTGGCTGAGCAGTATGACGAACTGAAACACGAGTTCGAGAAAAAACTCGAAGCGAAACGCCGCAAAATCACCCAGGGCGATGATCTGGCACCAGGCGTGCTGAAAATCGTTAAGGTTTATCTGGCCGTTAAACGCCAGATTCAGCCGGGTGACAAAATGGCAGGTCGTCACGGTAACAAGGGTGTTATCTCGAAGATCAACCCGATCGAAGATATGCCGCACGATGCTAACGGTACGCCGGTAGATATCGTACTGAACCCGCTGGGCGTACCGTCTCGTATGAACATCGGTCAGATTCTGGAAACCCACCTGGGTATGGCTGCGAAAGGTATCGGCGATAAGATCAATGCCATGCTGAAACAGCAGCAAGAAGTCGCGAAACTGCGCGAATTCATCCAGAAAGCGTATGACCTCGGTGCCGATGTTCGTCAGAAAGTTGACCTGAACACCTTCAGCGATGAAGAAGTACTGCGTCTGGCTGAGAACCTGAAAAAAGGTATGCCAATCGCAACGCCGGTATTCGACGGTGCGAAAGAAGCTGAGATTAAAGAGCTGCTGCAACTGGGTGACCTGCCGACTTCCGGTCAGATCACACTGTATGACGGCCGCACCGGTGAACAGTTCGAGCGTCCGGTAACCGTAGGTTACATGTACATGCTGAAACTGAACCACCTGGTCGACGACAAAATGCACGCTCGTTCTACCGGTTCTTACAGCCTGGTGACTCAGCAGCCGCTGGGTGGTAAGGCGCAGTTCGGTGGTCAGCGCTTCGGGGAGATGGAAGTGTGGGCGCTGGAAGCTTACGGCGCCGCCTACACCCTGCAGGAAATGCTCACCGTTAAGTCTGATGACGTGAACGGTCGTACCAAGATGTATAAAAACATCGTGGACGGCAACCATCAGATGGAACCGGGCATGCCGGAATCCTTCAACGTACTGTTGAAAGAGATTCGTTCGCTGGGTATCAACATCGAACTGGAAGACGAGTAATTCTCGCTCAAACAGGTCACTGCTGTCGGGGTAAAACCCGACAGCAGAGTGTGCTAACTCCGACGGGAGCAAATCCGTGAAAGACTTATTAAAGTTTCTGAAAGCGCAAACTAAAACCGAAGAGTTTGATGCGATCAAAATTGCTCTGGCTTCGCCAGACATGATCCGTTCATGGTCTTTCGGTGAAGTTAAAAAGCCGGAAACCATTAACTACCGTACGTTCAAACCTGAGCGTGACGGCCTTTTCTGCGCCCGTATTTTCGGACCAGTAAAAGACTACGAGTGCCTGTGCGGTAAGTACAAGCGCCTGAAACACCGTGGTGTGATCTGTGAGAAGTGCGGCGTTGAAGTGACCCAGACTAAAGTGCGCCGTGAGCGTATGGGCCACATCGAGCTGGCGTCTCCGACTGCTCACATCTGGTTCCTGAAATCTCTGCCGTCCCGTATCGGTTTGCTGCTGGATATGCCGCTGCGTGATATCGAACGTGTTCTGTACTTCGAATCCTATGTGGTTATCGAAGGCGGTATGACGAACCTGGAACGTAACCAGATTCTGACCGAAGAACAGTATCTGGACGCGCTGGAAGAGTTCGGTGACGAATTCGACGCGAAGATGGGTGCGGAAGCTATCCAGGCCCTGCTTAAGAGCATGGATCTGGAGCAAGAGTGCGAGCAGCTTCGTGAAGAGCTGAACGAAACTAACTCCGAAACCAAGCGTAAGAAGCTGACCAAGCGTATCAAACTGCTGGAAGCGTTCGTACAGTCTGGCAACAAGCCGGAGTGGATGATCCTGACCGTTCTGCCGGTTCTGCCGCCAGATCTGCGCCCGCTGGTTCCGCTGGATGGTGGTCGTTTCGCAACGTCAGATCTGAACGATCTGTATCGTCGCGTTATTAACCGTAACAACCGTCTGAAACGTCTGCTGGATCTGGCTGCGCCGGACATCATCGTACGCAACGAAAAACGTATGCTGCAGGAAGCGGTTGACGCCCTGCTGGATAACGGTCGTCGCGGTCGTGCGATCACCGGTTCTAACAAACGTCCTCTGAAATCTTTGGCCGACATGATCAAAGGTAAACAGGGTCGTTTCCGTCAGAACCTGCTCGGTAAGCGTGTTGACTACTCCGGTCGTTCTGTAATCACCGTAGGTCCATACCTGCGTCTGCATCAGTGCGGTCTGCCGAAGAAAATGGCGCTGGAGCTGTTCAAACCGTTCATTTACGGCAAGCTGGAACTGCGTGGCCTGGCCACCACCATCAAAGCCGCGAAGAAAATGGTTGAGCGCGAAGAAGCTGTAGTCTGGGATATCCTGGACGAAGTGATCCGCGAACACCCGGTACTGTTGAACCGTGCGCCAACTCTGCACCGTCTGGGTATCCAGGCCTTTGAACCGGTACTGATCGAAGGTAAAGCTATCCAGCTGCACCCGCTGGTTTGTGCGGCATACAACGCCGACTTCGATGGTGACCAGATGGCTGTTCACGTACCGCTGACGCTGGAAGCCCAGCTTGAAGCGCGTGCGCTGATGATGTCTACCAACAACATCCTGTCTCCGGCGAACGGCGAACCAATCATCGTTCCGTCTCAGGACGTTGTACTGGGTCTGTACTACATGACCCGTGACTGTGTTAACGCCAAAGGCGAAGGCATGGTGCTGACTGGCCCGAAAGAAGCAGAGCGTATTTATCGCGCTGGCCTGGCCTCTCTGCATGCGCGCGTTAAAGTGCGTATCACTGAGTATGAAAAAAATGCACAGGGCGAATTTACGTCTAAAACCAGCCTGATCGATACGACCGTTGGTCGTGCGATCCTGTGGATGATCGTGCCGAAAGGTCTGCCGTTCTCTATCGTGAACCAGCCTCTGGGTAAAAAAGCGATCTCCAAAATGCTGAACACCTGTTACCGCATTTTGGGTCTGAAACCGACCGTTATCTTTGCTGACCAGACGATGTACACCGGCTTTGCTTATGCAGCGCGTTCAGGTGCATCTGTTGGTATCGATGACATGGTTATCCCGGAGAAGAAACACGAGATCATCTCCGAGGCGGAAGCCGAAGTGGCTGAGATCCAGGAGCAGTTCCAGTCTGGTCTGGTTACCGCAGGCGAACGCTATAACAAAGTTATCGATATCTGGGCTGCGGCGAACGATCGTGTATCCAAGGCGATGATGGACAACCTGCAGACCGAAACGGTTATCAACCGTGAAGGTAAAGAAGAGCAGCAGGTTTCCTTCAACAGCATCTACATGATGGCCGACTCCGGTGCGCGTGGTTCTGCGGCACAGATTCGTCAGCTTGCTGGTATGCGTGGTCTGATGGCGAAGCCGGATGGCTCCATCATCGAAACGCCAATCACCGCGAACTTCCGTGAAGGTCTGAACGTACTCCAGTACTTCATCTCCACGCACGGTGCGCGTAAAGGTCTGGCGGATACCGCACTGAAAACAGCGAACTCCGGTTATCTGACGCGTCGTCTGGTTGACGTTGCGCAGGATCTGGTTGTGACCGAAGACGATTGTGGCACCCTCGAAGGTATCACCATGACCCCGGTTATCGAGGGTGGTGATGTTAAAGAGCCACTGCGCGATCGCGTACTGGGTCGTGTAACGGCAGAAGATATTCTGAAGCCGGGTACAGCAGACATTCTGGTTCCACGCAACACGCTGCTGCACGAGCACTGGTGTGACCTGCTGGAAGCGAACTCTGTTGACTCCGTCAAAGTGCGTTCCGTTGTATCCTGTGACACCGACTTTGGCGTTTGTGCGCACTGCTACGGTCGTGACCTGGCGCGTGGCCACATCATCAACAAAGGTGAGGCCATCGGCGTTATCGCGGCGCAGTCCATCGGTGAGCCGGGTACACAGCTGACGATGCGTACGTTCCACATCGGTGGTGCGGCATCTCGTGCGGCTGCTGAATCCAGCATCCAGGTGAAAAACAAAGGTAGCATCAAGCTCAGCAATGCGAAGTCTGTTGTTAACTCATCAGGCAAGCTGGTTGTGACCTCTCGTAACACCGAGCTGAAACTGATCGACGAATTCGGTCGTACCAAAGAGAGCTATAAAGTGCCTTACGGTGCTGTTATGGCGAAAGGTGATGGTGAGCAGGTTGCTGGCGGTGAAACCGTCGCAAACTGGGATCCGCACACCATGCCGGTAATCACCGAAGTAAGTGGTTTCATCCGCTTTACTGACATGATCGACGGCCAGACCATTACTCGTCAGACCGACGAGCTGACCGGTCTGTCTTCTCTGGTGGTTCTGGATTCTGCTGAACGTACTACCGGTGGTAAAGATCTGCGTCCGGCACTGAAAATCGTTGATGGTCAGGGTAACGACGTTCTGATCCCTGGCACCGATATGCCTGCGCAGTACTTCCTGCCAGGTAAAGCGATTGTTCAGCTGGAAGATGGCGTACAGATCAGTTCTGGTGACACCCTGGCGCGTATTCCGCAGGAATCCGGCGGTACCAAGGACATCACCGGTGGTCTGCCGCGCGTTGCGGACCTGTTCGAAGCACGTCGTCCGAAAGAGCCGGCAATCCTGGCTGAAATCAGCGGTATCATTTCCTTCGGTAAAGAAACCAAAGGGAAACGTCGTCTGGTTATCACCCCGGTAGACGGTAGCGATCCGTACGAAGAGATGATTCCGAAATGGCGTCAGCTCAACGTGTTTGAAGGTGAACGTGTAGAACGTGGTGACGTGGTTTCCGACGGTCCGGAAGCGCCGCACGACATTCTGCGTCTTCGTGGTGTTCACGCGGTTACGCGTTACATCACCAACGAAGTACAGGACGTTTACCGTCTGCAAGGCGTTAAGATTAACGATAAACACATCGAAGTTATCGTTCGTCAGATGCTGCGTAAAGCGACCATCGAAAATGCAGGTAGCTCCGACTTCCTGGAAGGCGAGCAGGTTGAATACTCCCGCGTCAAGATTGCGAACCGCGATCTGGAAGCGAACGGCAAAATCGGTGCGACCTTCTCGCGCGATCTGCTGGGTATCACCAAAGCGTCTCTGGCAACCGAGTCCTTCATCTCTGCGGCATCGTTCCAGGAGACCACGCGTGTCCTGACCGAAGCAGCCGTTGCCGGCAAACGCGACGAACTGCGTGGCCTGAAAGAGAACGTTATCGTGGGTCGTCTGATCCCGGCAGGTACCGGTTACGCGTACCACCAGGATCGTATGCGCCGTCGCGCAGCGGGTGAACTCCCAGCTGCACCGCAGGTGACTGCTGAAGATGCATCTGCCAGCCTGGCAGAACTGCTGAACGCAGGTCTGGGCGGTTCTGACAACGAGTAATCGTTGCTGACACGTTAATATAAGTTAAGCTGCACCCCAAAGGTTGGATCCCAACTGACTAAGGTGCAGTTTTTTTTGCCTTTTTTGTGCCCGCTTTTTATTGCCCCTCTCTGAATCACTCCTCTGGCGTTCTGCCAGTACCAATAAGTAAAATCCTGGATTAATTAAAATGAAATGGTGTTTTAGTTGTGTTCGTCACAATTTCTTTTCCCCTGTTTGTTAAAATACGCACCGTTAGCAGATGTTTTATCCAGGCCATTTTCATGACCAGAAATAAGGGGCTCTATTTTCATATCCTGATAGTAAGTCTTAAGCTCAAATTTATAACGACTGGTTAATTTTAATCAGCGCGTCTCTATATCATTAAATAATGCAATCTTTCTATGGATTGCCAAATTATAAAAATAATTCTGGGATTTATTTCTCAGGAACCGGCTCGTTTCAATATTACTGAAATGCTAAATAAAAGATACAAATCATTATCAGTTAATAATCAATGCTTACGGTGAAAGGGTTTATTATGGATTACGTAATTAAAATATTAGGTACCCCTGCAATAATAATTGCTTTTATTGCTTTTCTGGGTCTGGCGTTACAAAAAAGTAGCATTACGAATATTATCAAAGGCACACTCCTTGCTTTTATCGGCTTTGTATTAATTAAAACGGGTGGGAGCATACTTGGTGGTGTTCTGACCATGTTCAGCGACCTGTTCACTAATGCGTTTGGCTTGCGGGGCGTTGTCCCAAGCAATGAAGCTATCATGGCGTTGACTATTGACAAGCTCGGTCGGCCTGCCGCATTTATTCTGTTTTTCGCGATGATTATTAATGTCCTGCTGGCACGCTATACCCGTTTTAAAGCGATATATCTGTCACTGCACCTGATTGTCTTTATGTCCTTTTCCGTGACAGCCGCCCTCGTTGGCCTTGGCTACGGTGAGCAATTTGCTATTATTTTTGGCTCTGTGGTTATTGGTACCTACATGGCCGTTTTTCCTACTATATTGTCACGTTTTAGCCGAAAAATTATCGGCCACAATGAGTATTGTATAGCCCATGCTGCATCCAGTTCCTATATTATTGGTTCTTACTTAGGTAAATGGTTTGGCAATACCGCGACGAACGTTGAAGAAGTTAAAGTTAGCGATAAATTTAGTTTCCTCAAGAATGCTGATGTTGCCACTTTTCTGACCATGTTCTGTTTGCTGGGCATTTCTTCTATATTCGCTGAACATGCTTTTCTCGATAAAATGTTAGCGGGCAAACCTTATCTGGTTTGGTTATTAGAAAAATCAGCGACGTTTGCGGGTGGTTTGTACATTGCCAAGAAAGGCGTGGTCATGTTCACTGAGGAAATCGTACCTGCTTTTAAAGGCTTTTCTCAAATTGTTGCGCCCGGCTCCATTCCGGCAGTGGATCCGATGGTGTTGTTTGATAAATCTCCGAACGCGGTTCTCATCGGTTTTCTGGTGAGCTTTATGGCGGAGCTGTGTTGCGTTGCGCTGTTCCCGTTCATTGGCCTGCCGGTGATTATCCCTGGCATCATGGCGAGTTTTATTACTGGTGGCAGTGCTGCTATTTTTGGTAATGCGACCGGTGGCTTGCGAGGCGCATTGATCGCAAGTTTCGTAAACGGTCTGCTGCTGTGTGTTCTTCCAGCGTTGGTACTACCGTTGTTCAGCCATCTGGGTGTTGACAGTGTGACCTTTGCTGACCCTGATTTCACATTCCTGTCAGCCATCATTAAATACACGTTTGGTTTGGCGCATTAATCGTGCTGCAGGCCTGAATACCAGGCCTGCAACTTCTGTTTTAGCGAGGTGTAAAAATGTTTATTTATAAAAAAGAGACGGTGCTGGAAGATCTGGGTAATGGCGTCAATCGCAGAATCCTGGCCCATGGCGGCACGATGATGGCGGTGGAGGTTAACTTTACCGAGGGGGCTGTAGGGCCGATGCATAGCCATCCGCATGAACAGCTCACTTATGTTTTGTCAGGACGCTTTAGCTTTACGATTGATGGCGTAACGAAAGAGGTTAGTGCCGGCGATACCCTCTACAAAAAGCCAAATGTTGTGCACGGTTGTGTTTGCCTGGAAGCCGGAACGCTGCTGGATACATTCACGCCGCAACGTGAAGACTTTTTGTCTTAAGCGCTTCTGCTCAGAATATAAGCAAAGACCCACTTCGGTGGGTTTTTTCATGTACAAAAACCATTAAAAAAGACCTCGATCGTGTTTCAGGACGCAAGCACAGGCTGCGGATGCTAGAAAAGCCGGGTGTTAACTCATCAGGAAAATCATTATGTATCGTCGTCTTACTTTGCTACTGCTTACTCTTCTTATCAGCTATTCCGCGTATGCGAATGTCGGTTTCAGACAACTGCAGATAAATGAAAACAGCAACCGTCCTCTTGATATCGCCCTGTGGTACCCAACGACAGACGCCGGGAAAATCGAACGCATAGGAGAGAATGCCGTGTTTCACGGTACTCCTGCACTTCGCAATGCGAAACCAACAGCACGGCAGCACCCCCTTTTGTTGCTTTCGCACGGTTACGGTGGCAACTGGCGCAATTTAAACTGGCTGGCTCAGGGAATGGCCTCTCAGGGTTATATTGTGGCGGCAGTTGACCATCCTGGCACCACCACTCGCAATAAAGAAGAAGTGGCAGCGCAGCAGTTGTGGGAACGTCCACGGGATTTGATTGCGATGCTGGACTACCTGTCTGATACACCTGCCATTGCCGGTGCTGTTGACCCCGAACGCATTGCGGCGGTAGGTCACTCTCTGGGAGGCTGGACAGTCATGGAGCTGGCGGGCGCGCAGTTTTCTGCGCCTCGCTTTTTGAAAGATTGTGAAACTCATCCGGCGCTGGGAGCCTGTAAACTCAAACACGTTCTGGGTATTGATAAGCCTGAATCACTGGCACCGTTGGCGGCAAGCCAACGTGACGTACGCATCAAAGCCGTTATTTCTCTGGATTTGGGACTGGCAAGGGGCTTTACCCCTGAGAGCCTTGCACAGGTTTCCGTGCCAGTGCTGGTTATGGGCGCGCAGGCCGACAGCGATGATGTTCCTGCACGTCTGGAATCAGGCTACCTCTTTACTGCACTTGCGCAGGGGGATCGCCATCTGGTCAGCGTGACGGGAGCGACGCACTTTAGTTTTATGCAAGAATGTAAGCCAGGCGCCGTGGCAATGATTGAAGCCGCAGAACCCGGTGAGGGTATTGTTTGCCGGGATGGCGGACAGCTAAGCCGGCAGGCTATCCACCAGCAATTGTTTACGCAGATAAGTCAGTTTTTAAATCAGTCCCTGAACGACTCGCCTCAGCACGGCGAAAATCGCCAGGACTCATCCCGCTGACGCGCATAAATTCACGGTTAAAATTGGATTTTGTGGAGAAACCTGCCTCCAGCATGATCTGCGTGACAGGAGCATCTGACTGCACTAACAAGCGCTGTGCATACTGAATGCGAAAGCCATTAATCCACTGGGAGACATTACAGCCCCGAGTGCGGTTGATGGCACGGGATATTTGTCGTGCAGGTGTCCCGGTTTTTCGTGCCAGCCCCTGTAATGAAAGATCCGGGTCAAGGAAAAGCTCGCGTGCCGTAAGCGCGTTTTCCAGATGCAGGCAGAGAGCATTGTCTTCTGGATCCACCACCTCTGGCCCGGTAACCTCCGCTGTCACGCAGAGGGGAGGTGGCGTGACTTTTCGTCCGGTGAACAAAATCGCCAGGCAAATAAATGGCAACAAGATACCTTGTGAAATAGCAACCAGCAGAGGCGCATGCTGCCCATGGTACTGGTTAAAATCATAGGCTATCGCTGCATCCGTCAGGCTCGAAAAACACAGGAAACATCCGGCGGCAAATGCCATCACCGAGGTTGTTGGCGAATCGCTAAGCCGCGTTAAGACAAAGGCATCGGCGCCCAACAGAGCAGTTCTGAGCAGCGCAATGCCGTACCCCAGATAAAGCAGCACCAGCACGGCATCCGTTGCCTCAGGCCAGGCAAGATTCGCCAGCAGGGCGAGGGTGGGCGGTATGATGGATGTTGAAATATGCCAGACGCGTTTTCGCCCGGTGAGATCGGTAAAGCAACGCCACACCAACGGCGGGAAAAGTATCGCCAGCAATGACTGAGCCTGGCGAAACACCATGGCGTCAAACGCCCAACGCAGGGCCGACATAATAACCAGTAGTGTGCAACCTGCGATGAAGTACATTACCCCTCGCGATTTCTCACCCGGTTGCAGGCAAACTTTGGCCAGTAAGATAAGCAGGAGAAAAAGAGTAAAGACGGGAAAAGGGAGCGAAGGCATCCTGGATCCTGATGTCGTTCAGCAGAAGAATGCTCATGTTGTGCCATAAATGACAGAAAAAAACACGCCACCAGATAGCGCGTTGACAGGGGCTAAACAGCAAAATGCCCGACTCATCGGGCATCATGCATAACTGAGCAAGAGTTAATTATTGATTAACGGGCGGCAGGCGGCGGTACAGTTCAATCATGTCTCCCGCCAAATCCTGGATGACCATTGCATTCATCAAGTGATCCTGAGAATGCACGGTAATCAGGTTAACCGGCAATTTCCCGGCACCTTCATCAAGGCCAATAAGTTGTGTCTGGATTTTATGCGCGTGTTTGACGAATTCGCGGGACTCTTCCATCGCCTGTTCCGCACCGGCGAAATCGCCTTTACGCGCCAGTTGCAATGCCGTCAGCGCCTGGCTGCGCGCTGCACCTGCATTCACCAGCAGCTCCATAATGATGGTTTCTAAATCTTCCACGCGCTTACTCCATCAGCTTGAGGGCTTTTTCCAGAACGACATCGCCTTTCATCATGCCGTAATCCATCATGTCGATAACCGCGACTTTTTTGCCCAGCGGTTCGGCCTGCGCCTGCAACTTGGCCTGTTCATACTTCACCTGCGGCCCGAGCAGGACAATATCTGCGGTAGCGATGTTGTCTTTAAACTCAGCGACGGGAACGGCCTTAATGGAAACTTCTACCCCTTTTTTCTGCGCTGCGTCTTTCATGCGTTGAACCAGCATGCTGGTGGACATCCCCGCAGCACAGCATAAAACGATGTTTTTCATAGTCAGCCTCGATGTGGATGGGATAACTGATAATTATCCCGTGCTGGCCCCTTCAACAACCGCCTTTCCATGAATGTGTGTATAGCATCACAAACATTCACTGCGCTGTCTGAAACCGGTTACAAGGAGGTTGACGAATCGGCGGGAAGCGACTTATTACGCAATACGATTTGGTTTTTGCCTTGCTGTTTCGCCTGGTAGAGCGCCTCATCAACGCTATTCACCAGTTGCTCCAGCGGCTCCATTTGCCACTCACCCAGTCCGGCGC
Organism: Citrobacter sp. UYEF32; assembly: GCF_040546205.1. Classification (NCBI taxonomy): domain Bacteria; kingdom Pseudomonadati; phylum Pseudomonadota; class Gammaproteobacteria; order Enterobacterales; family Enterobacteriaceae; genus Citrobacter; species Citrobacter sp. UYEF32. The sequence goes on along the minus strand of NZ_JBEPNI010000015.1, from coordinate 18,971 downwards.
TGAATGTCACGGTCATTCCCTCTTCACGCCACTCACGGCTTGCCACGTTAATACGCCACTGCTCCAGTATCTGATGCGCGTTGGCGATGTGCTCTTCGGGGAAAATAACCGCAAACTCTTCGCCGCCGTAACGGTAGAGCGAGATATGTTGTGACTGCAGCACTTGCAACCCTTCCCGGGCAACATTACGCAGCACAATGTCGCCGCTCAGGTGTCCCCACGTATCGTTTATCGATTTGAAGTTATCAATATCGACCATCGCCAGCGCGAAGGGTTGGTGATCGTTCATCAGGGCGGCGATGTCGCTATCGAATGCCCGGCGATTCTTGCAGTTTGTCAGGGCATCCATCGTGGCCTGCCTGACCCAGACCTGCTCCCGTTCTTTGCTACTGACTATCGCTTTGCTCAGCATCGCCTCCAGCTTCGGTGTCTGCTGCACATCCCCGGTTTTAATCGCATTAATAATATTGAGCAGGACTGTGCGGGAAGCGTAGCGCAGATACAGACCGAACAGGATAATCGTCATGGCCGCAACGCCAAACCCCCAACCGACCACCAGCGTTTCATCACGCAGGAGATTTTCCAGCGTATCGCCCGGTACGATATAGATGGCAAACCAGTCCGGATTGGTTAGCGAGCTGTAATAAAGCCAGGTGTTACGTCGTTCGTCATGAAACATGCCCTCGCCGCTGTTCATCTCTTTCATTCGCGACTGCTGGGAAAACGCCTCAAAAAGGACGCCCGTATCCGGGTGCAGCATGACATGACCGCTACGGTCCACCACAAAAAACTCCCCTTGCATGGGGGATTGCATGGTTCGTAATCCATGGCTGATAGAGGCCAGATCCAGGTGAAAAGCCAGCGTGCCTTTGAGATTGCCCTCCGGGGAGACGACGGGCTTATATACCGTCACTGTCGGATGATGGGTAAAGTAATCTTCGTAAATATCCGTGTATTTGCTGTACGACGTCGCCTCGGCCTGACGAACGATCCAGGGGCGGGTTTTGGCGTCATAACGCTGACCCTCTTCGCTATCAAACACCACCGGGGCGCGCAGGTAACGGCCCTGTGGATCGGCCAGTGAAATAGAGGAGACAGAGGGCATTAGCCGCAGTAACTGCATCAGGGATTGTAATCCCTCAGGCGAGGTGAAATTTACCGCGCTATCGAGGCGGTTATAACGGGAAAAGTAGGCTGCGGCCTGGTTGAGAATATAGTCATTCTCCTGAAAAACGGCTTCGGCATAGTTGACCGCAATGTTATGCGTAAATGTCTGATTAACCTTGTGATAGTTATCAGTAATGTCTTTCCTTTGGCTTAAAATGACCAGCGTGGCAATGACGGCCAGGCAAAGAAAGATGCCGGTAAAACTCACCAGAATGGGGGTAGTGAACGAAAGTTTTCGGCTATACATGTTCGTTATCTTCGAGAGCGTTAGACAGTGACCTGGAAAGTATAGGTAAGCGTGGCGCGGTAAATAAAAAAGACGTTCAGTGCTGTTAATCTATTCAATCGGTTAATGTTACACCATGAGGTATAAATGAAGTGAAGTTTGCGCCGGGAAACGCGGGGGTGACTGATTTATATCAAGCGACGGGAAAGCGAGGTTAACCAAAGAGAGCCGGGGCGTAATCGACAACGCCCCGATGAGTGTGATGCGCAGTGTCCCGAAAGATATCAGCGCGTAACGGCAACGTTGCCATTTTCTTGCGGCGTTCTTCCCAGCCAACTGTCCCAGTCTTTCCACACGGGCTGTAAACCACGCGCTGCCAGCGCGCTGGCCACCTCTTCTGGTCGCCGGTCATCATGCGGTGAAAACTGTTCCAGTTCCGGATGATTATCGGCATAACCGCCGGGCTGCGTTTTGGAAAACGCGCTGACGTTATTAATGGCCAGCGGCACCACATGATCACGAAACCAGGGTGATTCACGTGTTGAGAGTGACAGTTCGATTTCCGGCGAAAAGAGGCGGAAAGCGCAAATGGTCTGCACCAGTTGACGTTCGTCCATAAGAGAAGCCGGCTCGATCCCGCCAGCGCAGGGGCGTAAGCGGGGGAAGGAAACAGAAAAACGGCTTTGCCAGTAGTGCTGCTGTAACCACAACAAATGCTCGGCCATCATGTAGCAGTCCACCCGCCAGCTATCGGAAAGGCCAATCAGCGCGCCAAGACCGATTTTATCGATACCCGCCTGGCCGAGCCTGTCCGGCGTCTCCAGTCGCCAGAAAAAATCCTGTTTCTTGCCGCGCAGATGATGCCGGGCATACTGTGCTTCATGCCAGGTTTCCTGATACACCATGACGCCATCCAGCCCCAGCGTTTTCAGTTCGGCGTATTCCTCCATGGAGAGTGGCTGTACTTCCATTTGCAAAGAGGCGAACTGGCGACGAATGGTTGGCAGGTGACGGCGGAAATAGTCCATTCCCACTTTTCCCTGATGCTCGCCGGTGACCAGCAGCAAATGTTCAAAGCCCATTTCGCGGATGGCTGCACATTCGCGTGCGATCTCTGATTCATCAAGCGTCTTGCGCTTGATGTGATTACTCATCGAAAAACCGCAGTAGGTACAGTCGTTGGCGCATAAATTAGAAAGGTACAACGGGACGTAAAAGCTCACCGTGTTGCCAAAGCGCTGGCGCGTGAGGCGCTGCGCTTTTTGTGCCAGAGGTTCCAGATATGCGCTGGCAGCAGGAGAGAGCAGGGCCATGAGGTCATCGCGGGTCAGGCGCGTGGCATTCAGGGCTCGCTCCACATCGGCTGCCGTCTTACTGTTAATGCGTAGCCGAAGATCATCCCAGTTCAGCGTGCGCCAGTAATCGGTAAATGTCTTCATGCGCTGGCCTCCAGAAAACCGGTCAGCGGGCTGGTGGCCACGGCATGGGAGTGGCGCGCGCCGGGGACCGCCTGGCGTGCCAGCATGCCGGCCTCAACTGCCAGACGGAACGCATGCGCCATTGTTACCGGATCGTCGGCCACGGCAATCGCCGTATTCACCAGTACGGCATCAGCACCCATTTCCAGTGCCTGTGTCGCATGGCTGGGTACGCCGATACCGGCATCAACCACCACCGGCACGGTTGCCTGCTCGATGATGATCTCCAGCATCGCCCGCGTTTCCAGTCCCTGGTTGGAGCCAATGGGAGCACCCAGCGGCATGACGGCGGCACAACCGACCTCTTCAAGACGCTTGCATAACACCGGGTCTGCGCCACAGTAAGGCAGCACGACAAACCCCTGTTTCACCAGTGCTTCCGCCGCCTTTAGCGTCTCGATAGGATCCGGTAAAAGCCAGCGTGCATCGGGGTGGATCTCCAGTTTCAGCCAGTGGGTACCCAGCGCTTCACGCGCCAGTTGGGCGGCAAAAATAGCTTCTTGCGCCGTTTTCGCCCCTGATGTGTTAGGCAGTAGCGTGACGCCTGCTGCCAGCAGTGGCGCGAGGATGGCATCGTTATGTTGACGCAAATCGACACGCTTCATCGCCAGTGTGACAAGCTGGCTGCCGGACGCGCGGATGGCATCGACCATCAGCGCTGCGTTGGCAAATTTCCCGGTACCGGTAAACAGGTGTGAATCAAATTGTTTATCTGCAATGCGTAACATCTCAGCCCCCTGCGATAACCTGAAAAAGCAGGATCTGGTCGCCGTCCTGCACGATATGCGCTTCCCACCGCTCGCGCGGAAGAATTTGCTGATTAAGCGCCAGCGCGGCGCCGGGTTTTAGCTGATCGAGTTGCTGCAACAGGGCCGAGACGGTCAGCGCGTCGTCGAGCTGCATGGGCGTGTCATTGAACTGAATGTGCATGCAGCCCTCCGCAAACCGGGCAGCCGCTGGCCCGGCGTAACGCCAGACTGCGCCAGTTGTTGGCGCGGGCATCAAACAGACGTAACTCGCTGGTGTTGGTACTCATACCGCTCAGAAGCTTGATCGCTTCGAGTGCCTGAAGGGTGCCCATCACGCCAACCACTGGGCCAATCACACCGGCGGTACGGCAGTTGCGTTCGGGCTCCTGTTCATCTGGCCACAAACAGCGATAGCAACCATGGGTCCACGGCGGTGTGAGCACCATCAACTGCCCCCCGAAACCCACGGCGCTGGCGGTAATCAACGGTGTACCGGTGCTGACGCAGGCGGCATTAATCGCCTGACGAGTCGCCATATTATCGGTGCAATCGAGTACCAGATCGGCATTGTCCACCGCGTGGCGCAACGCCTCGCCGGAAAGGCGCTGCTCAAGGGCGATCAGCGAAATTTCCGGGTTCAGCCGCCCCAGGCGCTGTTTGGTGACCTGCGATTTCGACCGGGCGATGTCGTCAGTGGTAAACACGATTTGCCGCTGCAGGTTACTCAGATGCACATCGTCGTCGTCGGCCAGCACCAGCGTACCCACGCCAGCGCCCGCCAGGTAGAGCGCGGCGGGGGAGCCTAACCCGCCCAACCCGATAATCAGCACCCGGCTGGCGAGCAGCTTTTGTTGCCCGTCGATGGCAATATCTTCCAGCAACATCTGGCGGCTATAGCGCATAAAGTCACGATCATTCATCGCCAACCCCCGCCAGAGCCAGTAATTGCGCCGTTGCCTCACGCCAGTCAGCCGCCTGGGTAATCGCGCTGACGACCGCTATGCTGCCAACGCCAGTTCCCAGCACTTCGGGCGCACGGGCAAGGCTTATCCCGCCGATGGCGACGGTCGGATAATCGGCAAGCCTTTCGATATGCCGCGCCAGTTGCTCCAGCCCCTGCGGCGCGGAGGGCATCTGTTTCGTCTGCGTCGGGAAGACATGTCCCAGGGCGATATAGGACGGGCGTGCGGCGAGCGCCACGTCAATTTCCATATCGTCGTGAGTCGATACGCCGAGGCGTAATTCCGCAGCCTGGATCGCCTTCAAATCGGTGGTTTCCAGGTCTTCCTGACCCAGATGTACACCGTAAGCGTTATGTTTTATCGCCAGCCGCCAGTAGTCGTTGATAAACAAGCGGGCATCGTAACGACGCCCCAGTGCAATGGCCGCTACAACGTCGGCTTCAACCTCTTCATCGCGTTTATCTTTGATACGCAACTGGATGGTGCGCACGCCGGCGTCGAGCAGGCGTTCAATCCACGCCACGCTGTCCACCACCGGGTAAAGGCCTAAGCGAAGGGGCACTCTCGGGAAATCGGGTTGATACATCAGGCCTCCTCCTTTTTGAGATAGATCTCACCGCCTTTGGCGCGGAAGTTTTCTGACATATCCGCCATCCCCACTTCGATGGTCTGGGCTGCGGCATAATCGCGCACTTCCTGGCTGATTTTCATTGAGCAGAATTTCGGCCCGCACATGGAGCAGAAGTGAGCGACTTTGCCCGACTCCTGCGGCAGGGTTTCATCGTGATACGCACGGGCGGTGAACGGGTCGAGCGCCAGGTTGAACTGGTCTTCCCAGCGGAATTCGAAACGTGCTTTGGACATGGCGTTATCGCGGATCTGCGCGCCGGGATGGCCTTTGGCGAGATCCGCGGCATGCGCGGCGATCTTGTAGGTAATCAGCCCTTGCTTCACATCCTCTTTGTTTGGCAAACCGAGGTGCTCTTTTGGCGTGACATAGCAGAGCATGGCGCAGCCAAACCAGCCGATCATCGCCGCGCCAATCCCGGAGGTAAAGTGGTCGTAACCCGGCGCGATATCGGTCGTCAACGGCCCCAGCGTGTAGAACGGCGCCTCATGGCAGTGCTCCAGCTCTTCGGTCATATTGCGGCGGATCATCTGCATCGGTACGTGGCCAGGGCCTTCAATCATCACCTGCACATCGTATTCCCAGGCAATTTTGGTCAGCTCGCCCAGCGTGTGCAGCTCGGCGAATTGCGCTTCGTCGTTGGCGTCCTGAATGGAGCCGGGTCGCAGGCCGTCGCCCAGCGACAGTGAGACATCATAGGCGGCGCAGATTTCGCAGATTTCGCGGAAGTGCTCGTAGAGGAAATTCTCTTTGTGATGGGATAAGCACCATTTCGCCATAATCGAACCGCCGCGTGACACGATGCCGGTCAGGCGTTTGGCGGTCATCGGCACGTAGCGCAGCAACACGCCCGCGTGGATGGTGAAGTAGTCCACGCCTTGCTCAGCCTGCTCCAGCAGGGTGTCGCGGAACGCTTCCCATGTCAGGTTTTCGGCGATGCCGTTCACCTTCTCCAGCGCCTGGTAGATCGGTACAGTACCAATTGGCACCGGGCTGTTACGCAGGATCCACTCGCGGGTTTCATGAATATAGCGGCCCGTCGACAGATCCATCACCGTATCGGCACCCCAGCGGGTTGACCAGACCAGTTTTTCTACCTCTTCCTCAATGGAGGAGGTGACCGCGGAGTTGCCGATGTTGGCATTAACCTTCACCAGGAAATTGCGGCCGATGATCATCGGTTCCGACTCCGGGTGGTTGATGTTGGCGGGGATGATGGCGCGTCCGGCAGCCACTTCGTCGCGCACAAATTCCGGGGTGATATTTTCTGGCAGGTTAGCGCCAAAGCCGTGGCCAGGATGCTGCTGGCGCAACACCTCACCGCGGATACGCTCGCGGCCCATATTTTCACGGATGGCGATAAACTCCATCTCCGGGGTCACCATCCCCTGACGCGCATAATGCAACTGGGTGACACGCTGGCCCGCTTTGGCCCGTTTCGGTGTCAGTAAGCCGCTAAAACGCAGGTCGTTCAGGCCGTCATCCGCAAGCCGCTCTTTGGTGTATACCGAACTGCGATCGCGCAGTTTTTCGGTATCGTCGCGGGCATCGATCCACGGCTGACGCAGTTTCGCCAGCCCCTGCTGTACATCGATAGCCACATTCGGGTCGCCATAGGGACCGGACGTGTCATAGACCGGAATCGCCTCGTTTTCTTCGTATTGAGGGTTATCTTTCGAGCCGCCGATAAGCGTCGGGCTAAGCTGAATTTCGCGCATCGGAACACGAATATCAGGCTGTGAGCCGGTGATGTAGATACGTTTTGAGTTCGGGAAAGCGGTGCCTTCCAGCGTGTCGATAAAATGCTGCGCCTGGGCGCGTTGTTCACGGCGTGTAAGTTGATTTGCAGACATAGCTCATTCCAAATGTTAAGGATATGGCTTGTCAGACGACGGATGGAGTAATAACAACAGATCACCGCAAGGGTGATTGATGTGAATGGATTACTCTTGTTCCCTTCGCAGGTTCTAACCTGATCAGGTTCCGCGGATCCCGAATTAACGGTCTCAGCCTTTTCCACTTCATCCTTCGCGCCGCCTCTTAGAGCATCGCGAATGCTTTTGTGGAAATATAGGCACTCCGACAAGAAAAACCCCGTCCGAAGACGGGGACTGTTTTTTAAACTACGCGTTAATCAGAAAGAACTCAAGCAGGACGCGCCATTCCACTTTCGTCGTTGGCGCCGTCTTTAAGATTGTTGTCGTATGCCAGTATGATCAACTTGTCTTCAAGCGAAAAGCGGGCTGCAAGCGCTTCGCCGATATCAGACAGCGCCTGCTGAAATTCAGCGTAATTGTCATCATCGATAGCATTTTCCAGGCTGGAGTCGTAGTACTCCATAATTTCCAGGGTATTGGCTTCGAGGAGAGGGTAAATCTGCGTGGAGGCTAAAAGTGGGCTGGTCCCTTCCATTTCACCGATAATCCGTTCATAAATATTAAAATGACCGGCGGAAAGGTATTCAACCAGGTTATGACAGAATTCGTCCAGCGCTTTTTCATTCAGCTGCATGTACGAGCCTTTTCCAGGTGTTATGCCAACCAGGTTGTAGTAATGAACCAGTAGCTGTTTTCGGTTATACAGCCAGTTGTCGACCAGTTCGTTACTTCCTCCAATTCGTTCCGCCAGGGTTGCTAACTGGTTTAGCATAATTGACTCCGCAATATTAAGATTAAAAAACGCTCAAATGTAATAATAATGTTAACAACATGCCAGTAAAGCTAAGGTAGTGCAAACAAATGCATCGTATTATCGAGTCATCAGATCATGGCTGGTGGATCGTAAGCCATGAACAAAAATTATGGTTGCCCGGGGGAGAATTACCACTCGGTAATGCAGGAAATTTCGATCTTGTGGGGCAAAGCGCACTCCAGATAGGCGAATGGGAAGGCGAACCTGTGTGGATGATCCGCCAGAATCGTCGGCAGGAGATGGGAACTGTCCGCCAGGTGATTGAACAGGATGCTGGATTGTTTCAACTGGCCGGGCGCGGTGTTCAACTGGCTGAGTTTTACCGCTCACATAAGTTTTGTGGGTATTGCGGACATACTATGCACCCCAGCAAGACAGAGTGGGCCATGTTATGTGACCACTGCCGCGAACGTTATTACCCGCAGATTGCGCCCTGCATTATCGTTGCCATTCGCCGCGATGATAAAATCCTGTTGGCTCAGCACACCCGTCATCGCAATGGTATTTACACCGTTCTGGCCGGTTTCGTCGAAGTGGGCGAAACGCTGGAACAGGCCGTCGCACGTGAAGTGATGGAAGAGAGCGGCATCAAAGTGAAAAACCTGCGTTACATCACCTCGCAGCCCTGGCCTTTCCCGCAATCACTAATGACGGCTTTTATGGCGGAATATGACAGCGGGGAGATTGTTATCGATCCTAAAGAGCTGCTCGATGCGGGCTGGTACCGCTACGACGACCTGCCGCTGCTGCCTCCGCCTGGTACTGTTGCCCGTCGTTTGATTGAAGATACGGTGGCGCAGTGCCGGGCAGAATACGAGTAAAGAACGAGTAGTGTTACACTGGCGGGCTGACGCAATAAGGAACTGTAAACATGACCGAATTAAAAAACGATCGCTACCTTCGCGCACTTCTGCGCCAGCCCGTGGATGTGACGCCAGTATGGATGATGCGTCAGGCTGGTCGCTATCTCCCGGAGTACAAAGCGACGCGCGCGCAGGCGGGTGATTTTATGTCGCTGTGCAAAAATGCCGAACTGGCGTGCGAAGTCACCCTTCAGCCTTTGCGTCGCTACAAACTGGATGCGGCCATTCTTTTTTCCGACATCCTGACCATCCCGGACGCGATGGGATTAGGGCTCTATTTCGAGGCGGGCGAAGGCCCACGTTTTACCTCTCCCATTACCTGTCGTGCGGATGTTGAAAAACTGCCCGTGCCGGACCCGGAGCAGGAACTGGGTTACGTCATGAACGCCGTGCGTACCATTCGCCGTGAACTGAAAGGTGAAGTGCCGCTGATTGGCTTCTCTGGCAGCCCGTGGACGCTGGCGACCTATATGGTGGAAGGCGGCAGCAGTAAAGCCTTTACCGTCATTAAAAAGATGATGTACGCCGAACCGCAAACCCTGCATTTGTTGCTTGATAAGCTGGCCAGCAGCGTCACCCTGTACCTCAACGCGCAGATCAAAGCCGGTGCCCAATCGGTGATGATTTTCGACACCTGGGGCGGTGTGCTGACCGGGCGCGATTACAAGCAGTTCTCGCTCTATTACATGCATAAAATCGTCGACGGCCTGCTGCGTGAAAACGAGGGCAAACGCGTACCGGTGACGCTGTTTACCAAAGGTGGTGGGCAGTGGCTGGAAGCGATGGCGGAGACGGGCTGTGACGCTCTGGGTCTCGACTGGACGACAGATATCAGCGATGCACGCCGCCGTGTCGGCCACAAAGTGGCACTGCAGGGCAACATGGATCCTTCGATGCTTTATGCCGCACCTGCCCGCATCGAAGACGAAGTGGCGTCTATACTTGCTGGTTTCGGTCAGGGTGAAGGGCATGTGTTCAACCTCGGTCACGGCATCCATCAGGATGTGCCGCCAGAACATGCTGGCGTATTTGTGGAGGCGGTGCACAGACTCTCAGCCCAGTATCACAAGTAAGGAGTCGTTATGGATCTCGCGTCGCTACGCGCTCAACAAATTGAACTGGCCTCTTCTGTTTCCCGTGAGGATCGTCTGGAAAAAGATCCTCCCGCTCTGATCGGCGGTGCGGATGTAGGGTTTGAGCAAGGCGGCGAAGTGACGCGTGCCGCGATGGTGTTGTTGACCTGGCCTGAACTGGAACTGGTTGAGTATAAAGTGGCGCGTATTGCGACCACGATGCCTTATATCCCCGGCTTTCTCTCTTTTCGTGAATATCCCGCGCTGCTTGCGGCGTGGGAGCAACTCTCACAAAAACCGGATCTGCTATTTGTCGATGGCCATGGAATATCGCATCCCCGTCGTCTGGGGGTTGCCAGCCACTTTGGTCTGCTGGTGGATGTGCCAACCATTGGCGTGGCGAAAAAACGGCTGTGCGGTAAGTTTGAGCCACTCTCTGACGAACCGGGCGCCCTGGCGCCGCTGATGGACAAAGGCGAGCAACTGGCATGGGTCTGGCGCAGTAAAGCGCGCTGTAACCCTCTTTTCGTGGCGACAGGGCATCGGGTGAGCACGGATACCGCGCTGGCCTGGGTGCAGCGTTGCATGAAAGGCTATCGGCTGCCTGAACCGACCCGTTGGGCCGACGCTGTCGCATCGGGCCGCCCTGCATTCGCGCGTTGGCAGGAAATTCAGCGTTGATTCAGGTACACTGCCGCTAATTTCTGCATCAGAGAACCTATCATGTTACAAAACCCGATTCACCTGCGTCTGGAGAAGCTGGCAACGTGGCAGCACGTCACGTTTATGGCCTCTCTTTGCGAGCGCATGTATCCCAATTACGCCATGTTCTGCCAGGAAACGGAGTTTGGCGACCCGCAGCTTTATCGCCGCATTCTCGATTTGGTGTGGGAAACGCTGACGGTAAAAGATGCAAAGGTGAATTTCGATAACCAGCTTGAGAAACTGGAAGAGGCAATTCCTTCGGCTGACGACTACGATATGTACGGTGTCTACCCGGCGATTGATGCTTGTGTGGCGCTAAGCGATCTTATTCATGCTCTCCTGAGCGGTGAATCGACAGAGTACGCGATTGAGGTTAGCAAGACGTCTATTACCACCGTTGCGATGCTGGAAATGACTCACGCAGGTCGCGAAATGACCGACGAAGAGCTCAAAGAAAACCCAGCGGTGGAGCAGGAATGGGACATTCAGTGGGAGATTTTCCGCCTTTTGGCTGCTTGTGAAGAACGCGATATTGAACTGATCAAAGGCCTGCGCGCAGACCTGCGTGAGGCCGGGGACAGTAATATCGGTATAAATTTGCAGCAATGAGACAACAAAACGTGATTTAACGCCTGTTTTGTCGTCCTGGGAGGCTTCCCTTCGCACCCCCGTCTGGTCTACATTTGGGGGGCGAAAAAAAGTGGCTATCGGTGCGTGTATGCAGGAGAGTGCTTTTCTGGCATTTCCGTCGCACTCGATGCTTAGCAAGCGATAAACACATTGAAAGGATAACTTATGAACAAGACTCAACTGATTGATGTAATTGCAGACAAGGCTGATCTGTCTAAAGCGCAAGCGAAAGCTGCTCTGGAATCCACCCTGGCTGCGATTACTGAGTCTCTGAAAGAAGGCGATGCTGTACAACTGGTTGGTTTCGGTACCTTCAAAGTGAACCACCGCGCTGAGCGTACTGGCCGCAACCCGCAGACCGGTAAAGAAATCAAAATCGCCGCAGCTAACGTACCGGCGTTTGTTTCTGGTAAAGCACTGAAAGACTCTGTTAAGTAAGACAGGCGTGGCAGTGAACAGTTTTATCGAAGGGGCTTTGCGGCCCCTTTTGTCTTTCTGGCGCCGGTCACGGGTGCTGGCGGGCGTGCTGTTATTAACTGCCTGTAGCCACAACTCCTCACTCCCCCCCTTCACCGCCAGCGGCTATGCCGGGGACCAGGGAGCAGAGCGCCTTTGGCGCAAAGATTCAGACAGCGAGACCCATCTTCTCGCCGCTTTTAGCCCGTGGCACAACGGGAATACCTCTTTAAGTGAATACCGCTGGCAGGGCGATGAGCTTCGGCTGATTGAACTCAATATCTACGGTAAAACACCGGAACACATCCGTGTGCGCTTTGATGACCACGGCGAGCTGAGTTTCATGCAGCGTGAAGTCAATGGTCAGAAAGAGCAGCTTTCCAGCGATCAGGTCGCGCTCTACCGTTATCGTGCGAACCAGCTCCGGCAGACCAGCGACGCATTGCGTCTGGGGCGTGTAGTGCTGCGCCAGGGCCGTTGGCATGCCAATGGTTCCGTTACAACATGCGAAGGTCAAACCATCAAACCCGACCTCGATTCTCTGGCTATCAGCCATATAGAGCGTCGGCAGAATCATTCATCGGCGGAAGTGAGCGTAGCGTGGCTGGAAGGTCCCGAAGGATCTCAGTTGCTGCTGGTGGCCAATGAGGATTTTTGTACCTGGCAGCCAACTGAGAAAAGTTTCTAAGTTTTACCCGTGATTCATTCCCATATGGTCGCGGCCCCCGCCACAACTTCCGTGTCCCATGCCTTCACCGCGAGGAATCCCTGCCTGTGCTAAGGCGATATCAAACTTGACTCGCTGTTGGTCCAGTTTTTGGCTTAGCGTCTCTATCTGCTGAGCTGTGGATTCTATTTTTACGCTGTCCGGCTTATCTGCGGTTAATAACGCATTGTATTCATAACGTTTTGAGGTGAGTTGCTGACGTAACGCACGGGTTTGCTCATAAAAATCGTTATGCAGCTTCCGGGCAGTAGCCTGTTGTTCGGTGGTCAGTTGGCTATAGCCCTGCGGGTCCATCCCGTTGCCGTTGTTCCAGTGGTGCCTTGCCCATGCTGAGCTGCTACCTAAAGTCAGCGCGGCGAGGGTAATGAGTGTCAGCGTCAGTTTTTGGTTCCGTTTCATGGTTCATTCTCCTGGTTGTCGTTATTTAGTGATTTGCATCTTCCATGCCAGGATGAGAGACCAGCAGAATATAGGGGTATTGTCGTGCTACAGGCCGGTGGGGCGAGTAAAAATGACTCACGATGTGGGCGAGGCGGGTCATTTTTACTCGTTTTCCTTAAGGGTTTATGGCAGGAGGCAGGTTTGCCGTGGCAGAAAAATGGCATGATTTCTGCTGCGTGAACGGGAGCAGCAAATAAAGGGAGTAGTAATGAACATGATGCGGTTGTCGAAGGATTCCGTCGCCGTGGGCCTGAGCTGGCTATTGACCGGCTTTATTCTGCTACTGGTGTGCCTGTTCTCCGCGCTTATCGTGCGTGATTATGGCCGGGAAAATGAGGCCGCGCGGCAGACTATCCAGGAGAAAGGCAGCGTGTTGATTCGTGCCCTGGAGTCCGGAACCCGCGTGGGCTTGGGTATGCGTATGCATCATACGCAACTCCAGGCACTGCTGGAGGAGATGGCCTGGCAGCCTGGCGTGCTGTGGTTTGCGGTGACGGATGAGAACGGCAAAATTCTTGCCCATAGTGATCCGAACCAGGTTGGCGGGACACTGTACTCCGCCGATACGATGCATGAACTGAAGATTGACCAGGAGGAACGCTGGCGGCGGCTCGAACAGCCGGAACCGGCTCTGGAGATTTATCGTCAATTTCGCCCGCTAAACAGCGGTGGTGGGCATCATATGCGTATGGTGCCCCGCGAATCTGCCGTACAGCGTGCCGGGCTACCGCAGGTGATTTTCATTGCCTTTGATACGCGCGAACTGGACACGGCTAATGCCCGTGGCCTGCGCAATATGGTCATTATGCTTTGCGCGGCAGGGGTGGTAATGATTGCAACGGTGTTGAGCCAGTTCTGGTTTCGCCGCTATCAGCATTCGCGTAAACAATTGCAGGAGGCGATGGCGCGTAAAGAAAAGCTGGTGGCGCTTGGGCATCTGGCCGCAGGGGTCGCGCATGAGATCCGCAACCCGCTGTCTTCCATCAAGGGGCTGGCAAAGTATTTTGCCGAACGCACTCCGCCTGATGGAGAAGCGCATCAACTGGCCCAGGTGATGGCGAAGGAGGCCGATCGTCTGAACCGGGTCGTTAGCGAGCTGCTGGAACTGGTGCGTCCGGCCCATTTAACCTACCAGTCCGTTGATCTGAATGAAGTGATTAGACATTCGCTTCGGTTGGTTAGCCAGGATGCCGCCAGTCGGGCGATTATGCTCAATTTCACCCCGCAGCCAGAGCTATGCCGCATCCAGGCCGATCCGGATCGTTTGAAGCAGGTGCTGCTGAACCTCTACCTTAATGCTATCCACGCCATTGATCACGATGGCGTAATTACGGTCGCAGCGAACGAAAGTGGCGACGGGCGAGTTAAGGTAAGCGTTGCGGACAGTGGTAAGGGGATGACGGCGGAACAGTTACAGGCCATCTTCACGCCGTATTACACCACCAGAGCCGACGGCACCGGGCTTGGCCTGGCCGTCGTGCAGAATATTATTGAGCAGCACGGCGGAATAATTCATGCCGGGAGTGCTCCCGGCAAGGGCGCGGTATTTACTCTCTTTTTGCCGGTCAACGGGCAACAGAAGGATGAACAAGGATGAGTGGCGGGCAGGTCGATATTCTGGTGGTGGACGATGACATCAGCCACTGCACTATTTTACAGGCGCTGTTGCGGGGCTGGGGATACCGGGTTGCGCTGGCTCATAACGGCGTACAGGCGCTGGAACAGGTACGTCAGCAGGTGTTTGATCTGGTGCTTTGCGATATTCGCATGGCGGAGATGGACGGTATCGAAACGCTGAAAGAGATCAAAACCTTGAATCCGTCGATTCCCGTTCTGATCATGACCGCGTACTCCAGCGTCGATACCGCAGTGGAGGCGCTGAAATCCGGTGCGCTGGACTATCTCATCAAGCCGCTGGACTTTGACAAGTTGCAGCAGACGCTGTCCGGGGCGTTGGCGCACACGCGGCTGAGCGAGTCCCCCGTAGCAGGCACCCCCGCTGCTCAGTTTGGCATGGTGGGGGATAGCCCGGCGATGCGGGCGCTGCTGAATAATATCGCCCTGGTGGCCCCCTCCGATGCGACGGTATTGATTCACGGCGAGTCGGGAACCGGGAAAGAGCTGGTCGCACGTGCGCTGCACGCCAGCAGTGGTCGCAGCCACGGGCCGTTGGTTACCCTCAACTGTGCGGCGCTCAACGAGTCGTTGCTGGAGTCGGAGCTGTTTGGCCATGAGAAAGGCGCGTTCACCGGCGCGGACAAACGTCGGGACGGGCGCTTTGTTGAAGCAGACGGCGGCACGCTCTTCCTCGATGAGATCGGCGATATCTCCCCGTTAATGCAGGTGCGTCTGTTGCGGGCGATTCAGGAGCGCGAAGTGCAGCGCGTGGGCAGCAACCAGACTCTTTCGGTTGACGTACGGCTGATTGCCGCCACCCACCGGGATTTAGCCGGGGAGGTTAGCGCCGGGCGTTTTCGTCAGGATCTCTACTACCGCCTGAACGTCGTGACTATCGACATGCCGCCGCTGCGTCAACGCAGGGAAGATATCCCTCCGCTGGCGCGTTATTTCCTGCAACGTTACGCCGAGCGTAACCGTAAAGCGGTACAGGGATTTACGCCGCAGGCGATGGACTTGCTGATTCACTACACATGGCCGGGCAATATTCGTGAGCTGGAGAATGCGATTGAACGGGCGGTGGTCTTGCTGACCGGAGAGTTTATTTCTGAGCGCGAGCTGCCGTTGGCGATTGTCGGTACGCCGATTGCGAACGCGCCACACGGCGATGATGTTATTCAGCCGCTGGTCGATGTAGAGAAAGAAGCGATCCTGGCTGCGCTCGAAAAAACGGGCGGCAACAAAACAGAAGCCGCCCGTCAGTTGGGCATTACGCGCAAAACGCTGCTGGCAAAGCTCAGCCGTTAGCTATTTTGCTCGCGGGCAATTGCGCGATAACCGATATCTTTACGGCTAAAGCTACCTTCCCACTGGATATTTTCCATTAAGGCGTATGCACGCTTCTGTGCTTCGGCAACGGTGTTGCCCAGCGCAGTCGCGCACAGCACGCGACCGCCGTTGGTAAGAACGCGGTCATCGTCGGAAAGCTTTGTGCCGGCGTGGAAGACTTTGCCATCCGCCACTTCTTCCAGCGGCAGTCCGTGGATCTCGTCACCGGTGTTGTAATTACCCGGATAACCACCCGCAGCAACAACGACACCAAGAGACGCGCGCTCATCCCAATCGGAGGTTTTCTCATCCAGCTTGCCATCGCAGGCTGCGAGACACAGATCCACCAGATCGGATTTCATGCGCAGCATGATCGGCTGGGTTTCCGGATCGCCGAAGCGGCAGTTGAACTCGATAACCTTCGGGTTGCCCTGTTTGTCGATCATCAGACCGGCATACAGGAAGCCGGTATAGGTGTTCCCTTCGGCGGCCATACCTTTAACGGTCGGCCAAATGATACGCTCCATAGTGCGCTGGTGGACTTCATCCGTCACCACCGGAGCGGGGGAGTAAGCGCCCATACCGCCCGTATTCGGACCGGTATCGCCATCACCGACGCGTTTATGATCCTGGCTGGTCGCCATAGGCAGCACATGCTCACCGTCAACCATCACGATAAAGCTGGCTTCTTCACCGTCGAGGAACTCTTCGATAACGATACGGTGGCCTGCGTCGCCAAAGGCGTTGCCAGCCAGCATGTCGTTGACGGCCGCTTCGGCTTCCTCGAGCGTCATTGCCACGATCACGCCTTTACCGGCAGCAAGACCGTCTGCTTTGATAACGATCGGAGCGCCTTTTTCGCGCAGCCAGGCCAGCGCAGGTTCCACTTCTGTGAAGTTCTGGTATTCCGCTGTCGGAATGTTATGACGCGCGAGGAAATCTTTGGTGAAGGCTTTAGAGCCTTCCAGTTGAGCAGCGCCTTCGGTTGGGCCGAAGATTTTCAGGCCTGCGGCACGGAACGCATCCACAACGCCAATCACCAACGGCGCTTCCGGGCCAACGATGGTCAGATCAATCTTCTCGCTTTGAGCAAAGCTCAGCAGCGCCGGAATATCGGTTACGCCAATGGCGACGTTTTGCAGCGTGGGTTCCAGCGCTGTGCCTGCGTTGCCCGGTGCGACGAAAACGGTGTCGACCAGCGGTGACTGTGCCGCTTTCCATGCCAGCGCGTGCTCGCGCCCGCCGTTACCAATCACTAATACTTTCATTGTCTGCTCCGAAAATTAATGGCGGAAGTGACGCATGTCGGTGAAGATCATCGCAATACCGTGTTCGTCGGCGGCGGCAATCACTTCGTCATCACGGATAGAACCGCCAGGCTGAATCACACAGCTCACGCCAACGGCGGCAGCGGCATCAATACCATCACGGAACGGGAAGAACGCATCAGAGGCCATCGCGGAACCTTTCACTTCCAGACCTTCATCGCCTGCTTTGATCCCGGCGATTTTCGCGGAGTAGACGCGGCTCATCTGACCTGCACCTATGCCAATGGTCATGTTCTCTTTGGCATACACGATAGCGTTGGATTTCACGAACTTCGCCACTTTCCAGCAGAACAGCGCATCACGCAGTTCCTGTTCGGTCGGCTGGCGTTTGGAAACAACACGCAGTTCGCCTTCGGTCACCATACCCAGATCGCGGTCCTGAACCAGCAGGCCGCCGTTAACGCGTTTGAAATCAAGACCCGGGACGCGTGCGGTCCACTCACCACAGGTCAGTACGCGGACGTTCTGTTTCGCGGCAGTGATCTTCAGGGCTTCTTCAGTCGCAGACGGTGCAATGATCACTTCTACAAACTGGCGGGAGATAATAGCCTGCGCGGTCTGCGCATCCAGTTCGCGGTTAAAGGCGATGATACCGCCGAACGCGGAGGTCGGGTCGGTTTTGTACGCGCGATCGTAAGCATCCAGAATAGAGGAACTGACCGCTACGCCGCATGGGTTAGCATGTTTAACGATAACGCAGGCCGGCTCGCTGAACTCTTTCACACATTCCAGGGCAGCATCGGTATCGGCGATATTGTTATAGGAAAGCGCTTTGCCCTGAACTTGCTGCGCGGTCGCAACAGAGGCTTCTTTGATCTCTTCTTCTATATAGAAGGCTGCCTGCTGGTGGCTGTTTTCGCCGTAGCGCATATCCTGCTTCTTAATGAAGTTCAGGTTCAGGGTGCGCGGGAAGCGGCCGGCGGCTTCTTTTGTCTCGCCGTGATAGGCCGGCACCATGCTGCCAAAATAGTTGGCGATCATGCTGTCGTAGGCGGCGGTGTGTTCAAAGGCTTTAATCGCGAGGTCGAAGCGGGTGTCGAGGGTCAGGGAGCCTTCGTTGGCATCCATCTCTTCAATAATAGCGTTGTAGTCGCTGCTCTTTACAACGATGGCGACATCTTTATGGTTCTTCGCCGCCGAGCGCACCATAGTCGGGCCGCCGATATCGATATTCTCTACTGCATCTTCCAGAGAACAGCCTTCGCGGGCAACGGTCTGGGCAAACGGATAAAGGTTAACAACGACCATATCAATAGGAGAGATGCTGTGCTCAGCCATGATGGCATCATCCTGGCCGCGGCGGCCAAGGATCCCACCATGCACTTTCGGATGCAGGGTCTTAACGCGTCCATCCATCATTTCCGGGAAACCGGTGTAATCGGAAACTTCGGTCACCGGCAGGCCTTTATCAGCTAACAGACGGGCAGTGCCCCCTGTAGATAGCAGTTCCACACCGCGTGCAGAAAGTGCCTGGGCGAATTCGACGATACCGGCTTTGTCAGAAACACTGAGCAGCGCGCGGCGGATTGGACGACGTTGTTGCATGGTAAATCCCCTGGATTTGACGATTACAGAGAGCGTTAGCTGAATTTTCATCAAAAAACTCAGCTAACGCCCCTTACGGGGCATCCTTGTTTTAGCGGGGGCATTTTAACGAAAACGTTTGCGCAACGCTCGCGAATTTTCACTTTTTCGCAGCATTGTGGATAAGTCTGTGTGCAAAAGGGTATAAGGCGGGCTTTTGCTGTGGAATGCAGCAGTCAGTCATTTTTCTGCAATTTTTCTATTGCGGCCTGCGGAGAACTCCCTATAATGCGCCTCCATCGACACGGCGGATGTGAATCACTTCACACAAACAGCCGGGTCGGTTGAAGAGAAAAATCCTGAAATAACGGGTTGAC
>NZ_JBEPNI010000014.1:0-54337 GCF_040546205.1 Citrobacter sp. UYEF32 | reverse complement strand
GAGGCCGAAAAACTGCGCGCCCAGCTTGCCGCAGCGAATGAGAAAACCGCGACGCTTGGCAAGAATATCGCCGAACTGGAGAAAACGGCGCAGGCGAATAGCGCGCGCACCGCCGCACTCGAACAGAGCCTGAAAGAGGCCACCAGCCAGAAAGCGCTGCTGGAGCAGCAACTGGCGAAGCAGTCCGACATCGACAAAACGCTGGCAACGCAGCGGGCGGAGGCCGAAAAACTGCGCGCCCAGCTTGCCGCAGCGAATGAGAAAACCGCGACGCTTGGCAAGAATATCGCCGAACTGGAGAAAACGGCGCAGGCAAATAGCGCGCGCACCGCCACGCTCGAACAGAGCCTGAAAGAGGCCACCAGCCAGAAGGCGCTGCTGGAGCAGCAACTGGCGAAGCACTCCGACATCGACAAAACGCTGGCAACGCAGCGGGCGGAGGCCGAAAAACTGCGCGCCCAACTTGCGGCGGCGAATGAGAAAACCGCGACGCTTGGCAAGAATATCGCAAAACTGGAGAAAACCGCGCAGGCAAATAGCGCGCGTACCGCCACGCTCGAACAGAGCCTGAAAGAGGCCACCAGCCAGAAGGCGCTGCTGGAGCAGCAACTGGCGAAGCAGTCCGACAGCGATAAGACGCTGGCGACGCAGCGGGCGGAGGCCGAAAAACTGCGCGCCCAACTTTCGGCGGCGAATGAGAAAACCGCGACGCTTGGCAAGAATATCGCCGAACTGGAGAAAACCGCGCAGGCGAATAGCGCGCGTACCGCCGCACTCGAACAGAGCCTGAAAGAGGCCACCAGCCAGAAGGCGCTGCTGGAGCAGCAACTGGCGAAGCAGTCCGACAGCGATAAAACGCTGGCGACGCTACTTGAGCAAGCCAGTAAACAAAACAGCGAACAGCTCGCTCAGCTTAATACTGCCAAAGACAAGATCGCAGAACAGTTCGCGCGTCTTATTAAACTTGAGCAGCAGGCAAAAAAAGCCGACGAAGAGAAAAAGCAGGCGTTGGCCAGTCTGGCAACGTTACAAAAGGAGCACGATGCGACTTCCCTTGAACTGGTTAAAGCAAAGCAGTCCGCCTACTCACTGAAAAAGCACAAGTCTGAGGAGGCAAAAATAAACTATGCCTACGGTGCGTATTACGCGGTTAAGGTTCTCTACGAATTCAAAGTACTGGAGAATGCCGGGCACAAGTTCTTACCTCTGGCCTTCCAGCAGGGGTTCAAAGATAAGCTCGCCAACACAATGCAACTGAGCGAAGAAGACGTTGGTCAGACTTTAACTCGTTTTGATCAGCAGGTGGGGGCGGCGAACGAGCGAGAACGGGAGCGTAACAAAAAACAGAGCATCCAGTTTGTTGCGCAGGCAGCGAAAGTCAAAGGCGCTGAGCGGACCCACAACGGCGTGGTTTACCAGGTTATCAAAAAAGGCAAAACACCGCTATTAACCGCAAACGATACGGTTCGTTTCCGGCTTGATGAAAAAATCAGTACCGGAAAGAAAATTTCTGTCGGCGAAGTACGAATTGGTATGGTGATTAAGCTTCCGGAATTAATGCAGCAAGGCTTGCTGCGTATCGGCAGTGGAGGCAAGGTCAGGATCACCGTTCCGAGTGAACTTGCCTATGGTGAACAGGGGATACCCGGTTCTGTGCCGCCAGGCGTGGCCTCGGAAATAACCCTCGAAATTCTTGGCATCGTGAAATAGCATAAGATGGGCCTCCTGGCTGGAGGCCCTTAGGTTATGCATCCGTGACCCGGTACTCAACGCAATGTGCTTCATCGGGCTGAGGAACCTCAAGCCTGGACGACATGCGCAGAATGACCTCTTCCGGTACGGCATGCTGGCGATTGGCATTCTGCGTTTTCCATTGCGGCCAGGGCACTTCCAGATAAACAATTTTTACCCTCGCCCCGTAAGCCGTGAACAGGCTGATAAGCTGAGTTCGCAGTTGCCGGCTGATGTTTGTTGCATTCCACACGAAGGGCGTTTTTTGCCGCAAAAGCACGCGCGCTTCCTCTTTCGCCAGTTGTACGACTTGCCCGGTTGCCGTGCGATCGGCGGGACTTACGCCCAACCGCCTGCGAATATCATCCAGGCTTATGACGGCCAACCCTTTGCAATGTTCGCTGATATAGCGATCTTTCCCCATTCCGGGCAGTGCGCTAAGCAAGGTCACCTCGAAGGACTCTGTGTCCCAGGGCACAAAATTTGCCGGGCTGTTCTCATGCGTCAGGTAATGCCAGCGTGCGGTATCGGATGCAAAGGGGCGCGCTTGCCCCCAGCAGTGCTGCTCCTGACAAAAGAGCTCAAACAAAGCAATGCGATCAAGCATCTCCTGTTTGTCTTCGCAATGACGCCCCTCCATATCGGCACGCGCGAGCAATGCCAGCAGTCGAGTGTCAATACGCATCGCAGCACTCAGCAGTAAGCGCTCAGGCGACGGGCGTTCCAGCAGCCATAAGGGGAGGCCATGCAGACGCACCAGCGCTGCAATCTGCTCGCGCAGGGCAAATGGCGTCGGGATGTCACGCCACAAAATTTGCCGTGCAGTGAGCTCACCTTTGCGGGCATGACCAGGCGAGTGGATACGTCCGTCATCGTCCTGGTGCGTGGTGCTGCGCTTTTCGACATCGTGCAGGAGCGCCGCGGCCCACATTATTTCCTGCTGCTGGCGTGGCAGTTGCTGATACTCATCCATTTCCGTCAACGCATTGAGGACCATCTCGGTGTGGATCCCTACATTGCCTTCCGCATGGTGAAAGGGATCCTGTGGAACCTGATGCATCTCTTCCACCCAGTTAAAACGCTGGCGTAAAGTGGCCCAGTTTTTGTCTTCGTTTAGCTGCCAGATCATCGTGTGCCTCCTGCTGCAAACTCATACGCCATACGGGCGCGTTGCCAGTTGCGCTTCCAGTGCTCGGTGGTTTTCACATGATTTTTGCGCACAAACTTGAAGACATTATGTGCAAATTCATCAACAGGAAATTCTTCACTGTTGCGGGTGACCACACCTTCGAGCGTACACGGCTTGCCGGTCTGGGTATCCCAGGGCGCAAATGCGCCACTGCCGGTTGTGAGCGCCAGAAACTCACGCTGCCACGCCTTTTCATCGTTTCCAGGCTGTGGGCCTTTCATCTCTGGTACGCAGGGAAAATCAAAGAGCGCAGCATAAAATTTGACCTCTTCCCAGCTTAACCAGACGTCCTGGCAGCGGATCGCAAAGAGAAAGAAATCCTGCTCCAGCGCGTGATACTCAATGGAATGGACGGCGTAAAGATTCTCACCAAAGAGTTCGAGATCGCCGAGATCGTTTTTCAGCAATTGCCAGCGCTGACGAATCTTATGTGTCCATGCGGATTGGGTAGGCGCAGCGTGCGAACGCGCAAAAACGCCATAGCGGTTCAGGCAGTTATTCTCACCGTCCAGCTTTTCCGTATGGACCAGCGACGCGATCGACTGCACATCACGCCAGTAATCGGCATTGATGCGGTCATCGCTGGTGGTGCCAGGGGAGAAAGGATAGTGCCAGGTTCTCCCATATTTTCGTTGTGAATTCATGATAATCCATTATTTTTTTGTGTAATTATTGTTCGCCCGCGCGGCGTGCGAATGCCAGGTTGAGTGGGTTAAAAATGTGAGGTTAACAATCACCCGCAAAAGGGGTGGACGACGTCAGAGGGATAAACAACCTGAGCGCGTTGCTCAGAACCGGTTAAGGTGAATGGAAGATTTCGGGGCGGGCGTAAAGATACACGCGTTATGATGATAAAACAACCACCTGCGAGTGCGGGCATAAAAAAAGGGATCCGAAGATCCCTTAGGTGAAAGCTTTTTTCTGCCGGAATGAGCGGTGCTTAGTGCGCACCACCACCACCGCCGCCAGCACCAAACGGCGGTCTGGCAAACCACACAAGGCCCAGCAAGACCAGGAATACCGCGGCCGACATCCAGAAAATCTCATTGGCGGAAATAATCAGCCCCTGATTGGTGATTTGCTGGGCTATCCAGCCGGATGCCTGCTGCTGTGACATCCCCAGCCCTTGCAACTGGTTATACATTTCCTGCGCGTTCGGGTTGTAAGGGTTTACTGACTCGGTCAGTTGCGCGTGATGCATCGATTCCCGGTTGGTCCACATGGTGGTGGTGATCGATGTCCCGATGGAACCAGCCAGCGTTCGGGCAAAGTTCGACAGGCTCGACGCCGCCGCCAGACGCTCTGGTGGCAGACCGGACAGGGTAATCGTCGTCAGCGGCATAAAGAAGCAGGCCACGGCGAAACCCTGAATAAATTGCGGCCATGCGGAAGCGCCAAAATCCATTCCCGGCTCAAAGGTATATGCACGCCAGTAGAAGCAGACGGCATACATAATAAAGCTGAATGTAACCAGCCTGCGCATATCGAGCTTATGGGCAAAACGACCAATGATCGGCGACAGCAGGACCGGGATCACCCCAACTGGCGCAGAGGCAAGCCCCGCCCATGTCGCGGTGTAGCCATAAACTTCCTGCAATAGCTGCGGCAACAGAACAATCGCGCCGAAATAGAGCATATAGGCGAGACTGATACACAAACAGCCGATGGTAAAATTCCGCGACTTAAAGAGCGACAGGTCGACTATCGGGTTCTCATCCGTCAACTCCCACACCACAAGAAAGCTTATCGCCACCACGGCGACAATGGTCAGGATGATGATCTCGCGGGAGTTGAACCAGTCCAGTTCTTTACCCTGGTCGAGCATCACCTGCAGGCTACCGATACCAATCACCAGTAACGCCAGGCCCACGCCGTCGATGCGGCGCTGTTCAGTGCGCGTTTCACGACCACGCAGCGATTGGAGAGTCAGCAGTACGACCAGTACGCCGATAGGGACGTTGATAAAGAAGATCCAGCCCCAGTGGTAGTTATCACTGATATAACCGCCGAGGATCGGGCCGCAAATGGGGGCTACGATCACCGTCATCGACCACAGCGCCAGCGCAATGGAACGTTTAGCGGGCGGGTAGTTACTCAGCAACAGACTCTGTGAGAGTGGAATCAACGGCCCGGCGACAATCCCCTGAATGACACGGAAGAAGATCAACATGCTCAGGCTATTGGAGACGCCGCACGCCCAGGAGGCGATAGCAAAAGCGACGGTAGACCAGAGGAACAGTTTGACCTCACCCACACGCTTCGCCAGCCAGCCGGTGATCGGAATCGAGATGGCGTTTGCCACCCCGAAAGAGGTGATAACCCAGGTACCCTGGCTCAGGGAAGAGCCAAGGTTGCCGGCAATCGTTGGGATCGCGACGTTAGCAATGGTGGAATCCAGCACCTGCATGAAGGTCGCCAGTGACAGCGCAATGGTCATAATGACCAGTTGCGCTCCTTCCAGCGGTTTTCTCTGTTGCATTACGCGTACCTCGGATTAACCCGCGTTGGCCTTCACGATATTTTCAATCAGGGTGTTGACCGGTTTCAGGTCAAGCTCACGTGCGTTGCTCTCATAGGCCGGGCTGGTGCGAACCTGGCTCGACAGTACCTGGCCGTCACGGTTGGTGGTATCAACATTGACCAGCGTTGAGAGGCCAATACGCAACGGGTGATCGCTCAACTGTTTTGCATCGAGTTCGATACGTACCGGCAGGCGCTGAACCACTTTGATCCAGTTACCGGTGGCGTTCTGAGCCGGAAGCAGAGAGAAGGCGCTGCCTGTACCCATATCCAGACCCACCACTTTGCCGGTGTATTTCACTTCATCACCGTAAAGATCGCTAACGACGGTGGCTGTCTGGCCGATACGCATATGCGCAAGCTGAGTTTCTTTGAAGTTTGCGTCCACCCACAAACCCGTGGCCGGTACGACGGCCATCAGCGAGGTTGTCGGGCTTATCTGCGCGCCAGGCTGAACGGCACGGCGAGAAACATAGCCGGTGATCGGGCTGACAATTTTGGTACGTTGCAGCGCAAGCCAGGCGTTACGCAGTTCAGCGGCGGCCTGTTTTACCGCAGGCTGATCTTCCAGACGGGTATCCAGGATCATCGCCTGGTTAGCGTTATATTGCTGAATAGCAACATCCAACTGCGCCTGTGCGGTGGCGACAGCATCACGGGCATGTTGCAGCTCTTCACGGCCAATCAAGTTGGCGTTGCCCAGCGGCACACGGCGATTTAAATCCGTTTGCGCCTGAGCCAGAGCGGTACGTTGCAGTTCGATGCTTGCCTGAAGCTGCTTGCCGTTGATCATCAACTGACGGGTCTGGCGAACGCTTGAGGCCAGCGTGGTCTGCGCTTTTTCAAATGCCTGTTGGGCATCGGTAGCATCGAGGGTGACCAGCACATCCCCTTGTTTGACGTAGTCGGTATTGTCAGCCCAGACTTTCGTCACGCTGCCGGATACCTGCGCCATGATTTGAACCTGGTTCCCTGCCACGTAGGCGTCATCGGTTTCCTCAAAATGACGCAGTACTAAAAACCAATAAATCCCATACGCCACGGCAATAACAATAAAGAGCAAGGTCAACAGCAGAAGGGCGCCTTTGCGTTTGCCTTTCTTTTTGACCGGTTGCTGCGGGGTTTGACTCTCCGCATTTGCGCTCATGCTTTTCTCCACGATCTTATTATTTCATATCGGCAAGGCCGACCTGTTTTGTCAGAAAGGCCAGCAGTGTGACGTGCCGGCCTGACGGAATTCTTATTCAATCTGGATGTTCGAGCGGATCTCAGCGTTAGCGCAGCGCCTCAAGGATGGTGCCGTCTTCGTCCATTTGATCCAGGCGAGTGAGCAACTTGCGTGTGATGTGCTCGAGTTGGTCTTTTTCAGCGGTAGTCAGCGAAGACCAGAGTTGGTGCAGACAGTTGTGCTGCGGTGGCAGAACCTGACGCAGGAATTCATGCCCTTTTTCGGTCAACTGCAGATGCAGGCAGCGACGGTCATTGTCGCTTTCACGGCGTTCAATCCAGCCGCGTTTTTCCAGTTCATCGGCGATACGGGTCGCATTGGTGCGGGAAGAGCCTAGCGCGCTGCTCAGTTCCGATGGCTGAATACTGTGATTTTCCTGCGACTCCAGGGTGATTAACGCCATAAATAATGTTTCGTTAATCCCTTGAGCTTTCAGCATTTTGTTGCGGTTTTCCAGCAGTTTGCCCTGCATGTGCATACACAGGCGGGTGAGCAGAATTTCCTGGAACGGGAAATCTTCATAGCGGCTGGCGCGGAATTTAAGCATTTGTTCAATGGGCGTAAACGAACTATCCATTTGGGCATAACCTCATTAATTGCAGTCGATATAGTAACGACAGTGACAAATAAAGTAAATGTATTATTTTCTCTAATAAATTTGCTTTAGTTATGGGACTGTCAGTAATTTCCAGACGATTCCGTAAGCGAGCGCGCGCAATAATCCAGCAATAATCAGGCTGCGCGTTTTCCAGAAACGCAGCCCCAGAAAGATAAATAAAACGTTAACGCAGCCCGTAAGGGGCGCGGCGGGGATGGAGAACAGAGTGATGCGGGAGATGAACTCGCCGGGTGGCGAAAAACCTGGCTTCGTGGCATTCAGGCCGAATGGGAATGCCACAGGAGCGTAACTTAATACGTCAGGAAGGCGGTTTCTGAACCCTTCCGGAAAGGTTGCCAGTGCAACGGGGAAGGGGTCGGTTGTTGTATCTCTACTATCCATAGTATTTGTTAAATATCACCCACGTTAAAATCACCGGGATAAATAAGTCGCATAACCATATCAGACTCAGGGGCACCTTAACACCCCGGTTTTTTGGTGTTGCGACCTGGCGTGGGCGGGATTTTATTCTGCTTTTTGCGGGGGCTGATAGCCTCGCCACCAGACCAACAGGTTAAGGGCAGCGAAACTGCCACCTGCAATACTCACCCCGGTCCAGCCTGCATGCTGCCATGCCGATGCGGAGATAAGCGATCCGGCCGCGCCACCGACGAAATAACTGGTCATATAACCGGCGGTCAGACGGTTACGGGCTTCGGGTTTGAGGCGATAAATGACGGTCTGGTTGGTAATGTGGACACCCTGTACAGTCAAATCCAGTACCAAAATCCCGACGATCAGCGCCAGCACCGAGCTTTGCCCCCAGGCAATCGCCAGCCAGGAGAGAAGCAGTAACCCCAGTGAGACGGTGGTGGTCAGGTGAGCTTTGCCTTTGTCCGCCAGGCTACCAAAAGGACGCGCGCCCAGTGCGCCTGCGGCGCCCACCAGGCCAAACAGCCCAATCACCCCTTCTGAGAAGTTAAAGGGCGGCGAGGCGAGCAGGAAAGCCATCGAGGTCCAGAGAATGCTGAAATTGGCGAAGGAGAGGCAGCCCAGCAGGGCCCGGGTGCGCAGTACTTTTTCTTTGGCAAACAGGGTGAAGATCGATCCCAGAAGCTGCGGGTAATTCAGGTGATTGTCCTGTTTGACCTTTGGCAGACCACGCCATAGCGCAATCGCCATGATCACCATCAGCACGCTGGCTACCCAGTAGACCGTACGCCAGCCGCCGAGGCTTGCCAGTAATCCGGCAACGGTTCGCGCCAGCAGAATGCCAAGCAGCAGGCCACTCATAATGGTGCCGATGACTTTGCCACGTTTTTCCGGCGCGGCAAGGGTGGCGGCCAGCGGAACGAGGATTTGCGCCACCACTGAGAAAAGGCCCGTCAGTGCGGTTCCAAGAACCATCATCCCAAGCGTGGTGCTGCTGGCCGTGATCAACATCCCTCCCGCAGCCAGCAGAGTCATGGAGACGATGAGCCGTCTGCGCTCAAACATATCGCCCAGGGGAACCAGGAACAGCAAGCCAGCCGCATAGCCGAGTTGGGCCGCGGTGACAATAAAGCCAGCCTGATTGGGAGAAAGCGCGAAGGCGCGGGCTATCGCATCGAGCAACGGCTGCGCGTAATAGTTGCTGGCGACGGATAGACCGGTGGCGACGGACATGAGCGCGATCAGCGCCGGGCTAAGCCCTTGATGTTGTTTGGTCATTTTTCTGTGACTGATTCATTAGCTGATTATTTTCGTGGATATCAATAATAACTAATGAAGAGAAAAAGGTGGGAGGGATCGCGTGTCGCTTAGTGCGGTTAAGAATTTGTGCGGTTTATTGCCCTCACCCCGCAGGGGCGAGGGGACCGATAGTGCTCGTATTATTTTGTGGGGATTCCTTTCCCACGGGGAGAGGGAGAAAACCGAGGGGAAGAGCGACTAAAAAGCCAAACCCTTACTTCTGCGCGGCCAGCGCCTCTTTCACCCAACCGTCAAACTGCTGCTGGTGGGCTTTGATCCAACCATCAACATGACCCTGAATATCCGCTTCAGAGGCGTGACCGGCGTGCATCATCGCGTTCTGCGCATTGATATCAGAAATCGGCAGCTTCATTACGGAGAACAGTTTCGCCGCCGCCGGATTTTTCTCGGCCCAGGCTTTATTGGCGACAATGTGCATTGTGTTCACCGGGAAGCCATAGTTCATACCGTTAGGCAGTTTGGTGTCGATATTTTTCTGCTCGCCCGGCAGAGAAGAGAATGGCACTTGCAGCCAGACCACATCTTTCCCCGGTTTCAGTACGTCACTAACCCAGTACGGCGTCCAGGTGTAATAGAGCACCGGTTTGCCTTCTTTAAAGCGAGTAATGGTATCGGCCATCATCGCCGCGTAATTGCCCTGGTTATGCACCACGGATTTACTCAGACCAAAGGCGTCAATCTGGTGGTTGATCACTGCTTCACAGCCCCAGCCCGGCGTACATCCTGTCAGGTCTGCTTTCCCGTCGCCGTTGGTATCAAACAGTTTGGCAATGTTGGGATCTTTAAGCTGATCGATGCTTTTAATGTTGTACTTCTCAGCGGTCTTCTTATCGATCAGATACCCCTGCGCTGCGCCGGTAACGAAATCCCCCTCGCGATAGAACTTTTTATCTCCGCCGGCCGCCGCGTACATATCATCATGCAGTGGTTGCCAGTTCACGGCGGTAAAGGTTACATCGCCCGCCGCCAGTGAGGTGTAACCGACGTTGTAGTCCACTTCGCTGGGCTTGTTGACGGTATAGCCGAGTTTTTCCAGCCCACGGCTGACCAGCAGGGTCTGGAATGTTTCTTCAGAGATAGTGCTCTGGAAAGGTTGTACGGTGATGCCTTTGCCGGGCAGGTCGGCCGCAAATGCGCTGGTGGAGACAAGGGTGGCAAACGCTGTGGCGAGAATAATGTTCTGTCGCATCGTTGTTATTCCTTCAATTTTAGGTAGGACTCAGTAGGCCCGGAGCGCGTGTCTCCGGGCGAGCTACATCGTTACTTAATGAACGGGCGAGTAATCAACCCAAGTGGGCCGGTGCTGTACCAGCGACGATTACCCCGGCTGCGGGCATCGCGACCCATCGCCTGTGTCAGGCGGTCGAGGATGATGGCGAGGATAACAATCCCCACGCCACCGACGGTTGCCAGCCCCATATCGAGACGGCCAATACCGCGAAGTACCATCTGACCAAGTCCACCGACGGCGATCATCGATGCGATCACTACCATGGAGAGGGCAAGCATAAGCGTCTGGTTGATCCCCGCCATAATGGTGGGCATGGCCAGTGGTAACTGTACTTTGAACAACATCTGGCGCGGGCTGGCGCCAAATGACCGTGATGCTTCAATTAAATCTTCCGGCACCTGGTTAATACCCAGGATAGTCAAACGCACCACCGGCGGCAGGGCGAAAATAATCGTCACCACCACGCCCGGCACGTTACCGATACCAAACAACATCACAATCGGCACCAGGTAGACAAACGCAGGCGTTGTCTGCATGGCGTCGAGCAGCGGACGGATGATCTTCGCCGCACGTTCACTGCGCGCCAGCCAGATGCCAAGCGGTAGTCCGATAATGATGCAAAACAGCAGGGCGGTCAGCACCAGTGCCAGCGTGACCATCGCCTGCGACCAGGCGCCAATCGCACCGATCAAAATCAGTGACACCAGTGCCGCGACGCCCATTCCTGCGCTGCTAATCTGCCAGGCGATCAGCGAAAAGACGATGATCGCGACCGGTGCAGGCATCCCCAACAGCAATTGTTGGAAGGCGCTTAAGATGTAATCCACCGGGACACGGATGCCCTGGAACACCGGGCGGAAGTGCGTCACCACCCAGTCGATCCCCTGTGTGACCCAGCTATCCAGTGGGATCAGCGTCTTATGGAAGGGATCCATAATATTAAAATGCTCCGGCGCAGGTGTTGGGGCATTGGCGAGCCAGTCGGCACCGCCACCATCCGTTGGTGCGGGGGCGGGTGATGATCCCCACGCATCAGCCGATTGTGCCGCGCTGTCGGTTGCCGGTGCGCTCTCCCACGGGTTATTTTGATCAGCCATTGTTTGCTCCCTCGCGATCTAAAGCCTGTAGCAGCATCCGTTTGGAGATGATGCCGACGTATTGTTGTTCTTCACCGACCACCGGTACCGCACAGGGTGCCTGGCCAACATGAGAGAGCAACTCGCTGAGCGGCGTTTCCGCTTCCACGGCAAGCGGGGAGTCGATTAACGCCGCATCAATACCCTGATTCTGGCTTAGCGCCGTTTTCAGAGAGTCGATGGAGACAATGCCAACAAATTTATTACCACGTTCAATCACATAACCATATTCACGGTCTTCATCCTGCAACATCTTCAGCGCTGAACGTGGGCCAAAACCTGGCGTTCTGCGAATAAGGCCGACCGGCGTGCGGCGGGCAATATCTTTTGCGCTGAATACCTGGCTAATATCCACGCCACGGAAGAAGGTTCGCACATAATCATTCGCCGGATTATTCAGAATTTCATCCGGTGTTCCGACCTGAACAACTTCGCCGTTTTGCATAATGGCAATCCGATCGCCAATACGCATTGCTTCATCCAGATCGTGGGAAATAAAGACCACAGTGCGTTGATGGCGCGACTGTAATTTCACCAGTTCATCCTGCATCTCGGTTCGAATTAATGGATCGAGCGCCGAGAAGGCTTCGTCCATTAATAAGATGTCGGGATTAATCGCTAATGCGCGAGCGAGACCTACGCGCTGGCGCATACCACCAGAGAGTTCATCCGGATAAGCATGGGCATAATTCTCCAGCCCGACCTGACGCAATGCATCTAAGGCTTTTTCCTGACGCTCACTGGCGCTCGCACCCGCTAATTCCATGCCAAACGCAGTGTTATTTAACACTGTCATATGCGGCATTAGCGCGAATGACTGGAAGACCATCGCAATCTTTTTCCTGCGCACCTCACGGAGTTCGGCATCTGATATTTTGGCGATATCCACGCCATCAATCAGTACCTGTCCGCGGGTGGGTTCAATCAGGCGATTGAGAAGGCGTACCATTGTGGACTTACCCGAACCGGATAATCCCATGATGACAAATATCTCGCCTTCTTCAATGGCCAGACTGGCGTCTTTAACGCCAAGCGATAGCCCTGTTTTTTCCAGAATTTGTTCTTTCGAAAATCCTTTTTCAATATATTTGAAAGCCCGCTGCGGATGCTCGCCAAATACTTTATATAGGTTTTTAACTTCTAATTTAATTGCCATGCAATAGAACGTTTCCTGTTATTTATTTATGTCGATATGTTACCTGATGCGAATAATTGACCGCGTATACCCTAGCATACTGAGATTCTGTGACAACCCTCATGACTTGTATTGGCGGAATTTTGCAAGGGTAAAATCGCCTGAATTTCCCATGAGATAAGGGCTGAGCGGTGATCTCATTTTTATGAGATTTTTCGTATTCGCTGCTGAAATTACGGTGCGATGATGGTGATTGTGGGTGAATATGGCGAAAGAATGACGGAAGAAATATTACGGAATGTGTGTAGTGAGTGTGCGGGAATAATATTGAACAATGCGCGGGTATTTCCCCTCACCCTAACCCTCTCCCCAAAGAGGAGAGGGGACCGATCGTGCTCGCATTTTTGTGGGGATTCCTCAGCCCCAGGGGAGAGGGCCGGGGTGAGGGGAGACGGGCGGCTCAGAAATCCCAGTCTTCATCCTCGGTTTCCACCGCTTTGCCCATCACATAAGACGAACCGGAACCCGAGAAGAAGTCATGATTTTCATCCGCCCCCGGTGAAAGGGCGGCGAGAATTGTCGGGTTTACTTCTGCCATTTCCGCCGGGAACAAGGGCTCATAGCCCAGGTTCATTAGCGCTTTATTGGCGTTGTAACAGAGGAAGGCTTTCACATCCTCGGCCCAACCTGACTCCGCATATAAGTCCTCGGTGTAGGTCACTTCGTTATCGTAGAGATCCATCATCAGCTCCAGCGCGAAATTTTTTAGTTCTTCACGCTTTTCACTGCTGACTTTTTCCACCCCTTTCTGATACTTATAGCCAATGTAATAGCCGTGAACCGCCTCGTCGCGAATGATCAAACGAATCAGGTCCGCCGTATTGGTCAACTTGCCACGACTGGACCAGTACATCGGAAGCCAGAAGCCGGAATAGAACAAAAACGACTCCAGGAAGACGCTGGCAATTTTCTTCTTCAACGGATCATCGGCACGGTAATACTCCAGGATGAGCTGTGCCTTACGCTGCAACGCGCTGTTCTCTTCACTCCAGGCGTAGGCCGCATCCACATCTTTCGTCTGGCACAGTGTGGAGAAAATCGAGCTGTAAGAGCGGGCATGCACCGCTTCCATAAAGCTGACGTTCGACAGCACCGCCTCTTCATGGGGCGTCAGCGCATCAGCCATTAACGTCGGCGCACCCACAGTATTCTGAATGGTATCGAGCAGCGTCAGCCCGGTAAAAACGCGGATCGTCAGTTGCTGTTCCGCGTGGCTCAGCGTCTGCCAGGCGGGGATATCGTTCGACAGCGGTACCTTTTCAGGTAGCCAGAAGTTACTGGTCAGGCGGTTCCAGACCTCAAGATCTTTATCATCCTGAATCTTGTTCCAGTTGACGGCGCTCACGCGTGATAGTGGTTTCATCCTTTTCTCCTTACAGCGCGCAGGACACGCAGCCCTCGATTTCAGTACCTTCCAGCGCCAGTTGGCGCAGGCGGATGTAGTACAGCGTCTTGATACCTTTCTTCCACGCATAAATCTGCGCTCTATTAATGTCGCGCGTGGTGGCGGTGTCCGGGAAGAACAGCGTCAATGACAACCCCTGATCCACATGACGCGTGGCCTCAGCGTAGGTGTCGATGATCTTCTCCGGCCCGATTTCATAGGCATCCTGATAAAACGCCAGGTTTTCGTTGGTCATAAACGGGGCAGGGTAGTAAACGCGCCCGGTTTTGCCTTCCTTGCGAATCTCAATTTTCGACACGATAGGGTGAATACTCGACGTGGCGTGATTGATGTAAGAAATAGACCCGGTAGGCGGAACCGCCTGCAGGTTCTGGTTGTAAATGCCGTAGCGCATCACGTTCTCACGCAACTGCTCCCACATATTGCGGTCAGGGAGGGTGATGCCGCTTCGGGCAAAGAGCGCACGGACTTTCTCTGTTTTTGGCTGCCAGTCCTTTTCCAGGTACTGATTGAAAAATTCCCCGCTGGCATAGCGCGACTGTTCGAAGCCTGCAAAACGCTGGTTGCGTTCGCGGGCCATCATCATCGAGGTATTCAGCGCGTGCCAGGTGATGGTGTAAAAATAGAAGTTGGTGAAATCCAGCCCCTCTTCACTGCCGTAGGCTATGCCTTCTCGCGCCAGATAGCCGTGCAGGTTCATCTGCCCAAGGCCAATAGCGTGTGATGCCGCATTCCCCGCTTCTACCGAGGGAACCGAGCGGATGTGGCTCATGTTTGAGACCGCGCTCAGGCCACGCACCGCCGTTTCCACCGTGCGGCCAAAGTCAGGCGAATCCATGGTATGGGCGATATTGAGCGAGCCGAGGTTGCACGAGATATCGTGGCCAATATCCACGTAGTCCAGGTTTTCATCCAGCGTGGACGGGCTATTCACCTGCAAAATCTCGGAGCACAGGTTGCTCATATTGATACGCCCGGCAATGGGATTAGCGCGGTTCACCGTATCTTCAAACATGATGTACGGATAGCCTGATTCGAACTGGATCTCCGCCAGCGTCTGGAAGAAATCGCGGGCGTTGATGTATTTCTTACGTACGCGGTCATCGGCAACCAGTTGTTCATACATCTCGCTTACTGCGATATCACCGAAGGGTTTGCCGTACAGGCGCTCTACGTCATAGGGTGAAAACAGCGCCATGTCAGCATTGTCTTTTGCCAGACGGAAAGTGATATCCGGGATCACCACACCTAGTGAGAGCGTTTTAATACGAATTTTTTCGTCAGCGTTTTCCCGTTTGGTATCGAGAAAACGCAAAATATCCGGGTGGTGCGCGTTGAGATAAACGGCACCGGCTCCCTGGCGCGCGCCTAACTGGTTTGCATAAGAGAAGGCATCTTCCAGCATCTTCATCACCGGAATCACACCCGACGACTGGTTCTCAATGCGCTTAATCGGCGCACCGGCCTCGCGCAGATTTGAGAGTAAAAAGGCCACGCCACCGCCGCGTTTAGACAACTGCAACGCTGAGTTCACCGCGCGGCCAATGGATTCCATATTATCTTCAATACGTAACAGGAAGCAGGAGACCAGCTCGCCGCGCTGCTTTTTGCCGCAGTTGAGGAAGGTCGGTGTTGCAGGCTGGAAGCGACCGGTCAGGATCTCATCGGTCAACTGCCGCGCCAGGGTTTTATCTCCCTGGGCGAGGGTAAGCGCGACCATGCACACGCGGTCTTCGAAATGTTCAAGATAACGTTTGCCGTCGAAGGTTTTCAGCGTATAGCTGGTGTAGTACTTCCATGCGCCAAGGAACGTCTGGAAACGGAAACCGCTGGCATGGGCGTGAGCAAAAAGGTCGACCACGAAAGCGCGATCATAACGCGCCAGCACGCTTTCATCGTAATATTCTTCCTGCACCAGATAGTTAAGGCGCTCATCCTGGCTGGCGAATGTCATGCTATTGGGCAGGACATGGTTGTTGTAGAACGCGTCTACCGCCTGGTGATCTTTGTCGAACTGGATGCGGCCTGCTTTATCGTACAGATTCAGCATGGCGTTCAGCGCATGGTAATCCGGTGCGGCTTGCATTACGCGCTCTGCGGTTGTCGTTGCCAAAATTCGCTCACTCCTTTACGCACGTTTTCAATGTCCTGCTGGGTTCCCATCAGCTCAAAACGGTAGAGATACGGCACGCCGCATTTCTGCGAGATCACATCTCCCGCTCGCCCGTAGGCTTCGCCAAAATTGCGATTGCCGGAGGCGATCACGCCGCGAATCAGCGCACGGTTATGCTGATCGTTTAAAAAGCGGATGACCTGACGCGGCACGGCACCTGCCGTACCGCCGCCGCCATAACTGGGAACAACAAGAATGTAGGGTTCGTCTACCCGGATGCGCTCACGCTCATTGAGTGGAATACGCACCGCCGACATCCCCAGTCGCTCAATAAACCGCTGCGTGTTTTCCGAGCTGCTGGAGAAATAGACGAGGATGCTCATGCGCTGGCCACACGCGGTGCGGTGTGCAGGCGGTTGATCATATCCGGGCGGAAACCAGACCATTGGGTTTCACCTGCAACCACGACCGGTAACTGACGAAAACCCATTGCGCGCAGTTCATCTGCGGCGTCCGGTACCAGATCGACATTCACCATTTCGAATTCAAGGCCACGGCTTTCCATTGCCCGTTTTGTGGCGTGGCACTGTACACAGTCATTTCGAGTGTAAATAGTAATGCGCATGATTCGTGTTTCCATTTAAAATAAGAGAACGGCGCGAAGGTTCGCGTCAGTCGTGTGCTCGTTGCTAACAGGAATACTATATGTAGTTGATAAAAGTTTCAACCACACAACATATAGGAAATTAAGATAAGTTTTTCCTGGTTGATGAGCGCAACGAGGAGGGGGCTTTATATGCGTAAAACAGGCCCGCAGGCAATAAAAAACCCCGCACGCGCATCACGTACGGGGTTGAGGAGGGGAGAGTAAGCGGGTTTAACGGCGGTTACAAATCAGCGCACCCAGGAAAATCCCGACGGCGGCAACTGCCCCCAGGGCATAGACCGGATTCTCTTTCACATAGGTACCTGCACAGCTTACCGCGTCACGCGCTGCCTGATGTGCTGGTGTCCGACCATGCAGACGCGCCCGGGTCTCTCTTAACAGGGCCTGCGCTTTACGACGTGCGGTATCCGCTTCGTCTTTTGCATCGCTACCCAGAGACTTGAGTACATCTTCCAGGCTATCGGCCAGTTTATGAACATCATTCTGGATATCCTGAACGCCTTCATCTACATCACTGCGATTAGGTCTGTTAAACATCGGATCCTCCTTTGTTTTCGATGTGAATTTTAGTTTAGACCATAATTTTGTGCCGCTAATCACCGAAACGGCATTTGCCCTCGTTTATGGACTTTTCTGAAAGCGTTGCTAATGCTGAGTAATGTAAGGTTGCGGTGCAGTAAAAAGATGACGAGGAAAAAATATGTATTTACGACCCGATGAGGTGGCACGCGTTCTTGAGAAAGTGGGATTTAAAATGGATGTCGCTACACCGAAGACCTACGGTTATCGCCGTGGGGATAATTACGTGTATGTTAATCGGGAGGCGCGCATGGGCCGTACGGCGCTGATCATTCACCCCACGCTAAAAGAACGAAGTCTGTCCCTTGCGGAACCCGCCTCGGAAATCAAGACGTGCGATCACTATCAAAACTTCCCGTTATATTTAGGCGGGGACGCGCAGGAACATTACGGTATTCCACACGGTTTCAGTTCCCGGCTGGCGCTTGAGCGTTTTTTATCGGGCCTGTTCGGCGAGTTTCAATAAGCAGTGACAGGCGCAGGCCTGTCACTCTGTCCTCAGGCTTTCGCCTGCTGAAAGCTCACGCCAAACAGACGGCGGCAATAATCCAGGAAGTAGCCGTACAGCGCACCCATCAGCATCGACAGTACCGCATTTGAACTCACCGCCGCGACAATCTGATGCCAGTCGGCGCCGACAGTCAGTAAAATAGCGACATATACCGGTGACTGGAAGGTGACATACGCCACCACATCGGCCAGCGTTCGCATTCCGCTTTTCGGGCTAATACGGCGGGCATACCGCATGATCGCATCGCGATACAGACCATAAGGCCACGCAATAATAATGTTGACCGGAATAGCAACCAGACGTGATGAAAGTGACTGCTCGAAGGTCATTCCAGAGAGGAATATTTCAATGAGCATGTTCACTACCGAACAATAGACAACCATTGCAAAGGTGTCTGCCACGGCATGACGCAGGCGGGACTGCGAAGAGAACATGGTACTGCTCCTTGAAAAGAGAAAATAAGCTGATACCGGACGGTAACTAGCGGTTTGCTGTGGAACATTTGATGGTGCTAGATTATATGTCTGGATATAAACTAACAACTAGCTAATAATTTTTATTTATTTTCTTTTTCTGGATAAATTGCTCTGCCTTTGCCTGTTTTTTGCGCATTTCGTTATTTTTGTTGGAGAGGGAAATAAAAGCATTTGATATCATTAACTTATGGATGAGTTGTGATGTTATTCACAAAGTGACTTATCGTAGCAACGCGTACTTTTAGCGAACAATCCTTCCCTGATGTTCATAATTCAATCAGCAGCATTTTTTATGCTAAACAAACGATTTTACCAGCGTTAAATGCTGTTTCTCTGTTTGGGTAAATATGCGGATTGTTTGCATAAAGAAAGGTGATGAAGGGGGGGTATACCGATAAGTTGCGGTGAGAAATGCTCACCGCAAAAAAGAATTAGCAGACGCCGAAATCGCCGTCTTCTTTATAAAGAGATACGTCCGCAGCTTTGAGGGTAATTTTCTCTGCCGCGTCATTATGCACCGGTACGGCAACGATTTGGTCCTCATGCACTTCAATGACTTTTAACTTCGGTCCGCCAATACGCGGCTGCACTACATCACCAACAGTAATCATATTCTCCTCCTTATTTCCTGGTCATTAAACCTTAGCGCGAACTGCCCACAAGGTACAGTTGGGCCGGATGATGACTGCTATTGATGAAATGTCGTTTTGCGTAAAAGAGGGTAAAAGCGCAAGGCTCGGCTGGCGGTGTTCCGTAAAGTGGCTAAGCTTTTACATTAAATTCCTTTTTTAACAATCACCTGCATTTTTATCGCAATGGAGAAGTTATGGGTTTCTGGCGTATTATTTTTACGATTATTCTTCCCCCGCTGGGCGTACTCATTGGTAAAGGCTTTGGCTGGGCTTTCATTCTCAACGTGATTCTGACGTTGCTTGGCTATTTCCCAGGCCTGATTCACGCTTTTTGGGTTCAATCACGTGACTAAGAGGCGAAGGGCGAGAGCTTTCGCCCTCATGTTTTTATAACTGATTGTTAACCTGATATTTTCTCCGATTTTTTGTGCAAGTCCGTAAAGTTCTTCGCCATTGAGACGATAAAAAATACGTTTGGCATCAATTCTAAGGAGAAGATATGAGCATTAAGGATGTAAGTTCGGCTGCCTCGTTGAGGGACATGCCTGCCACTACCCGTTTGGAAACGGTGCATGCCGTGACGGGGAAAAACGTTGATCCCGTTGATTCCGTTGAGGTCAGTCTGTCGCCGGAAGCGATGGCGCAAGCAAGGGATAACTTAACGCCGCCGACTCAGGAGGAGATAGACGCGAGCGCTCGCGAAGCGCTCAACCTGCGTAACCAGGCGATAGCGCGAATGCCAACGGGACCAAGCCTTGCCAGTGATTTCTATTCCGATCCCGCCACCGCTAATGACGCG
Source organism: Citrobacter sp. UYEF32 (assembly GCF_040546205.1). NCBI lineage: Bacteria > Pseudomonadati > Pseudomonadota > Gammaproteobacteria > Enterobacterales > Enterobacteriaceae > Citrobacter > Citrobacter sp. UYEF32. Next base: position 34,575 of record NZ_JBEPNI010000014.1, on the reverse strand, counting down.
GTCAGTTTTCAGGCCTTTTTCCAGAACGCCACGGTTAACGCCGATGAGATGGCTGACGCACTGCATAAAGCCCTGACATCCCCAACCCAAAACGGGGATTACACCACCAATGCGATGGATCTGGCCTTAACACAAGCCAAGCTGAATCTGGTGGTACAGAAGTATGTGGCGACGGATTACCAGACTGAGGCCAGCGCATTTGTCGCTCAGTTTATTAGTGATAAATCTTCACAGGCCGATCAGATGACCAAAGTGGTCCTGACTCAGGCGAGCAGACTGGCGGAAAGCCTGGGGGATCGCGACCAGGCACAGCATCATCAGGATGCCCTCGCACAACTGGCCGAAGGAACGCACTCTTCCCAGACAGTCCGCAATGCAATGCTGAGCCTTACCGCCAGCACCACAGACAGTGAGGCCTGGTTCTCTTCAATCAACAACTGGGTTGCGAAAAACCGCTCGATACCTTACATCCGTGAAATTGAGCAAGGCCATATCAGCGCACTACAGGAGCAGTGGCAGAGTTTTGTCACGGGCCTGAAAACGGATGTCTAATCCGCTGCCCCTCATTGACGGATGAGGGGCGATTAATATCCCACGGTATAGACGCGCCCTGTCTGCACGCCTTCAATACTGCGGCGATAAGCCAGCGCCACCCGCGCGGCTGGCACGCTCTCAAACCCCGGAAAGAAGGGGCCGTAGGCTTCTTGCGATTCGCTCAGCATAGTCGGGCTAACGACATTTATACGCTGCCCGTGTTTCAGTTCGCACGCCGCTGCCTTCACAAAACCTTCCAGCGCGGCGTTGACCGTCGTGGCATTGACCCCTTGCGCGATGGGCTCCTGGCCAACAATCCCGCTGGTTAGCGTAATCGAGCCACCCTCGTTCAGGTAATGTTGCCCTGTCAACGCCAGACGCACCTGGCCGAGCAACTTATCCTGCAGGCCAATCGAAAAATCCCGGCTGGTCATTTTCTCCAGCGGCCCAAAGAAAAGATTGCCGGTGGTGGCGACGATAGCATCGACTCTCCCCACATTTTCAAACAGTGTAGCCACGCTCTCATCGGACGTGATATCGACATGGAAATCACCGCTGGTGCGCCCTGCGCGGATAATGTCATGTTGACCCTGGCTCAGTTCCTGCTCAACCGCCCGACCTACGGTACCACTTGCGCCAATCAGTAGAATTTTCATTGTTATGCTCCTCTGTTGCAGTAGTGGCTATTCTTCCGCTAATTATTTATAAGATAAATGAGCTAAACGTTAATTGATTACTAACTGTGGGTTAGCAATATGGATAAGCTGCGCAGTATGGAAGTGTTCGTTACCGTTGCGGATTGCGGCAGTTTCACCCAGGCGGCAAGCCAATTGAATCTGTCGGCGGTGATGGTGGGGAAATACATCGGTGCGCTGGAGGAGCAGCTTGGCGCAAGGCTGGTGGAGCGCAATACCCGGCGACAAAGTCTGACGGATGCCGGGCGTGTCTATTATGAAGAGGCACGCCGGGTGCTCGAGCAGGTACATATGGCGGATACCTCCATTGAACGACTGCGCGATACTCCCGCCGGTACGTTGCGGGTAAGTGCCTCCACGACGTTTGGCGCCTGCGTGGTGGCTCCGCTGACTGCCGCCTTTCTTAATGCGCATCCGCAGGTACGCGTCGAACTGGATCTGAGCAACCGACGGGTTGATTTGGTTGATGAAGGATTCGATCTGGCGATCCGCATTGGTGGGTTACACAACGATGACGTGGTTGCAAAGCCACTGTGCCTTTATCGCATGGTGATTTGTGCTTCACCCGACTACCTGGCGCGGCACGGTGAGCCACGTACGCCGGATGATTTACAGCATCATCGCTGCCTGTCGCATATGGTCTGGAACGCGAATAACGAATGGAAACTACCGGGAACGGACGGCGACATGTCCTGGCGGCAAGACCCGGTATTTCGTTGTAATGACGGGCAGGCATTGCGCCTTGCCGCTGTTGCGGGAGCGGGGTTATTACTCCAGCCGGAGATCTTACTGACCGATGAACTGGCAAGCGGCAAACTGGTACGCGTGTTAACGGACTTTGCGCCACAGCCGCGCCAGGTGTGGCTGCTTTATCGCCAGCAGCGCCGTCCGTTACCTAAGCTCACTCGCTATGTTGCCCATTTGCTCGACCATATCAACGCGTGGGTTGCCCCTTCCTGAGAGTGACGGCACGTAATATAGAGGGCTCCAGCAGCCGGGCGACCGCAGCAAACACCGGCACCACCACGGAGTTACCAAACTGACGATAGGCCTGCGTGTCCGACACCGGAATGCGAAACGGTTTTTCGCCCGGTTTCTCAAAACCCATCAGGCGCGCGCATTCGCGTGGCGTTAGCCTGCGCGGACGACGCTGCTGGTTGGCGGCGTCGCTAAAGTTGCTTTCACCCAGCGCTTTATCCCAGCCGCGATCGACCAGAATTTCTGAGCCATCTTTGTGATAGCGGGCAGATAAGGTTCGTGCCACGCTGGCTGCATTCGTGGGATCAACCAGTCCAAATCCAAAACCGTTGCCTTTCGCCGCGTGCTTCTTCGCATAATGGAAAAGGTAATCCCACAGTTTGGGCGACAGCACATACTTCGCATCAACAGTGGGCTCAAGGAGCTCACCGAAGGTCGGTCTGCTGCGCGGATAGAAGCGGTCGATATTACGCAGGGTAAAATCTTGCTTGAGCTGTAAATCGCGGCGAAAACCCACCAGAACAATACGTTCGCGGTGCTGGGGCAGAAAGTGTTTGCCATCCACAATCTTCGGGTCGTCTTTACCGGTCGCTTCGGCGTCGGCCACGTCGTACCCCAGTTCATCAAGGGTATTCATGATCACGGTAAAGGTTTTCCCCTGATCGTGGCTTTTCAGGTTTTTGACATTTTCCAGGACAAAGATGGCCGGGCGTTTGGCTTTAATAATCCGCGCGACATCGAAAAAGAGCGTGCCTTGCGCTTCGCATTCAAAACCATGGGCGCGACCGAGGGCGTTCTTTTTACTCACCCCGGCTAAGCTGAATGGCTGGCATGGAAATCCTGCCAACAGGACGTCATGATCGGGGATCTGTTCGTCGATATGCGCATAGGCCTGCGCGTCGGTGACGTCCGGTTTACCGCTCAGCGTAACTTCGCGAATATCCTGATTAAAACGATGGCTGCTTTCGTCGTTGTACCAGTTAGCTTTATAAGTCCGCACCGCATTTTTGTTCCATTCACTGGTAAAGACACACTGTCCGCCAATGGCTTCAAAACCATTGCGGATACCGCCAATACCGGCGAACAAGTCGATAAAGCGGAATTGATAATGCGGATGGTGCGCAGGCGGCGAAGGAAGCATTTTGCGCAGTAAGGCTTCCTCGGCGGCGGTAAGTGGCGCAGGGGTGCCTTTGCCATTGACCCGCCGGTTTAATCTTTCACGACTCCATTCGTTTTGACCCAGTTTGCGTAACTGTTCCGCCACATACTTTTGTCCGTAGATTTCCAGTACCCGGCCCAGCAATGCGTTGTCGTCTTCTCGTTGCCGTTTGTCTTCTGCTTCGGCCTGGCGCTGAAGCTCCTGCGCGATTGAATCAAATTCCGACATGACGTCTCCTTGGGTTAATGCGTGAAAATATATCACTCATTTGACCCAGAGGAGAGTTTTACCTGCTGTTATCAGTGAATGTTGGGACGGTACGCAAAACCGCGTACGCTCTGCGTGTTATCCAGCAAAGGGAACGGTATACGTCTAATGGTGGGGCAGCGACACCCATTTATAGCCCAACAGCATGGTGCCAAGGATTATCGTTGCCGTGGCGCTGAGATGCATCAGAAAATCCAGCGCACTCACATGGGTTGGGTGGCAAAGGGCCAGTAATGTCAGCGCCATGCAGGCGACGCCAGCCCCGGCGGCTGCCAGGCTCCGGGCGGGAAATAACGTGCGGGTACGGCGTAGATAACCAATCACGATCGCCATCATCGGCACGCTCACCACAACCATAAAGAGATAACAATTTGTTCCCACCTCGCTGCCTTGTACCGGGAGGTGGTGATGCAATTGCATATTGGCAAAGGAAATTGCGAGCCAGAGGCTAACCAGCGGCGTAAACCATTTCCAGCTCAGGGATTGCTGCCCGGCAATGCTCAGCAAAAAGGCGTTACGGATAGCCAGCGCGCCGGTAATAAAGGTCAGAAATAACTGCAAGATAACCCACGCGGCGCCTGTCTGAGACCAGTCGGTAAAAGTCCGGTGCACCAGTAAACTGGCCAGCGCCCCACAGGGCAATGCCATCACGATCCACGCTACAACCCGCCATCCGGGCTGCCACGGACGTTTTACGGGCTCGATAGTGCGACTTAACTGCTCAATAAAAAGATCATGATCGGCCATGATGTGCTCCTAACCGACGAAGGTTACTTAATGCGCGATGCAGCAGAGACTTAACGGCCGCCACCGTCAGGTTATTGTGCGTCGCGGTTTCTGAAAGGGTCATTTCGTGCAGGTGAACATGTTCAATTACCTGCCGCTGGCGCGCCGGAAGCTGGTTTAACAGCATGGCGAGTTCTTCCCTGGACTGGTGTTGTTCAACGCTGGCGGCCAGATAACGGTCTTCGCTTGCGTACTCAGACGCCTCGCTGTCGTCTTGCTCGCGCTGGCGATGACGGCCACGACGGCGCAGCGCATCAACCGAACGGGCATGGGCAATCGCCATCAGCCACGGCAAAAAAGGTGAAGCGGGATCGTAGGTGTGACGTACCCTGTGCACGGTCAGCAGCACATCCTGAATGACATCTTCAACCAGCATGTCATCGTCAACCTGCTTACGTACCAGCGAGCGAATAACCGGTACCAGCGCCTTTAGCAACTGCGTGTAGGCCGCCTGATCGCCGGCCTGGGCAAGCGCCATCAATTGCGGCCATTGCTCACGTGTTGCCTCATGTTTTTCCATATTCCGCCTTACTTACGGCTTCATGTCTTTTTACCGCTGGCCTGTGTCAGGGCGTTGACCACTATCGACGGGGTGAGCACCTGCGGCAAGATTTTCGGTTCGCTGCCATCTGCCGGATAGACCACATACAGCGGCAGGCTGCCCTGACCCAGGGCGTTCATCGTGTCATCGATATCGGCATTAAATTTGGTTGAGTCGGCCACCATATAAAGTGTGCCCGTGCGCGCCAGCGCCTCTTTCACGGCCTGCGTAGACAGCGATGTCTTCTCGTTTACCTGACAAGTGATACACCAGGATGCGGTGAAATTGACGAAAATCGCTTTGCCGTGGCCACGATTATCCGCCACATTTTGCGGCGACCATTTTACCTCTTCGACATGTGCCGTCGTCTCAAGCGGGGCGCCATTTTTGATTACCGACGGCAGCGGAACAATGACTGCCAGAATCAGCGCAGCGGTGACTGCAAACAACGCGAGATGCCGCTTACCGGCAAAGCGCCGTTGCTGCGCCATACCATAGAGCCAGGCGGCGAAACTCAGCACTACAGCAGCCGCCAGAATCGCGGCGAGCGCGGTGGTTCCTGCCTGCTGAGCCAGCACCCATACCAGCCAGCCGAAGGCGCCGAACATCGGAAACGCCAGGCCACGTTTTAGCGTATTCATCCAGGCACCGGGGCGCGGTAGCCATTTTCCCAACGCCGGGAAGAGGGAGATAAGAGTGAATGGCGCGGCGAAACCGAGGGCGAGGGCAAAGAAGATAACCAGCGCCACGGCAGGTGGTTGCACCAGCGCATAGCCAATAGCACCTGCCATAAACGGGGCGGCACAGGGGGTTGCCACAATGATCGACAGCGCCCCGGTTAGCGCCGCCCGGACAAACGCACCGCGCTCAACGGAAATTTCCCCGGCGCGCTGCATCGACAGACCCACTTCAAACACGCCAAGTAAATTCAGCGCAGCGCCCAGAATAACCAGTGCGAGGAAGGCAATCACCAGCGGCGACTGGAGCTGAAATCCCCAACCGACAGCGGTACCGCCCGCCCGCAGGGCTAACAAAACCGCGGCCAGTATCAGCATGGTAACAACCGTGCCGAGTAAGAAGCCAAGCCCTTCTTTGCGCGTCTGCACCGTACTGTGCGAATGGCGAACCAGCCCCAGCGCCTTAAGCGAGATTATCGGGAAAACGCAGGGCATAAAATTAAGGATAATGCCGCCTGCGAAGGCGGCCAGCATTGCGGTTAACATAGTGAGTCTCTGATGGCTAATGGGGTGGTTGACGTCCGCCTTTTACGAGTGCGAATTTGCGTACTGTTTCACCGCATCCATCGTTTTCTGGATATGCGTTTCCGGGTTTCTGTCAGTGTAGCTCAGCAGGATCTTACCGTCCGGCGCGATAACAAATGAGGTCCGGTCAGAAAGGGTTTTGCCATTCATCTGCATCAGCGTCTGGTACTCCGAGGCGACTTTTGCGCCTGGGTCAGCCGTGACAGTGAACTTATCGCGGCACTCCAGTTTAGAGAACTCATCCACCTGGTCCACATTACCTGCGGTCACGCCAATGACGGTCGCGCCCAGTTTTTTGAAGTCATCCGTGGCTTCGGCAAAGGCGTGGGCTTCGATGGTGCAGCCTTTACTGAATGCCGCCGGGAAGAAATAGAGCACGACCGGGCCTTTTTGCAGGGCCTGTTTCAGTGAGAACGTCAAAGGCTTGCCCGCAAGGGCGCCCTGCAATTGAAAATCGGGGGCCTGCGCACCGGTTGGCAATGCAGCCTGGGCATTGAACATCGGCATTGAGACGCTAAGCAGTACGGCAGAGGTAAGGCTCAAAAAGAGTTTTTTCATCGGTGTCATGTTGCGCTCCACGGGTTAGGAAATTTAACGCTCATAGACAGTTCGCTGGATGTCGCGGGAAAGTTTCGCCTGGGGTAAAAAAATTTCCTCGCTGAAAAAGCGGTTTAGCAGCAGGGCTATTTCACGATGCGATATGGGTAGCGAGGAACACTTTTGCGGCTGGTTGCCATTTTATCCTGCCTGGTTATTTGACAGTCGGGTGTCAGCATCGGCTTGATGCCGGGCCGTTGCGTTTCAAAAGTATATTCCACCGGGTATTAATTTTAATGGTCCGGCCTTTCGGGAACCGCCCCGGGATGTTATTGGCCCGGCTTGACCTGGTAACCTGAACATCTGTTTTTTCGGCTCTGCTGCTTATATTAGACGCTGGTTTTTTATTGTAATAGAGAGTAAAGGATTACAGTTCGGCTAAACGGACTTGCCGTGACGGGGATATGAATATCAGGAGAGTGCGATAAAGCGCAGTAGTACAACGGAGAATATGGCGGTGTTTTTTAATTGACCGTCATGCGCTTAAGATTATTCTGTAGCTGATGGTCAATCATCTTATGTTATCGGCAGGGTGTGCGGGTTTCACTATATAAAGAGTTTCATAGCATTGCGGGGGAGCGTGCCTCCCCCCATAGCTGGATATTAGATTGCGAAATCTTCCAGTTTTTTCCCTTTCTCAAGCGCGGAGGTAATCGCTTTAGGCGTGCGGCCCTGGCCTGTCCAGGTTTTTTCGCTGCCGTCTTCGTCGATATATTTGTATTTCGCCGGGCGAGGCTCACGGGTCGATTTTGTTTTTGTCGCCTGTCCTTTTAAGGAGGAGATGAGCTCTGCCGGGTCAATGCCTTCCTCAAGAAGTTTCACACGAAACGCTTCGAGTTTTGCCTGTTTATCCTCGAGTTCCTTACGCTGAGAGGCTTCTTCTTCGCGGCGTTCTTCAACGATGACCGTGAACTTTTCGAGAATATCTTCAAGATATTCCAGGCTAACTTCACGCGTTTGAGCACGCAGTGTGCGAATGTTGTTTAAGGCTTTCAGTGCTTCTGACATTTGCAGATCCTTTTACTTGAATTTGGTGGTGTTTCGAATTGCTTCTTTACGAATGGTTCCGGGAAACCAAACGAGCGTATCACTTTTGTTTCTCGGGTGGACACAATATATATACCGCCGATGCAAAATAATTTATAGCAAATTATGAATGGAAATGTCTGTCTTTTAGTGTCATTACTCTTTTTTTTCTAAGTAGAGTATTTCGCTGCGCAGTTAAAAGCATAACCACTTCCCTCATCCTTACCAATTTCATGGGTAGTCATCTCTGAAAACCCCTTTCGCAACGGGTCTTTTTTCTTCTCAATACCCTTACTCCCGGTAATTGACCGTCACGCTTTGCTTATATCCGAAATAGAATGAGAAAGATTTGTGCGCTTTGTCGCGAATTCAAAATCATGCCGCACCGTTTGTCCAGGTCAGCCCGTTGCGTCGGGAAGGTGTGTTGTACTTGATAAGCGGCAAGCTACGCGTGTGAAATAGCGCTTTAAGAAATACCAACTGCAGGTTGTCTTCTCTTCACGCTTTTTGCTAAGTGCATTTATCCAGCTCGACAAGAAGTCTGTTTAGCTCATATTGAATGTGCTTCCGACGCTGTTTTAATAGCAAGCGGGCCGGAACAACGCGATCAATAATGGTCGACTTCCTGGCCATGAACTTCATTGCGAGTCGGGTGACGTCTTCTTCTGTCCAGCCAGGCCACTGTCCATGTTTTTCCTTTGACATGAAAAATGTACGGTCACTCTGTTTTGCCACATTTTCAGGACGGTGTTCGAAGAGGGGCAGAGAAGGAAACTATCTGCCCGGCAATGATCAGATTTCGCACTTGCATCTCAACATTTTTGCATGACAAACGCGTGCGAGTACACAGAGAGGCTAATTTAGCCATGTATGAAATTCTATGTGAATTGTCCCGACGCGGAGTGAGGCAGGTGACAAGATGCCACCGCTGTAATGCCGGACAAAACAAAGCCCGCACTTTCGCGGGCTAATGCTATTGTCATGGCTCAAATCTGCGTTCTCAATCCTGTTTAATAGTTAATACCCACGAGCAGAATAGACACGGGCCATTCCCGCCCAATCCGAGAACAATATTTCATACTTAACCGGTGTGTAGTCAATGATGCTATCCATTGCTGCTGTGTTCCATGCATTATCTGAAATTTTACGATCCCTGGCAGTTTTCCCCCACTCGACAATCTCTTTTGCAAGCCCCTGAACACATGCCCTGCTTAACACTTTCTTGCCGTAGTATGCGCCCATGTCAGAACATGATGCCATGCTCATATCAAGACTGTTTCTTAAATAACTCAGCCCGTTAATGGATATAAAACTGCGACCGTTGGCATACACCATACCATTGTCACGAGCGGTAAACTTAACAGTGCGTAACGCATCCACTATCTTTTTTTGATCTGGTGTTGGGTCTATCCACGGGGAAGGATAAATAGTTCTTTCGGAGGCAATATATGCTTCTTTTTCACGTTCCTTGTTTGCTTCGTTTCTCGCGCTGTACTGTTCCTCAAAGGCATTAAACTCTTTTTGGTACTTTTCATCGAACTGGTCTTTTTTAGCACTGAATGCAGAAATACTCTGATAAAAATCAGTTTCGCTAACTTTGCCAAGCCCCATATTCCAGTAATCTTTTTGATAATCAATGTAAATGACATCGACTCTGTATTTGTTCTCTAAGGCTTCAGCCAAATTTTTCAAGTATGCATAAATATCAACTCGCTTTTCTTCATCATCCTCAAGTGAAGATAGTTGTCCAACATTCGGGCCACCGTACTCATGGTATGCAGCATAGAAAACAGGAATGAACGAAAGATTAGCGTTAACGGCTTTGATGATATTCTGTTCGTTACATGTTGTGTCATCCCACTTTAACAGGCTATTGCCACCTTTTCGGTACGTTTCACAGTCCTCGATACCCAGGCGAACAATCGCATTCCATCCCGGGCGCTGCTTATAATCGTCGTTCTTGATGATATGGAACCGGGAAAGGGTTTGGGATGGAAAAAATTGACCAGCCGTGCAAGATGAAAGAAGAAGAGTAACCGAGAGGCTGGCTATTAGTTTTAGCCCCCCGAAAGTCTGTAATTGTTTCATATGAATGTCCGATTAATAAAAACTCCTGGGATCTTAAATTGTATTTAAAAATAAATCCATCTCAGATAAAAGGTAACTTGCTGATTTTTATTGCTCAAATCCAGGCTGCCAACTATCGTGCATTCAAGAGTTTCCTTTAAGTTCGAGGCTATGAAAGCGCGACGTTTATCATCTGGCTGCCGGGATAAAGCGGTTTTTATTGGCTCGCTGCGTCCTTCATTTTTCTGGCGCTCGATAATGTTATTCACTCAAGTTCGGTACTGGAATTTAATTGCAGCGCCATACTTTTTCTACAGTTTATTCCGCCTCGTTACCTGCGCTTTTGGCTTCATTGAGAAAGCTATTTCAGCCTGCTGGTGTAGCACTTTACAAAGCTTTGTCGCAGCGGCGCGCCAGCGCTTCCAGAAGATCATTGTCGGAAGTACTCAATGCACCAAATAATGGAACAGCAGATACAGCAAGCTCCGTTGAGGAGACTGACACTGCACTACTAAATTGCCATATGCCGCTGGTAGGGGTACCTGTTTTTCGTACAGTTTTTGGGCAAGGGTAGACAATGCCGGGGCTGGTCAGTTCGGAATCATTTAGTTGCCATTGGACTTCAACGGACAAATTCAGGGTACAAAAAAGCCCGCAGGGCTTGCGCCGTGCGGGCTCTCAGGACTTCATCGGATGACTCTGGTAATCACCGATGGAGAATTTTGGTGGAGCTGGCGGGAGTTGAACCCGCGTCCGAAATTCCTACATCCTCGGTACTACATGCTTAGTCAGTCTTTACATTCGCCTGGCACCTGCGGACAGACACGCCACTACCAGACTAGCCTGATTAGTTTTAACGCTTCAACCCCAGGCAGGGTCTCCACGCGATCTCTTTTGGGTTTGACCTCTCTTTGATCCCCGTCTTAAGAGCGGAAGCTAGGGAGAGAGGGCTCAGAGCAGGTTATTAAGCTGCTAAAGCGTAGTTTTCGTCGTTTGCGACTATTTTTTGCGGCTTTTTACGAGGCAAACCGCCCCTCGGCATGCACCTTGGGTTTCGCAAATCCCGTCGAATCCAGAATCAGCCCCAAAAGTGTTGCGCTAAGTATAACAGATTTATGACGCAGCACACCAGTCCATATCGCTGTAATGCTTTTGCCAGAGCTGTCTGGCGAGAATGTGAACAATAACCACTGATATCGTTACGAATAGAGATGATCAAGTTCAGAGGTAAAATTCAGAGAAACGATATGGGAAGAGAAGGGCATGACATACGAGGAATCTTGATGTTCAAACATTTCTCAACACCCAAAGTGAGAAAGGCGCTGTGGGAAAGATGTGTTGCCCGGACACTCCCGCTGCGGAAGCATCCGGTGGGCGTTATTAGCGGCCTGCGTTTTTCATAATGCGGGCTTTATCCAGTTGCCATTCACGCTCTTTAAGATCGGAACGTTTATCGTGCTGTTTCTTACCTTTCGCAACGCCGATTTTGACTTTGCACCAGGCATTTTTCCAGTACAGCGAAAGCGCGACAACGGTATAACCTTCGCGGTTTACGCGACCATAGAGGCTATCCAGTTCACGTTGGTTGAGCAGCAACTTACGCGTACGGGTTGGATCGCAAACATAGTGGCTCGAAGCCACCGCCAGCGGGGTGAAGTTGGCACCGAACAGGTATGCTTCGCCATCTTTCAGAATCACATAGCTGTCGCCGATGTTGGCTTTGCCCGCTCGCAGGGATTTGACTTCCCAGCCCTGCAGAGACAGACCCGCCTCAAACTCTTCTTCGATAAAATATTCATGGCGGGCGCGCTTATTCATCGCGATAGTGGCGGAACCGGGTTTGTGTACTTTTTTCTTCGTCATAAGTGTCGTGAAGCCATTGGTAATCTGATATCCAAAAAGACCTCATTGCATCCTGTGAGGTTCAACGCGTTATCTTAGCACGAGTTCCGGCGTAGCGTTTTCCTTTCATGTATGGGAAATGTTATTATTTGATGATTGTATGATCGCAGGAAATGCTATGCCTCAGATTAGTCGCTCTGCACTGGTGCCTTACAGCGCAGAACAAATGTATGAATTGGTTAACGATGTGAAATCTTACCCGCAGTTTCTGCCGGGGTGCACGGGTAGCCGCGTGCTGGAGTCCGGCCCTACGCAGATGACGGCGGCAGTGGATGTCTCGAAAGCGGGAATCAGCAAGACTTTCACAACGCGAAATACCTTAACGGCAAACCAAACCATTTTGATGCACCTTGTCGATGGTCCATTCAAGAGGTTGATGGGGGGCTGGAAGTTTACGCCGCTATCAGCGGATGCCTGCCGCATCGAGTTTAACCTTGATTTTGAATTTACCAATAAGCTGATTGAACTGGCTTTTGGTCGTATTTTCAAAGAGCTGGCCGCCAATATGGTAGATGCCTTTACCGTACGTGCGAAAGAGGTCTACAGTGCCGGGTAAGATTGCGGTGGAAGTGGCGTATGCGTTGCCGGAAAAGCAGTACCTGCAGCGGGTGAGCCTGGAAGAAGGGGCAACCATCGAACAGGCGATTGTTGCCTCTGGCCTGCTTGAGTTACGTACAGATATCGATCTCAGCCGCAACAAAGTGGGCATTTATAGTCGCCCGGCAAAACTGCAAGATGTTGTTGCTGATGGTGACCGTATCGAAATTTATCGCCCGCTGATTGCTGATCCGAAAGAATTGCGCAGGCAGCGCGCGGAGAGAGCGGCGAAGAAATAGATCTGTTCAGGCTTCGGCGAGCGTTTTTAACAGACTGTTCAGCCTGGCGCTGGCATTCTTATACGGTGAGGCGCTGTTGAATTGAATCATACGTCCTCGCGTCCATTTTCCGTACCAGAGCTGGTGGTACAACTCATCGTCACTAAAGCCATTCACCAGTGATATCAGTTGCTGTTGATTCTCTTCCAGCATGGCAAGCAGCGTTGGCCATGACGTAATATGCTGGTAATCAGCGTAGTATTTTTGTGCAAGCTTCCCCAGTTCATTCCATTTAAAGCCTTTTGCCGGGAAGTCTATTTCTTCGCCTGCGGCTTCCTGTTGGTGCCAGAAGAGAACTTGCTCTCCCCAGCCAATCAGATAGCTGACAAGATTAGCAACACTCATGCGGCTACCAGCTACGTGCCCTTCCAGGCATTGCTGATAAGCGATGTCCGCCGGAATGCGGATGAGTTTTTTGCGCAGGGCGCTTGCCGACTTTTTCATTGCTTCCAGTAAGGCAGTTTTGCTTTCTGGCACGGCCATCTTCTCTTCCCCTGAAATGAAAAATGGCGCCATTGGGCGCCATTTCTAATCCTGCGATTACTCTTTTGTCAGTGCGGGTTTGTTATCAATGTTGGTTAATACGCCGCTGCTGTTAAAGGTAAGAGTCAGCGTCTGCTGGGTCACACCTTCGTGCCCTGGCTGCTGACGGAATACGTAGAACCAGGTGCTGCTTCCGAACGGATCGGTCATCATCGGCGTACCCAATGCGTATGCAACCTGCTGTTGCGTCATCCCTACGCGGATTTTAGAAACGTCATTCGGAGTCAGGTAGTTCCCCTGATTGATATCAGGACGGTAAACCACTCGCTCCAGAGTGGAACAGCCTGCGGTCAACATCAGAAGAACCGCTGCGGCAGCAGTCAGCATTTTACAGCGCATAGTGATTTGATTCCTTTTCGGGCCCGAACAGTACGTGGCTCATTTGTAATGTGCCGATAATAATAGACCTTTAGCCAGTTTAAAACCTTTGCTACCTGGTCTGACGGCGAATTTATCGTGTACTGAGACCTTACTAATGGCAAAAAGTTTACGCAGCGAGTAGCTCTTTCGCATTTGCCAGTGTATTTCGGGTGACTTCACTACCGCCTAACAGCCGTGCCAGTTCCTGTAAACGTGCGCGTTTATCTAAAGGCAGCATATGTGTTTCGGTCATTGCGCCATCGGTCTCTTTGCTAACAAAGAAGTGATGGTGCCCACAGCCCGCAACCTGGGGCAGGTGAGTTACGCACATCACCTGGGTAGATTCGCCTAACTGGCGGAGAAGTTTGCCAACGACCGCTGCCGTTGGACCACTGATCCCTACATCCACTTCGTCGAAAATCAGCGCCGGGGTTTCCATTTTCCGGGCGGTGATGACCTGAATGGCTAATGCGATACGTGATAACTCACCGCCGGAAGCGACTTTAGAAATAGCCTGTAAGGGCTGGCCGGGGTTTGTTGTAACGCGGAACTCAATACGGTCCGCGCCATCTGCCGTGAGCGTGTGCTCATCAAAGCTGACGTCGATATCAAATACCCCATGGGGCATCGAGAGCATATGCATGCTGTCTGTGATTAATTGTCCCAGTTCTTGCGCGTAGTGTACCCGCTGCGTATGAAGCTGACGGGCTGCGTCCAGTGCCAGTTGGTGGTGCTTCGCCACCGCAAGCTTCAGGGTTTCCTGGGAGTCAGCCTGGTCATCAAGCTGTTGCTGTTCTTCCAGCAATGCCTGATGAAATTGCGGCAGTGCTTCCGGACTGACATGGTGTTTGCGTGCCAGCGAAATCTGTTTTGAAATACGCTGCTCAAGCTCATACAAGCGGTTCGGGTCGAGGTCCAGACGGTCACAGTAATGACGCAGTTCATCGCTGGCCTCGCTGACCTGAATTGCCGCTTCTTCGAGCATCGTGAGAACGCCGGACAGGCTGGCATCCATACCTGCCAGTTCGGTGACCATTTGGCGTGCGGTATAGAGCTGGCTTTGCAGATTGGCATCTTCGCCGTCGGCCAGCAAATTCAGCGCATGCTGACTGGTACTAAGTAACTGACCGCTGTTGGCGAGGCGTTTGTACTCTTCATCGATCTGTTCAAATTCACCCGGCTGCGGGTTGAATTCGTTCAGCTCTTTCAATTGATAGTGCAGCAGTTCGGCACGCGCGGTACGCTCCTGACTTTGCTGCTGATGCTGCGCCAGCTCGCGGCAGCTTGTATGCCACTGACGGTAATGTTCTGCCATCTGTTGAGTAAGTGCATACTCACCTGCGTAGCCATCCAGCAACGCTTTCTGATGCTCAGATTTTACGAGCAACTGGTGCGCGTGTTGGCCGTGGATTTGAATCAGCAACTGCCCCAACTCGCGCAATTGCGAAAGGGGAACTGCCGTGCCGTTGATAAAACCACGAGAGCGCCCGTCACTGCTGATAACGCGACGAAGTAAACACTCACGCCCGTCTTCAAGCTGGTTTTCTTCCAGCCAGCGCTGTGCCGCAGGCGTATCTTTCAGGGCGAAACGCGCGCACAGGTCAGCGCGTGCAGCACCCGCTCGCACCATGTCGGCATCGGCACGACCACCCAGGCAAAGCCCCAGCGCATCAATAGCGATGGATTTACCTGCGCCGGTCTCACCCGTGATAGCCGTCATTCCGCTATGGAAGTCGATCTCGAGTTCACGAACAATCGCAAAGTTGCTGATAGTCAGTTGTGCCAACATGGTTGCTTTCCTGTATGAATAACCATAACTGTGTTTAAATACAGTATAAACTGGTTTTATATACAGTAAAGCCCTGGGGCATGTTTTCAGAACAATTTTTTTGACCAGCCGAGTTTCGAGCTTAATGTATTGAAATAACTGTAGTCTTTAGGGTGTATCAGATTGAGATGGTAGTCGCAGCGTCGAATCAATACATCTTCGCCTTCCTGAATAGGCAGCGCGATTTGGCTGTCGCAACTTACTTCCAGATCGCTGCGACGGTGTGAGAAACGCAGGCGAATGGTGCTGCTGCTGTTAATGACCAGCGGGCGTGCTGAGAGCGTATGCGGAAACATGGGTACCAGAGTGATGGCATCCAGTGAAGGGGTCAGGATTGGGCCGCCCGCTGAAAGCGAGTAGGCCGTGGAACCTGTCGGCGTGGAGATGATCAGGCCGTCTGAACGTTGGGAGAAGGCAAATACCTCATCAATATAAACTTCGAACTCAATCATATGGGCAACTTTGCCCGGATGGAGAACGACTTCATTGATGGCAGTGCTGATGCGCTTCTGGCAGTCCTGCTGGCAGACTTGTACTTCCAGCAAAAAACGCTTTTCCGCAATATAATAACCTTCCAGAACGTCAGCCAACTGCTGCTGTGCGTTATCGGGGTCAAGGTCTGTCAGAAAGCCCAGATTGCCACGGTTGATGCCAATGACTTTAATATCGTAGCGCGCCAGCGTGCGTGCGGCGCCAAGCATATTACCGTCACCGCCGACGACAACCGCGAGATCCGCCTGCTGACCAATTTCGGCCAGCGTACCGGTACGCACGTTTTTAAGCTGTAACTCTTGTGCAATCTGCTGCTCGACAATGACGTCATACCCTTTTGTGCACAGCCAGCGATAGAGCATTTCATGTGTGGTCAGCGCGGTGGGGTGACGTGGATGACCGACAATACCAATACACTTGAAATGATGAGCCATTTTCTGGTGGTCCTTGTGCCAAATGAATGATGACAATCTGTCGCGTTCCCTTGAAACCCGGAAACTGATCCCCATAATAAGCGAAGTTAGCGAGATGAATGCGAAAAAACGCGGAGAAATTCATGAGTAGTAAAGAACAGAAAACGCCTGACGGGCAAGCCCCGGAAGAAATTATCATGGATCAGCACGAAGATATTGAGGCGGTTGAACCAGACGCTTCTGCTGAGCAGGTGGATCCGCGCGATGAGAAGATTGCCAACCTCGAAGCGCAACTGATTGAAGCGCAGAACCGTGAGCGTGACGGTATTCTGCGTGTGAAAGCAGAAATGGAAAACCTGCGTCGTCGTACCGAGCTGGACGTTGAGAAGGCGCATAAATTTGCGCTGGAAAAATTTATCAACGAACTGCTGCCGGTAATTGATAGCCTGGATCGCGCACTGGAAGTTGCGGACAAGAACAATGCCGACATGTCCTCCATGGTCGAAGGTATTGAACTGACGTTGAAATCTATGCTGGATGTGGTGAAAAAATTCGGCGTGGAAGTCGTGGCCGATACCAACGTTCCGCTGGATCCGAATGTGCATCAGGCTATCGCGATGGTGGAGTCAGAAGAGGTGGCGCCGGGCAACGTGCTGGGCGTGATGCAAAAAGGCTTTACCCTCAATGGCCGTACGATTCGTGCCGCGATGGTGACGGTGGCAAAAGCGAAGGGTTAATTTTCCCCTCATGTTAACCCTCTCCTTACCGGGAGAGGGTTATAAGTATTATTCCGCCACGCTGTCGCGAAGGGATTTGACCGGAATAACCCGCACCTGCTTAATCATATTGTCCTGCACATCGAGAATATCGATATCATAGTGTTCAATGCGCACACGGGTGCCAGCGGCCGGGATCTCTTCCAGGGCTTCAAGTAACATTCCGTTAATTGTCCGGGCCTCTGCTTCCGGTAACTGCCAGTTAAATGCTTTATTCAACTCACGTACGTTGGCGCTGCCATCAATGATCACAGACCCGTCATTCTGCGGTGTTACTTCTTCGGCCAGTGACGGCGACATCGATGTCGTAAAGTCCCCAACAATCTCTTCAAGAATATCTTCAACCGTAATCAGCCCCTGAATATCGCCGTATTCGTCCACAACCAGGCCGACTTTCTTTTTATTGCGTTGGAATTTCACCAGTTGAATGCTGAGCGGCGTACCTTCCGGCACATAATAAATCTCATCAGCGGCGCGCAGCATGACCTCTTTGGTGAACTCTTTTTTCTCCGTCATCAGGCGGTAGGCTTCGCGCACGCGAAGCATGCTGATGGTATCGTCAAGCGAATCCCGATAGAGCACGATGCGACCATGCGGCGAATGGGTAAGCTGGCGCACGATCGACTTCCAGTCGTCGTTGATATCGATACCGACAATTTCGCTACGCGGCACCATGATGTCATTGACGCTTACTTTTTCCAGATCCAGTATCGACAACAGCATGTCCTGGTTGCGTCGGGAGATCTGGGAGCGGGATTCGTTCACGATGGTACGTAACTCCTCCTTACTGAGGGCCCCGCTGATAACGACATCAGCTTTGATTCCCACCATCCTCATCAGAATCCGCGTCACACCATTAAGCAGCCAGACCAACGGCATCATAATGATTTGCAGCGGTACTAACAGAACGCTACTGGGAAAAGCGACTTTTTCGGGATAAAGAGCGGCGATGGTTTTTGGCAGGACTTCGGCAAATACCAGCACGACAAAGGTCAGCACACCGGTTGCAATTGCCACGCCAGCGTTACCGTATAAACGCATACCAACAATAGTCCCCAGCGCAGAGGCGAGGATGTTGACGAGGTTATTGCCAATCAATACCAGGCTGATAAGTCGGTCAGGTTTACGCAGCAGTTTTTCGACGCGCTTAGCGCTTCGATGGCCCTGCTTTGCCAGATGACGCAGGCGATAACGGTTAACGGTCATCATACCGGTTTCAGAACCGGAGAAGTACGCCGAAATCACCACCATGATGATCAGGGTGACGATCAGCGTCGTGGTGGAAATGTGTTCCAGGGGGAACTCCTTATTAACTTAGGAAATGCTGCAGAACGCGGCTACCAAAATAGGCCAGCGTTAAAATGCCCGCGCCTGCGACGTTAAACCACACGACACGGCGCCCGCGCCATCCTTTATGGTAATGGCCCCACAGCAAGACGATATAGACGAACCAGGCGATGATCGACAGGACAGCTTTGTCGATATTCTCCATGCTGAACAGGTTCTTGAGGAAGAAGAGACCTGTACAGAGCGTTAAAGTCAGCAGAACCACGCCAATCTGCGTGATATGAAACATTTTGCGCTCAATACTCATTAACGGCGGCATTTCACTGCTGAATGCCAGTCGTTTATTCTTCAGTTGGTAGTCAATCCACGCCAGTTGCAGCGCATACATCGCCGCGATAATCAGCGTGGCATAGGAGAAGAGTGAAAGCCCAATATGAACCATCATACCAGGCGTGGTTTCGAGATGCGTGATGTACTCGTTCGGCACAAAAATAGCGAAGGCGAGGTTGATCAGCGCAAAGGTATAAACGATGGGCAACAGCAGCCAGCCACGATTTTTCGACGCCACAATGGTCATGACCGTACAGATCATCAAACTGACCAGCGAACCGACGTTTAATAAGCTTAGGTTTTGCCCACCATCGTCCGGAAAAATCCGCTCTTTAAGCGCGAAGCCGTGAAACATCAGCGCGACAACCGCTGATAAAATCGCCATGCGGCGCCAGCCGCTGTTTTTCTGCAGCAAACCGGGAACGATCAGTGCGAGGCTGATGGAATAAGCGGCAAGAGAAATTAAGGCGAACACGGGCATAGTGACGTCGACAGTTGACCTGAGAAGAAAGAGAAGCAGTATAACGTTACGTGACTCTGGCTCCAACCGTTGCATCACATACATCACGAATGTCTTCATGTTATACTGACGCAAATTTCTGTTATGCGTCGCCCTGGCGGCCCATCGTTTTACCTCAGGCGAGAGACAATGTTTGATAATTTAACCGATCGTTTGTCGCGCACCCTGCGCAATATCAGTGGTCGTGGACGCCTCACTGAAGACAACATTAAAGACACGCTACGCGAAGTGCGTATGGCGCTGCTGGAAGCGGACGTCGCCTTGCCGGTCGTGCGTGATTTCATCAACCGCGTAAAAGAAAAAGCGGTTGGTCATGAAGTGAATAAGAGCCTGACCCCGGGTCAGGAGTTCGTCAAAATCGTGCGCAACGAACTGGTTGCGGCGATGGGCGAAGAGAACCAGAGCCTTAACCTGGCCGCTCAGCCGCCAGCCGTTGTATTGATGGCGGGTTTGCAGGGGGCTGGTAAAACTACCAGCGTAGGTAAACTGGGTAAGTTCTTGCGTGAAAAACACAAGAAGAAGGTAATGGTAGTTTCCGCGGACGTTTATCGCCCGGCGGCGATCAAACAACTGGAAACCCTTGCGCAACAGGTGGAAGTCGACTTCTTCCCCTCTGATGTCGCGCAAAAGCCGGTGGATATCGTTAATGCAGCGCTGAAAGAAGCGAAGCTTAAGTTCTACGACGTGCTGCTGGTGGATACCGCCGGTCGTCTGCACGTTGACGAAGCGATGATGGATGAAATCAAACAGGTTCATGCCGCGATTAACCCGGTAGAAACCCTGTTTGTTGTTGATGCGATGACCGGTCAGGATGCGGCGAATACCGCGAAAGCGTTTAACGAAGCGCTACCGCTGACGGGTGTTGTATTGACCAAAGTGGACGGTGACGCCCGTGGCGGTGCGGCGCTCTCCATTCGCAATATCACTGGCAAACCGATTAAGTTCCTCGGTGTCGGCGAGAAGACCGAAGCACTGGAGCCGTTCCATCCGGACCGTATTGCTTCGCGTATCCTTGGCATGGGTGACGTCCTGTCGCTGATTGAAGATATCGAAAGCAAGGTCGACCGCGCTCAGGCTGAGAAACTGGCGTCCAAACTGAAAAAAGGTGACGGTTTCGATCTGACCGACTTCCTGGAACAGCTGCGTCAGATGAAAAACATGGGCGGTATGGCGAGCCTGATGGGCAAGTTGCCGGGCATGGGGCAGATTCCGGACAACGTGAAAGCGCAAATGGATGACAAAGTCCTGGTGCGTATGGAAGCGATCATCAACTCAATGACCTTTAAAGAGCGTGCGAATCCTGAAATCATCAAAGGCTCTCGTAAGCGCCGTATTGCTGCAGGCTGCGGGATGCAGGTGCAGGATGTTAACCGCCTTCTGAAACAGTTCGACGACATGCAGCGCATGATGAAGAAAATGAAGAAGGGCGGTATGGCGAAGATGATGAGAAGTATGAAGGGGATGATGCCGCCTGGGTTCCCTGGCCGCTAAGACTAAATCGGCCTGGCTTATTGGCCATTTTGGTGCCGGGGTGTGCTCGCCATCCTTACGTACTGCGTGTACGCTCCGGTGGCTGCGCGCACGCCGGCACCAAACTGACTGCAACGCCGACGGCCTCGATATCACAGTTTCTAAACTGTTGATTGCAATTTCCCCAGAAATCAGTAAAATTTTCGGGCTTTTAATATGACACCGGGCTCCGTTCCTCGATGGGGCCCGGTTGTTTTATTCACACAAGAGGATGTTATGGTAACTATTCGTTTAGCACGTCACGGCGCTAAAAAGCGTCCGTTCTACCAGGTTGTTGTCACCGACAGCCGTAATGCACGCAACGGTCGCTTCATTGAGCGCGTTGGCTTCTTCAACCCGATCGCGTCTGAGAAAGAAGAAGGCACCCGCCTGGATCTGGATCGTATCGCTCACTGGGTTGGCCAGGGCGCTACCGTTTCTGATCGCGTAGCTACGCTGATCAAAGAAGTAAACAAAGCAGCTTAATCTGTCACGGTGGTCATGATGAGCAAGCAACACGCCGCGCAGAGCCCTGTTAATCCTATCGTTCTGGGTAAACTGGGATCTTCCTACGGTATCCGTGGTTGGCTCAGAGTGTTTTCTTCCACCGAAGACGCCGAAAGCATTTTTGACTATCAGCCCTGGTTTATTGAACGGGCGGGTCAGTGGCAGAGCATTGAGCTGGAAAGCTGGCGCTACCACAATCAGGACATTGTCATCAAACTGAAAGGTGTTGATGACAGAGATGCCGCGAATCTGCTGACCAATTGCGAAATTGTCGTAGATTCATCGCAGTTGCCGGAACTGGAAGAGGGTGACTACTACTGGAAAGACCTGATGGGCTGCCAGGTAGTGACCACCGAAGGTTATAGCCTCGGTAAAGTCATCGATATGATGGAAACCGGGTCAAATGACGTTCTCGTCATCAAGGCAAACCTGAAAGATGCATTTGGTATCAAGGAGCGGTTGGTTCCGTTCCTCGATGGGCAGGTTATCAAGAAAGTCGATCTCACTACTCAAACCATTGAAGTAGATTGGGATCCTGGTTTTTAAACCTCCGGATATACGGTAAAAGACGGCGCTATGTGGATTGGCATAATTAGCCTGTTTCCTGAAATGTTCCGCGCGATTACCGACTACGGGGTAACTGGCCGGGCAGTTAAAAATGGCCTGCTGAGCATCCAGAGCTGGAGTCCACGTGACTTTGCTCATGACCGGCACCGTACCGTGGACGATCGTCCTTACGGCGGCGGACCGGGGATGCTAATGATGGTGCAACCTTTGCGGGATGCCATTCATGCAGCAAAAGATGCGGCCGGTGAAGGCGCAAAAGTGATTTATCTGTCACCTCAGGGGCGTAAGCTTGATCAAGCGGGCGTCAGCGAACTGGCAACGAATCAGAAACTGATTCTGGTGTGCGGGCGCTACGAAGGGATAGATGAGCGCGTAATCCAAACCGAGATTGACGAAGAATGGTCTATCGGCGATTACGTTCTCAGCGGTGGTGAGTTACCAGCCATGACGCTGATTGATTCGGTCTCCCGGTTTATTCCGGGTGTTCTGGGACATGAAGCTTCGGCAACGGAGGATTCCTTTGCTGATGGATTACTGGACTGCCCACACTATACTCGACCTGAGCTGTTAGAAGGGATGGAAGTACCGCCAGTGTTACTGTCGGGAAATCATGCCGAGATACGTCGCTGGCGTTTGAAACAGTCGTTGGGCCGCACCTGGCTTAGAAGACCTGAACTTCTGGAAAACCTGGCTCTGACTGAAGAGCAAGCAAGGTTGCTGGCGGAGTTCAAAAAAGAACACGCATAACAGCAACATAAACATGATGGGACAGCGTAAGCCCCCAATATCAGTTTACCCAGGATAAGAGATTAAATTATGAGCAACATTATTAAGCAAATTGAACAAGAACAGATGAAGCAGGACGTACCTTCCTTCCGTCCGGGTGATACCGTGGAAGTGAAAGTATGGGTTGTTGAAGGTTCCAAAAAACGTCTGCAGGCATTCGAGGGCGTGGTTATCGCTATTCGTAACCGCGGTCTGCACTCTGCATTCACTGTTCGTAAAATTTCCAACGGCGAAGGCGTTGAGCGTGTCTTCCAGACTCACTCTCCGGTAGTTGACAGCATTGCTGTTAAACGTCGTGGTGCTGTACGTAAAGCTAAACTGTACTACCTGCGTGAGCGCACTGGTAAGTCTGCTCGTATCAAAGAGCGTCTTAACTAAGATTCGCTTTCGCGACATCCTGTTAGAAAGGGCTGGCCTGTGGGCTGGCCCTTTTTTTATGGTTTAAAAAGGGACAATGGAATTGCATTTACCCGTATGACCCGGAGTGGTAATGCTTATTCAAAGCCCCAGCATCATGTTCTTGCTCCCCCAATTCAGGCAATGGCTTCGTCGTCGAACACCTGTGTAACGTCCATACGATGAATGCTTATGGCTTGCCCTGCATGGTACTTTTGCGCAAGCCTTCATATGCGCTCTTGCAGACTCCTGAAAATAGCGTGTATTAAATTGTTTACACGTTGCCGCCATGGGATGAGGCTAGAAATTGGATATGTAAAGATAAATGTACGAATTTTGGATTGAATTCTTTACTGATTGTGATATCGTGTCACCTCCTCACTGAGGAATAACTATCGCAAACGAGTCATACAGGATCACCAATCATGCAAAAAGACGCGCTGAATAACGTACACATTACCGACGAACAAGTTCTGATTACTCCGGATCAACTGAAAGCCGCTTTCCCGCTGAGTATTGCTCAGGAAGCGCAGATCGCGCAGTCCCGCCAGACGATTTCCAACATCATCGCCGGAGAAGATCCGCGTTTGTTGGTCGTTTGCGGCCCCTGCTCAATTCATGATCCAGAAACCGCACTTGAATATGCTCGTCGATTTAAAGCACTTGCCGCAGAGGTCAGCGATAGCCTCTATCTGGTGATGCGCGTCTATTTTGAAAAACCCCGTACCACCGTCGGCTGGAAAGGGTTGATTAACGATCCCCATATGGATGGCTCGTTTGATGTTGAGGCCGGGCTGAAAATTGCTCGCCAGTTATTGGTGGAACTGGTCAACATGGGGCTGCCGCTGGCAACCGAAGCGCTCGACCCGAATAGCCCGCAGTACCTGGGCGATCTGTTTAGCTGGTCCGCCATTGGTGCACGCACCACGGAATCACAAACCCACCGTGAAATGGCTTCCGGTTTATCAATGCCAGTGGGCTTCAAAAACGGTACCGACGGTAGCCTGGCAACAGCGATTAACGCGATGCGCGCTGCAGCAATGCCGCACCGTTTCGTCGGTATTAACCAGGCCGGCCAGGTCTGTCTGTTGCAAACGCAAGGCAACCCTGATGGTCACGTGATCTTGCGCGGTGGTAAAGCGCCAAACTACAGCCCTGCGGATGTTGCTCAGTGTGAAAAAGAGATGGAGCAGGCGGGACTCAAGCCAGCACTGATGGTAGATTGCAGCCATGGCAATTCGAATAAAGATTACCGCCGCCAGCCAGCAGTGGCTGAATCGGTTGTTGCGCAGATCAAAGACGGAAACCGTTCAATTATTGGCTTGATGATTGAAAGTAATATCCACGAAGGCAATCAATCATCCGAGCAGCCGCGTAGTGAAATGAAATACGGTGTTTCCGTCACCGATGCTTGCATTAGCTGGGAAACCACTGAGGTGTTGCTGCGTGAAATCGGCAATGACTTGCGCAGTAGCCTTGCGGCACGTCTGGCTTAAGAGGGTGTTATGGTTGCAGAGCTGACCGCGTTACGCGATCAAATAGATGAAGTCGATAAAGCGTTGTTGGAACTACTGGCTCGCCGTATGTCGCTGGTTGCCGAAGTCGGTGAAGTAAAAAGCCAATACGGCCTGCCGATCTATGTTCCGGAACGCGAGGCCTCGATGCTGGCGTCCCGTCGTCAGGAAGCTGAAGCCCTGGGGGTGTCACCGGATTTGATTGAGGATGTTCTGCGTCGCGTTATGCGTGAATCCTATTCCAGTGAAAACGACAAGGGGTTCAAAACCCTCTGTCCTTCGCTACGACCGGTCGTACTTGTCGGCGGCAACGGGCAAATGGGGCAGTTGTTTGCCAAAATGCTGACGCTTTCTGGCTACCAGGTGCGTATTCTGGAAAAAGATGATTGGGCACAGGCGCAGGCAATTGTCGCTGATGCGGGCATGGTCATTGTGAGTGTTCCTATTCATATCACTGAAAAGGTGATCGCACAGTTACCGCCGTTACCGGACGACTGTATCCTTGTCGACCTGGCGTCAGTAAAAAGCGGGCCATTGCAGGCGATGCTGGAAGCACATAAAGGACCTGTCGTCGGTCTGCATCCGATGTTTGGCCCTGACAGCGGAAGCCTGGCGAAACAGGTTGTCGTGTGGTGCGATGGTCGAAACCCGGATGCTTACCAGTGGTTCCTGGAGCAAATTCAGGTATGGGGTGCGCGCTTACATCGGATCAGCGCCGTAGAACATGACCAGAATATGGCGTTTATCCAGGCGTTACGCCACTTTGCCACTTTTGCATACGGGCTGCATCTGGCTGAAGAGAATGTACAGCTTGAGCAGTTACTGGCACTCTCGTCGCCTATTTATCGCCTTGAACTGGCGATGGTTGGCCGCTTGTTCGCGCAGGATCCACAACTCTATGCCGACATTATTATGTCTTCGGAAAATAACCTGGCACTTATAAAGCGCTACTACCAGCGTTTCGGCGAGGCGATTAGCCTGCTGGAGCACGGTGACAAGCAGGCGTTTATTGACAGCTTCCGTAAGGTAGAACACTGGTTTGGCGATTATGCTAAACGTTTCCAGAATGAAAGCCGCGTCTTGCTGCGTCAGGCGAATGACAGCCGCCAATAAATAAAAAGCCGTTTATACTGAAAAGCCAGTGGTATACCGCTGGCTTTTTTCTTTTTAAGGGACAGATATGGCTGAACCGCAACTGCTGTTTGATTACACCGGGCACCTCCCGGAATGCCCGACATGGAGTGAAGAGGAGCAGGCGCTCTGGTGGGCCGATATTCTTGAAGGCGAACTCCATCGTTATCATCCTGCTACCGGTGAGCATTCGGTGCTTTGTTTTCCCGAGGAGGTTGGCTGCTTCGCATTGAGAGAGAAGGGCGGTTTTATTGTCGCGATGCGCAACGCTATCTGGCTCGCCGATAAGCGAGGGTTGCTGGTACAAAAAGTGTGTGATAACCCGTCAAACCCGCAACTGGCGCGTTTTAACGACGGTGGCACCGATCACCTTGGCCGTTTCTATGCAGGGACATTCTGGGGGCCGGGCGATTACAACGGTGCGCTTCTGATGCGTATTGATAATGACCTTAAACCCAGGGTGATACAATGCGATATTCAAGGCCATAATGGTCTGGCGTTCAGCCACGACAAGCAGTGGATGTTTACGTCTGATACACCAAACGGGGTTATCTATCGAACGCCGCTGGATGAGCAGGGGGAGGCTGGTGTGCGCGAAGTCTTCCGGCGATTTCAAGTCGGTGAAGGTATCCCGGACGGTGCGGCAATGGATGTTGAAGGCTGCTACTGGAGCGCAATGTTCGATGGCTGGCGTATTGCACGGTTTTCACCGCAGGGAGAGCAACTGGCAGAGTATCGCCTGCCGGTACGTTGCCCGACAATGGTCTGCTTTGGCGGAACCGATATGAAAACGCTGTTTATTACGACCACGCGGGAGAATATGGATGAGCAGGAGATAGCGGATTATCCTCTTTCGGGGGCGATCTTCACCCTGCCGGTTGAGGTGGCAGGAATGAAGAAATCACCGTTTATAGAATGTTAAGCCGGATCGACAGGTACGACGTTTTCACTGGGATAACAGCCGAGCACCTTAAGCGAGCGGGTAATGGATGTCAGCTCACGCAGGGCTTTTTGCACATCCAACGCGTGTAAGTTCGCCTGAATATCCAGGTAGAACATCTCTTCCCACGGGTTGCCGTGGATCGGGCGCGATTCCAGTTTGGTCATGATCAGGTTGTGATTACGCAGCACCAGTAATGCTTCAACCAGCGCACCGGCCTGTTGACCCGTTGCAATCAGCAATGTGGTTTTGGCCGGGACCTGATCGGAGACATCAATCGCTTTGCGGGCAAGTACTACAAAGCGAGTGATATTCTGCGTTTGGTTTGCCAGATTGCGTTCCAGTACTTGTAATCCATACAACGCCCCGCCGGCTTCATTACCCAGTGCGGCCACATGCGGAGAGTTTTCCTGTGCCACACGTTCCATGGCGGAGGAGGTACTTTCGCAATATTCAATTTTCCAGTGCGGGTAGCGATTCAAAAACTGGCTACATTGTTGGAAAGGCTGCGGATGGCTGTAAACGGTCTGGATTTTATCCAGGTCGGTGGAACCGGATACCAGGACGCAGTGGTCAATTGGCACGGTCAGCTCACCCACAATCGACAGGCTGGTGTGTTGTAGCAAATCGTAAACGTCATTGATGGCCCCGGAACTGGTGTTTTCCAGTGGCACGACCGCGTAATCAGCCTGACCTGTTTCAACCTGATTAAAAATATCGTGAAATTTCAGACAGCCACTCTCAATAAATTGCTCGAAATGGCGGGCAGCATACTGGCGCGCAGCCAGATGAGAGTACGAACCTTTCGGGCCGAGGAAAGCGATACGGGCAGAGTGTGGGTTAATTTTGTTGAGATGCTGCTGGAGCAGCGCCTGCTGGGTAAGAACGGAATCTTCGATAATAAGCTGGAACAGGCGAGTGATGTAATGGGCGTCGAGGTGATGCGTTTTACCTAATTGAATTAGACGTTCCAGCAGGTCACGTTCACGATCAATATCCCGAACAGGGCGGTGAGAAGCCAGTTTTGCTTTACCCACCTCAACCGCCAGTTGACGCCGCTCGGCCAACAGGGAAAGTAACTGCTCATCCAGGGCGCTTATTTTTACACGTAAATCCAGTAAAGGGTTATCCGCTGTCATGTTGTTGCCTTAATTGTTATCAATAAAAAAGGCCTCCCGGAGTGGGAGGCCTTGTTGTTCGTCTTCGCATTCTTTATCACAAAACGAATCGCCTCCCGGTCATGGGAAGGTAAAAAAGAATGCGAAGAAGAACGGAACATGTTTCATGAAAATTTCCTTTTGAGTGTCAGACTAAAGTACCTGTACTGTTTTCTCTCTGTCAATAAAAAACGCGCCCGAAGGCGCGTTGCTGATTAACTCAATGCTGTGAGGTTATTCTTCTTCAACGAAGTCCGCGTCTTTCACCGAGGTAGTGGCGCGACGCGCTTCACCCTTGTGCTGCACTTTATTGAGCTGCCGTTCCAGCTTGTTGATCAAATCGTTAATAGCGGTATACATATCTTCATGTTTTGCGCTGGCGACCAGATGTCCGTTTGGCGTATTAATAGTGGCATCTGCAATGAAGCCCTGCGGTTCTTTCGACAGGATGATATGTGGATTAATAAGATGTGTTTGCCATTTTTCCAGTTTGGCGAGACGGTCTGCGACATGTTGGCGAATTGCTGGGGTGATTTCCATTTGTTTGCTGGTAATGTTCACTGTCATAAATTTTACCTCTTGTCTTTCCGTCTTGGTGATTCCAGCATACCTCGACCAATGTCAAAATGTGTGATTTAAATCACATTATTTTGTCACTTTTTGTCAAGGGAGACGTTTTGTGAGGCAGGACAGGAAGAGGGCAAATATTACTTGTCGAAGGCCGGAATACCCGTCATAGTTGATAGGATGACTTGAAGCTAAACCGCTTCAGCTCTGCCTTGCAGGCATAAAAAACGGCAGCTCGTGGCTGCCGTTTTGCGTTTTGGAATGACTCAACTACTGGAACCATTGCTAGCAATAATTTTTGCCACTTTATCGGCCTGAGCGGTCATCTGCATTTCACGGTAGGCATTTTCCATCAACGGCAGCGCATCGCGCGTTGCTTTGGTATCCGGGAAGTCACGCATCATACCTTCAACACGATTCACCACTGCGACCCATGCGCCGCGTTTGGTGTAGTACTCCGCCACAGAGTACTCATATTTCGCGAGGCGGTCTTTCAGGAAAACCAGACGTTTGGTTGCATCGGTAACGTATTGACTACGCGGGTAGCCACGAACCAATTTAGAGAAATCTTTAAATGCTTCACGCGCATGTTGCGGATCGCGATCGCTGCGATCAACGCCAAAGAAACCCTGCAGAGCGCTGTCATCTAACGCCATATTAGTCAGACCACGCATATACATGACATAATCAATGTTAGGATGGGTTGGGTTCAGACGTATGAAACGGTCGATTGCGGCCTGAGCCAGCGGAAGATCGGCATTTTTGTAATAAGCGTAGATCAGATCCAGCTGCACCTGCTGCGAGTAAGGTCCAAACGGATAACGGTTATCCAACGCTTCCAGTTGCGTTATGGCTGCCTTCCAGTTACCGTCTTGCAGTTTTTGCTGGGCAGTCGCGTAGATTTCATTTGGCGGATTATCAGGCACCACTTCCTTTGAACCGGAGCAACCCGCCAAAGCCAGGCTCAACGTGGCGGCTGCCACCAGATATTTCATGCGCGTCATGACGATTAGACTTTCCTCAGAATGTGTATGCGGGAGATTGTCTTTCCTGCTCCCGACTAAGACCAGCTACAATAGCACACTATATTAAACGGCAAAGCCGTAAAACCCAACGTTAACGAAGAAGCTGTATATGGCACAACGAGTACAACTCACCGCAACGGTTACCGAAAATCAACTCGGTCAACGCTTAGATCAGGCTTTGGCCGAATTGTTCCCGGATTATTCGCGTTCGCGTATAAAAGAATGGATTCTCGACCAGAAAGTACTGGTCAACGGTAAAATGTGTGACAAACCCAAAGAAAAAGTGTTGGGTGGAGAAAGCGTTGCTATCAACGCTGAGATAGAAGAAGAGGCGCGTTTCGAACCGCAGGATATCCCGCTTAATATTGTCTATGAAGATGACGACATTATTGTTATTAACAAACCGCGTGATTTAGTGGTTCACCCGGGCGCCGGCAACCCCGACGGGACAGTGCTCAATGCGTTATTGCATTATTATCCCCCTATCGCGGATGTTCCGCGCGCCGGGATTGTTCACCGTCTGGACAAAGACACGACCGGTCTGATGGTGGTGGCAAAAACAGTCCCGGCACAGACGCGCCTGGTGGAATCTTTGCAACTGCGTGAGATAACTCGTGAATATGAAGCAGTGGCGATTGGTCATATGACATCAGGCGGTACGGTTGAAGAGCCTATTAGTCGCCACCCGACCAAACGTACGCATATGTCTGTACACCCGATGGGTAAACCTGCGGTGACGCACTATCGCATCATGGAACATTTCCGTATTCACACGCGCCTGCGTTTGCGTCTGGAAACGGGGCGTACCCACCAGATCCGCGTTCATATGGCGCACATCACGCATCCGTTGGTCGGTGACCAGCTCTACGGTGGTCGCCCGCGTCCGCCAAAAGGTGCGTCGGATGAATTTATTGCCGCGCTGCGTAAGTTCGATAGACAAGCGCTGCATGCAACGATGCTTCGCCTGTACCATCCAATCACTGGCATTGAGATGGAATGGCATGCGCCAATCCCGCAGGACATGATTGACCTGATTGACGCCATGCGTGCCGACTTCGAAACCCATAAGGATGATGTGGCCTGGTTATGACCAAACTGATTGTCCCTGAATGGCCGCTTCCCTCAGGCGTAGCGGCATGTAGCTCTACACGTATCGGCGGCGTGAGCCTGCCACCTTACGATTCGCTCAACCTGGGGGCGCACTGCGGTGATGACCTGACACATGTTGAAGAGAACCGTAAGCGAGCGTTTATGGCGGGAAATCTTCCGTCAAAACCGGTGTGGCTTGAACAGGTGCACGGTAAGGATGTCCTTAAACTTACCGGTGAACCATATGCCAGCAAGCGTGCCGATGCCTCGTACAGCAATTCGCCAGGGACAGTTTGTGCCGTAATGACCGCGGACTGTCTGCCCGTACTTTTTTGCAATCGCGCGGGTACAGAAGTGGCAGCGGCTCACGCGGGATGGCGTGGGCTTTGTGCGGGTGTACTGGAAGAGACCGTGAACTGCTTCGCTGATAAACCCGAAAATATTTTTGCCTGGCTGGGACCGGCTATTGGGCCCGATGCTTTCGAAGTCGGCCCGGAAGTGCGCAATGCTTTTATGGCAGTACAGTCTATTGCAGACAGTGCGTTTCGCCCGGCAGGGGAAAAATATTACGCGGATATCTACACCCTTGCGCGTCAGCGCCTGGCAAGCGTCGGCGTGACGCAAGTCTTCGGCGGCGATCGTTGCACTTTCAGCCAAAAGGATGATTTTTTCTCATATCGTCGGGACAAAAACACAGGCCGTATGGCAAGTTTCATTTGGCTGATATAACCTATCGAATCAAGACGATCCGGCACGTGTAACTTTCTTTTCGCATAATTCAGGTCATTCACCTTGAATAATTGAGGGATGACCTCATTTAATCTCCAGTAGCAATTTTGACCTGTTATGGGGGGAGTTATGCGTCTGGATCGTCTTACCAATAAATTCCAGCTTGCTCTTGCCGATGCCCAGTCGCTTGCACTGGGGCACGACAACCAATTCATCGAACCTCTTCATTTAATGAGCGCCTTGCTGAATCAGGAAGGGGGATCGGTACGTCCTTTATTAACCTCTGCTGGCGTGAACGCCGGGCAATTGCGTACGGCTATTGAGCAGGCGTTAAGCCGTTTGCCGCAGGTGGAGGGCACCGGCGGCGATGTGCAGCCTTCGCAAGACCTCATGCGAGTACTGAATCTCTGCGACAAGCTGGCGCAGAAAAGAGGGGACAACTTTATTTCGTCAGAGCTTTTTATTCTGGCGGCGCTTGAATCACGCGGCTCGCTTGCCGACCTGCTGAAATCAGCCGGTGCGACGACGGCAAATGTGACTCAGGCAATTGATCAAATGCGTGGAGGTGACAACGTGAACGATCAAGGGGCCGAAGACCAACGTCAGGCCTTGAAAAAATACACGGTCGATCTGACTGAGCGGGCTGAACAAGGCAAGCTCGATCCGGTTATCGGGCGTGATGAAGAAATTCGCCGTACCATCCAGGTACTGCAGCGTCGTACCAAAAACAACCCTGTTCTTATTGGTGAACCTGGTGTCGGTAAAACCGCCATTGTTGAAGGGCTGGCACAGCGTATTGTTAACGGTGAAGTCCCGGAAGGTTTAAAAGGCCGTCGGGTACTGGCACTGGACATGGGGTCGCTGGTGGCCGGGGCGAAATACCGTGGTGAATTTGAAGAGCGCTTAAAAGGTGTGCTTAACGACCTCTCCAAACAGGAAGGTAACGTTATTCTCTTTATCGACGAGTTGCACACTATGGTGGGAGCGGGGAAAGCAGACGGTGCTATGGACGCCGGGAACATGCTGAAACCGGCGCTGGCACGTGGTGAGCTTCACTGCGTGGGGGCCACGACGCTTGATGAGTATCGCCAGTACATCGAAAAAGACGCGGCACTGGAACGTCGCTTCCAGAAAGTGTTTGTTGCTGAGCCTTCTGTTGAAGACACGATCGCGATCCTGCGTGGCCTGAAAGAACGCTACGAGCTGCATCATCACGTGCAGATCACTGACCCGGCTATCGTAGCGGCTGCAACTTTGTCGCACCGCTATATTGCTGATCGCCAGTTGCCGGATAAAGCGATTGACCTGATCGACGAAGCAGCGTCCAGCATTCGTATGCAGATCGACTCTAAGCCGGAAGAACTGGACAGACTCGATCGCCGTATTATCCAGCTTAAACTTGAACAGCAGGCGTTGCTGAAAGAATCGGATGATGCCAGTAAAAAACGTCTGGAGATGCTCAACGACGAGCTTTCAGATAAAGAACGGCAGTATTCCACATTAGAAGAAGAGTGGAAGGCTGAGAAAGCCTCGCTTTCCGGTACTCAGTCGATAAAGGCCGAACTTGAGCAGGCAAAAATTGCTATTGAGCAAGCGCGTCGTGTTGGTGACCTGGCGCGGATGTCTGAGCTGCAGTACGGCAAGATCCCGGAACTGGAAAAACAACTGGAAGCGGCCACTCAGTCTGAAGGTAAAACGATGCGTCTGTTACGTAATAAAGTGACGGATGCAGAAATTGCCGAAGTGTTGGCGCGCTGGACCGGTATTCCGGTTTCCAGAATGATGGAAGGCGAACGCGACAAACTGCTGCGTATGGAGCAAGAGCTGCATCAGCGTGTGATTGGCCAGGACGAAGCTGTTGAAGCTGTATCGAATGCCATCCGCCGTAGCCGCGCCGGGCTGTCCGATCCGAATCGGCCGATTGGTTCCTTCTTATTCCTTGGGCCGACCGGGGTAGGGAAAACCGAACTGTGCAAATCGCTGGCTAACTTTATGTTTGATAGTGATGACGCCATGGTGCGTATCGATATGTCTGAGTTTATGGAGAAACACTCGGTATCGCGTCTCGTCGGTGCTCCTCCGGGATATGTCGGGTATGAAGAGGGGGGGTATCTCACCGAGGCGGTCCGCCGCCGTCCTTATTCCGTCATCTTGCTTGATGAGATCGAGAAAGCGCATCCGGATGTATTTAACATCCTATTGCAGGTATTGGATGATGGCCGCCTGACCGATGGGCAGGGGAGAACGGTAGACTTCCGTAACACGCTGGTCATCATGACCTCTAACCTTGGGTCGGATTTAATTCAGGAGCGGTTTGGCGAACTGGATTACGGCCATATGAAAGAGCTGGTGTTAGGTGTGGTCAGCCATAGCTTCCGTCCGGAATTCATCAACCGTATAGATGAAGTGGTTGTATTTCATCCGCTTGGTGAAAAACACATTGCTTCTATTGCTCAAATCCAGTTGCAGCGTTTGTACAAACGCCTGGAAGAGCGTGGGTATGAAGTCAACCTTTCCGATGAAGCTTTGAAACTGCTGAGCGAGAATGGTTTTGATCCGGTGTATGGTGCACGGCCTTTGAAACGTGCAATTCAGCAGCAGATTGAAAACCCGCTGGCGCAGCAAATTTTGTCTGGCGAACTTTTACCGGGCAAAACAATTCAATTAGTTGTGAAAGATGATCGGATTGTGGCAGTGCAGTAAGTCACAAAACAGCAAAAACGAGCCTCCAGGGGCTCGTTTTTGTTTAAAAACCAGGCAAGAATTGCCTCTCAATATCTGCTTTGCCTGGAAAGTGAGCAAACGATATTTTTTTTGAATTTTATACTTGTCACTTCCTAAGAACTCCCTATAATGCGCCTCCACTGACACGGAACAACGGCAAACAAGCCGCCGGGTCAGCGGGGTTCTCAGGCGAATGCCGGTGAGAATTCCGCAGAGAAAAGCGAAAATAAACGCTTGACTCTGAAAGAGGAAAGCGTAATATACGCCACCTCGCAACGGTGAGCGAAAGCCGCGTTGCACTGCTCTTTAACAATTTATCAGACAATCTGTGTGGGCACTCAAAGTGACATGGATTCTTAATGTCTTCGGACACTAAATGAATACCAAGTCTCATAGAGTGAACACGTAATTCATTACGAAGTTTAATTCTACGAGCATCAAACTTTTAAATTGAAGAGTTTGATCATGGCTCAGATTGAACGCTGGCGGCAGGCCTAACACATGCAAGTCGAACGGTAGCACAGAGGAGCTTGCTCCTCGGGTGACGAGTGGCGGACGGGTGAGTAATGTCTGGGAAACTGCCCGATGGAGGGGGATAACTACTGGAAACGGTAGC
Organism: Citrobacter sp. UYEF32; assembly: GCF_040546205.1. Classification (NCBI taxonomy): domain Bacteria; kingdom Pseudomonadati; phylum Pseudomonadota; class Gammaproteobacteria; order Enterobacterales; family Enterobacteriaceae; genus Citrobacter; species Citrobacter sp. UYEF32. The sequence goes on along the minus strand of NZ_JBEPNI010000014.1, from coordinate 80 downwards.
TAATACCGCATAATGTCGCAAGACCAAAGAGGGGGACCTTCGGGCCTCTTGCCATCGGATGTGCCCAGATGGGATTAGCT
>NZ_JBEPNI010000013.1:0-54795 GCF_040546205.1 Citrobacter sp. UYEF32 | reverse complement strand
CTCCGGGCCTCTGCGACACGCACACGGCCAGCGGGGACAGAACATGCGCAGCTGGAGCACTCCGGGCCTCTGCGACACGCACACGGCCAGCGGGGGACAGAACATGCGCAGCTGGAGCACTCCGGGCCTCTGCGACACGCACACGGCCAGCGGGGACAGAACATGCGCAGCTGGAGCACTCCGGGCCTCTGCGACACGCACACGGCCAGCGGGGACAGAACATGCGCAGCTGGGGAGCTGCAAAAAAAAGCCCCTCGAAAGGGGCTTAATTTTATTTCTTTTTAATCTCTTTAACGAGTCGGGCGATAGCCGTAATGAAAGTGGCAAGTGCGAGGATGATCTGAGGGAGGTTTTGGATAAGTTCAGTGCTCATCGATAAGACCTTTCTAAAGGAGGGATGTCGTTTCCGACAAAACAATTATCCCTGAATCAGGGGGGCCGCTCCAATTGATTGTTTATATCCCTTTGCTTGTCCCGATAGTCTCTCTAAATTGATCCTCACATTTCTTTCTGGCGTAAAACCGTTTTTAATTTCCTTTCTTTCGCAAAGCTGCAGCCCGGACTGAGACGACTTTATCTGCAAAAGCTTTTCCTTCCAGATAATCAAAGTTTCTTGTTCTGGCGTTATATTTTTGGGGCAGGGGAGAAGGGATTTTTACACCGAAGATTTCCCCGGTTGTCTTGAGTGCATGAACCAGTTCAGCCTCGCTTACACCGGCCATTTGTGCCAGTAACCCCGTCCGAATGCCTACGCTTTTACTCATAATCCGTGTATCCAGATTTTTTGAATAATAACTCTGCCGACCGTCGCCGCTGCAGCAGCTGGCCATCGATGCCGGCATTTTTATGAATGACATTAAATCAACAAGTTATGTATTCCTATCAACATAAGAACATGTTCAAATTTCATGAACGACACTAGTCGAAAACGAAATTAATGACGCTTTTCGCTCTCACGATAACGCCAGGGTTCTACAGCTCCGGGCATTGACCAAAGGCCCACTTTTTCCACCCGCGCCCTACTTTCCAGATTCTCCATGTCCTGACTGGTTGCCTTTCCGTGATACCGGTAAGCCCATGCCATGCCATTCTTTACCATTTCTTCGTTAATAAAATATACCTGGCATTGCGACTGGCATTTTTTTACCAAAACATTAGCTAGTGTTCTACCGTAGCGATCTGTGCCGGTTGATTTAATTTCAACATCTGCAGCGTTACTCACCAGTTCAATGAGTTTTTGTTTAGCCCGTTGGCCGAACGGCTGACTTTTCTCCGGTGCGTCGATATCAGCCAGACGAATCCGAAGCAGGCCGCTATCTTCACGAACTTCCAGCGTATCGCCATCCAGGATACGCGTTACAGTTGCAGCGGAAGCCGCGACGGGTAGCAGTAATGCCAGAATGCCAGCAACAATAGAATGATTTTTCACAGTATTTTACCCTTTAGATCAGGTGTGAGATCTTGCCCCTTTGCCTTGGCCTCTTCAAACAGCTTTTGTTGCTCGGCCTGGAGAAATTCTAAATCTTCTCTAAAAAGAATATCTTTGCCGTACAGACGTTCCTTAAAAATCGCCCTAAACTCTTCGTCGTGAAGGCTATCATAGACAAATCCCCAAAGAATTACGGAAGGCACAGCGTACTTTAGATTTCTGTTAATTAAAGCAGAAACAAATAACCACGCCATTACTACAAGCAGCAACATAATTAATACGGATATGATGCCTACATAAAAGTATCCGATGACAGCCATGATTAAACAAAGAGGCAATGGAACCATTTTACTTATCATGATACGTTTCTTTAAAGCATGATTAAAATCATCATGATTTTCAATTCTACAATATGTTTCAAAACTAACTTTATTTTTTAATACCTTATTCAAAAGCGCATCTTTTTCATCGTTAAAATTAACTTTTCTTTTTCTTTTAACAAGAAACTTAAATTCATGTTCATTAACCTGCGCTGTCATTTTCCACCTCCATTAGATAACGGCTCATTTTTTGTATCAGCGGTAAACACCGCAGACCATGAATGTAAAGGCTCTCCATTCTGGCGTGTAATTAAAAACGAGTTATCTTTGTCACTCAACCAACGTACATTAAGTGTCTCGTTTGGTTTATCTCCTTCGTATATAAATTTACTTGGGTTTTTTGCTTCTAACTCACTCAAATCTTTTACATACACTCGAATTTGTTTAATATCCTTATTAACTTTTATACAGTATTTCTGTTTATCGTTCTGACACTCATCAAATCCATGAATAACAGATGTGTTACCTTTAGAGTTAGCAACAATAAATCCAGGCTGAAAGAAAAATGTTAAATTCCCATTATTATCACGACTTGCCGTAGTTTTTGCAGCCCATGATGTTGAGGCGATATTTTGCTGGCTGTTTTCTTTTGCATCTTTTTTAGCCTGGTCGCAACCAGTTAATGCAATAGAAATTGCCGCACAAAAAACCATTAAAATAGATTTATTCATCTTTTTTACCCCCTTCACTCATCATTTTTTCCCAATCTGCATAACCCATTTTAGACTTATTTTCCTTTAGCCATTGTTCATATAACTGGTGCTTTGCTAACATTATTTCGGTTGCATCATAGACCGGATATCCACTGCAATTACAGCTTTGTCTCTGTTTTTGTCCTGTCTCGTTATTAAGCGCTGTATTTCTAGAAAGTTGCTGTTGGGTATGTAAATTAGTAATAGTGATAGTCGAAGACATCACAGGGCCAGAAAATAAAACCGCAACAACATTACAGATAATAATATGCTTATACATTTTTCTTATTCTCTTGTTGTTTGTGTTTAGCCCATACGGATTTTACTAGACTCACGCTACATTCACAAAGCTCTGCTGTTTCCGCGATACTTGTCTTTTTTAAACGATACTCGATGATGCGTTTATGAAGCAGCAAGTCTGCAGTTCGGCCCTGATACCGGCCTTTGCGTTTAGCCAGTTCTATGCCCTCTTTCTGACGTTTGCGACGATTTTCATAATCATCCCTTGCCAGCTGCAGGGCAACTTTGAGCAGCATATCCTGAACAGATTCCAGAACGACCTTAGCAACACCGGTTTGTGCGTTAGCCAGCTCAGTAAGATCCACAATACCGGGAATGGCAAGTTTCGCGCCCCGCTCTTTTATCGAGTTTATTAACGCCAGCGCACTATCGAGCGGTAGACGACTGATACGATCTATATGTTCTGCAATAACTACTTCATCTGGCTGCAGATCATTAATCATTCGTTGCAGTTCCGGGCGGTCAGCTCTTGCACCGGACGCCTTTTCTTTATAGACACCGGCAACATAGAATCCATTTTTCCGGGCATTTTCGATAATCTCATTTTGCCTGGTCAAATCCTGTTCTTCTGTACTAACCCGCAAATACACCCGCGCTATTTTCATAAAATGTCATATCCCAAAACTTAACTATCATTTATTAAAATACTTATTTCTCTCATCCTCAGATGTGAAAACGAGAAATTCAGTACCTGCGGGGATTAATGCAGAATAGCTCTTTCTGTGTATTGTCTTTGTATCAGGTGCTAAATATAGTGTTTGTTTAACTGAGTATGGGGTCTTATCACGGTCACTCCCCTGACAGACTTTGCTGTTGATAACAAAATCCCACGCTTTGCTTTTCGGTGCGTCTGGAATTTCTACGCCTAATATTTTTGCATTTTGTTCGGAAACTAACAGCGCCTGCCCGAAATAATAACAACTGCCCTTCTTGTCAGCAAATTTAACATCTTGATTGCCGTCATCGACAATATCATTCATATTCAAAACTCTAAAAACTTGTTCATTGTTCGCATATGCGAAGTTTACCAATGGAAACGCCATCATTAAAACAACAAAACATCTGTATTTTAAACTCATTTTATCTAACCTCATAGATTTTAGCGGCTAAAATTAACTTTTATCTTGTTGATTATACTTCTGTAATTTTACAGCCCCTTTACCTATTAAACTCTTGTCTCTTTCTTTCAATAAAAGGAGTTCCTCTCTAATTTTAAACAGATCACTCCATCTGAGCACCCCATATTCTTCATTCTGCGTTTCTGCAAGTCTTCTTTTGGCGTAATTATCAATATTTTTAGAATCGGCCAGAAGTGAAATAAAATCATCACTAATCACGCCTGTTTGAGGACCACCATTTTTAAAATCAGAGTATTGCATCTTTAACTTGGCTAAAGACATTCTCCTGTTTAAAATCAAAGTGGCACTAAGAAAAAACCCCCACATAGCAATCAATAAACAGAGGAATCTATTTATATCAAAGTACCAATACATCACAGCGGCTGCCGCGATAAATGTTGGTATGTAATACCAGCAAGAATAAATTCTTTTTTTGTTTTCCTTGTTATAACCCCTGCAATAGTTATCTATTAAATCTAAAATAGGATCTGATTTATTCATTTTTATATTCCATCATCATTTATTTAAGGAAGGGCTTTAAAAACTCGCGCGCGCCATTGTTTTCAGGCATCGAATTAACAATGCGCCGGATGGCAGCCTTATGCTGAGGCGTCTTGTTTACAAGAGCCATTAGATTGTCATTGGCTGTTTTAGTAATGTGATTATAACGGCTATATTCTTTCGAATTAAATAAACGCCAAAAAAAGCCACAATTACGTAAACGATCTTCACAAAACTTTAGTGCGGCTAATTGTTTTCTCACTTCCAGTTCTTCGTCAGGAATTGTACCTTCTTCTACCATTTCCCCCGGTTCAATCAGATAGTGTTCATCAAGGGGATCATTCAAATATTTGCTATATGTCATATATTTATTCCACCTCTGTTTTTTCCAGACTAAGGAAGCTGATTAACTATCAAACCCAAACACCATACGCACTTCGCCATACTCATTTTGAAGCGCTTCTACAGTTTTCAGGAATTCAGAGAACTCTTCTCTGATTTTTACTACCCAGGATACTTCAATATAGCCGGGACGACCTGACAGGTCTGGTCCATAGATAACATCTGCTGATGGCTTTTCGGCACCATTCCATTTTTTATATTCAGCTTCGGCCAAACAGCCTTTCATTGTGATTTCCTGGTCTGGTGCATTCAGGATCTCATCGGCACTCAGCCAGCTTTGTGAATACTCCCCCGGACCATCCTCGTAACGATAATCCATCGGCAAATCCCTGGGTTTTGCTATTGGCTGGACGCCATACTCATTTTGTTGGTTGGCTAACCATGCGAAGAACAAATAATTGCGCTCGATGGCGTATTGATTATGTACCGGCTCCCACTTACCGTTTCTCTTCGCCTCAAACTCCACTTTTACGTCAATACCCATCGTTCATAATTCCTTATTTTTAAAGTAATTTTCATTGGGTGTATCGCCAGTGATCCAGTAGTTTTGATTGATAATCCACGAACGCCGGTCAAAAGCGACAGCCTGACGACAATTGATCAACCAGTACCACCAGGCTGCAATGCGCAAATTGCCCTCATACAGAATCGAACCATGAGGAACGCCAACGATGTATCTGGCTTTAGGTTTCCTGTTTCCCACAAATCCCCTCCCCTTGCCGTACAGACGGTTAACTAAGGTATACCCTTAAAAGCCACGGTGTTTAGGTATGGCTTTTTTACAACAATTACAGTTTATACTGGCTAGGCCAAACAAAGCAACTTAAAAAAGCCTACCACACATAAAAATGACATGACAGCACTTCTCTAGACAGCCAGCGCCTCTTAAACTAGCATAACTGTATATATGTACAGTTATGCAGGAGCGCGTATGGGCGGTAAAGATGCAAACTATCAGGTTGTCTATAGGGGAGAAGTGCTTGAGTTTCTAAAGCATGGAGAGTGGGTTTTCTTTCAGCGGAGCAAGGATGTAGGAGGCGGGTACTGGCTTGGCCGTACATATCCTGATTTTTATCAGTTTGGCCCGGAACTACCGGTATCCTTGTTTCAGGGATTACAGTACATTCTGGCTTCGGATAAAGTTGAAGCGGTAAGCAACACCTTTGATGATGATTTTGAACTTTTTGGATGACTACGGGGTTTACGCCATAAGAAAGAATCAGCAAAGCGGCTATGATTTTAGCCGCTAAAAGGTTTTTTATTCAGGCTCCTACAGATCACTAATTATTTATCTTTAAACTTTTCCTGTAGTTCTCCAATGCCTTTAGTCAGTTGGCTACTGTGACCACTTTTATAGTCAGGCCATGGGATAAATAGTTTATTACTCTCCTGCATCATGGCTAAACCTGATGTACACCGCCATTCTGTTTCTCCTTCTTTATTGTATTTAAAAACTACCATTCCTTTTTCACAGTCAACGTCGGTTGCAACAGATTTTATGAACAATCCATTTGCCTGACCTGTTTCCCCTGAATTAAATAAAGCTGAATCAAAAAATATAAAACACAAAACAAGGGAAAGAATTGCACAACCCATAAACCAGAATCTTTTACCTTTCTCTGAAAGGCTCCAGAACAACACGGAAAGCAGCAGGGAAGCTACGACGCCAGCCCACTGAACTAAAAGCGCAATTGTTTGCAATGTCGCAACTGAATACGGCGTATTAGCAAAAAAAATAGATAAGCCAAACGGTAAATTAACGATTATTACCAGAGGCATGACAGCAAATACCTTTTTTGCTTCTTTGACCTGCATTTCCCTATTGCCATTTACTCCAAACAATACACTTTTAAACATCATACTTATAAATGTAAGAGAAAGTGCGGAACATATAAGCATATATAACATTATCCACCCCAGATTATTCAGGTTTAAATTCCATCATTGGAATATTCAAACTATCAGTTAAAAATAACGCTTCTTTCTTCTTTATCCTCAATTTACATATAATCATTTTATCTTCATCAAGACCAATAAAATAATAATCATCGAATAAACCTTTTTTACTTATGATTATTTTTATTTGATGAATTTTTTTTATCTCCAGTTCATCCCCCCTGAGTTCATAAGTTATGCCTGTATCATTTTCACGGCGAAAAAGGGACATCCCGCCCAAATATGGCATCAACTGTTCAGTCAGTTGATCGTTCAGATAAAGAAGTGTTGATTTAGCGCCATAGGGTTCTACCAGTGCCTCAATGGGTAAGCCGGTGTACTCTGCGACAGCTTTAAGGACGGATAATTTCGGGTCATATGTTTCTTCGGTACAGATGCGTTTCAGTGTCCTGACACTGATACCGGTCGCTTCTGCTGCGTCTTCATAGGTTCCCCTGGAAAGGATCGAATCCCGTAGGCAAGCATTCATTTTCTGGCCCTGCATAATTTAACAAGGGCCAAATATGGCACTTTATAGTGCCAAATTCAATAAATTCTGCTTGCATATAGGACAGAATGTCCTATTCTAATAGAGGACAGGGAGGCGGCCACCTCCCTGCCAGACACCCATTAATCCGTGCAAGGAAAAGTGAAATGTCCCGATTATCATATGGTAAATCAGACAGTGATAACACCCTTAAAACCCTTTCATTAAACCAGTTCATCAAGCAGCTGCCGCACGTTACCATTCATGAAATGGAAACGCTGGCTGAAACTAACCACCATCTGGTTGAGCAAATACCCCGCTACATCAGTCAGATGGTAAGCTATGAATGCCGTTTAATTGGTTTCTGATTCGCCCAGGGAAAACGAAAATGATGCTACCCAAGAGACGTAAAGAAAGCGCATTGAGCTACCCGCAGGCAACGTTACCAGACTGCCCGTGTGGTGGGTACGCAGCACTTCGCGGAAGATATTCGACAGAAGGCGGGCGTTTAACATGGTATTACATGGTTTACTGCAGACGTTGCGAGTTCCGCATTCGTCTGTTCGGGGATATTTATCAGAAGAGTGATGCCGTTACTGCATGGAATCGTTCTGTAAGCACTTTTAAGGGGATGGCATGATTATAGAAAGGCTAACTAACAGCAGGCTGCAGGATACGCTTTTCTGGAGCGTGACCGGCTTTTTTATGGTGGGTACAGCAATAAGCCATTTTATGCTTGGCTTGCTGGGTTTAGCGGTCTTCTTAGGGGCTTTTATCATTGAGTATTTCAGAAAGTCAGCGCGTCCAGTTGTTAGACCGTTGCTCTATATGGTGCTGCTGATTTTATTTATCGATGCAACAGAAATCTATGACGAGAAATACCTCGCGCCGGTAGCCGGGTTTATAGTTGACCTTCCAGTGAAAATTTTCACAGGAGGATTGCTGGGGTTGCAGTTCGCTTTTGCCCTGAGTTACCGAAGTTATAAACAAACCAGACGCGCATATGTAAGTTGTGTCATAACAGGCTTACTTGTGCTTCTGGCGGTGAAACTAACCTGGGATATTACGGTATTCAGTCTGGTATTACCTGCGATGTTTATCATTGCGACGTTTTTTCTTCTGCCAGAATTTATTCGACGTTCACGCTTTGAATCCTGAACGCACTGACCAATAAGGACGAGTTAAATGAAAACTGAAAAGCCCTATTCTGATTTACTAAAACCAGAACATCTTTACTCGATGTTACGGGCCTATATTATCGAACGTGCCCCCTTCGCGTTATCTGCCGTAACTGTCTCTGACGTTATTAATGCATATATGGGTAGAAATTCTGGCTATCCATTCCTGATGTCCGATGATCTACCGCCACAATTCAGCGGAAAAGGTTTCGAAATTTTCGGTGCTTACAAAAACACCGAAAATGAGAGTACGCTGGTTGAAAACTCAGCGGCGTGGTTTTGTTGCAAATTAACCTATTTAGAAACTGAGCATGACGTTAACACTTTTAATGAGGCTCTTAATGCGATGATGCGCTGGATGTACGCTACGGAATATCTTATTAAAGATGAATGTGGCTATCTTCCCACGCAGAAATTATTTAATGAGTTAACATTAAAAATTAAACGTGATTACGGTGACAAATAAAAATATCTTCTATTTTAGCGGCTAAAACAACCTTCATGCAAAGGCCGGTATACCGGCCTTATCTGACGTTTCTCCACGCTGACGCAGGCACTTTATCCCATATTTTACCATGTGTAATTTCGGCCTTTCTGTGGTCATATGCTCCTAAAAAATCCGCCATATATTTTTCGGGAACTGTATCGCGCTTATGTTCGTAAACGCGCTCTATCGTGTCCATGGTTCTGCACCGACGGAACATATACAAATACTCGGTTCGTTTGTCAGAATGACTCAATTTTAATCCTTTAAAGGCATCTTTCGATGCCTTTATTTAATCTGTTAGCGTGAGTGTGATTTAGACTGGCTGTTACTCAGTTTCTGCGCCTCGTCCTGTGTCAGCTCTCCTTTTACCTTCCCTACCCCGCGAGAATAAACCACTTCATAATTCTGGCCCACTACCGGCTCCTTTTCCCAGGCGCTGCGGCTGTGCTGAACAACGCCTTTCTGTGAAAGCTGGTAAACATGGCGATCATCTGCATGAAGCACCTGGCCCACATGTGAATGTGGGTGAACATTCTTGGATGCCTGCTGTGCTTCTGAAAGCTGATAAATGCCTTTTGGCAGCCCAGCTTCCGGCAGTACCTTCTGAGTCTGCCATTCTCCATCCACAACTTTATCTACCTGGCGTGAACCATTCAGCACACAGATTTTCATCGAGCCTTCCGGCTTCATGATCACACCCATATCAGTGCTGCTGCGACCAGCTGGCATAGCGGCATCCTGGGTATAGCTACGTTTTTGCATCTGACTTACTCCTTTAATGGATTATGGCTGGCCTGCAGGCAGGCCAGCGTTAATATCGCTTACATCGCATGGCGAATGGTGCGTTTTTTCTCTTTTTCCTGAACCAGTTTTTTCTCTTCGGTCTGGACTTGCGTTTGTTGCTGTTTTTTATTCAGCTGCTCCGCAATGACGGCTTTTAACTGCATAGCCACCCCTTCCCGGCCAAGAGAACTGTTAACGGCCATATCGTTAAAATCAGTGTAACGATCAGCGCGGCGAAGGGTTTCCAGCTGTTTTTCCGATAGCTGTGCAGCCTGCAGCACCTTCATTTCTGTATCCGGGAGGGGTTTCTCTCCGCTGGCGTGAGCCTCCAGTTTGCGTAGCGCAGCCTGATGCGCCAGATATGCAGCTGGCTTAATCTGGCTGAGTTCGTCTTTTCCTGGTACTTCACCTTTTGCAAATACAGGGAATACGGCCACGCCGCCAACTGCTTTAGCTGTTTCCAGCGCTTTTTCACGGCCAACATTCACAGTTGCCTTATCCTTCACCTTCATTTTGCAGGACTGCGAAATATCATCATCACCGGCAATAATAATTGGCTTATCGGGATAGGCTTCTTTCAGTGCCTTCGCCACTGGCTCCAGATTGCCGGAATCGAAAGCTGCGACCGTTGGCACCTGGGTAGCTTCTGTTATGCTTCCTGCAGTTGCGTAACCTTCGGCCACAATGAGCACCGGCGCTTCTTTAAGCGCATCCAGCCCGCCAACAACATGGAAGCAACCTTCTTTGCGCGCGTTCTTGGCAAAGCGTTTAGTGCCGTCCTCGTTGATATATTGCATGGTCCATTGTTTGCCCTGTACATCATAAGCAGGGATGAAGGTTTTCTGACCTTCCTTGTCAGTGAATACGCCTTTATGGATCTGCAGCCCTTTTTTCTCCAGGTAGGCTGTCGGCTGTTGTAGCTCACTAAGCTGGCCCAGCTGTTTTTCAACACGTTTAGCAGAGGATTCATGTTCCTTCTGCTGTTGTGCCGCTTTTTCTGCCTGTTTCTGAGCTGCCTGCGCCCGCAGGAGCGCCTTTTCTTCATCAGACTGTACATAGCCTTTGGAAGACCAGCGCGTTTCCTCCTTGGTCCGGTTATTCTGCATAAACCCGGCAGGATGACCGTCAGTATGAATAATATAGAAACCCGATTTTTCGCCCTTTTTATCACCTTCGACGGTAATACGATGGCCTTCACCGTCCATAATCGGGTGCTTCTGTCCGTGATCGGTGTCTGCATCGAGGATACAACCGATACTTTTCAGCGCGTTCTCAACTTCTTCTTTTAGCGGGATGGCCGGGGATTGCTCTACCACCACATTTTCTGGCTTCCATTTAGCCAGCTTCTCCATATCGGCATCGCCATCGGCATACCAGGTTTTTTTCTCTTTATCCCATTTAGCGCCAGCTGCTCTTGCTTCTTCCCGATCTTTGTAGGGTACGGCCAGATTCTGGCGTTCGTGGCGTTCGCTGTTTTCAGCGGTCGCAGTTTGCTGTTCAGCAGCTGCATCTGCTTTTCCGTTCCATTTAGCAAACTTATCGAGAGATACCCCCTGCGGCACATACCAGGTTTGCTCGTTACGGTCCCATTTCGCACCCAGCTCTTTAGCTTCTTTACGTTCCTTATAAGGTACGTTGATCGGGGTATTTTCCTGAGCAATGTTCAGGCTTTGTTCCGGGATTAGACGCGTACCGTCATCACGCAGATATACTGCCTCGTTTTCGCCAGGTTCCGGCCCCAGCCCCGCCAGGCTATCGCGCATATCTTCCTGTGTCTCAGCCCCTTCCATCACGGATTCAACGCGGTCCTGATACCACTCCTGCGCTTCTGAGGGGGGAAGGACACTGATTTCGTCATCTGGAGTCATGATCCCCTGAGCAATCGCGGCTTTTTCAGCGTTCAGAGTCTGATAGAAATTGTTTGAATGGTTGCTCAAGTCAACCTGGCTTTTATCCTTGTTAAAAATGCGACTGTCGTGAATAGTGCGATTATCGCCTTCGTTAACTGCTGCCAGTGCTTTTATCGCGCTGTTAGTGCGCATCACCACCTGGTTACTGTCAGATTGCCCCTGACTCTCAGTGACCACGTATTTTTGTTCAGGTAAAAAATCTATATTTAAGGCAACATCCCTGTAGGCTTTTTTGATTTTTTCCTGCACATCAGGCCAGTTCTGTTTGAATGCGTCAGCAAACGTACTGTTACGCTTCCAGAAGTCACTAGCCAGGTCATTGTTCTGAGCGTCATCAAGTACGTCACGAGCAAGATTAAGCTGGCTGCGGTTCATGTTCTGAACATGATGCGACAGACCGCCATCGAGGTTTGAAAGAATAAACTTTTCTGCACGTTCCCGGCGCTGCTGCTCAGGGGTGATAACGGGTTGAGGTGAAGTGTTCATGTCAGCCTCGTTATAGGATCTTGTCTCATTCCAGACGTTTTTGTTTGACGCCAGAAAACTGGAATCAGGCCACCAGTTTTTAGGAAACTGTACGTCTTCCGGTAATTCGCGGGGGTCACTACTGACACGTTCTACCTGCTCACGCACGTTTTTAGCGGCTAAAGTCAGGTTTTTATCGACGCTCTCAAACGCAGTTTCCAGTGCTGCGCGTTGCCATTCGTTATCCGAAGAATACATTGTGCCAGGTACGCGCTCATCCCCGATATACGTCGCAGCCTTTCCGCGTCCAACCACATCAGTATGTACAGGGATGGTATTGCCGTCCTTGTCCTCGTAATTAACCCGAATACATTCGCTACCCAGCACTTCTTCTGTACCGCGACTGTAATAAGTGACGTAACCGGCTTGCTCTGCTGTATTCTCCAGCGTCATGAAAGTGAAATGATAGAGTTGCGCGGTTTCAACATCTACAGTCTGCGGATTTGTCAGACGTTGTACCTCGGCCATCACCTCCTGATGCTCTTTTATCCGCTGCTCTGCTTCCAGCGTTACCGGCTGTTCCTGTGTTCTCTGTTGCTCAAGGCCAAGCACAAACCCCTGAATTTTTTCAGCGTCGGCTGCGGCGCGAAAAATTTCCATCGGGTCATCCTGCAGGGCTTTAATCCAGGATTTTACATAAGCAACATGCTGTGAAGGATCATGACCAATACCCAGCTCATCACCCATTATCATACTGGCAATCTCAGCCCGGAGTTCTTCTTTGGCGTAACCCTCACTACCAAACGGATGCGCCAGATCGCGATTCAGACGTGTAGTGTGACCGGTCCAGTGTCCCAGCTCATGCAGGGCCGTAGCATAGTAGTTGTCAGCAGTAGGAAATGATGCCTGTTGCGGCAGATGAATACTGTCGGTAGACATACGGTAAAAGGCACGGTCCACCTGATCATGCGAAATTCTGGCTCCTGACGCTTCCAGAATGGCTTCGGCACGTTCAATGCTGTTCCAGCTTTTATCCTGGCGCACCGCCATTGGCGGCAACCCGTCAATCTGCTCGGCATTAAAAACTACTGCGTTAAAAACTTTTGGCCGCTCCAGCTGGACGATTTCTTTTACCGGATTGTTATCCTTATCCAGCACAATACTTCCGTCATCATTGCGCTTGATTCGTTCCTCTGTGAACTTCCAGTATTGTACCAGCGTCCCTTTCTCGCCTTTTCGTACCTGTGCATCTGCAGCAGTTGCCTGCTTATAGGTCATCCAGCGCTGATCGCTGTAACCCTGAGCCATCAGGTGAATGGCGTTAATGCCTTTATAGCGTTTTCCGGTTGTCGGGTTCATCGGAAGGGCTGCACCGGGTGCGCCGGGGTTCCATGGCTTCTGCCATGGCGCAGTACCCTCTTTGAGCTGGGCTATCAGGTTTTCAGCCACAATCTCATGAAATGGTTTTTTCGCTTTAGCTTCTGCCATGGTCCTTACTCCGCATCAAAAGCACTGTCGTATGCGTCACGCATACTCAGTGCGTCGTCTTCGAAAGCCCCGGCAAGTTCAGCCTCATCAGGGGCAAACTCGGCCACAAAGCCAGGTGTCATCAGATCGCGATATTTTGCTTCTACAGCACTGTTCACATCCGGGCGACTCACTGCGTTAATGTCAGTCATATCCTGCCTCCACGATTAAGCACGTTTTACGGGGTTATAGTTCGGACTGCCTTTGATATCCGGGTATGACTCCTTGCAGGTCGGATAACCGCTACAGGACCAGAAGTAACCGGATTTTTTGGATGCGCGGCGAATAAGCCCTTTGCCGCATACGTTGCATTTGTACTTGTCAGAAATCTGTACGCCGCCCGCGACTTTAATAGAACCGGTATTAATCACCTGAATCTGTTCGCGTACAAATTTCTCCTGCATTTTGACGAACGAATCCACATCGCGTTTACCCTGTTCAATTTCCAGTAGCATACGTTCGTTAATGGCAGTCATAACCGGGCTTTTAACCAGTTCAGGAAGAATTGCAATCAATCCACGCCCTAAACGGGTACTGATAATGTCTTTCCCCTTATTTTCAATGAAGCCTCGTTTTTTCAGTTCAGACACGATTGTTGCGCGGGTTGCTTCTGTCCCGATGCCGTCCCCTTCCCGCAGCAATTTTTTCTGCGCCGGGTCATCAACGAATTTATGAATATTCACCATCGCCGTGTTAAGCGTACCGTCATTAAAACGACGGGGGGCTTTTGTTTTGGCATCCAGGCGTTTTGCCTGCGCACAAAGCACACTGTCACCGTTTTTCATGACAGGTAATTTCTGTTCTGCCTCTTTTTCTCCTTCGTCCTCTTCTTCTGCCGCAGTGTAAATATCTTTCCAGCCGTTTTTGGTCACTACTTTACCGCCCGCAGCAAATGTTTCGCCTTTGATATCCAGAACGATAGTCGTGGCTTTAAATTCATGCACCGGGTAAAACTGCGCGAGGTACGCCCTGACAATGAGATCATAAATATTCCGCTCAACCGGCGATAATTTATTTACATCGCCTTTATGTTGCGTAGGAATAATGCCGTGGTGCGCTGTTACTTTCGAATCATCAAAAGTTTTTGATTTTATTTTCGGATCTGCATTATCAATCAGGCCGGAAATATCCGGGTACGTCTGACGCAGAGATTTAAATATTTCAGGCGCATCAGAATGCTGTGACTCCGGCAGATACGAGCAATCTGAACGCGGATAGCTGGTCAGTTTATGTGTTTCATATAAAGACTGACAGGTTGCCAGCACCTGCTCTGCGGTATAACCGTAGCTACTGGATGCCTGCGCAACGAGATCAGATAAAGAGTAGGACTTAGGCTGGTTCTGTTTTTTGGGTTCCTGTTTATATTCAACTACGCGCCCATCACTGTTAGTCAGTTCATTAACCAGCCTGTCAGCTTCTTTGGTATCAACCAGGCGGCCTTCGGAATCAAGACCAGCCTGATCCTCACTGGCTTTCCAGGCTGCAACAAAAGCACTGTCACCGTGTTTAATCACAGCACGAATATTGTGATAAGGGACCGGTTTAAAATTTTCAATTTCCAGATCACGGGCAACGACCAGCGCGAGCGTAGGCGTTTGAACACGCCCGACCGTCAGCAGAACGCGTGAACCACCCCGCGCCGCCTTGAGGGTAAACCCGCGTGAAAAGTTCATGCCAACAAGCCAGTCAGCACGACCACGCGCAAGAGCTGCACGGCCAAAACTCACATACTTGTCATTACTTTCCAGGTTCTTTAACGCCCTTGTGACACTCACCGTATCGTTAGCATTACACCAGTAACGCAGTACCGGTTTAGTACAGCCCACATCATCCAGAATCTCATCAACCAGCAGTTGCCCTTCGCGATCCGGGTCGCCTGCATTCACAATCGTGTCGGCCCGCTCTACCAGGTGGTGAATGGTTTTGAGCTGTTTTTCTGCATCTTCACGAGGACTGATAATCCATTTTTCCGGGATAATGGGAAGATCATCTTCACGCCATATTTTCTTGCCGTTTTCATTGCGTGGAACATTATCTGGCGTATACGCATCCGGTTCAGCCTGTTCATACATATGGCCGAAACACCAGGTCACGTAATCACTGCCACATTCAATGTAACCGTCTTTTTTGTTGGTTGCGCCTAACACAGCGGCAATCGCTTTCGCAACATTTGGCTTTTCTGCAATAAACACTCTCATAATCAGGCTTCCTCGAAATCACTTTTAAAAAGAACATGACGCGTATATTCACTGCCCTCACGTTCCATTTGTATAACTGCATCAAACCAATATTTGACCTTTTCAGCATTCGATGGAAAAGCCACCACGATCAACCTTTTCCCAAGACTTTTAGCTTCTGAAATAAATTTAACCAACGGCGAATTATATTCTTCATTGGAAAACTCAACAGCATCAAGAATTAAAGTGCTTTCTTTTACGTTATAAAGATCAAAGTCGTTAAAATTGGAATCCGTAAGGCAACAGGGTACATCCCATCGCATATAGCGTTTTTCCTGGGTTAATTCTGCAAACTCGAAATATTTGCTGTCAGGTATTTTTAGCGATTGTAAATACGTTGACTTACCCGTACCAGTTTTACCGGTGACAAGGATATTTGCATTAAGGTTTTCGAGTAATAATGTAGCTTTATCAGTCATCAGTTAGTCCTCAAATAATTTACATGGTAAAACTATTCAGGTTGTTCCGGGAAAGCGCGAGGATACGGCTTATCATCGTAGGGTCTTTCAAATGGGTTTTCAGCTCCCGATACCTCTGCCAGTTTATTAAGATACTCGTCCTGGCTAACAATCCAGTTCCTTATCCAGGGAAAGTTATTCATTAGCTCTGGCGCTTCTCTGTAAAGTAATTCGAGCAGTTCCCGATTCTCATCGATGCGTTTAAACACTCCACGATGACTCTGAGCAATTACTTCCTCAAGTACCTGTAGCTTTTCACGGCTTTCTTGATCTCTACTGAATAAGCGCATATTTATCACCTTTAATAGTTACCAGGTAAAAACTGGTAATACAGTCGAAATTATCTGTGACGTTGTAACTGCGCCAAAATAGCGACCGTCAAACGATGAGGGACTACGATCAGTCATTAGCAGTAATTCAGACTTACTCAGGGTGTACACTTCACGAATAGCGGGCAGTTCACGCCCGCCCGGATCAACACTTAACGGTTTGCTGTATGGCAACGGCTGGCCGTTGACATAAACACCGTCATCACGAAACGCCACTTCATCCCCTTTAGCCGCTAAAATCCGCTTCATCATTTCGCCGTATCCTCCCGGACAGAAGCCGCTGCCGATGTAGCCACGTTTCTGTGCGACAGCGAAAATTTCTTTTTCTGGCGGGCAGAAAATGACGTAATCCCCTTTCTCCGGGGTTTTAGAGCTGATTTTATAAAGCCCGACCGGAATACTTTTCGTGGTATTGATGCGTAACCCGGCAGCATAGCCAAGACCACACACCACAGCCCCAATAACAGACGCTGAAATCACGCAGATAGCAGCATACCGGGTTACTTTTTTCATATCGCAATAGCCCTATCACTGGCGTCATCATTCGCAGCTGCTGCGCGAATACGGTCGGTTGTCTTAGGCTCGGCTACAGATGCCCGAAGCGAGAAAATTTCATCCTGGAAGAACAGAGGCTGTTTGCCATAAATGGCCGGGAAGCCAGCGACATAAACCACCATGTCGCCACGCTCCGTAATCAAGCCTTCTGCATTCTTTTTAGGCCCAGGCATACGCAGGCATTCATCCACGGTTAATAGCGGTCGCTGTACTTCCTGCATGGTTTTTGACACCCCGCCCAGCACAGCGCTGGCGCGTTTACCGCTGGTCGTGATCTGCTCTTTGATAACCGTTGTTTGCCCTGTCAGTTTGGAAAGGTGCTCTGCGGTTTCAGTACGGTTTGGCGGGTACGCATTCTGGACGTGACAGTTAGAGGTAATAGTTTCATCAGGCCCGTAACCTGTTTCACGGCTGCGTAGCTGGTTTATGTCCTGACATATGAGGTAGAACTTAATGCCATAACCGGCCAGGAACGCGAGCGATTCCTGAATGATTTCAAGTTTACCCAGGCTCGGAAATTCATCGATCATCGCCAGCAGACGATGTTTGTAGGTTTTTTTGGTCTGTACCCGTTTCGTGCCTTCTACCGATAAACCAACAGCCTGTTTAAACCTTTGCCACAGGGTCAGTTTGTTATCAACGCGCTCAAACTCCATTTTGTCGGCCAGTAACCGCACAATCATGTTCAGCATGATGCGAACCAGTGGGCGCAGACGCGCTTTATCGTTCGGCTGCGTAACAATATAGAGAGAAACCGGATCGTCATGGTTCATCAGGTCTTTAATTTTGAAATGGGACTCACTGACGTTGCGGGCCACAACCGGATCACGGTAAAGCGCAAGATAAGATTTTGCCGTTGACAGAACCGAACCGGCTTCTTCTTCCGGGCGATCCATCATATCCCTGCCAGCAGAACCTACTACCGGGTGATTCTCTCCGTTCACATGGCTGTACTGTGTCATTTCCATCCACAGTTCGCCCGCGCCTTTTTCCGGGTCGGCCATGATTGCATCAACATAAGGAAGGGTTGCAGGGGTTCCTTCATTTTTATGCTTATACAGGACATGGAGGATAACCCCGACCAGCAACGCCTGAGACGTTTTCTGCCAGTGGTCATTAAGTCCTTTGCCGTCCGGGTCAACAATCAGTGTGGCAAGATTCTGTACGTCACCAACTTCATTTTCAGTGCCTACACGGATTTCATCGAGCGGATTCCATGCAACAGAACCGTTGGCTGCAGCGGGTTCAAATTTAAGACAGATATTTTTTGCAAACTGTTTGCGCCAGCCAGCGGTCATAGCCCACAGCTCGCCTTTCAGGTCGGTAACAACGGTTGAGTGTTTCCATGAAAGCAGCGTGGGGACCACAAGGCCCACACCTTTACCGGAACGGGTAGGGGCGTAAGTCAGTACGTGCTCCGGGCCGTTGTGACGCAGATACTGGAGTTGGCCGTTCTTGTCTTCCCAGGCTCCCACATAAACACCTTCATCGTTTCCCAGCAGACCAGCCGCCTTGATATCCTGCTCATCAGCCCATCGCGCGGAACCGTGTAAGTATTCATTGGCCTTGGATGAGTTGGCTTTCATCATGCTGGTTAGCGCTGTCAGAACCAGACCACCGGCAGCGACCATTGTCCCGACACTACCAGCAGCAAAAAACGCATCCGGCAAACGATCATGCCAGGCAGAATACCAGGTGAAATATGACCATGGCGCGTAGATGTGATTGAAGTTTGGCCCCAGCAGTTCCTGATAATTAAAGCTGTAGGCGAAATACTGAGTTGCGGCCTGGACGCCTGCAGCCAGTGATGTAAGCGCCATTGCAGGGACCAGCTTTCCTTTAACGGCTTTATTCTTGGAACGGACCTGCGGCCCTACGGCATTATTCGGCTTTCTCATGGGTATCCTCGTTAATCAGCCAGGGTGCATCTGCAGTTACATCCATTACAGATATTGTTTGTTCCCAGGACAAAACAGACGGAATGACAAAAGCGACGGCTTTATCACCTGATACATGTGTTTGTCCTGATTCACTTATATTCATCGTCCTCTTCCTTTTGCTTTTCTGACGGAGCCGGAAGGTGTCAGGGTTACTGCCTCTCCGACCTTAATACTACTGAGTCTCCGGGCGGTGTAATCGCTGACAGGCATAACAACAATTTCATCATCACGTTTAAGCAGGGCTAAAGTTTCATCCCCACTTTTACGCTGGCCTGCATATTCGTACTGACCTTTATCCGTTGAATTATACCTTCTATGTTTCGGTATATCGAACCCTTTAAGGCGTTTTTCCTCTCTTTCGGCCACATATTTTTGTGCGCCAGTAAGGGACTGAGTGACCTGTTCAGGGGTATTTATTCCTCCTGCCCCAGGTATATTCCGTCGCAACTGATCAACACGTTCGGTTGCTTGGTGCTCCAGCTTGTCAGGAACATTACCCGGCAATAACACTTCACTTCCTCCGGCGATGCGAACCATACTGAGTTCGGACATTCTTCGCAGACGGTTTTTTGCGAAGGGCGGCGGCTGGCGTCCAGGTCGCGCAACGTTGGGCTTACGATGTTCTCGTTCTGAAACTGATTCGTGACCTCGTTCTGCTGCGCGGGCATTATTTCCCCCTCCTGGCTGGCCTGCTCCTGCAGTAATGCCATCGCCTGCGCCAGCTCGTCCTCGCCCTCGTCCGTCTGCGTAGACGGTTCCGGCATCAGCGGAGGTTCTTCCTGAGAATCGTGATTCATCTGTTGCAGAAGCATTTGCAGTGCCTCTTCGTTCTCGTCCTGAGTCGGTTCCTGCTGTTCTGGAATTTCTTTCTCGTCTTTGCTCATTGTCTTTTTCCTCATTCATACGGATAAAGTTTTCAATCCGATCTCTGGTCGAGTAAGGACCAACAAACCAGGATTTCTTTTCTGTGTCCCACATGGCCCCGGCTTGACGGGCTTTTCCTCTTTGTTCAAACGGAATATGGATGTATTCACGTTCGCGGGCCGCTTTTTTAGTGAGGATTTGTCTCAGCTTTTCCAGCTCTGGATCAGAAAATGTCACATTGATTTCACGCGCAGCGGCTACGGCCACAATGCGCTTTTTGAAGTCGAAACTACCGTTTACCGTTAGCTGGTTCCCGTAACGATGTTTTGCCATCAGTAATGCTGCATGAAGCCCGTCATCACCCGCTTCGCGTGAAATATCGAGACGTTGACCACCATCACGGATAGCACTTTCCCCGACGCGATAAATGATCGTGCCTTCTTTTGTCACGCTGTCAGGTTTCAGGCCCGGAATCCGGCCATCATTTTTCACTTTGTCACCATGAACCAGGTTGGCTTCTTTTCTGGCCGCCTGAGCATTTCTCTGACGCAGGATTTTAAGAGCCTCATCATCACCGGCGCTGGCTTTATGCTGCAGCCAGTCTGCCCAGGTCCGGCGTTTATGAATGTCGTAAGCTGCCTGTCGGTCTTTCTTGTAAATGGCATTTGCGCGTTCAAGTTCGGCGCCCAGCGCTTTACTGACCAGGCTGTACAGGTAGCGTTTATTTACACCTGCACCTTTAAGTAATTTGATGGCAGAGCGTTTTAGCCTTCCTGTCCTTTTAGCATTTTCAATTAATCGATCACGTTTCACTTTAGCCAGACGTAAGGCTTCATTACGCGTGGCCGTCAGCTGCTGCTGTTCGCTCTGATAACGTCCATAAAGAACGGTTGTATTAGCTCCCTGAGTTCCCAGCGGCCTGCCTTCATAGCGTTTACCGCTGTTAATCTCCATTTCCGGCACATCGCCTAGATTAACCAGCCGTTTTTCCCGCATAGGGGGCGGGCGATCTCCGGGCCTTTTGACGTGCGCAGCCGGACCAAAACGCTGCTTAATGGCCTCCGGGGAAGGTTTTGTTTTTACCGTTGCGCCTGTTGCAGATGGGGGTTCAAACGCACCGAATTTTTTCTCAAGGGAGGCACGGGAAAGAACGCGATCAACAGAGCTGGCTTTTACGCCTATCCCCTCCGGGCCGGTTATGACAAAACCGTTTCCTTTCTGGCGTAATTCAAGTCCGTTTTGCCTCATGGCTTGATGCAATTCCTGCCAGCTGGCCGCGCTTTTAAGCTGCTCTGCACACTCCCTCTTAATCCACCCAAGAAAACTTTCCCGGCCTGAGTGCCTTTCCATATCCGTAGCATTATTTTCGGATCGCGTTTTACTTGGCCGGTGATTGTCACTTTCAAGGCCAAATTCCTTTTCGAGTGCCAGGCATACGGCAGAACGGGTTTTGTAATCGTTGTAGGGCGTATGAATATTGTGGGTTTGTGGATGAATTTTATTAATGGCGATATGGATATGCACATTATCAGTGTCGTAATGTACAGCACTGACACGTTGATGATCGGCATACCCCATAGCCGCGCAGATACGTTCTTCTGCAGCGTCCAGAACTTCCTGAGACGGGTTTTCTCCTGGACGGAATGAAACGACAAGGTGATAAGTCTTGTCGCCCTCAGAGCGCGTATTACGCCGTTGTGTAGGCTCAATGTCATACCGGGCTGCATCAAGGATATTTTCATGATGGCAGTTAGTTACTTTAATGACACCCACGCGCTCCTGTTTGTTTTGTGGATCTTGCACATACTTGGCAAGCTCCACAAAACTACTCTTTTTGACATTGCGCATGGGAATGTGACGGGATATCACGATACCCCCCCAATTTTAGCGGCTAAAATCATTTGCTCAGTACCCTGTCCATAACTGTGCGTAACTCGTTTTGGGTTGACTCTATTTTTCCCAAAAGAGTTTTGATCAGCGACGGGGAAAAATTACGGGTTCGCTCGTCATTTGAGAGCCACAATTTCAGCAATCCCCCAAGTCGGCCTAAATCACCATTTACCCGACTCAGCTCCTGAACCTGTTCAATATCAACCATGGATTCAACCTCGTAGCCCATACCAACCTTACGCAGAAATGCTGCGGTACTCAGTCCAGCCGCATCTGCATTGCGCTTAATGAGCGCCTCTTCTTCTGGCAGAACCGGCACACGAATGTGTTTGCCGTGCTTACGTGTACTTTTCGTTTGAACTGTCATTTGACCTCACTCGCGGCGGTAGCCGCGTAGCCTCGCAGAGCAGGACTCCCCTTGAGCATCGAAGATGCGAATACGGGGAGAGTAAAGTTGATAACCTGTTTACAGGTTAGCTAACTTTACATGTCCTGCCCGGCTTTCGCCGGTGTTTACGCCAAGGAAAGTGTACACAACCAAAAGTGGATTGTCGTGTTTTTTGGTGCAAAACTGTGGATATAACGAAAAAACGGCGCTACTATGCCACATACCCCGGAAAACCAACGTTTTCCGGGCCATATACAACTGCTATCCTGCTCAGATACACAGTCAAATACACAGAAATACACCACAAATACACACGCAGGTTAACGGATGGGAAAAGATTACTTAGCTGACCTACAGGAGTGGGTAGCACAGAAAAAAGGGCTTAACAGCAGCAGTGCAAACACTGCCAGAGTGGTTTTTCTGGCAATCCGTGATGATGTGAGAACGGCTATGGAGGCTGGGTATTCGCTCACCACGATTTGGGAGCACATGCACGAGACAGGTCGTGTCACTACGACATATGAAACTTTTCGACGCCATGTTAAGCGATACATACGGGAACAGAAACCAGCAGCGCCTGTTATAAAACAGGCACAAGCTGCAGCGAAGAACGAAAGACAGAAGACCGGGGAGCCACAGAGCAAAACTGTGATACCAGAAAAGACGCAGGTACAACGAGATACGCCATCGCCTACCGGTAGTCAGCTTCCAGCGTTTCATTTTAAACCGCCTACAAAGGGGACTAAATAATGCCTACAGACAAAAACAAACTGCAGACTGAACCGGAATCAATGCCGGTACGCCATTCGGTACACAGCGCACAACAAGGCAAGGGTGGTTGTGGGAAATCCGTGAGTATGGCCCTGCTTGCGATGTACAAAGTTAGTAAAAGCGAAACCCCGGTTTGTATCGATACTGATCCACTTAACCCGACATTTTCTAACTATAAGGCGCTGAACGTTCGCCAGCTGGATATCATGGAAGGTGATGATATTAATCAGCGCAAACTGGACACGCTAATTGAGTGGATTGAAGAGGCTGGCGACCATGACGTTATCATTGATAACGGCGCACCCTCCTTCATCCCGTTATCGAGTTACCTGATTAGCCAGCAAATTCCTGGACTGCTCTATGAAATGGGTAAGCAGCTCGTTATTCACATTTCCATTGTCGGCGGCCAGGCACATGATTACACGGTCGAAGGTTTCCGGGCTATGGTGGAACAGTATCCTGCAGAAACCCGTTTTGTAATCTGGATGAACCCATATTGGGGTGCTGTCGAATCCGATCAGGGTGTGCCATTCGAACAGTCAGAAGCCTACCTGACAAACAAGGATAAGATTGATGCGGTAATCCGTTTACCTGTACTTAAAAAGGATCTTCACGGACAGGATTTTGCCGAAATGCTGGAAAACTATAAGACGTTTGATGAGGCCATTGCTGACAAGTCTCTTTCGATTATGGTTCGTCAGCGTATTAAACAGGTTCGCGCCCTTATTTTTGAACAACTGGATCTGGCTACGGTGATCTGATGGACGAAAAAACAGAAGAACTCATTGCCCTGATTGCTAAAGAGCATGGCGTTGTACTGGATGTCACCGATCCTATTCTGGTGGTTCCTACCATGCTTCGCTTCATGCTGG
The DNA here is from genome assembly GCF_040546205.1 of Citrobacter sp. UYEF32. Taxonomy (NCBI): domain Bacteria; kingdom Pseudomonadati; phylum Pseudomonadota; class Gammaproteobacteria; order Enterobacterales; family Enterobacteriaceae; genus Citrobacter; species Citrobacter sp. UYEF32. The sequence goes on along the minus strand of NZ_JBEPNI010000013.1, from coordinate 30,897 downwards.
AGGAAAGCCGTGAAAAGCAGCAAGAGCTTCTGGATGAGCTGAAATCAGAGCTGCAAAGCTCGCTGATGCAATGGGACTTCACGGCCAAGGATAAGGCTGACCGTATTCTTAACGCCGCCCTGAAAGCGAACAGGGAGGCGATGGAACAGGTATTGAAGTCTGCAGCCAGTCAAACAACTGACCTGGTACGCCAGGCTGTGGCCGACGAACTCAATAAATCCCGCGCTGAGAGCAGGAACGCAAAGCGCCTGGTGATGTGGAATGTTTTTGCCAGCGTTATTACGCTGGCCGCTGCAGCCATTGCGTTTATCACGACATTCTGGAACTAGTTTTTAGCCGCTAAAATTGTAGCGGCTAGAGTAATTGCAAAGGTGTTGCCAGTTAAGTATTATTTTTTGGCGATGCGGTGAGGTTTAGGCAACCCCCTAGCAAGGCGGGAAAGCGAAATGCAGCCATTAGTAATCGTATCGTGATTCTGTTGTTTGATGCCTTGCCGACAACCAGCCTGAACCCCGCTATGCGGGGTTCCGCTGTTTTTGGGCCTTGCTATTAGTCAATTGATCGTGAAAGGCTCAGACTGTTACTTTTCCCCTGTGTGGGAGCCTGTTCTTTTCGTAGCTTTTCCTTTTGTTCCCTGGCTTGCTTGCGCATCAAATTTTCATGCGCCCGGTGAGCAGCACGCATTTCGTCCCAGTCTTCGGCTAGTTCCGGTTTGTCATGTCTTACTTTAGCTGTCGCCAGTTCATGTATCTTGGGACCATGTAACCCCATGCCATCATGAATTTCTTTGACTGTTTCAAGGCGGTTCTGCAAGCGGCTTAACAATGCCTGTTGCTGCTGAACCTGTGACTGCCATTTTGCTTTCTGGCCGGGTAGCGAGAGGAATCCTGGCTGTTTGCTCATCATCTGCTGCAAAACTGTTTCTTGCTTATCGATCATGGATTCAAGCCGGTTTTCAAGATTCTCGGCCTGAGTTTCCTTTTCTGCGATCGCAGCATCTACAGCGTCCTGATATTCCTGCGCCACGTTGCCATTTTCAGCGTTTGTTTCCTGCAGCTGGGGATGTTCACCGGCTAACTGCTGCTGTTCGTCATGCAGCTGCTGCACCTGCTCCTGAATATTAGCGGCGTCAGAATCTGCAGTATGGTCTGGCTTAAGATCAGGCGGTGTGCGGGGGGGTTGTGTATCCCGGCCTAGGCCGGGACTCCGAAAGGGGGTTACTGGTTTCATCCGGGTGCTCCTTCGCTATTCGCTATCGGGAGAACTTCCGGCCTTGCTTCTCTGTTGCTGCTGCTACCTGGGCTTTGCCGGAAGTCTGGTCATAAGAGATACTTTTTTCTGTACCCACTTCTGGCAGTTTATCGAAATTCTGTCGGTCATGCTTGATAATTTGCTTCCCTACCTGCTGATATACCGAATTTTTATCAGCATGTAAGATTGGCCCGTTATAAGCATTCGCCTTATCCGGCCCTTTAGATAAGTAAAGCGGGTAAATACCCGGTTTAATGATACCGGCCTTATCTACGTTGTCGTTTTTCCATTTGCCTGCCTCTTCGCTTTGCAGCACGCGCTGGCCGTTCATGACAAGAACACGTTCTTTGCTCATGTCGGGGTTACTCCTGGTAATCTCTTCTGCAGCCAGGGTAGGAATAGGGCTGACTGCTTTTTTTATAATCTCGGCTAACATTGATGAATCTGCATTGATAACGGCCACGTCACGCGCAAGATACAGTTTTCTCCGTGCATCATCATCTGCTGCCACCATAGACCAGTCCAGGTTCATGCCAGCGTTTAACGCCAGATCTGCCGTGAACTGTCTGAGCGTTCGGCTGTTCCCTTCCCTGAATGGATGCAAAGCATCTAATTCGCCGTAGTAATGTCCTAACCGCTCTGAAAATTTTTCGGGGTCCATTCCGTGAAAGAATTGCTCGTTCTCCAGCGTTCGGAAAAGTTTATTCAACTCAGGTTCAATGTATGCTGAATCAGCGTACACCACCTGATTTCCCAGGCGCTCTTTGACCATCATCCCTGTGTTTTCCCGATACTCCCCGGCCCATGGATAAATGCCGGAAAAAATGCGCTTGTGAGTTTCCTTGAGGCGCTGACCGTCGAAAGGACCAAGGATCGGGGTTTCTTCAAGCTGGGAAAGATTCAGCGCTACCGTATCGCGCTCAAACTCTTCCAGTAAATTTTTATCCCTGATCCCGGCAGTATTGATGAGAGTATCTGTGCCCGGATAAAGATACGGGTCTTTATTGTCACTCATGCCTGGTCTTGTTTGGCACGGTGGGCATAATGCTGAAAAATTTCTGCGCGGCCCTGCTCATAAGAAACATCACCGGCAATAATACGCTTTTTGATACCTTCGTACAGAGGGGTTCCGCTTGGGTCCATGCCTTCAAGTTTCAGACTTGCCTCAGCTTTTTTGAATCCTCTCGCTCTGACAGCATTGTTTGACATGGCCCCTCCTACACTAAATTGTTTAGCTATATTCTATAATATTTTAGCCGCTAAAATCACTCAATACAGTATTTAACTTAAAAAAAATCCCGCAAAAGCGGGATTTTGAGCGGATATTGATAACTGATTACCCTTCCATAAGGCAAACAATTTTCACATTTTCCAGATTTAATTCTTCTTCAACGCCGGTTGAATCGAATTTTATCCATGCCAGCCCTTCCTCGGTTGGACGTTTGTTGAGAAGAAGACGGCCCTGCTCGCCCAGGTACTCCACGATGACTATCGCTTTTTTAAACTTGTCCGGGTCAGTTTCCTTTTCCTGTTTTTTGCGGGTCTTGTCAGTCACGTCATTTTCATCGATGCCGTCATTGTCTTCGCTACTTTCACCTTCTTCCCCATCAGCACGGCCATTAAAAGCATCAATGGTGAGCGGGTCGCGTTTGTTCGCTTCCTTATCATCAAGAAACTCACGGAAAACCTTCACTGCACTGCGGGTAATATCTTCACCTTCATTTTCTTCAAGCAGCTTTTGCACTTCATCAGGATCTTGCTTGTAAGCTGTAACCAGCTCATTCACAACCGTCACATCACGGATTAAGCCTTTGTTAAAGGCATCGGCAATGCAATCCGGTAAGTCAAGCAGTGCGGCGTGTTGCGTGACAAAGGCAGGTGATTTCCCCAGCGTTTTTGCAATCTGCGACTTAGTTACGCCTGCAGCGAGTTTGCGGCCAATATGCACCGCGATTTCACGCGCTGTGAGGTCATTACGTTGAATGTTCTCGATCACCTGGTCATCGTCACTGTAATCATTATCAATAAACGCGGGGATTTGTTTTTTTCCGGCAACTTTACTGCCACGCCAGCGGCGTTCACCATGATTGATAATATAACGCCCCGCCTGCTCCGGGTTTTCACGCACGGAAATTGGCATTTTTACACCCCGCGCTTTGATGGTGTCAGCCAGCTCCTTAATGGATTCCTCAGAGAAACCTGGGTTATCCTGCTTACGCGGTTGCTCCGGGTCTGGATCGATTGCATCGATATCCAGCATCAGCGGTTTACCATCACTCCCCACATCAGGATCTAAGAAGTTAGAAAGGTCGCCAACAGTATCAAGGCCAAGGCCAGAATTTTTTTTATTCATTTTGCTATTCTCTCCAACTCGTTCACTTGCAAATTTGCGCTTCGCCACTGAATAACAGATGAACAGGGCGTTCTAATGTGGTTTGTCCAGGACAGTACAAAACAGCACTAATTAGCTGGTTCGCCACGCTAAGGGCCGTATGTGAATCACTGATTGATACGACCAGTTGATCAGGGTAAGTATCTTTTCCAGCGTTAAGGGTTTTACCGGCCCCTTCCACCATTTCAATCTGGCCTTGAAAGGCAGCAGTCAGAATGCGCTCAATGTCAGACCGGGATACTCCCGGCGCTGTTTTACTGGCGGCATCAAGCATTGCAGTATCAATTTTCATTATGCGACACCCATTTTGCTGTATACATGATTGGCAAGTGCGCGCATTTCCTGACTGGCTTTACGGGCGGCAGTTTTCTTGATCTTCCATACCGGCACATGAGACGCTAGGGCATCTGCAATACTGCTACGAAGACCTATTGAAGCCGGAACCATAAGAGAAGGGTAGGCATTCTGCAGCTCGGCCAAATGCCTTACATGACGGGGGTTACGCCCGTCAACCTTACTCGGCACCATCCCAATGAACTCAAGTTTTTTGTTCATCTGGCGTTTGACCTGATTAAAGGTTGTCAGCATTTTTTTAATGCCCTGGATGGAATACACCTCCAGTTCAATCGGTGACACCACAAAATCTGCACTCGCCAGCGCTACAATCAACGCATTACTGAGTGTTGGGGCAGTATCAATCAGACAAACATCAAAACCACAGCGGGCCAGATTCTCCATGTTCTTACGGAAACCAATAACCATTTCCTGCAAGCTGAGTTTTTCAACATTCGCCAGCTGAGTATCGGACTCAATAAGGGCAATGCCGGTATCTGGTATAGCGGCAAAACGTTCTTGCTCGATATCGCCCCACAATTCACTTGCACGGATGCCAGAAGACAGCTCCTGCAGGGTGTAAGAAGCATTCCCCTGCGTGTCCATATCGATTACAGCTACCCGCTTGCCTCTTTCCGAAAAATCAAACGCCAGATGAACCAGAGTGGAAGTTTTGCCAACTCCCCCTTTTTGATTTGCTGTAACCAATACTTTCATCGCTAATCTTCCTGTTTCCGTTTGGCCTCATCAGCCCATTTTTTCACAATGAATGCCTGACGCTCCGGCAATACCACTTCAAGGCGCACAAAACCGTCAGGAACTTCTTGTTTGTAGGCATCCCATACGCGGTTTACTGCCTGTGATACCGCCCCGCGTGAAATATCCAGCGTCTCCACAAAGTGCTTTTGTGGTTTGCCTTTCACTAATACCCCGTAGGCTATATCAAGCGTCTGCTGCCCTACGCTGAGGTTTCTGGTGACACGATAAAAATCCTCTTTTGAGAGTTTTTTCTTTTCGCCTTTTTCTTCACCAGGCGCGTGACTGTCATTCAGATTTAAGCCCTTTTGGGTCGTCATATTTTTACTTCCAGACTCATACCCTTTTTGGCTGCAGCCTCAACGCCACAAACAAAGTTTAGCTAAACCGCGTGTAATGGTCAACGATTTTAGCCGCTAAAACACCAAAAAGAGCGGATATAACGAAAAAACCCGGCGTACCGGGTTCAGTTTAGTAGTACGTTTGCAAATATGAAACGCGACGTTTTAGCCGTAGCCCGCTGCTGAACAGTATTAAGCCCAGGATAAGCAGAATTGCAGCACAGTAAAATCCCGAACGAGCCACGCCTGAAAAAAATTTCACTTTTTTCAGACTGCCAGCTTCATAGCGTAAAGCCGGTGCTGATACAGCTCTATTAAAAGCTGTCATTTCCATTGCATAGCTGATATCTGACGGGACCATTTTTAAGGTTTTTTCATCCTTGGCATAACCTTCGACAGCCTGTTTTGCAAGCTCCGCAGCGGGTTTCCCTGTCTTAATTGCAACCTGTGCAGACAGACAGGCATACTCCCAGGATAATCTCATTTCTGGCGTATGAACATTTTCCTGGACATATTCTAACAGGGGTTGTGCGCGGTCTTCCTTCACATATTGCTGGATTCGTTTCAGATCCGATACTGGTTCATCATCTGCTAACGGGAGCATGACAGTGTAAACCGGGATACACACCATAACAAAGGCAGCTAAAATCCCAAGTGAGGCAATGGACTCACCTTGAACGAATGCCCGATAGCCAGCGAATAACAATAGAATCACAACAATTACAATGCCAAAGGTACGTAATGAATCGACCATTGAACTGAATGGATTCGAAAACCCTGCAGAGCCATCCCCCTGACCTGCGGGAATTAGCATTTTCGGTACATAAAGTACAAATTCCCTGTAATCAGGCTGCAAGGTATGCGCTAACAGGAGCGCTATCCCGCCGAGCAAACCAAAAATGACTGATGTAATGAGCAAAATAAGGCCAGTTTTTTTGATCCTGCAGGTTCTCTTCGCAAGCTGATTAACCTGGTGACTCATCTCGACGCGTTTCACGTTAAGCCTCCTGCAGGGTAGCTTTATCATCAAAACGAGCGCGAAGACTCTCACGCATTGCCAGAACTTCTTTTTCTACATCGAGCAGCTGCGTGGCCGCATCCTGATGAACTTTTGCAATATCTTCTGCGGTCTGGAAAAGCGTGTCCTGAACCACTTTCAGCGTTTTAATATCATCGCCAAGACGTTGATTAGCTTTCATCACCGCAACCGCATTCTGGCGTAATAATTTAGCATTGCTGATCAAAAGCTCGTTTTTAACATCATGCAGCTCTCCGGCCAGCGCCTCTGCCTCCTTTTCTTCCGTAAGGGCTGCGGTCATCAAAAACTGACGTTTCATACTAGGAAACGTAACCTGTCTGACCGTATGGAACTCATCAACGAGGTTACGGTTAACACCCTGAATAACCCGGATCATTGGCAGTATCTGCAATGCTGACTGCTGAGAGACAATAAGGTTGCCAATGCGTTTATTGAGATTTGAGATCACCATTTCCATATCGCCAATCTCATTCATTTTTAAGGGGTCATCACCAACGGTCTGCTTCATGCCATCCAGTTTGTCATGTAACTCATTCAGACAAAGTTTGCCTGCGGCAATATGGACGCCAAGAAGACGATATTCTTTCGTTACTTCTTTGTGCATCTGATCCAGCACCCGATTACTGTCGGAAAGATTGGCCTGTGTTGTGTTCACTTCGGAAATAAGAGCGTCAATCTGTTCTTTCGTGGACTGAAACTGGTCCGCAAAAGTTTTTCCGCGATTAATGATACGGTTAATGAGCGGGCCAATTACCGGTAGTCTGGATTCATGAAGGCCCGCGCTGGCTTCATTATTCGCACGAGCCAGGCTGAGAATTTCATTCAGTTTTTTCCCTGCTTCGCCGGTGTTCCTGCGGTTCATCTTTTCCAGTAATTCATCGGCATAACGAGACGTGTGTTCTGCAACACCATGACCAAATTCATACACGGTATCAGGGGAAGCAATATCAATCGTGTCAGCAAGCGCCCGAATATCCGCTTCATCTTCCTGGCGTAAACCGAATTGTGACAGCGTAGCCGGTGTAATAACGAATGGCTGGATTTCCGTAGTTGTGGCAGTAGTTTGTGTGTTCATTATTCAATTCCCTCAATACTTTTATTCAGACTGGTCATCAGGGCCGTATGCGCCTGCGTTGCCTGAGCGATCATTTCCGGGTTCATATGTTTAGCGGTAAGCAGGGCAAGCGTATGCTCCTGCCAAACAGGAACCATGATTTTTTCTGTCTCTTTGAAGCGGTCCAAAATATCGATGGCGTTCGCTTGCACGATTTTCATATGCATGATGCTCAAGTCATGAGAATGTTGCAGGGTCGCCAGATTCGCCAGCCTTCTTGAGAATCGCGCACGGGGATTAGCAACCACCATACTTACTGCATCTGCGGGGCTGCTATCAGGGATTTCTTTCAATAATTGTTTACCGGCATCCAAATATACCTGCAGCTTGTTTTTTTCAATTTCATACTGGCTTTTCAGTTCCTGCAGGACGGTAAGCAACTCTTTAACATGCTCAGATAATGATTTTCCTTCCTCAACCAGCTTGTTTACGTTGCTTCTGGCGTTCTGATACCGCACCATTTTTTCAAGATGTTTACCGGTAAACCGTGCGAACCAGGATGGTTCTTTTGCTATGCGGCGCGGGTCTGCCTCGTTCAGCTCGTCCTTGATCTCGACAATTTTCCGTGCCAGCGCAGAAACAGCAGATTTTTCAATTAGACGGGAATAGCGTTCGCCATTGTCCTGCGATACAACTGACTCCCCGTAACGGCTGATAGCGTCAGCCTCCGTAAAGAGTATCGGCAAGAATGCTTCCCTTAAATTCTCAATTGTCGGGATAGTGGTCAGTGGGTTAGTCGTCATCTTTACCTCTGTATTCCAGGAGGATTTAAGCGGCTATGTTTTTAGCCGCTAAAATCTGTGGGTGTGGCACTCACACGCCCGCGTCTAGCTGTTTGCTGATATTGAAACGCAGTTCATCCTGCTTCAAAGCCTCTTCTGCATCTTTTAACAGGTCTTCAAGCACGGTATAGGTCAGGCTGCCGCCGTTGTGCTCCATCGCTTTACTGACTATTTCTTTGACAAACGGCGCAAACTCGCGAATTTTCTGCAGATCAGACATTGTGATCTCATCGTTTTTCCAGTTCCCCGCAAGATAACCCGCAGGGCCAAGGTACAAACCGTAAACACAGATGGAAGGAATAAGCGTGAAGGCAGCGCCTGCAAGTGGACTGATATCCGTCATAAACGGATAGCCAACTAACAGGATCATCGCGCCAGGCAGAAAAAGAGTCAGAAGCGTTTTCCAGCCATGTTTTTTGGAATGGGTTGAGGCGTAGGTGTCAAGAAGCGAGCGGAGTGTAAGAACGTTTGCCCGCGCCTGATTATGTTCTGCAGTAGTTAAGATCTGTTTCATATAGCCCCCTTGTTTAGCTATACAAAAGTTTAGCTAAACAAATCATGCAGGGCAACAAAAACTTCAAAAAAAAACCGGCATAGGCCGGCTTATTTAATGATGACTTCTCTGAACAGCAGAACGATAGCCGCTATACACAATAGCTGCGATATCCCCCTGGACTGGCGGCCCCATGCAGCCAGTCTGCGTATCAGTAAATTAGGGCTATCTGTGTGGCAGGAGTAATAATCTGGCGGCATCAGACCGGGCGATGCTGCAGCCCCAAGTAAACATGCAAATGCAATTTTAGGTTCGCCTGCAGACAGAAATACTACGGCAGTGAACAGCATCATTACGCCAGAAAAAAGGAAAAGGTAGAAATGCCACCGCTCCTGTAAAAACCTCATGACGCTACATGTCCTCTTTTTTCATAAGCATAGGTAAAGCGATTAAAATCACTTACGGGGATATTTTTTATCACTCCGTCGCAATTCACTTTATTTACAGCTTCACTGAACGTGCCGGGAAGGGCATTTTCTTCAACTAACCGGCACTGTGTCAGCGCCTTTCCCTGGCTGATATCGTTGTCATTATAAACGGGTACAGAACCATACATGACCAGTAATGCGCTAAACGATATGGCAGCCAGCAAAAGACTCCCGTCCAGGAAGTGCTCGCCCTTGTTCCTTTTTTTAAGCATCCAGACCGACAACAGAAATACGATGACTGAAAGAGCCAGCAAAATGAGAAGTCCGACTGCATAGGGTTGTAAATCACGGTAATAGAAAATCATATTCTCTCCCGCAGCTCTCACACTCATATCAGGGCGCTTTGGGTTTCCAGGTTGCCATGATGTAAGTAAGAGCGGCCAGCAAAAGGAAACTGATCACGAATGGCCATGCTGCAGTGAACGGGCCATGACTCCAGTTAAAGAGCATTCTGAAAAACTGCAACAGAACATTCGCAATCAGCATTATCCGTACAGGAATCCAGAGGATGACCAGCACCAGGTAAACAGCACCGATGACACCATGCAAAATATTGCGCAAAGTGCTGTCAGACGCATTACCATTCTTTGTCTGGTGCGTCTCTTCCTGCGGCTTGCTGTCCTCATGACGAGGAAACTTAATTACATTGGTCATACTGGCCTCCTGCTGGATGGGTACACTGGAACCGGCAGTCAGTGTCCTCGACGTTGAAGCGTTAATGTCGGCCTGCATACACGCCGAACAGCAAGCTCCATGATTTCTGTACAGATACGATGATGTTCTTTTGGTGTCAGACAATCAGCACAAATCTGCCCTAATTCAGCTTTTAGGGCATCAGCTCCCCAAATGCTACGTTCTGACATGATGAGACTGCAACCACAGCGCCTGCAATGTGTGTGAACAAGTGATTTCTTCATCGGTGTTCTCCGGTAGTTGACCTGAGTGATGTACCCGGCCTTTATATACATTATAGGACATTTTGTCCTAAATGGGAATTTTAGCGGCTAAAATATTTTCACACACCCCAAATTTTACCAAAGCCTGCGTATTCAACCAGGATAGCCCAGGATGAAAAGGGTATTGGTGTATCTCCCCCAATCCACCGGCGCACCGTTCTGGAGTCTTTCAGACCGGTCAGTGTCGCTGCTTTACTGCCCGTTAGTTGAGCGATTTGCAGAAGGGTGCGAATTTCTTCTGGCGTCGGACAAATCCATCCAGCGCCGTAGGATAAAAAACACTCCGGCCTGATAGCCGCAGGGTAGGGGTTATTTTGCATTCACGATTCACCCAGGTTGTTTTCGTTATTATCAAGCAGTTTCAGCTGATCAACGCTGTAAAAAGATCGGATACAGGTCGGGTCAAAATCAACCACCCTGTCGCCGCGTCGGTTGATACGGTAGCGTACCGGTTTATCTTCATATGCCTGTACATTACCGGTATCGTATATCGTAACGATTTTTACAATCGTGCCAATGGTTTTAGTAAAAACTGGATGATGCACACTGACGACTTCGCAACGAGCACCAATATAAAACTCTCTGTACTGCTTAACGGTAGTAAGCCGGTCTTTATATTCTTTTGGACGTTCCTGTGCCAGCTGCCTGCGCCTCTCTCTTTCCTGTTCCATCGCAGCCAGGCGTTCTTCACGTTCCCTGTGTACGATATCAGTTATACGTTCCTGGGCCGCTACAGCCCATTTTCGGGCGATAAATGCTTTAGGGGCAGGCAGAAGCACCTCAACCCTGACAAATCCACCAGGGAGCGTTTCAGGCGTTCTGTCTGGCGGGGGGGTTAATGACTTCATCCAATCTGGCAAATATTCAGCAGCCAGACGGTCGCGCGAGTCAGAAGCGATGAAAAGAGGTTTCTTTCTGGCGTCAACCAGGCTCTGAAATATGCGCGTCATATGTGCAGCAACGGTTTCCCCAAGCTTAACCTCAGAAAGGCTAAACATATAAGAACGATAGCCCGTCTCTGAAACAAATGGTGCGCCAAGGTCTACTGCATTAAAAGAGGCTGACAGATACCCAATCATGCAGCCCGCTTTAATCTCAACCCGCGCGCGGCCTCCTGCAGTGTTTTCTACGATAAATTCACCGTTCTGGCCCCAAATCGGTACACCCCCCCCCTCAGCCCGGCAATAGTCACTGATAACATTCGCAGCATCACGTTCTCCGCTGCTGCAGCCAAAAAAAGTATTTCCGTTTAATTTCCATATGCAGGCTTCAAAGCGAAGAACAGCAACATCGCGGCTTTCGCTATCACCGGCAATACAGGCTTCGTTCAGATCAATAAGTGCGGAATAAGCGGCATCGAGAATACGATGATCGTCAGGCAGCTGCTTCGCGAGAACTTCCATTTGCTGATCACGCGAGTCATCCCCAGGATAATTTTTTGACATAGTACCTTCCTGAAAAACCCCCTGCAGGGCAGGGGGACCAGACTCATTTAATCGATAGCGGCACGAAACTGCGTATATTCATTATGCCCGTAAGCATAATCAAATAACCGATGATAATAATCATTACACCGTTCGGAGAAAGGCAGTTCAGAATTAGCGAGTTGAGCGAGTACAAAGCTGGTTACTACCATACCCGCAGCCTCTGCGGTTAAAAGGCCGTCAAAATAATTACCCTGGACAGAAATACGGTAGTGCTCCCGGCTATTTGGGGCCATAAAAAAACCACCGTTTGAGAGTTCATAAAAATCCCATTCACCGCCGTCGTAATGCGCCTCAATTTTATCCAGCGCACTGCTCAAATAATTACTTTTATTTTCAGGGCTTAATTTGCGCATCCAGTTATAAGTGTGGTTTTCAACAAAATGCCAGTATTGGCCGAAAAATTTCGGCATAAACATCAGGCGTTCTTCATAATCGGTAATTTTACGGGCAGTAACAATAACTTCATTATCCATCGGAGTTCTCCGGTAGTTGACCTGAGTGAATTACCCGGCCTTCAAAAAAAAGTATAGGACATTATGTCCTATACGTCAAGAAAATTAACATTCATTCGTGATTATCGCTTAATTTCGCATGAGCAGTTTTAAAATCCCTGTAATTATAAAAGGCAGCAACTAATTCCTGCGATTGCGTAACTTTAATGTTTATCCCGCTTTCATTTAAGGTTTTTTTTAAATGCCGTGCATGTCGTTTGATTTCATTAACATCTAACTCAATAATATTGAAATCAAGCAATGCTTTAAATACTTGATCAGCATATTCCACTAGATCAAATTTTATTAATCGGGAAAGTATTTTTTCCCTAACTCCGATATCAATCTTTGGGTTTGTGTTATCTGTATATTTCATACGAGAACCACTGGACATTATTTATACCTCTTCAATATTCACTGATAAAGCCCGCTGCGCGGGCTTATCTGAAACATTAGCGTTTTAAAAACCGCTCCAGCTGCTGCTTAAAATTATAATCAAAATCAGGTTCAAAATCCCATGCCCGCCAGATAAGTAGATTGGTATCTGATTCACGGATTTCGACCTGATGATCATCATATTTGGTTATATTAGAAACCTTGACAGTCACAGTATCCAAAAGGGGAGGGATATTTTTAAGTACATCTTTCATCGGAGTTCTCCGGTAAATGACCTGGGTGAATTACCCGGCCTTCAGATACATTATAGGACAAAATGTCCTATAATGTATAGTCTTATTGACTAAATTAGCCTGAATAGCAACCAGGCAAATCCAATCATCCCTATAAACGGAATAAGAATATTGAGTGTTAACACAATCCCCTCTGTTTTTATTAGTTTAAGGAATACTGTGTTATACAAATCAGATGATATATTTTTCTCCAGTTCCCGATTTTCATTTCTGGCGGAAAACCATAAAAAAACGATGAGGAATGTACGATGAATGCAAAATGCCAGCAGAAAAGCAGTCATCATCAATGATAAATGTTGTGCGTTCGCGATGTTTACCATGTAATAAACACTTAAAATTGCAAAAGCCACAGCAAAAACTGACGTTAGCCATCCCAGCGCCAGGTGTTTTTGTCTAAGCAATTTCAAAAAGTGTGTATTTGCGCCATCTAAATTTATATCGGGCTGGATATGTCCGTTAAGTACATTGCCTAAATATTTCGCACGGTCAAAATGGTGCTGCAAGAAAGCAATCATAATATATAACACTGCTCCTAATGCAGTAGGTAGCACTGTGCCTAAATCAGCCCCAAATGTACCAACAGTGAAGACCGATTCAAAGTGAGCATCCTGTTTCATATTTAACCCTTACCCGAAGAATTTAATAATACTGATACCGGATATGACAATACCAACCACAGAAAAAAACAGCATAGCCTTATAAAATCGACTTTGTTTTTTCAAAAATAATTTATTTATTTTATTGTATCCGTCTTCCGATAATTCCTTTTTAGCATCTTCACTAAATTCATTATTTACCTTTAATGAGCCAATTGCTCCAAATAAGCACTCAATACAAAAAAACAGAACAAATGAAGACAAAGCCAAAATTGCTGACCTGTAATCCCCTGATTCAATCATATTCGCCACGAAAAGCGCTATAAATCCGCAAAATGCTATAAAACTTGCACATGCAGTAACCAAGCTATATTTTCTTTTTTTACAATAAAATTTTCTTGTATTTGGGTTATCCGGGCTAAAAACGTCATCACTGGTAGAAAATACAAATTTCTTGTTCAGAAAATCTTGTAAAAATTTCGCTTGTGAATAGTTAGAAATACACATACTTAATGATAAGTAACTTATTACCCCTGTTACTACTGGCATACTTATCATGAATAAAGATAAGGCCGAAGTAATATCTGCTGAACTGCCACCATTCATATTGTTTCCCTTTTGTCAGAATCGAGCACTACCCAACATTTTGCGCCATCATAGTCATTACCCCCTTCGGCAATAAAAATATTACCGTCACAGTCTACGGCAATAGCTCCAGGTTGTTCATCTTGCGCATCACGTAAACAGTTTTTCCAGCCATATGCAGTTTTTTTCCAGATGAGAACTATACCGTTCTCGGCCATATCCGGGTTATGTTGCCGCCAGCGATGAGCAATGCTTACATAATCCATGATTAACCCGCCGCAGCCAGGAAATCCTGAATAGGACGGAAATGACTGCTAGCGATGATTTTACGGCTTTCCCAGCGGTCATGAGCGGCCTGCAGGTTAATCCAGAAATCCTCATCAGTCTGAAAAAGAACGGCCAGCTGAGAGGCTTCGGAAACGCTGATACGCCGACTGTTATTAATGATTTGCCCGATTACTTTCCGGGAAACCCCCATAACCTGCGCCAGCTCTGCCTGAGTGATATTCAACGGCTTTAAAAACTCTTCTGAAAGCATTTCGCCTACGGTGGTAGGTTCTGCCATGATCGTATCCATATCGCCCCCTTAACGGTACTTATGTGGATCGAGGTAAATCTCGTATGCGTGGCCGTCTCGCCAGCGAAAAATCAAACGCCACTGGATGTTTACCCGGATGCTTGACCATCCGGCCAGATTCCCCTGCAGGCGTTCATAATTATTTCCCGGCGGCGCGAAAAGTGATTTTTCGCTGCTCGCGGCTTCTATGATCGATAATTTACGTCGAAGCGGTTTTTCAATCAGGGCCGGGATCTGTGCGCTACGCGTTCCGTTGAAGTAGAACAGGGCAAGTTCACTTTGGCCGTCCTTAAAGCTCCCAATCATTCCACCGCCTCACCTGACTATTGAATGATTATTATATCACCAATGCCTTACCGTGCAACCAAAATGGAACATGATGCATCCATAACGGAGCATTGAAAAGGATCTAAGGTATGGATCGATCCTCAATGATCCTTTGCCCTGAAAAGCCTTTCTCTTGGCGTAAAACCTTCTTTCTGTCTGGCGACACTGATTTACGATGCGTACTGCGTTCTGGTAGCTGGCAGATTGCTTCCAGCAAAGGTTCACCTTTGCTGAGAGCGTAGCGGCCTAGCTCGCGTAGCGAGTGAGTAATCATTATTTAGTTACATCATCCGTCAAGGTTTCTGTTTTGGGCCATGTGTTGGCCCGGAACAGAAATCCTTTGATGGGTCAGGCAGGGTGCGATTCATGATGGCTGGGGTTTTCGCCAGAGATTTATCTCTGGCAGAGCGTAGCGGCCTAAGCTCGCGTAGCGAGTGAGTCATTTTGGGGTGAAGACCGCTTGCGGTCGAGGGGCTTGCCCCTGGGGGGATGGGAGGCCGCTTGCGGCCGGGTGGGATTGAGAAGGGGGGTTTCCCCCCTTCGGGGGCGTCGTAGACGCGGTTAAAAATAAGGTTATATATATTTTGGTTAAAATGGTTAAAAGATCGGTTAAAGGATCGGTTAAAGATCTGGTTAGAGGGGTGTGGAAAGGTGTTTTATGCTGTTGATTTTTATAAAAAATTCAATCCACAGGCGTACCTCATATGTCATGAAAGCGTACCTCATATGTCATGAAGCCGTACCTCATATGTCACCAAAGCGTACCTCATGTGTCATGAAGGCGTACCTCATATGTCACCAAAACGTACCTCATATGTCATAACAATACCCGGTTGTTAACAGACTTATCCACAGAATTTGTTGATAAAATACACAAGAGAATTTATTGGCATGTATTAGCAAGAGCTGGCAAGAACTAAACACGGCCTAAACTTTTTTTTTGCCCGTAAACTGTACAGCTAAACTTTTGAGGCGTACCTCATATGTCATGAAGGCGTACCTCATATGTCATGAAATTTGCTCTTGGTCGCCTTCACCCTCTTTCCCGTCAGGAGTGTTGACCATGGCGGGATTGGTACGTTGGCAACCAACTGATGAACCGTTGACGAAAGCGTTATGAACCAATCCGCTTTCATTAAGTTCATCGCAAGCCTTCGAAACCTGTTGTTTCCATTTACGTGACGCAGAAGTTTCAGAACCGCACATGAGACGAAACGTTTCCAGTTTCATTGGATACGGATCACGGTGTGAACTGAAATAGTCAAACAAACGGCGAGCGGTGGGAGACAGCTTGCGGTATTTTTCCCAAATAAACTTTGAATAATGGTCCCCGGCAAAAAGCAAAACCATTTCCTTATCAATCATCACTTCACAACGCGATTGCCGCGTTCCGCGCTCAATAACTCGAAATCGTCCGATGAGAGAAACAGACTCCAGCTGCCCGACGCGATCAGAAATGAATTGCATGGCCGTTGCCTGCAGACGGGTAAGACATTCCTCAGCTTTGCTGATGTAACGCCCGTTATAAGACCATCCTAAATCCTGGCAGAGTTCATAAAACGTGAAAGTAATGGGTTCACCCATGGGCTTCCTTTTGGCGTACTCCAGTACCTGTTGCCAAACCAGCTCGTCATCATCGGCCCTTAGCTCAAGGCCGGTATAGGTGATCCGCACATCCTTATTGATATGATAGATTTCTTTCTTCTGCAGAGCTTCGCGGGGCTGGCGCTTATTTTTAACAGTAAAGAGCGCAGACCTAGCATAATCGTTAGGTAGTGCTCGCATGGAATCAGGCCATGGCGCAATGTCGAAAAGCGTCAGTTGCTTTTGTGTATTCTTCTCTTCGATAGTTTTTTTACGCTGGGCCAGCGCAGCCTGTTTCAGCTTATCGAGTTCTGAATGTGTTTTGTCATCTTTCATAAAAGCCTCAGCCGCTTTACCTGCGAATTGAGAAAAGGCCCATAACGGGCCTTTCATTCTATCCCATGTTGCTGCAGCAATCAGTTTTCATTGCCGGAAGCAGCCGGTTCCTTCGTATTCAGAAACTGGATTTTGTCAGCGATGTAATCAGTACCATAACGTTTCTGATCCCCCACGGTATACTGTGTATTACGGATTGTACCTTCAACAAACACCTGAGAGCCTTTGCCAAGGTACTTAACTGCGTTTTCTGCTGTCTTACCCCATACCTTAATCTGGAAATAATCTGTATATTCCTTGACTTCGTTCGTCTGCTGATCGGTATAGCTCCCATTAACGGCTATATCGAAAATTGCGAGCGATGTTTGATCAGGCTTGCTTTTTAGCTCTGTGTCTTTTGTTAAATTTCCGATAAACTGAAAGCGATTAAGACTTTTCATACAAAGATCTCTACCTCAGTAGTTAGGGAGCTTTCAGTTTAGCTATACAATTTGAGGCGGTCAACGATTTTAGCCGCTAAAATTTACATCGAGGCGAAAGCGTATTGTGTACAACCTAATTTTCTTTACTAACATCCTCAGACTGCTTGAAGAACGGAACATGACAAAGCAGGAGCTTTCCCACCAGGCCGGTGTGTCGATTTCATTTTTATCTGACCTGACTAACGGTAAAGCTAACCCTTCCTTGCGGGTGATGGAACGTATCGCAAATGCCCTTGATGTAGCCCTCCCTGAATTACTCGAAACTACTGACCTTGACGAAAACAGCCTGATGCTAATGGCAGATGGTAAGCCAGTTAAAAGCCTGCCGCCTGGTTATGTGCGTATTTCTGTAGTCCTGTCTGAACAGCAGGCGTTCCAGGTGCGTAAATGGAGTGAATCGACACGCCATAAGCTGGGGCAGGAAGCAAAAGAATTACTTGCAGAACTCCAGCAACTCCAGCAAAAGAACGAAGGTTAACGCCAGAAAAGGAACTCCACTGCAGGGAAGCAGATTTTAGCCGCTAAAATTTCCCCGTTTCGTTTCCCCTGAAACTTACAAAAATTTCGCTTTAATGTGGGATAAAGGCTTGCCTGCATCTTTGTTTCGGTATATCGTTTGCCGTAAATTTGTTTTGTAAAAGCAGTGTAAAGATAAAGAGGATTTTATGAGCGCTGTAGATACGGTTGATTCGAGAGCTATTGAAAAACTCAGAAGAGATATGGGGCCACTACTGATGGAAGCCCTCGAAGATCCTGAGACGCTTGAAATCATGCTTAACCCGGACGGAAAAGTGTGGCGCGAACGATTCGGGCAACCGATGTTCTGCATGGGTACTTTAGACAAGATGCGCTCAAAAACCATCCTACAAACAATCGCGGGTTTTCATGACAAAATAATTGATCATACCTCGCCATATCTTGAGTGCGAATTACCTATTGATGGTTCGCGTTTTGCAGGTCAGATCCCGCCGCTGGTTGCAGGTCCGGCATTTGCAATTCGTAAGAAAGCCTCCCGCATCTTCCTGCTTGATGAATACGTTGAAAATAATGTCATGACTAGGGCACAGGCCGACTACATTTGTCAGGCTATCTCTGCACATAAAAACATCCTTGTAATCGGGGGAACCGGTAGCGGGAAAACAACCCTTCTTAACGGCATCATTGCGGAGATTGTTCGCCAGTTCGGGAATGAACGTATTTGCATCATTGAAGATACGGGTGAACTGCAGTGTTCAGCAGAAAACTATGTTCAGTACCACACCACTGTTGATGTATCGATGACAGATATTCTTCGTCTGATCCTGCGTATGCGCCCGGACCGTATTTTTGTGGGTGAAACACGCGGCCCGGAAGCACTGGATATGCTCGATGCCTGGAATACCGGTCATGAAGGGGGCGCAGCATCCCTTCACGCAAACAATACCGCATCTGCCTTAACGCGCCTGCGTTCACTTATTTCACGTAACCCGTTTGCACCGCGTGAAATTGAGCCGGTTATTGGTGAAGCCGTTGATGTGGTTGTTCAGATATCAAAAACGCCGGAAGGTCGCCGCATTAAAGAAATTCGTGAAGTTCAGGGCTTTGAAGGTGGTGATTACATTTCTCGCCTCATTGCAGCTTAAACAGGGAGGACGCTTATACACAGCTACGTTTTATACCTTCGAGCGGGTTTCAAAGCTCACTTTTTATTAACAAAACCAACCTTCACTAAGGGGTAATTTGATGAAATCTGGTCTTTCTCAATTCAATCTCAGCAAACACGCGTTTATCGCGTTCCTGGGCGCACTGCTGTTTTTCGTTGCAGCTGAACCTGCTCTGGCGTCAAACACATCAGGCGGTGGCCTGCCATTCGACAGCTGGCTGACGAACATCCGAACCAGTGTTACCGGACCGTTTGCCTATACCGCCTCAATCATCGGTCTGGTTGCTGCCGGGGCAATGCTGATTTTCGGCGGCGATATGAATGGGTTCATGCGTACCCTGATTTTCATCGTGCTGGTTCTCAGTTTCCTTGTTGCTGCACAGAACACGCTTTCGGCTATTACAGGGCAGGGCGCTGAACTGGCTGCGATGTTGACTAACGGTAAAACCGGGGGAGTTGCATAACCATGGCCTTACGCACGATCCCCATCCGTAGGGTGGCATCACGTTCAAACCTTTTCATGGGCGGGGACCGTGAAATGGTTATGTTTTCAATCCTCCTGGCAGCGGTCCTTATCTTTACCTCACAAGACTGGATCGCTGCCGGTGTGGGTGTCGCGATTTGGGGAGTTTCACTTGCTCTGCTGAGAAGGATGGCGAAATCCGATCCGATGTTGCGCCAGGTCTATCTTCGCAGCCTCAAGTACAACCAAGCGCATTATGCGCCTCGCGCTACACCGTTCCGCATCAATACGACAGCTCAGGGGAACCGATATAAATGAACACAGCAATCCCTATCCTAGTTGCGTTGTTAGGGCTAGTCCTGCTGGGCATGATGTTCGCTGTCTACCAGCGCATGGTGAAGGACTATCACCTGAAAAAACACCGCGCTAAAGATGAAGCCTTTGCTGATTTGCTTAACTATGCCGCAGTAGTCGATGACGGCGTAATTGTCTGCAAAAACGGCTCCTTCATGGCGTCCTTCTTTTATAAGGGCGCAGACAACGCAAGTGCTACTGACCAGGAAAGAGAACTTGTCAGTTTTCGCATCAATAAGGCCATTGGCAAACTTGGCAATGGCTGGATGATGCACGTTGACGCCATGCGTAATCCTGCACCGTCATACAGTGACCGTAACGCCTCTCATTTTCCTGATCGCGTTTCAGCAGCCGTTGACGAAGAACGTCGCAAACTGTTTGAAAAATTGGGCCAGCTGTATGAAGGCTGCTTTATTGTCAGCTTTACATGGTTTCCACCTCGCCTGGCAGAAAGCAAATTTACCGAACTGATGTTTGATGACGAACGTGAAGCGGCCAGCAACCTAGCCACGACACGCAATCTGCTTGAAAAATTCAAGCATGAAATTGCGATTATTAAGGCCAACCTGTCTCAGGCGGTATCTGTTGAGCGCCTGGGTGGTATGAAAGTGGAGCTGGAAGACGGGACTGTCGCCACCATGGATCAGCAGTTAGAGTATTTGCAGTATTGCATTACTGGCCTGCAGCATCCGGTTCGTCTGCCTAACAACCCTATCTATCTGGATAGTCTGATCGGTGGTCAGGAGTTTTATCCCGGCATCGTTCCGCGTATCGGGAAAAACTTCGTTCAGGTGGTCGCTATCGAAGGCTATCCGACAGAATCCTATCCGGGGATTCTGACCAAACTGGCCGAACAGCCTTGCGAATACCGCTGGTCTACCCGTTTTATTTTCCTGGATTCCCATGAGGCTATTTCCAAATTAACGGCATACCGCCGTAAATGGAAACAGAAGGTCCGTGGCTTCATGTCACAGCTTTTTAATACCAATAACGGCTACGTGGATGAAGATGCCTTATCCATGGTTCAGGATGCCTCTTCTGCCATCGCAGAAACAAACTCCGGTATGGTCAGCCAGGGTTATATGACCAGCGTAATTGTGCTGATGAATGAAGACCGTAAAAAAGTCGAAGACGCAGCAGAGTTTATGCGCAAGGCGATCAACAACCTGGGCTTTACTGCACGTATTGAAACGGTAAATACCGTGGATGCCTATTTTGGTTCTCTGCCGGGTCATGGTGTGGAGAACGTGCGCCGCCCGTTAGTTAATACGCTCAATCTGGCCGACCTGATGCCAACAAGCACTATCTGGCCGGGTGAGAACAAAGCACCAAGCCCTATGTTCGATGTGGGCGCACCTCCACTGATGCACGGTGTAACGTCAGGGAATACACCATTCCGTATCAACCTGCACGTTCGCGATCTCGGCCATGGCTTTATGTTCGGGCCTACCCGTGCCGGTAAATCAACACATCTTGCGTTAATGGCTCTGCAATGGCGTCGTTATGCAGGCTCACGCATCTATGCGTTTGATAAAGGTCTGTCGATGTACCCGACCTGTAAAGCCGCTAAGGGCAGTCACTTTACGATTGCTGCAGATGATGACCGCCTGGCATTTGCTCCATTATCACGCCTTGATACGCCATCGCGCCGCAGCTGGGCTATGGAATGGATTGAATCAATACTGATTCTGAATAATGTGAAAGTTGACGCGCCAATGCGTAACTCAATTGCTGATGCGATCAAGAGTATGGCAGACAGTGGGTCTAAAACGCTCTCTGAGTTTTCCGTTACTGTCCAGAACACAGAAATTCGTGACGCACTCAAACAGTACACGATTGATGGCAACATGGGCCACCTGCTCGATGCAGAAGAAGACGGTCTGGATATGAGCGATTTCATGACGTTTGAAATTGAAAACCTCATGAACATGGACCAGAAATATGCCATGCCGGTCTTGTTATATCTCTTCCGTCGCATTGAAGAATCGCTGGATGGCCGTCCGACGCTGATCATCCTCGATGAGGCATGGCTGATGCTCGGCCATGAAGCGTTCAGGGGCAAAATCCGTGAATGGCTCAAGTCCATGGCGAAGAAAAACTGCTCCGTCTTTATGGCAACCCAGCAGCTGGGTGACGCGGCTAAGTCCGGCATCCTTGACGTCATTATTGAATCTACTGCCTGCCGAATCTTCCTGCCTAACCCGAACGCCCTGCAGGAAGAAGCAATGCCACTTTACCTCAACATGGGGCTAAACCGCCGCCAGATTGAAATCATCGCGTCAGCAGTACCCAAACGCGAATACTACTACGTGTCGGAAGAAGGCCGCCGTCTTTATCAACTGGCGCTTGGCCCGCTGGCGTTATCTTTCGTGGGCGCTACCGATCCTGACTCCATCAAAACGATTAAAGAGCTATCGAATACATACGGTGATAAGTGGGTAGACGAATGGCTGCGTACTAAAGGCCTGGATTTGAATGATTACGAGGTTGCTGCATGAAACTTTTTAAGAGCAAAAAAACCCCTCAACCTGACACCCCAAACCCATATCTGAATGCGCGGCGTTCGTGGAATATTCACATGGGGCATGTTCAGCAGTTTGGTGCGCTGGGTATTTTCTTTGGCGCAGCTGGTCTGCTTATTGGACTCGCTGCAGTAGGGGGTATGACCTATATCGGTAGTCAGCCGAAATTTGTCCCAATGGTCTATCAACAGGACCGTGCTGATAACTATGTCAGCCTGACCAGGGCAGACAGACTGCCTCCTGCCAAGGTTGATGATTACCGCTCCAGTGCATGGAAGTTTATTGAAAATATCAGGACGGTTACGCCAGATAGTGAGCTGCAGCGTAAAGCAGTTCTTCGGACGTATGCCTTCCTGTACCCGGATGATGCGGCCACAGTTAAAGCGAATGAGTTTCTTAACGGCTCGAAAGAGCGTAATCCGTTCACCCGCGCACAAACTGAAATGGTCAGCACTGAATTGCTTTCTGCAATTCAGCAATCACCGGACACATGGCAGGTGGACTGGATCGAAACCACCCGTAACCGGGACGGTACACTGAAAAGTGAACCGGTCAAAATGCGCGCGCTTGTCACCATCTATCAGAACACTGATTTGAACGCCAGCATCAACGAAAACAACGATGTGATGAACCCGCATCGTATCTTCATCAAAGATTTTAACTGGTCAAAACAACAGTAAATTCGGGGCCGAAAAATGAAAAAGTCAATTATCGCAGCATTTTTAATGATGAGCTTTCCGCTTCTGGCTAGTGCGGCTCCCGGTAGTGATCCGCTGGCAGACCAGTATTTCAACAAAAACGAACCACAGCTGACACCGCAAGAAAGGGCTGCTATTGGTATTGGTCAAAAATGGCAAACTGGTGCTGGCAGTGTCAGCAGTAAGCCTTTTGCTGGGCCAGATGGTGCGATTAATTACGTTTACACAACGGGACAGACTCAGGTTGTCTGCGCCGTTCTGCAGGTCTGTGATATTGCCCTGCAGCCTGGTGAAAACGTCAACAACATCAACAGTGGTGATCCGCGTTTTATTGTTGAACCCTCGATCACCGGCTCCGGTGCTACGCAGCAGTTGCACCTGATTATCAAGCCGCTTGATGTTGGGCTTGATACGTCGCTGGTTGTCACTACAGACCGCCGTACCTATCGCTTCCGGTTGAAGTCCAGCCGCAAAGAGTTCATGCCTTATATCGCGTTTACCTACCCGGAAGATGCACAGGCAAAATGGGATGCTATCCGTTCCCGCGAAGCCAAGCAGTTGCGCGATAACACTATTCCACAAACCGGTGAATACCTCGGCAACCTCGATTTTAATTACTCAATCAGCGGTTCTGCGAGCTGGAAGCCAGTCCGTGTTTATAACGATGGCGTGAAAACTATCATCCAGTTCCCCAAAAATATTTCTTCTGGCGAAACCCCGATCCTCCTTGTTGTGCGTAAAGAAGGCGGCTTGTTCTCAAAAGATGAAACTCAGCAGGTGAACCTGCGTACCCAGGGAGACAGAACGATTGTTGACGGCCTGTTTGACAAAGCGTTTCTGGTAATTGGCGTCGGTTCGAGCCAGGAAAAAGTGACTATCACAAGGGGCTAATGATGAACGTGATGAAATTAACCTCTGCAATGGTGCTGGCCGCAAGCCTGTTAATGACAGGCTGTGTATCTTCTGGCTACGGCAATTATTCCAACGCCAGCATGTTTGCCTCTACCAGCATGGCTGATAACACCGTAACGCATTTGGCCGCGCTGTATCCTCCTGGACGCACAACGTTCACGATGAAACAGCCAGCCAAAGACCAGTTCGGTTCTGCACTTGTTCAGCGTCTGCGTTCACGCGGTTATGCCGTCAAAGAATTTACAA
The DNA here is from genome assembly GCF_040546205.1 of Citrobacter sp. UYEF32. NCBI lineage: Bacteria > Pseudomonadati > Pseudomonadota > Gammaproteobacteria > Enterobacterales > Enterobacteriaceae > Citrobacter > Citrobacter sp. UYEF32. The sequence continues at coordinate 6,961 of NZ_JBEPNI010000013.1, read as the reverse complement.
AAGATGGGAAACCTCAGAGCGCACTGACTAATGCGGGAACGTCCCTCGGCTATGTGGTGAATACTGTCGCACCGAACCTTTATCAGGTCACAACGTATGTCAATGGTGTGACATTAAGCCGTGGTTTTGTCGTGGCTACTGACGGCAAGGCATACCCTGCTGGCCCCTGGACTCGCGAGGAATAAAGGATGGCAGACCAAGATAAAATGTCCCCGGATGCTTCTCCGGGGGTAGCAAATAAAACCGGTGTACGCCGCGTTAATAAAAGGCCGATGTATATCGCACTGGCTTGCGTTGCCGCTTTTTGTCTCGTTGTAGCTTATGTGGCAAACAAACGTGCAAATCAGAGCGCCGCAGATAATGCAGAATCTACCGTGTCCCACGGTGGAAATCGCACCACGTCTGCAATGGCAAATGAAGTTTTAGGTGGCGGTAGCACGGGCCTGATTGGTGCTCCTGCTACCCCGCCAACATTGCCTGAACAGAACAACAAGACAGCACAGAACAAGCCAACAACTGCGTTGCCTTCTGTTCCTGTCGCGCCAGTAGCTAACCCCGATGAACCGCCTGTTCCTGAACGGACGGGGGCGGCTCCCCAGCAAATCGATCCAGAGCTGGATCAGATGCGTCGTAATAAAGCGCGCGATTTTATGGATGCAGTCAAAGCCAAAACGCAGGTCAGTTTACCTGACCAGTTAGGGCAGGGAACCCGCGCCAGCGGTAATACACCTCAGACGCGCGATGAAATGCTGCAGCAACTTGCCAATGTGCGCCGCCAGATGGAACAGAACACATCTGATCCAACCGGCAGCTATGAGGCTCAGGTACAGCGCATTCGTTCAACCATGAACGGCGGCGGTGATGATAGCTCAATGGGTAGTGCCGGTGGTGGTGGCGGTGGTATGCAGCTGGCCGCTGTAGGGGGATCGCCGGTTGGCCGTAACGATATTAATCAGTTTGGCAAAAAAGGGCAGGGCGACCGCTGGTTACTGGATGAGAAAGTTACAGCCCCTCACAGCCCGTATGAACTTCGTGCTGGCTGGGTTATTCCTGGCGTCATGATCAGCGGTATTAACTCTGATTTACCCGGTCAGATTGTCGGCCAGGTATCTCAGGACGTTTATGATACCGCGACGGGTAAATACCTGCTTATTCCTCACGGTACGCGTCTGGTTGGCACGTATTCAAGCGATGTTGGTTACGGTCAGGAAGGCGTGATGATCGCATGGCAGCGTCTGGTGTTCCCGGATGGTAAAGCGCTTGATTTAGGCTCTATGCCGGGTGCTGATATGGCGGGTTATTCTGGTTTCCGTGATCAGGTTAATAACCATTACTTCCGTATCTTTGGTAATGCCCTGTTACTGTCCGGTATCACCGCGACTATTGCCTATTCTCAGGATCGCGACCAGAACAACAACAACTCTAACCAGGCTCCTAACATGAGCAGTGAAATGTCTGCGGCGCTGGGTCAGGTGTTTGGTCAGGCGATTGCGCAGGTTGTTCAGAAAAACCTGAATATCGCACCTACGCTCGAAATTCGTCCTGGCTATCGATTCAATATCATGGTCACAAAAGACCTGGCTTTCACCAAGCCTTACCAGTCCTTTGATTACTAGGAGAGAAGACGATGACAAACCGTATTATTTTAGCGGCTAAAAAAGCGTTACTGGCTTCCTTCGTGGCTACTGTCATGACCTTACCGGCGCAAGCCGGTATTCCGGTCATCGATGGCACAAACGTTGTCCAGACAACCATCAGCGCTGTTAACAACGTTCAGGCGGTGGCGAAGCAAATTCAGCAGTACCAGACGCAGCTCCAGCAGTACGAAAACATGCTACAGAATACCGTAGCGCCAGCGGCATATATCTGGGATCAGGCGAACTCAACAATCAACAAGCTCCTGCAGGCGCAGGATACGTTGAACTACTACAAAAATCAGGCGGGTAGCCTTGATTCTTATCTCCAGCGTTATCAGGATGTTAACTATTACCGGTCTTCTCCGTGCTTCAACAGTAATGTCACATGTACAGCTGATGAGATTAAGGCACTGCAAAATGCCGACAAAAACAACTCAGAAGCCCGTAAGAAAGCAAACGATGCTGTCTTTAAAGCAATCGACCAGCAACAACAAACCCTCACGACTGACGCAAACAATCTGGCGGATTTGCAGAGCCAGGCGAGCGGCGCAAAAGGGCAGATGGAAGCAATTCAGGCGGCAAACCAGCTTGCCAGCGCTCAGACCAATCAACTCTTACAGATTCGTTCGATTTTGCTGGCACAGCAAAGTGCTGCCGCGACGCTTGCACAGGCAGAGGCAGATAAAGATGCGCAGCGTACTGCTGCATCTGCGGCAATAAGAGAAGGGACTTACACCAAAAGCCCGGCTAAAAGCTGGTAATTTTATTTAATTGAATCATTACCTGGTAATTATTTACCAGGTAATAAACAAGGATTATTTACCATGAAAAAATTACTCCCTATTGTTCTTGCTGCCTTTTTCATTACTGCCTGTGACCAGAAACCCGATCCTAAAAGAGAGGATTGCAGCAAACCAGTGGCAAAAATGACAGACGCAGAAAAAGAGCAGTGCGGCAAGGCTGGTAGCTTTACTAAAAGCCCACATAAAGAATGGTGAGAGTATGAAATCCCGGTATTTATTTTTTCCCTGCCTGACTCTCTTGTTACTTTTTTTAAGTACGCAAGTGCAGGCCGCGCCATTAGATAGTGCAGGGCTGCTTGACGATATTCTTAATCGTTTTGCAGAAACCGCTTATCTTTGGGCTGACAAAATTCAGAGCTATGCAAGGTGGTTATTCTGGACACTTGCATTAATTTCAATGGTCTGGACTTTTGCCATTATGTATATGAAAGGGGATGGCATTAGTAGCGCTCTAACGGAGATAGTTCGTTTCTTCGCTGTCCTGGGGTTTTTCTTTTTCCTGGTTGATAACGGTCCCAAAATAGCAAGTGACCTGCTGTTGTCGTTACGACAACTGGCAGCAAGTGCCTCAAAACTTCCTCAAGGGCTTTCTCCATCAGGGATAGTGGATATCGGTTTTGATATCGTTGGCCGCGTGCTGGAACAGTCATCAATATGGGAACCATCAGACTCCATAATTGGCGCATTCCTTGCGGGCATTATCCTGTGCATCCTGGCTCTTATTGCTGTCAACATGCTTCTCCTGTTGATCACTGGCTGGATTCTGACCTATGCAGGCATATTACTGCTCGGCTTTGGTGGCGCTCGCTGGACCTCAGATATTGCGATTGGGTATTTCAAGACCGTACTAGGGTTGGGTTTACAGGTATTCACGATGATTTTGATCGTGGGTATAGGCCAGTCATTCATTGACCAGTATTACACGGCAATGGGGGATGGAACCGTTCAGTTGAAATCCATGTTTGTCATGCTGGTTGCGGCTATCGTTCTGCTTGTACTGGTTAACAAAGTACCGCCAGTTATCGGAGGCATTGTCGGCGGTGCGCAAATGGGCGGGATTGGATCATTTGGCGCGGGTGCTCTTGTAGGGGCTGCAGCAGCCGCTGCCGCAGCCGCTGCAACAATGGGCGCTGCCGCAGCCGCTGGCGCTACCTCAGCAGCTGGCGGTATGGATGCCCTGAAAGCTGCCTTCCAGTCTGCACAGGCTGCAATGGCAGAAGAAGGGGGGAGTGGTGGATCTGGCGGTGGAATGGGTGGCGGTGGCGAAGATACCGGCAACGTTGATGCTACCGGGGGAAATCAGTCAGGTTCTGGCGGCGGTTCTGAAAGTGGTTCGCAGGGTGGTTCCCAGGGTGGTTCCGGGGGCAGCTCAAGCGGAGGAAGTAAGGGTTTCGCACAATCTTTCTCCCGCGCTGGCCGTATGGCTGGACACATGGCTAACAGCCTGGCAGAAGGAATGTCCGCGCGTAATGCCGCAAAGCATGAATCAAAAATGGCTTCGGCTAGAGATGCTATTTCACAAACAGCGGGCGGCCAGCTGGCTGCGCAAATCCGTGCTCAAACTGCATCACGCAATGCTGGCCCGATGGTATCTGATGACGTTGCATTACAGGGGGCATTTGCCAGCAATAACAATAATGAAACCGGCACTGACTTTGCCGGTGACAGCCTGGGTGGTAATGATCAGGCTCAAAATAATAGCACTGACACAGGTTCTGTTGACGAACAGAAACAACAAGGCAGTGATGAATATGAACAGTTCAAAAACAAACAGCGTTTCTGAGAGGCTTATCATGAAAAATACCCTGTCAATTTTACTGCTTGCTGCTTCCACAATGGTGTTAACAGCCCCGGCTAAAGCAGCCGATCCATGTCAGCAGGTATTGTGTCTTTCTGGCGTCATGGCCGGGAAAGGAGTCGTTAGCGGTTGCTCTGGTGCTGTAGGGGATTATTTCAGCATCATTGAAACTAAACACGGCTCATTCCTGCCGGATCACACAGCGAAAAAAAGAAAAAAACAACTCGATAAGTGTCCCGCAGCAGGTGCTGATGTTATTGAGAAAATCAACAACAAATTTGGTCGCTTACGCGGTCTGTAAGAAGGTGAGTCTGCGATGAATAACCATATCGTTTTAACTACCCAAAAAGCGTTACTGGCTTCTTTCGTGGCGTCCTTAATGATGGTATCACCGGCGCAAGCCGGTGTACCAACTCTGGACATTCCTCCTGCACAAGTTGAGCGTGTTGTTTGCTCTATAACAGCGGCAATAAAGTATCAAATCCCCGCCAACTTAATGCTGGCCGTCGCAGAACAGGAAGGAGGGAAACCGGGCCTGGAAAATAAAAACAGAAATACCGATGGAACATACGATACCGGGCCAATGCAGTTCAATACTGTCTATCTGCGAGATCTGGAGAAATATGGCATCACTGCTGAGGACGTGTCTCAACCAGGTTGCTATTCCTACGATCTGGCTGCATGGCGCATTCGCGGCCATATTAAAAATGATACTGGTGATATCTGGACTAAAGCGGCTAACTACCACTCCAGAACACCTTATTTTAATCAAATCTACCGCGACCAGATCATACCCAAGGCGGCGAAATGGGAAAAATGGATTGAAGCACGATTTAATACATTTGACGCCACAAATCCCGCAAAACTAGCTGAACAGACGCAGTTAGCGTCTGCGGTTGTTACGCCAGAAGAAAAGACGATTTCTACTCCTGAACAGGTTTCATCAACTGAGCAGGCGGGTGCTGAACCCCCTAAAAATGACGGTACAGCTGCAAGCGCTACACCATCAACAGAACTTATTGGCTTTGCCGCCTCGGTTAAGCAAATACCAGTAAAACAGGTAGCCAAAGCTGATTATCAGCCTTCTACTGAACCACTGGCAGGGCATTACAACAAAGCGGCAGCTGACGCACTGGCAGCTGTGTACGGGAATATAAAATTTCGCTAATTTTAGCGGCTAAAAAATCATGCCTTATAAAAATTTATCATTATTAAAGTGGATCGCTTTAATCCTTATGATTGGCGATCACATTAACAAATACCTTCTAAATGAAAGCATTCCTTTCCTGTATTATGCAGGAAGGGTTGCCATGCCATTATTCGTGTATGTGATGGCATATAATTTAGCAAGACCAGATACTTTAATGAATGGAGGTTACTCAAGAATATTCCAGCGGCTTTTTGTTTTTGGTGTTATAGCAACGCCAGCATATATATTACTTGGGGGTATTTTATATGATTGGTGGCCTTTAAATATATTATTCACACTACTGACTATATGCTTGACTTGTTATTTAATTGATAAGCCCGGACGAATATATAATTTATATGCTCTACTTGTTTTTGCATCATTCGGGGCGGTTGTGGAATTTTGGTGGCCTGCTGTTGCCATGGGTGTTCTGGTATGGCTGTATTATAAAAAAGAGCAGGGCGTTTTTCTGTTTCTGGCGTTACTTTCCTGCGCGGCGCTCGCGGTGATAAATCAGAACTTTTATGCTCTGCTGGCCGTGCCGGTGATCATCGTTGCAGGAGGGATAAGGATCAATGTTCCTCGCCTTAAATGGTTATTTTACGCCTTTTATCCGGTGCACCTTTATCTGATACTGGCCCTGAGAGCCTATCTGTCAAATCAGGGCTATCTGTTTTTCACTTAATGCCGTCAGCGGGATTATCGTACTGAATATGGTAAACCCTGCTGATGATGTGATTCCTGCAGCGTACAAACGTCCCATTCATTTTAAACGCCACATCTGCATTGTCATAAACGTCATCGATATCGTTAAGCCCACATACTTTACGGGCATCCCTTGCAGAAAAGCTGTCCACGTTTTGAGGAGTGTTGACCACTCTGTTTCCAGCCAGAAGCGCCGGATATGTATCTGCTGCCTGCCATACAGCCTTTTCCAGTAACATGCCAGTAAACCCAACCAACGCAACTACAATGCCTGTTCTGATAATTGTTTTAGCTTCCATGTTTAACTTAACCGGTAAAGTTTCTGTTAACGCAATGGTAACACCGCCTATGAGGACAGTACATGCGCAGCTGGAGCACTCCGGGCCTCTGCGACACGCACACGGCCAGCGGGGGACAGAACATGCGCAGTGGAGCACTCCGGGCCTCTGCGACACGCACACGGCCAGCGGGGGACAGAACATGCGCAGCTGGAGCACTCCGGGCCTCTGCGACACGCACACGGCCAGCGGGGGACAGAACATGCGCAGTGGAGCACTCCGGGCCTCTGCGACACGCACACGGCCAGCGGGGGACAGAACATGCGCAGCTGGAGCACTCCGGGCCTCTGCGACACGCACACGGCCAGCGGGGACAGAACATGCGCAGCTGGAGCACTCCGGGCCTCTGCGACACGCACACGGCCAGCGGGGGACAGAACATGCGCAGCTGGAGCACTCCGGGCCTCTGCGACACGCACACGGCCAGCGGGGACAGAACATGCGCAGCTGGAGCACTCCGGGCCTCTGCGACACGCACACGGCCAGCGGGG
>NZ_JBEPNI010000012.1:0-92096 GCF_040546205.1 Citrobacter sp. UYEF32 | reverse complement strand
TTACAGAAGTATTCGGTGGAGCGGTAGTTCAGTCGGTTAGAATACCTGCCTGTCACGCAGGGGGTCGCGGGTTCGAGTCCCGTCCGTTCCGCCACCCTATTTAGGGGCGTAGTTCAATTGGTAGAGCACCGGTCTCCAAAACCGGGTGTTGGGAGTTCGAGTCTCTCCGCCCCTGCCAGAAAAAGAAAAAATCCTTTGCTTAGGCAAAGGATTTTTTTTGCTTTTTTTCTGACAAAGCAATTCAAACGCATCCATAGCGGATGCGTTGACTTTACTCAATTACCTGTATTTTCAATAGCTCGCGGATCTGGTTTTGCTTATCGCTATTCTGTAACCAGATAGCGTAAAGCGGTCGGGATAACGTCGTGCTATCAGCCACAACATGCAGGCCATCCCTTTGCTGCGCCCAGGATACGGGTAACCACGCGCATCCATTTAATAGTGTCAGTTGCTGATGAGCGACCTCAGCAGAACTGGTGGTTAGCGTTGGTACATCGTCGCTGCCAATCAATTCCGACTCATGTTGCTGAAAATCCGGCCCCCATTCCAGGCGTAAATAATTTAGCTGTGACTTCGTTTTTTCGGGCGTCGAGCAATAGAGGCCAAGCGTAAAGTGACCTAACAACTGGCTGCTAAATTCGTCCATTTTGGGCGTTTCTGTTGTGATCAAGAGATCAAGCTGACGTTCATGTAACTGTTTGACCAGCGATTGTCGCTGTGCAATTCGTGCTTCAAATTGCAGGCTTTCCTCGAGCTGATACAACCTCCCAAGCCAGTTGCTAAGCATGCATTCCCATAGCGATGCACTTGCGCCGATAGAAAATTGATTGTGTCGCGATGTATGAGCTACTTCTTTGCGTGCCGCCTGCCAGGTATTCATCAGCGTTTCGGCATAGGGGAGGAGTTTTTCTCCGGCCGCTGTCAGGCGGATATTGTTGCGATGGCGAGTGAAAAGGTTCACGCCAAGCTGGTTTTCTAACTGACGAATACGAAAGCTCACCGCTGACTGGGTTAAATAGAGTGCTTCAGCTGCGCGCCCAAAGTGGCGAGTTCGGCTGACTTCCAGGAAAGTTTTTAGCAATTCCGTATCCACAGGTTTCTCCGCAAAATTATTTGTCGTAATGATTTAAATGTTTTGTTTTACACTCTGTCAAGCGTAACTAATACTCCGCGCCATAAATAGCTCGGCCAAAGAATTAGGAGCGTGCAGGATGGCGGAAAGCTTTACGACGACTAATCGTTTTTTTGATAACAAACATTATCCGCGCGGGTTTTCCCGTCATGGTGATTTCACCATCAAAGAAGCTCAGCTGCTTGAGCGTCACGGTTATGCTTTCAACGAGCTGGATCTCGGGAAGCGTGAACCGACCACAGAAGAAGAAATCCGTTTCGTCGCTGTATGTCGCGGCGAGCGCGAGCCAGATACCGAAGCAGAACGCGTCTGGTCTAAGTATATGTCACGCATTAAGCGTCCAAAGCGTTTTCATACCCTGTCCGGTGGCAAACCGCAGATGGAAGGGAATGAGGACTACACGGAATCTGACGATTAAAAACAGGGGCTACGGCCCCTTTTTTTATCCCAACATTTTCTGCAAATGGATGAGTAGCCTGTCGATGGCACGATAGCTGAGCGCTTCCTGTAGATGCTCGCGCTGAATACTTTCTGCGCCATCCAGATCGGCGATGGTTCTTCCTACTTTCAATAAACGTTGCCAGGCCCGTACTGAAAGGCCAAGCCGAACCAGTGTTTCTTCCAGCCACTGTCCATCCGTTTGCGTGAGCACGCAAAAATCCCTCATCTCGCTATTTTCCAGTAACGCATTGAGCTTCCCTTGCCGTTGGTACTGTCGCTCATGTGCTGCGATAACCCGTGCACGAACAACGCTACTTTTTTCGCTGTCATGTTGGCTATGACTCAGCATGCCGGGCGGCAGAAGCGGGATCTCAAGCGATAGGTCGAAGCGGTCAAGAAATGGCCCGGATAAGCGCCCAAGGTAGCGCAGTGTCTGCTCCGGTGTGCTGCGGTTGTGGTTCCCTTGGTAGTGCCCTGTCGGGCTGGGATTCATGGCGGCAATAAGTTGAAAACGGGCAGGATAAGTTACTTTTGCCCGCGTACGGGAAATATGAATCTGCCCTGACTCGATGGGTTCACGCAACGCGTCCAGCACCCGACGCTCAAATTCGGGAAGTTCATCAAGAAACAACACGCCGTTATGGGCCAGCGAGATCTCCCCTGGCCCCGGTATTGCGCCACCGCCAACCATGGCCGTAAGTGAGGCACTATGATGCGGTGCGCGAAAAGGTCTCTGCCGCCATTGACGTATCAATCCGGAGGTATTTACCAGACTCAGAATTGCCGCGCTTTCCAATGCCTCCTGGTTGCTCAGGGGCGGCAACAACGCACCAAGCCTGCTGGCGAGCATGGTTTTACCTGTCCCCGGTGGACCGATCAACAATAAGTTATGTCCGCCAGCAGCGGTAATCTCCAGCGCGCGTTTGCCTTGATCCTGGCCGATGATATCGCTTAGGTCGTGTTGCGCTGTATCCTGGTTGTCGCTGATAAAATGGGCAGAGGGGGGAGATAGCTCATGTTTGCCTTCAAGAAAGGCGCATACAGCCTGCAGATGCTCGGCAATATAACAATCTTGCGTTCCCGTAAGGCTCACCTCGGCCTCGTTCTCTGCCGCGACAATAATGGATCTGCCTGCCTTGATTGCCTCCATGGCACTTGATATTGCCCCGGGAACGCCACGTAACGCCCCTGTAAGGGCCAATTCACCCACGAACTCAAACCGATGAAGTTGGATATTCTGCAATTGCTCAGAAGCCGCGAGAAGCGCAATCGCGATAGGTAAATCATATCGCCCTCCCTCTTTGGGAAGATCCGCCGGCGCCAGGTTGATAGTGATCTTTTTCGCGGGAAATTCGTAGCCACTATTGATGATTGCGCTACGTACACGGTCCCGTGCTTCCTTCACCGTTGTTTCCGGTAAACCGACCATTGTCAGGCCGGGAAGACCGTTGCTGATATGCACCTCAACGGTGATTAACGGTGCACAAACCCCCAGCGCTGCGCGTGTGTAAATAACCGACAACGTCATAACACCTCCTTGTGAAAGGTAAGTATGCGGCGTAAATGGACGTTGGCTTCCTGAAAAAAGGAAGGTTTGCGTGCAGGCTTCCACACTTTTTGGACGATTGCGGACGATCTATATTTTTCTGGAACGCTCCTCGCATGTTACAAGTTGATGTCCCAAAGCCCTTTTACCGTTGAAAAAAATGAAATTATTTCATTTAAGTTTTTCTTTATAAAAAACAAAGCTTTTCATTGAGATTGTTTTGCTAAAGAAAAAACGCGTCATAAAAATTTCTTGTGTCATGTCTTATATCTGTGATAACTCTTTAGGCATTCCTTCGAACATGAAGCCAGAAAGTACAGAAAATGACAGCCCTTCTACGAGTGATTAGCCTGATTGTGATTAGCGTGGTGGTGATTATTATCCCACCGTGCGGGGCTGCACTTGGACGAGGAAAGGCTTAAAAATCAAGCCTTAACGAACTAAGACCCCCGCACCGAAAGGTCCGGGGGTTTTTTTATGACCTAAAAACATAAACGAGGAGCAGAGAATGAGTAGTAGCACAAAATTCTGTTTCTCCCGATTTACGGCGGGGAACTAACTATGAATGGCGCACAATGGGTAGTACATGCGTTGCGGGCACAGCAGGTTGATACGGTCTTTGGGTATCCGGGTGGCGCAATTATGCCGGTTTACGATGCATTGTATGACGGCGGCGTGGAACATCTGTTGTGTCGGCACGAGCAGGGTGCGGCAATGGCGGCGATCGGTTATGCGCGCTCCACGGGGAAAACCGGTGTTTGTATCGCCACGTCTGGTCCGGGTGCAACCAACCTGATCACGGGGCTGGCAGATGCGCTGCTGGATTCCGTTCCTGTGGTTGCCATCACCGGCCAGGTTGCGGCACCGTTCATTGGTACCGATGCCTTCCAGGAAGTGGACGTTCTCGGTTTGTCGCTGGCCTGCACTAAACATAGTTTTCTGGTGCAGTCCCTGGAGGAGCTGCCGCGCGTTATTGCCGAAGCTTTCCAGGTGGCAAACTCAGGCCGCCCTGGCCCGGTTCTTGTTGATATCCCTAAAGATATCCAGTTAGCCTCCGGTGATCTGGAACCGCATTTCTCCACCGTCGAAGACGAGTTCTCCTTCCCGCATGAAGAAATGGCACAGGCATACCAGATGCTGGCTCAGTCCAAAAAACCGATGCTGTATGTTGGCGGCGGTGTAGGCATGGCGCAGGCGGTTCCGGCGCTGCGTGCGTTCCTCTCCGCCACCCGGATGCCAGTGACCTGCACACTGAAAGGCCTTGGTGCGGTTGAAGATAGTTATCCATGGTATCTCGGCATGCTGGGGATGCACGGCACCAAAGCCGCAAATCTGGCGGTGCAGGAGTGCGATCTGCTCATCGCCGTGGGCGCACGCTTTGACGATCGTGTAACCGGCAAACTGAACACCTTTGCCCCGCATGCAAAAGTGATTCATATGGATATCGACCCGGCTGAAATGAACAAATTGCGTCAGGCCCATGTCAGCCTGCAAGGCGATTTGAATGCACTGCTGCCCGCGCTGCAACAGAATTTAGAGATTAACGAATGGCGTCAATTTAATGCCGATATGCGTACAGAGTTCGCCTGGCGTTACGATCATCCGGGTGACGCGATTTACGCACCGTTATTGTTAAAACAACTGTCAGATCGCAAACCTGCCAACAGCGTGGTCACCACCGATGTGGGTCAGCACCAGATGTGGTCCGCTCAGCACATGACTTACACTCGTCCGGAGAACTTCATCACCTCCAGCGGCTTGGGCACAATGGGTTTTGGCCTGCCAGCCGCCGTTGGGGCGCAGGTGGCTCGCCCGAATGATACGGTAATCTGTATCTCCGGTGACGGCTCCTTCATGATGAATGTTCAGGAGCTCGGCACCGTAAAACGCAAGCAGTTACCGCTGAAAATCGTGTTACTGGACAATCAGCGTTTAGGGATGGTTCGCCAGTGGCAGCAGTTATTCTTCAACGAACGTTATAGCGAAACAACGCTTACCGATAACCCCGATTTCCTCGTTCTGGCCAGCGCCTTCGGCATTCCCGGCCAGCACATCACCCGTAAAGACCAGGTTGAAGCGGCACTCGACACCATGCTGTCCTGCGAGGGGCCTTACCTGCTTCATGTCTCAATCGACGAGCTTGAGAATGTCTGGCCGTTGGTACCACCAGGTGCCAGTAATGCAGAAATGCTGGAGAAATTATCATGATGCAACATCAGGTCGCCGTGCAGGCCCGCTTCAACCCGGAAACGTTAGAACGTGTATTACGTGTGGTGCGCCACCGTGGCTTTCAGGTTTGCTCAATGAACATGGAAGCGGCCACCGACGCGCAGAATATAAATATTGAATTGACCGTTGCCAGTCCGCGCCCCGTCGAATTACTGTTTAGCCAGCTAAGCAAACTGGTCGATGTCGCCCGGGTTGATATCCAGCAATGTACAACATCATCACAACAGATCCGCGCCTGAGCGCAAAGGAATTAAAATGACGACGAAAAAAGCTGATTACATTTGGTTCAATGGCGAGATGGTTCCGTGGGGAGAAGCGAAGGTTCATGTAATGTCCCACGCCCTGCATTACGGTACTTCCGTGTTTGAAGGTATCCGTTGCTATGACTCGCACAAAGGGCCGGTGGTGTTCCGTCATCGTGAGCACATGCAGCGTCTGCGTGATTCAGCCAAAATTTACCGCTTCCCGGTTTCTCAAAGTGTTGATGAACTGATGGAAGCCTGCCGTCAGGTGATTCGCAAAAATAACCTGACCAGCGCCTATATTCGTCCGTTGGTGTTTGTCGGTGACGTAGGTATGGGCGTTAACCCGCCGGAAGGTTATACCACTGATGTGATCATCGCAGCTTTCCCCTGGGGGGCATACCTCGGCGCAGAAGCGCTGGAGCAGGGGATCGACGCGATGGTTTCCTCCTGGAACCGCGTTGCACCGAACACCATCCCGACTGCGGCAAAAGCCGGTGGTAACTATCTTTCTTCTCTGCTGGTTGGCAGCGAAGCACGTCGTCACGGTTATCAGGAAGGTATTGCGCTCGACGTGAACGGCTATATTTCAGAAGGCGCGGGTGAAAACCTGTTCGAAGTGAAAGATGGCGTGCTGTTCACTCCGCCGTTTACCTCTTCCGCTCTGCCGGGCATCACCCGCGATGCGATCATCAAACTGGCAAAAGAACTCGGCATTGAAGTTCGCGAGCAAACCCTGTCCCGCGAATCTCTGTACCTGGCCGATGAAGTGTTCATGTCTGGCACCGCGGCAGAAATCACGCCGGTTCGTAGCGTGGATGGCATCCAGGTGGGCGAAGGTCGCTGTGGCCCGGTCACCAAACGTATTCAGCAAGCATTCTTTGGCCTCTTCACCGGTGAAACCGAAGATAAATGGGGCTGGTTGGATCAAGTTAATCAATAAACAAAACGACAGGGCGGCACGCACCGCCCTGTTTTGTAGACAGACTGGGAGTAAATAAAGCATGCCTAAATACCGTTCCGCCACCACCACTCATGGCCGCAATATGGCGGGCGCCCGCGCGCTGTGGCGCGCAACCGGGATGACAGACGCCGATTTCGGTAAGCCGATCATTGCTGTCGTGAACTCGTTTACCCAGTTCGTGCCGGGGCACGTGCACCTGCGCGATCTCGGTAAGCTGGTTGCTGAGCAGATTGAAGCCTCCGGCGGTGTGGCAAAAGAGTTCAACACCATTGCCGTGGATGACGGTATCGCCATGGGTCACGGCGGCATGCTTTATTCACTGCCATCACGCGAACTGATCGCGGACTCCGTTGAGTACATGGTGAATGCCCACTGTGCGGATGCCATGGTGTGCATCTCCAACTGTGACAAAATCACCCCAGGGATGCTGATGGCGTCACTGCGCCTCAATATTCCGGTGATCTTCGTCTCCGGTGGCCCGATGGAGGCTGGTAAAACCAAGCTTTCTGACAAAATCATCAAGCTCGATCTGGTTGATGCGATGATTCAGGGCGCGGATCCGAAAGTATCCGACTCGCAAAGCGAGCAGGTTGAACGCTCTGCCTGTCCGACCTGCGGCTCCTGTTCCGGTATGTTTACCGCTAACTCAATGAACTGCCTGACCGAAGCGCTGGGTCTTTCTCAGCCGGGCAATGGCTCGCTGTTGGCGACCCATGCCGATCGTAAAGAGCTGTTCCTTACCGCAGGCCAGCGCATCGTTGAACTGACCAAACGCTACTACGAGCAGGATGATGCTTCCGCGCTGCCACGCAATATCGCCAGCAAAGCGGCGTTTGAGAACGCCATGACACTGGATATCGCGATGGGTGGCTCTACCAATACCGTTCTGCACCTGCTGGCGGCAGCGCAAGAAGCCGAAATCGATTTCACCATGAGTGATATCGACAAGCTGTCCCGCAAAGTGCCGCAGTTGTGTAAGGTGGCGCCGAGCACGCAGAAATACCATATGGAAGATGTGCATCGTGCCGGTGGCGTACTGGGGATCCTCGGTGAGCTGGATCGCGCAGGTCTGTTGAACCGCGACGTGAAAAACGTACTCGGTTTGACCCTGCCGCAGACGCTGGAGCAGTACGACATCACGGTAACGCAGGACGAGGCGGTGAAAAAAATGTTCCGTGCCGGCCCTGCTGGTATCCGTACGACTCAGGCTTTCTCGCAGGATTGCCGCTGGGATTCGCTGGATGATGATCGCGCTGAGGGTTGTATCCGTTCTCTGGAGCATGCCTACAGCAAAGACGGTGGTCTGGCCGTACTGTACGGTAACTTCGCTGAAAACGGCTGCATCGTAAAAACCGCAGGCGTGGATGACAGCATCCTGAAATTCACCGGCCCGGCAAAAGTCTATGAAAGCCAGGATGATGCGGTAGAAGCGATCCTCGGTGGTAAGGTTGTGGCGGGTGATGTTGTTGTTATCCGTTACGAGGGGCCAAAAGGTGGGCCGGGCATGCAGGAGATGCTGTACCCGACGACGTTCCTTAAGTCGATGGGCCTGGGTAAAGCCTGTGCGCTGGTCACTGACGGCCGTTTCTCCGGCGGTACATCTGGCCTCTCCATTGGCCACGTTTCTCCGGAAGCGGCGAGCGGTGGCAATATTGCCATTATTGAAGATGGCGACATGATCGCCATCGACATCCCGAACCGGGGTATTCAACTGCAACTGAGCGATGCCGAAATTGCGGCACGTCGTGAAGCGCAGGAAGCCCGTGGCGCTCAGGCCTGGACGCCGAAATCTCGCGAACGTCAGGTTTCCTTCGCGTTGCGTGCATATGCCAGCCTCGCCACCAGCGCAGATAAAGGCGCGGTGCGCGATAAATCAAAACTGGGTGGCTAATTATGGCTGATTCACAACCCCTATCCGGCTCCCCTGAGGGGGCCGAGTATCTCAGGGCGGTGCTGCGTGCACCGGTCTATGAGGCGGTGCAGGTTACCCCCCTGCAGAAAATGGAAAAACTCTCTTCGCGCCTCGACAACATTGTGCTGGTGAAGCGTGAAGACCGTCAGCCGGTGCACAGCTTTAAGCTCCGTGGCGCTTACGCCATGATGGCGGGTTTAACCGCCGAGCAGAAAGCCCGTGGCGTGATTACCGCATCGGCAGGCAACCATGCGCAGGGCGTGGCCTACTCTTCTGCCCGACTTGGTGTCAAAGCGTTGATCGTGATGCCGACTGCAACTGCGGAAATCAAAGTGGATGCGGTGCGCGGTTTTGGCGGGGAAGTGCTGTTGCATGGTTCGAACTTCGATGAGGCAAAAGCCAAAGCACTTGAACTCTCTCAGCAACAGGGTTTTACCTGGGTGCCGCCATTTGATCATCCGATGGTGATTGCCGGTCAGGGCACGCTGGCGCTGGAACTGCTGCAACAGGATGCCCACATTGACCGCGTTTTCGTACCCGTCGGCGGTGGCGGTCTGGCGTCTGGGGTAGCCGTACTGATTAAGCAACTGATGCCGCAAATCAAAGTCATCGCTGTGGAAGCTGAAGATTCCGCCTGCCTGAAAGCGGCGCTGGATGCCGGGCATCCGGTCGACCTGCCACGAGTAGGTCTGTTTGCCGAAGGGGTTGCCGTTAAACGTATTGGCGATGAGACGTTCCGTCTGTGCCGTGAATATCTTGACGATATCATTACCGTCGACAGCGACGCCATCTGCGCTGCCATGAAAGACCTGTTCGAGGACGTGCGTGCGGTGGCTGAACCCTCTGGCGCCCTGGCGCTGGCAGGGATGAAGAAATATGTCGCTCAGCACAAGATCCGTGGCGAGCGTCTGGCGCATGTCCTGTCGGGTGCCAACGTGAATTTCCACGGTCTGCGTTACGTTTCTGAACGCTGTGAGTTGGGCGAACAGCGCGAAGCGCTGCTGGCCGTCACCATTCCGGAAGAGAAAGGTAGCTTCCTGAAATTCTGTCAGCTATTGGGCGGCCGTTCCGTCACGGAATTTAACTACCGTTTTGCCGATGCGAAAGATGCCTGTATTTTCGTGGGCGTGCGCTTAAGCCGCGGGCTGGAAGAGCGCAAAGAGATCCTGCAACTGTTGAACGAAGGCGGTTACAGCGTGGTGGACCTTTCCGATGACGAAATGGCGAAGCTGCATGTGCGCTATATGGTCGGAGGTCGTCCCTCGAAACCGCTTACCGAGCGACTTTTCAGCTTCGAGTTCCCGGAATCACCCGGCGCGCTGCTGAAATTCTTGCACACGCTTGGTACTCACTGGAATATCTCGCTGTTCCACTACCGTAGCCACGGTACTGACTACGGTCGCGTGCTGGCGGCGTTCGAACTGGGCGACCATGAGCCGGATTTTGAAACCCGCCTCAACGAGCTTGGCTACGATTGCCATGATGAGACCAACAACCCGGCATTTCGCTTCTTCCTTGCGGGCTAGCGTCAGGTTCTTACAAAACAAGGCACGATATTTCGTGCCTTGTTTGTCTGGCGAGCGCGGCGGCATAATGCAGCAGAACATTTCCGCTAAAACAGGTGAAGCACATGGCAGGACGCTTTCAGGGCTTTGCTCAGGAAGGGCTCGACTTCCTCCAGCAAGTTCGCATCGAAAATGACAAGACCTGGTTTGAAGAGCATCGTTTTATCTATGACCGCAGTATCCTTACCCCTTTTCGTGCGCTGGTGGACGACCTGGCTCCCACGATGCTGGAAATTGATCCGCTGCTGGAAACACGCTCCGCGATTGGTAAGACCTTGTCGCGCATTCATCGCGATACCCGTTTCTCTCACGATAAATCCCTTTATCGCAGCCGGATGTGGCTGACCTTCAAACGCCCGGCAAAGAACTGGACGGACGCGCCGGTTTACTTTTTTGAGATCAGCCCGGACACCCTGCGCTATGGCCTGGGGTATTACAGCGCCAGCAAATCAACGATGGACCTTTTTCGCCATACATTGAAGCAGCGTCCGGCACAATTTCTGGAGATAGCCGATGAATGCTGCCAGCCGCCGTTTGCGCTGGAAGCTGAGCGTTACAAGCGGCCGCTTGTGAAAGACCTCGATCCGGCGATTGCCAACTGGTATCAGTGCAAAACATTCGCGGTGATGGCGACCGATAACGACGTGGAAAAGCTGTTCCACGCCGGGTTGGTGAATCTGCTGGCCGAAGGGTTTCGTCAACTGGAACCGCTGTATCAGTGGCTGATGACTGTGGAAACGATGAAACAGATCGATCCCGATGATTTATAACTACAAGGATAAGTGAGAAGGGGCACCCCTTGTGTCACTTCATCACTGTCCCTCGTACATACTTATCCAGCTTGTCCGATTCATAAAATTTCATGCATTGCGCCAGCACGTTATTGGCGGTCTGAGCATGGTCGGGGTGTAACGACATCGTTAGCTGATCAAAATTTTTCGTCTCTTTAGCGACGAATTTCTGAAATTCGTCCCAGACACCAGCATTGCTTAATGCGTAGCTCTCGACAAGGAATGATGCATCCTTCGAGGAGGCTGATTGCGTGCCTTCTGGCGTTCGGGCCTGGTAATTCGTCACCAGGCACTGTTTCAGCGCCAGATGTTTTACATCCTGTACGGTAACGCCCTTTGGTTTAGCCTGGGCAGTGCAACATGCCGCAATGGCTACGGTTAACAACAGGACCTGGATACGCATCATTTTCTCCTTATTTAGCCTGAACAATTTCCCAGAATGCATTAATCAGAGGCTCATGTAGCCGCTTTTTCGGTGCGCAAACGCCCAGTTCGAAGGGGGTTTTTTCATCGCTGCGCTCAAGAATCATGACACGGTTGCGTACGGGTTCGGGGCTATTTTCCAGCACCACCTCAGGGATGAGCGCCACGCCACAGCCGAGTGCCACCATGGAGACCATCGCTTCATGGCCGCCTACTGTCGCATAAATCGACGGGTTACTGATTTTATGGCGACGAAACCAGAGTTCAATGCGGCGGCGAACAGGACCTTGATCCGCCATGATAAACGGCACCGTAGCCCAGTCAGGGTTATCCACAGAGACCTGGCTGCGAACAGGGCAAGGCAGCGCCGGGGCAATCAACACCACCGCCAGATTCTCCAGCATCGAAAATGCCACTGCGCCAGGCAGTGTTTCCGGTTTACCGGCAATCGCCAGATCGGCTTCCCCTGTCACCACTTTTTCCATCGCATCGGCAGCGTCACCGGTGGTGAGCTTAATTTCTACCGAAGGATGCGCGGCGCGGAAGCGATCGAGAATCGGTGGCAGATGGCTGTAGGCTGCCGTGACCGAGCAGAAGATATGTAACTCGCCTGACAGTGACGGTCCTTTCTGATCGATGGCGTGGCGCAGTTGCTGATACTGCAATAAAGTTTGATGAGCAAATGCCCGCAACTCTTCACCCGCTTCGGTGAGCGTAACGGTGCGGTTATCACGAACAAATAGCGCCTGGCCAAGATCTTCTTCCAGACGCTGGATCTGCCTTGAAAGCGTGGAGGGACTGACGTGCATGGCGCGCGCACTGCGGCCGAAATGGCGGCTCTCCGCCAGATGCAGGAAGGTTTTCAGGTCACGTAAATCCATGAGACAGACTCCACATTTTTACGTTGCATAAATTGCAATGTCACATTGTTAATATATCAATTTAAGCAACACATTTCCTGTTGTAATGTGGGTACATTCTCGCAATACAGCGAACCGAATAACAAAAGCACGACACACGACGAGGAATCACCATGGCTAACTACTTCAATACACTGAATCTGCGCCAGCAGCTGGCGCAACTGGGTAAATGTCGCTTTATGGCGCGCGACGAATTCGCCGATGGCGCAAGCTACCTGCAGGGTAAAAAAGTGGTCATCGTCGGGTGTGGCGCGCAGGGCCTCAACCAGGGGCTGAATATGCGTGACTCCGGTCTGGACATCTCCTATGCACTGCGTGCAGAAGCGATTGCAGAAAAACGCGCTTCCTGGCGTAAAGCGACCGAGAACGGTTTCAAAGTTGGGACTTACGAAGAGCTGATCCCGCAGGCTGACCTGGTGGTTAACCTGACGCCGGACAAACAGCACTCTGACGTTGTGCGCTCCGTACAGCCGCTGATGAAAGACGGCGCGGCGCTGGGTTACTCCCATGGCTTCAACATCGTGGAAGTGGGCGAGCAGATCCGTAAAGACATTACCGTTGTGATGGTAGCCCCGAAATGTCCGGGTACCGAAGTCCGTGAAGAGTACAAACGTGGTTTTGGTGTTCCGACCCTGATCGCGGTTCACCCGGAGAACGATCCGAAAGGCGAAGGTATGGCCATCGCCAAAGCCTGGGCTGCGGCGACCGGTGGTCACCGTGCCGGCGTGCTGGAGTCTTCCTTCGTTGCGGAAGTGAAATCTGACCTGATGGGCGAGCAGACGATTCTGTGCGGTATGCTGCAGGCGGGTTCTCTGCTGTGCTTCGATAAGCTGGTGGAAGAAGGTACTGACCCGGCATATGCCGAGAAACTGATTCAGTTCGGCTGGGAAACCATCACCGAAGCGCTGAAACAGGGCGGCATCACGCTGATGATGGATCGTCTGTCCAACCCGGCAAAATTGCGTGCTTACGCGCTGTCCGAACAACTGAAAGAGATTATGGCGCCGCTGTTCCAGAAACATATGGACGACATTATCTCTGGCGAATTCTCTTCCGGCATGATGGCGGACTGGGCGAACGACGATAAGAAACTGCTGACCTGGCGTGAAGAGACCGGTAAAACCGCGTTCGAAACCGCTGCCCAGTTCGACGGTAAAATTGGCGAGCAGGAGTACTTCGATAAAGGCGTTCTGATGATTGCGATGGTGAAAGCGGGCGTTGAGCTGGCCTTCGAAACCATGGTGGCATCGGGCATCATCGAAGAGTCAGCATACTACGAATCACTGCACGAGCTGCCGCTGATCGCGAACACCATCGCCCGTAAGCGTCTGTACGAAATGAACGTGGTTATCTCTGATACCGCAGAATACGGTAACTACCTGTTCTCTTATGCTTGCGTACCGCTGCTGAAAGAGTTCATGACCACCCTGCAGACCGGTGACCTGGGCCAGGCTATTGCCGAAGGTTCCGTAGACAACGCGCAACTGCGCGATGTTAACGAAGCTATTCAGGCTCACCCGATTGAAGCAGTTGGTAAGAAACTGCGTGGCTATATGACCGATATGAAACGTATCGCTGTTGCGGGCTAACCAGGCGTCGGGTCGCTTTTTGCTGACCTGACCTGTCACTTCCTGTTTAAAAACCTGATGAGCGGAAACGCCGTCAGGTTTTTTTACATCTAAAAAATGTTCCATATCAATATGATATGTGTCTCCTGCCATGAGTTTTCACTGGCATGATTGTTATTTAAATTATTATGTAATATCGTAAGTTACATGAAAATAAATAACTCATTCTCAGCAACGCTACACATCCTGCTTCACATGGAGCAGGCAGATAAACCGATGACATCGGAACAGATGGCTGCTTTTATCGACGGAAACCCGGCGTTTATACGTAAGCTTCTTGCCGGGCTGCGGGAAAGTCAGATTGTGTGTGCGACAAAAGGGCATCACGGTGGCTGGCGGCTTTGTCGCCCCGCCAGCGAAGTTACTCTCCACGATATCTATATCGCTTTAGGTTCCCCGGCGCTGTTTGCTTTGGGAAATCGTAGCGAGAATCCCCAGTGCCTGGTTGAACAAGGAGTTAACCGGGTGATGTCATCCACGCTTGCGGATGCGCAGTCGCTGATCCTGGAGCGCTTTAAAAACCTGACGTTGCAGGATGTGGGGGAAGAATTTATCAGTTACTTCAATGAAAAGGGCCATAACCATGATTTCCACAATAATGACTGAGTTGACGACCTGCCTGATGATCGCCCTTGCTGCCAGCAGCATCTCTATGACGGTCACGCAAACAGAATTGTTTGCCGCATTTCGTGAGTGGACCACTAAAAAGAACGCAATGATGGGGCACCTTTTCCAGTGCTTTTATTGCCTGAGTCATTGGGTGGTATTTGGCGGGATGCTGGTTTATCGCCCGGCGTTACTGCAAAGTGGTTTTGCGCTGATTGATTGGGTGATGACGGCGTTTATCACCATTACCCTGACGACCTTGATTAATGGCCTGATGTTTAAAGTTTTTCAGGCGGCTGTCAGCACACACGTTATGAAATTCGAAGCTCAGAAGGTGCTGCAATCGCAGAAATAAAAAAACCGGCGTCGCTGGCTAATTACGGAGCACGCTGGTGCCCTCACCCCGGCCCTCTCCCACTGGGAGAGGGTGCAAACACTAAACGCCTTCTCCAGGAGAAGGCGTTGTTGTTTATTTCCGGTACAGCACTTTGATGATGTGGTAACCGAACTGGGTGTGCAGCGGACCGGTGGGCTCAAGCTCAGGGCAAGAGAAGACCACTTTATCAAAAGCCGGCACCATCTGACCCTGCTTAAACTCGCCTAAGTGGCCGCCTTTCTTGCCAGAAGGGCAAGTTGAGTGTTTTTTTGCCAGCTTCTCGAAATCGCCGCCATTTTTAAGCTGTTCAAGAAGATCGAGTGCCAGTTTCTCTTCTTTCACCAGAATATGCATTGCTGCCGCTGTTTTTGCCATGATTGCGCCTTGATGAGGTTGGGATAAATCCGGGCGCAATAGTAGCACGCGTTAGCGGCGATACAGCACCTTGATGATGTGATAACCAAACCTGGTTTTAACCGGACCGAAAGGTTGTAACAAGGGGCAACTGAATACTGCCTTATCGAAAGGCCCAACCATTACACCTTGTTTGAATTCACCCAGATCGCCGCCGTTACGTGCCGAAGGGCAGGAGGAATAACGCTTTGCCAGATGGTCGAAACTTGAGCCTTTCTCCAGCTTAGCCATAATTTCCTGCGCCAGTTTTTCGGTTTTCACCAGAATATGCAGCGCTGCCGCTGTCTTCGCCATGTTCGCGTTCCGTAGTTGAGAGAAGTCTCCACACTTTACCATTGGCGGGTAAATCTCTGGCAGGCTTTCTGCTACAATCCTCCCCCCGTTCGAAGATTGAGCAATACCCCCATGCGTTTAAATCCTGGCCAACAACAAGCTGTCGAATTTGTTACCGGTCCCTGCCTGGTGCTGGCGGGTGCTGGCTCGGGTAAAACCCGTGTGATCACCAATAAAATTGCCCACTTAATTCGGGAGTGCGGCTATCAGGCGCGGCATATCGCGGCGGTCACCTTTACTAACAAAGCTGCGCGCGAAATGAAAGAACGTGTGGCGCAGACGCTTGGACGTAAAGAAGCACGTGGTCTGATGATTTCAACATTCCACACGTTGGGCCTGGATATTATCAAGCGGGAGTTTGCCGCACTGGGAATGAAATCCAATTTCTCCCTCTTTGACGATACCGATCAAGTGGCGCTGCTCAAAGAGCTGACCGAAGGGTTGATCGACGATGACAAAGTGGTGCTGCAGCAGCTGATCTCGACGATCTCCAACTGGAAAAACGATCTGCTGACGCCTTCCCAGGCAGCGGCAAAAGCGATGGGCGAACGGGATCGTATTTTTGCCCACTGCTACGGTCTTTATGATGCACATCTGAAAGCGTGTAACGTCCTCGACTTCGATGATCTGATTCTGTTACCGACACTGTTGCTACAGCGTAATGAAGAGGTGCGCGAGCGCTGGCAGAACAAAATCCGCTATCTGCTGGTGGATGAGTATCAGGACACCAACACCAGCCAATATGAGCTGGTCAGGCTGCTGGTCGGGCAGCGAGCGCGCTTTACCGTTGTGGGCGATGATGACCAGTCCATTTATTCCTGGCGTGGCGCGCGTCCCCAAAACCTTGTGCTGCTGAACGAAGATTTTCCGGCATTGCAGGTGATAAAGCTCGAGCAAAACTACCGCTCATCGGGACGCATTCTGAAAGCCGCAAACATCCTGATTGCGAACAATCCTCATGTGTTTGAAAAACGCCTTTTCTCTGAGCTGGGCTATGGCGCTGAGCTTAAGGTTCTGACGGCGAATAATGAGGAACATGAAGCGGAGCGTGTGACCGGGGAATTGATAGCTCATCACTTTATCAACAAGACGGAATACAAAGATTACGCCATCCTCTATCGCGGCAACCATCAGTCGCGTGTGTTCGAAAAATTCCTGATGCAAAACCGCATCCCGTATCGTATTTCTGGGGGAACATCGTTTTTCTCGCGCCCCGAGATCAAGGATCTGTTGGCTTACTTACGCATACTCACTAATCAGGATGATGACAGCGCATTCCTGCGGGTAGTGAATACGCCGAAGCGTGAAATTGGCCCTGCAACGCTGCAAAAGCTGGGAGAGTGGGCCACAACACGCAATAAGAGCTTATTTGCCGCCAGCTTTGATATGGGGCTAACGCAGACCCTGACCGGGCGTGGCTATGAATCGCTGACCCGTTTTACCCACTGGCTTGGCGAGATCCAGCGTCTGGCCGAGCGGGAGCCGATCGCCGCCGTGCGCGATCTGATTCATGGTATTGATTATGAATCCTGGCTGTTTGAGACCTCACCCAGCCCGAAAGCCGCTGAAATGCGGATGAAAAACGTCAACACGCTCTTTTCCTGGATGACAGAGATGCTCGAAGGCGATGAGCTTAACGAGCCGATGACGCTTGACCAGGTTGTTACCCGCTTTACTCTGCGTGACATGATGGAGCGCGGTGAAAGCGATGAAGAGTCGGATCAGGTGCAACTGATGACGTTACATGCCTCAAAAGGGCTGGAGTTTCCGTATGTATTTATGGTGGGGATGGAGGAAGGTTTCCTGCCGCACCAAAGCAGTATTGATGAAGATAATATTGATGAAGAGCGCCGCCTTGCCTACGTGGGCATTACTCGCGCGCAGAAAGAACTGATCTTCACCTTATGCAAAGAGCGCCGTCAGTATGGTGAACTGGTGCGCCCTGAACCGAGTCGCTTCTTGTTGGAATTGCCGCAAGATGATGTGATTTGGGAGCAAGAGCGTAAGGTCATTACGGCAGAAGAAAGGATGCAAAAGGGGCAGGCCAGTATCGCCAATATACGGGCGATGATGGCGAAAGCGAAAGAGAAATGATTTTCCCGCCTCTCCCGGTTTGGAGAGGCAGAAACGGTTTATTTCAACTCAAGCGGCCAGTGAACGTAACTTTGCCACTGGCTTTCCTGTTCAATGACTTCTGCCCCTAACGGATGACTTTCCAGCCAGCCGTGCGGTAATACCAGGGTCAGTGCTTCCCCTTTGGCAGAAATATCAATGTCAGGTAGAAGATCGTCGCGGCGACGGCTGGCAAAAATAATCGCCAGACGCAGTAAGCGGCAAAGGTGTTCCGCCACCCTCGGTGGGACGGCATTTTGCTGATGCAAAGAAGAGAGATCAACCGGGTTAGTCTGGTTTAATAACAGCGTTGCGAGCAGCTTTTTCTGTGCCGGCGTAAACCCAGGTAAATCCAGATTGCGTACCAGCCAGGCGGCGTGCAGCGGCGCCTGTTTGAATTCAATGCTCAGGCCAATTTCATGCAATTCGCTGGCAACTTGCAGAATTTCGATGCTATACGCATCTAAATCCCACTCATGAGCGACCGCGCTGGCAAATTGTGTCGCCAGGGTGGAGACGCGTTTCGCCTGGTCGGTGTCGATGATAAAACGGCGCTGGATATTACGCAGCGTGCGACGGCGGATATCTTGATCAACGGTCAGATGCAGCATGCCATAGACCAGCCCTTCACGCAGCGCGCCGCCAGCCAACGTCATACTCTGGATATTCATTTCGGTGAAAATGGCGATGAGAATAGCCAGCCCGCTCGGAAAAACCAGCGCACGCTCCAGCGTGAGGCCCTCAATTTCCAGCTCTTCCAGACGCCCGCACTGGATGGCCCGCTGTTTTAACTGCTGGAGTTTGGGCAGGGTGATACGTTCATCCATCCCCTGTGCCATCATGATTTCCTGCAATGCCTGTACGGTACCGGAAGCACCAACACAGACCTGCCAGCCGTGATGGCGAAGCTCATCAGCAACCGGGCGTAAAACATCGCGCGCGGCTTTTTCCGCAGCGTCGAAATTTTCCTGCCCAAGATTACGGTCGGTGAAAAAACGCTCAAGCCAGGTTACGCAGCCCATGGACAGGCTGAACAGTGATGTCGCCTGGGCACCAGTTCCGGTAACAAGCTCTGTACTGGCGCCACCAATATCGACAACGAGCCGCTGATCGGAACCGCCTGTTGTATGCGCAACGCCCTGATAAATAAGACGGGCTTCTTCCTCGCCGCTGATGACCTGCACCGGACAGCCGAGGATCTCCTGCGCTCTGCTGATGAACTCACCGGCATTGACTGCCAGACGAAGCGTCGCCGTGGCGACGACACGAATTTGTGCCGGAGGGATATCCTGAAGCCTTTCCGAAAAAAGGCGCAGACACTGCCAGCCGCGCTCCATCGCTTCCTGTGAAAGCACGTTTTCCTGGCTCAAACCCGCTGCCAGGCGAACTTTACGTTTGATGCGGGTAAGCGTCTGGATGCTTCCAGCCACCTCGCGCACAACCAGCATATGAAAACTGTTTGAGCCTAAATCAATAGCCGCATAGAGCGAGGCGGAAGCGAGCATATTTTTTAACCTGAACGACGACGATTACGTGGTGCACCGCTGCGGCGCGGACCATTGCCAGAACGCGTACGCGTCAGGCGTTTCGCGGGTGGCAGATCAGTTAACAGGGCATCCGGATTGTACTTGCTGACCGGAATAGAGTGCCCAATGTATGTTTCAATCGCCGGTAGGTTCAGTGCGTATTCTTCACACGCCAGGCTGATAGAGTGACCACTGGCGCCAGCACGACCGGTACGGCCAATACGGTGGACGTAGTCTTCACAGTCATCCGGCAGATCGTAGTTGAATACGTGTGTCACAGCAGGAATATGCAGACCGCGTGCGGCAACGTCAGTTGCGACCAGAATATCCAGATCGCCGCGGGTGAATTCATCGAGAATACGCAGGCGTTTTTTCTGTGCGACATCGCCAGTCAGCAAACCAACACGATGACCGTCTGCGGCAAGGCTGCCCCAGATATCTTCACAACGATGTTTGGTGTTGGCAAAGACGATAGCGCGATCCGGCCATTCTTCTTCGATTAAGGTTTGTAGCAGACGCATCTTCTCTTCATTAGAAGGATAGAAGAGCTCTTCTTTAATACGGTGGCCTGTTTTCTGCTCCGGTTCGACTTCCACGTACTCAGCGTTGTTCATCTGCTCGAAAGCCAGTTCGCGAACACGGTAAGAGAGTGTGGCGGAGAAAAGCATGTTCAGACGCGCAGTTGCCGGAGGCATGCGGCGGAACAACCAGCGGATATCTTTGATAAAGCCCAGATCGTACATACGATCGGCTTCGTCGAGAACCACGACCTGAATCGCGCCCAGGTTAATATGGTTCTGTTTTGCGTAATCGATAAGGCGACCGGTGGTGCCGATAAGAATATCGACGCCGCTCTCAAGCACTTTTAACTGCTTGTCATAACCGTCGCCGCCATAAGCCAGGCCCAGCTTCATGCCGGTAGACTGCGCCAGCGGTTCAGCATCAGCGTGGATTTGCACAGCCAATTCACGGGTTGGCGCCATAATAAGCGCGCGCGGCTGATTCACCTTGCGATCATCGATCGCCGGATGAGAAAGAAGATAATGAAACGTTGACGTTAAAAACGCCATCGTTTTGCCAGTACCGGTTTGCGCCTGCCCTGCAACATCACGACCTTCCAGCGTCAGCGGAAGAGCCAGTGCCTGTATGGGCGTACAATTATGAAACCCTTTAGTTTCAAGGGCTTCGATCACCTTAGGGTGCAGGGCGAAGTCGGAAAACTTCTGTTCAGTTAAATGTGTTTTGCTCATAGTGTGGTAGAATATCAGCTTACTATTGCTTTACGAAAGCGTATCCGGTGAAATAAAGTCAACCTTTAGTTGGTTAATGTGGCATCAACACGATGCTGTTTTATGCTACACCAACACCAACACACCAGGCTTATTCCTGTGGAGTTATATATGAGCGATAAAATTATTCACCTGACTGACGATAGTTTTGACACGGATGTACTCAAAGCGGACGGGCTGGTTCTCGTCGATTTCTGGGCAGAGTGGTGCGGTCCGTGTAAAATGATCGCCCCGATCCTGGATGAAGTCGCTAGCGAATACGAAGGTAAACTGACCGTCGCGAAGCTGAATATCGACCAGAATCCAGGTACTGCGCCGAAGTACGGTATCCGTGGTATCCCGACCCTGCTGCTGTTTAAAAACGGCGAAGTGGCTGCGACCAAAGTGGGCGCGCTGTCCAAAGGTCAACTGAAAGAGTTCCTGGACGCTAATCTGGCGTAACTCCTCGAATCTCAGCCGGTGCGCCAGCCTTCTAAATTATGTGGATCGCTGGACGCCCGGCTTCAGTCGTGCTAATTTAGTTTTGACTTCGTTGTAAACATACCTTGTAGTTTGAATCTTGTGTTACCCGACGCTTCCCGCTGTGCTTTGCCTCGCGAGAGAAGTGGATAGATTCCGGGCTTATCATTTTTCCGTCTTGTCGTTTCAGTTCTGCGTATTTACCTTTGACCAGGCAGCGATTGGACATAAGTGATGGCCGTTAACAGGCATGGATGACCCTGCCATACCATTCACAACATTAAGTTCGAGTTTTACCCCGAGTTTAAGAACCCACACCACTATGAATCTTACCGAATTAAAGAATACGCCGGTTTCTGAGCTGATCACTCTCGGCGAAAATATGGGGCTGGAAAACCTGGCCCGTATGCGCAAGCAGGACATAATTTTTGCCATCCTGAAGCAGCACGCAAAGAGTGGCGAAGATATCTTTGGCGACGGTGTGCTGGAGATTCTGCAGGATGGATTTGGTTTCCTCCGCTCCGCAGACAGCTCCTACCTCGCCGGTCCTGATGACATCTACGTATCCCCCAGCCAAATCCGCCGTTTCAACCTCCGCACTGGTGACACCATTTCTGGTAAGATTCGTCCTCCAAAAGAGGGTGAACGTTACTTTGCGTTGTTGAAAGTTAACGAGGTTAACTACGACAAGCCGGAGAACGCGCGTAACAAGATTCTGTTCGAGAACTTAACGCCGCTGCACGCGAACTCTCGCCTGCGTATGGAACGGGGTAACGGTTCTACCGAAGATTTGACGGCACGTGTCCTGGACCTGGCTTCGCCAATTGGCCGCGGTCAGCGTGGTCTGATTGTTGCACCGCCGAAAGCCGGTAAAACCATGCTGCTGCAGAATATTGCGCAGAGCATTGCCTACAACCACCCGGATTGCGTACTGATGGTTTTGCTCATCGACGAACGCCCGGAAGAGGTGACCGAGATGCAGCGTCTGGTTAAAGGTGAAGTTGTCGCTTCTACCTTCGACGAACCGGCATCTCGTCACGTTCAGGTTGCGGAAATGGTGATTGAGAAGGCGAAACGCCTGGTTGAGCACAAGAAAGACGTTATCATTCTGCTCGACTCCATCACCCGTCTGGCGCGTGCGTATAACACCGTGGTTCCCGCTTCCGGTAAAGTCTTGACCGGTGGTGTGGATGCCAACGCCCTGCACCGTCCGAAGCGTTTCTTCGGTGCTGCACGTAACGTGGAAGAGGGTGGTAGCCTGACCATTATCGCTACTGCGCTTATCGACACCGGCTCCAAAATGGATGAAGTTATCTACGAAGAGTTTAAAGGCACCGGTAACATGGAGCTGCATCTCTCCCGTAAGATCGCTGAAAAACGCGTCTTCCCGGCTATCGACTACAACCGTTCCGGTACCCGTAAAGAAGAGCTGCTCACCACGCAAGAAGAGCTGCAGAAAATGTGGATCCTGCGCAAGATCATTCATCCGATGGGTGAAATCGACGCGATGGAGTTCCTCATTAATAAACTGGCGATGACGAAGACGAACGATGAATTCTTCGACATGATGAAACGCTCTTAATAGAAATAAAGCCAGGAAACGCCACGTTTTTACGTGGCGTTTTTCATTTGTGGACTATACGCTATATGCATTGGGACAGGCACCGTCCGCTACAGGCCAGCTCAACACAAATACCTAAGCAATCACACTATTCTGCTTGCTTAAGAAACATACTAAAACGCCTGTGAATGACCTGCTTTCTTCTTTTTGGAGCGAGGCATCGTCGTTATACTGCCAGGATTAACATTCGCTGAGAGCATGCATTGTGAATTTACTCACTGCGTTTACTGAATTATTCAGTATTTTCTTATTCACGACCGCGTTTTTATTTTTCGCCCGAAAAATGGCGAAGCGCGTCGGTCTGGTGGATAAGCCCAACTTTCGTAAACGGCATCAGGGTTTGATTCCGCTGGTTGGGGGCATCTCAGTGTTCGCCGGTATCTGCTTCACCTTCGGCATTGCTGATTACTACATTCCCCATGCGGTGTTGTATCTGTGCTGCGCCGGGATTCTGGTGTTTGTGGGGGCGCTCGATGACCGCTACGACATCAGTGTCAAAATTCGCGCAATGATTCAGGCAATTATTGCGATCGTAATGATGTCGGTTGGTAAACTTTACCTCAGCAGTCTGGGCTACATCTTTGGTACCTGGGAAATGGTGCTGGGGCCCTTTGGTTATCTGCTGACGCTCTTTGCCGTTTGGGCTGCCATTAACGCTTTCAACATGGTTGATGGTATTGACGGTTTGCTGGGGGGATTGTCCTGCGTCTCCTTTGCCGCCATCGGCATCATCTTGTGGTTTGATGGTCAAATCAGCCTCGCGATGTGGTGCTTTGCCATGATTGCCGCGATCCTGCCGTACATCATGTTGAACCTCGGCGTACTGGGGCGGCGCTATAAAGTCTTTATGGGCGATGCCGGCAGTACCTTTATAGGTTTCACACTTATCTGGATTTTGCTTGAGACTACGCAGGGTAAGACCCACCCTATAAGCCCGGTTACCGCGTTGTGGATTATCGCGATCCCATTAATGGATATGGTGGCGATCATGTATCGTCGCTTGCGTAAAGGGATGAGTCCGTTCTCAGCGGACCGCCAGCATATTCATCATCTTATTATGCGCGCCGGGTTTACCTCACGGCAGGCCTTTGTGTTGATTACACTTGCCGCGGCGCTGCTGGCGTCGGTTGGTGTATTAACCGAATACCTTCACTTCATTCCTGAATGGGTGATGTTGGCATTATTTTTGCTATCCTTTTTCTTATATGGCTACTGCATCAAACGCGCATGGAAAGTGGCGCGGTTGATAAAGCGTGTGAAGCGCAGAATGCGCCGTAATAGCGGTCACAAACCAACCTTAACCAAGTAAATCTGGGAAAGCGATGACTCAACCATTGTCGGGAACAGCTTCAGCGGGTACGGAAAACGAGCTGGATATTCGTGGTCTTTTTCGTACTTTATGGGCCGGAAAATTATGGATTTGCGGGATTGCGCTACTGTTTGCGTTAATCGCCTTAACGTGGACATTCTTTGCTCGTCAGGAGTGGGGGGCAACAGCCATCACCGATCGTCCGACGGTAAACATGCTGGGTGGCTATTATTCACAGCAACAGTTCCTGCGTAACCTGGACGTTAAAGCGAGTCTCGCACCTGTAGACCAGATTTCTGTCATGGATGAAGCGTATAAAGAGTTTGTGATGCAACTGGCGTCATGGGATACACGGCGTGACTTCTGGATGCAGACGGACTATTTCAAGCAGCGGAAAGTCGGTAACAGCAAAGCGGACGCCGCAATGCTGGATGATTTAATCAATTACATCCAGTACACGCCGGGCGATGTGACGCGTAACCTTAATGACAATGTCAAACTGACGGCTGAAACTGCGCCTGATGCTAATAATTTGTTGCGTCAGTATGTGGCTTTTGCCAGCCAGCGCGCTGCACGCCATCTGAACGATGAGCTTAAAGGAGCATGGGCGGCTCGTACTATCCAGATGAAAGCGCAGGTGAAGCGTCAGGAAGAGGTTGCCAATACCCTTTTTAATCGCCGCGTGAGTAGCGTCGAGCAGGCGCTGAAAGTGGCAGAAGAACACAATATCTCCCGCAGCGAAACAGAAGTCCCGGTGGATGAACTGCCGGATTCTGAGATGTTTTTATTAGGCCGCCCAATGTTGCAGGCGCGCCTGGAAAATTTGCGTGCGGTAGGGCCTGAGTACGATTTGGACTACTTCCAAAACCGAGCCATGCTTAATACGCTGAATGTGGGCCCTACGCTTGATCCCCGCTTTCAGACTTATCGATATTTGCGCACACCTGAAGAACCGGTAAAACGCGACAGCCCGCGTCGTGCCTTCCTGATGATCATGTGGGGTGTGGTAGGGGCACTCATCGGAGCTGGTGTTGCATTAACGCGTCGTCGATCATTTTGACACGCAATCTAAGATGAAGGCTTCGTGCCTTCATTACCTAATCGAAGAGAATCGTTGTGAAAGTACTGACCGTATTTGGCACACGACCGGAAGCCATTAAGATGGCGCCTCTGGTACACGCGCTGGCAAGGGACCCTGATTTCGACGCGAAGGTATGCGTCACTGCGCAGCATCGGGAAATGCTCGATCAGGTATTGAAACTTTTTTCTATCGTTCCGGATTACGACCTGAATATTATGCAGCCCGGGCAGGGACTGACAGAGATTACTTGTCGTATTCTGGAAGGGCTTAAACCTATCCTGGAATCTTTCCGTCCTGATGTCGTATTGGTTCACGGCGACACGACAACCACTATCGCTGCAAGTCTGGCTGCGTTTTATCAGCGCATTCCGGTCGGGCATGTGGAAGCAGGGTTGCGTACAGGGGATCTGTCATCGCCGTGGCCGGAAGAGGCCAATCGCACGTTAACTGGCCATCTGGCGCTGTATCATTTCGCGCCGACGGAAAACTCCCGCCATAACTTGCTGCGGGAAAACGTTGCGGATAAACATATTTTTGTTACCGGCAATACCGTTATTGATGCGCTATTTTGGGTGCGGGATAGCGTCCTGAACAACCCTTCGCTTGAGGAAGAACTGGCATCACGTTATCCCTTCCTCGACAGCAATAAAAAACTGATTCTGGTTACCGGGCACCGTCGTGAGAGTTTTGGTCTCGGCTTTGAGCATATTTGTCATGCGCTGGCGGAAATTGCTTCACAGCATGATGATGTGCAGATTGTTTATCCGGTACACCTTAATCCCAATGTCAGCGAACCCGTGAACCGCATCCTCGGTCATGTGGAAAATGTCACGCTGATAGAGCCGCAAGACTATTTACCCTTCCTGTGGTTAATGAATCGCGCCTGGCTGATTCTCACCGATTCTGGTGGTATTCAGGAAGAAGCCCCTTCGCTGGGTAAACCCGTTCTGGTGATGCGTGACACCACCGAACGTCCGGAAGCCATTGAAGCCGGGACCGTCAGGTTAATTGGCACCGACAGCCAGCGTATCGTTGAGGAAGTATCACGCCTGCTTTATGACAATGATGCCTGGCAGGCCATGAGCCATGCGCACAATCCGTACGGAGACGGGCAGGCCTGTGGTCGAATTTTGCATGCACTAAAAAACAATCGGGTAACACTATGAGTTTCAAAACGATTTCCGTCATTGGCCTTGGCTATAT
Organism: Citrobacter sp. UYEF32; assembly: GCF_040546205.1. Lineage (NCBI taxonomy): Bacteria > Pseudomonadati > Pseudomonadota > Gammaproteobacteria > Enterobacterales > Enterobacteriaceae > Citrobacter > Citrobacter sp. UYEF32. Next base: position 65,974 of record NZ_JBEPNI010000012.1, on the reverse strand, counting down.
TGGACTGCCAACTGCGGCGGCTTTCGCCTCACGGCAAAAAGAGGTAGTAGGGATTGATGTTAATCCCCATGCCGTGGAGACCATTAATCGCGGGAAGATTCATATTGTTGAGCCTGAACTGGACATGGTCGTCAAAACCGCCGTTGAAGGCGGCTGGCTGCGCGCCAGCACGACGCCGGTGGCAGCGGATGCCTATTTAATTGCCGTTCCCACCCCTTTTAAAGGCCAACACGAGCCGGATATGACTTTTGTCGAAGCGGCGGCAAAATCCATTGCGCCTGTGCTGAAAAAAGGCTCGCTGGTTATTCTTGAATCGACATCGCCAGTGGGCGCGACGGAGCAAATGGCAGAGTGGCTGGCCGCTGCTCGTCCGGACTTAACTTTCCCACAGCAGGTGGGAGAGCAGGCAGATATCAACATTGCCTATTGCCCGGAGCGCGTTCTGCCCGGCCAGGTCATGGTTGAGCTTATCAAGAATGACCGGGTCATTGGCGGTATGACGCCCGTATGCTCGGCACGCGCCAGCGAGCTGTATAACATTTTCCTCGAAGGCGAGTGTGTGGTGACAAACTCCCGCACCGCTGAAATGTGCAAATTGACGGAAAACAGCTTCCGCGACGTGAACATCGCGTTTGCCAATGAATTGTCGCTCATTTGCGCCGACCAGGGCATCAATGTCTGGGAACTGATTCGCCTGGCTAATCGCCACCCTCGCGTGAATATTCTGCAGCCTGGCCCCGGCGTAGGCGGCCACTGTATTGCCGTCGATCCGTGGTTTATTGTGGCGCAGAACCCACAGCAGGCCCGCTTGATTCGTACCGCGCGTGAAGTGAACGATAGCAAACCACACTGGGTATTGAACCAGGTTAAAGCAACCGTTGCCGATTGCCTGGCCGCAAGCGATAAGCGTGCCAGCGACATCAAAATTGCCTGTTTCGGTCTGGCATTTAAACCCAATATTGACGACCTGCGTGAAAGCCCGGCGATGGAAATTGCCCACAGTATTGCCGGGTGGCATAGCGGTGAAACGCTGGTGGTAGAGCCGAACATTCATCAGTTGCCGCCGCGTCTGGCAGGCCAAAGTACGCTGGTCAGTCTTGAGGACGCAATGGCGCAGGCTGATGTGCTGGTTATGCTGGTCGATCACAAAGAGTTCAAAGCCATCGCGGGTGACAATGTGCGTCAGCAATACATTGTTGATACCAAAGGCGTATGGCGCTGAGGTCACCTCCCATGACATTACACGGCTACATTGATGAACTGGCATGGGAGAGTGAATTCTTTGGCCTGCGCAGCGCCATCATGCGTTTGCAGGAGGATGCGCCAGCGCTTGATGCTTCTGCGTTCGACGGCTGGCCGCGCCTACAGGCGAAAATTTCCGCATCCAATACACAACAGCTTGATGCTCTGCAACATTTTGGCTTTCGGCTGGTCGAAGGCGAAGCGGATTTCGCATTATCGGTTCCGCTACAGGCTGTTAATTCGCAGGCGCAGACGGCGGGAGCCGGTGATATCGCACCGTTACGCCAGATGGCGGAAAATATGTTCAGTCAGAGCCGCTTTCGCGCGCCATGGTACCCTGAGGAGGCCAGTGGGCGTTTTTACGCGCAGTGGATTGAAAACGCGGTGAAAGGCGTATTTGACCATGAATGTCTGCTGTTTCGCGGAGCAAATGGCGATATCGAGGCTTTTGTCTCCCTGCGTCAACTCAATGAACAGGAAGCCAGGATCGGTTTACTGGGCGGGCGTGGCGCGGGGGAAAAATTGATGCAGGCGGCCTGTTATTGGGCGCAACAGCGGCAACTTAAGACAATCCGTGTGGCGACGCAGATGGGCAATCTTGCGGCTATCAGACGCTACACTCGCAGCGGTGCGATAATGGAAAGCACCGCCTACTGGTTATACAGGTGACTCTATGATCCCTTTTAATGCACCTCCTGTGGTGGGAACGGAACTCGACTACATGCAGTCGGCGATGGGCAGCGGCAAACTTTGCGGTGACGGTGGTTTTACCCGGCGCTGCCAGCAGTGGATGGAACAGCGCTTCCATAGCCCGAAAGTGCTACTGACCCCCTCCTGTACGGCATCGCTGGAGATGGCGGCGCTGCTGCTGGATATTCAGCCTGGCGATGAAGTGATCATGCCAAGCTACACCTTTGTTTCTACCGCTAACGCTTTTGTACTGCGTGGCGCGAAAATCGTCTTTGTGGATATCCGCCCGGATACGCTGAATATCGACGAAACTCGTATTGAAGAGGCCATCACGGAAAATACCCGCGCTATTGTGCCGGTTCACTATGCCGGTGTGGCCTGTGAAATGGACACCATTATGGCGATTGCCAAACGGCATGATCTGTTTGTGGTGGAAGATGCCGCGCAGGGTGTGATGTCCACCTATAAAGGTCGGGCGTTGGGCACTATCGGACACATTGGCTGCTTTAGTTTCCATGAAACCAAAAACTACACCGCGGGCGGGGAAGGCGGCGCGACGCTGATTAACGATCGCGCGCTGGTTGAACGCGCGGAAGTCATCCGCGAAAAAGGGACCAACCGCAGTCAGTTCTTCCGTGGGCAGGTGGATAAATACACCTGGCGCGATATTGGCTCGAGCTATCTGATGGCGGATTTGCAGGCGGCCTATCTATGGGCGCAGCTCGAAGCAGCAGATCGTATCAATCAGCAGCGTTTGTCCCTGTGGCAAACCTATTTCGATGCCTTGTCGCCGCTGGCACGCGCCGGGCGTATTACGCTGCCGTCGATTCCCGAAGAGTGCGGGCATAACGCCCATATGTTTTATATCAAACTGCGTGACGAAGAAGATCGCAGCAAGCTCATCGCCTTCCTCAAAGAGGCCGAGATTCTCTCTGTGTTCCATTATATTCCGCTGCACGCATCACCTGCCGGGGCGAAATTTGGTGAGTTCCACGGTGAGGATCGCTATACGACGCAGGAAAGTGAGCGTTTGCTTCGTCTGCCTCTGTTCTACAATCTCGCCCCTGTTAACCAGCGTACCGTGATTAACACGTTACTGAGCTATTTCCGCTAACATGTCGCTGGCAAAAGCTTCTGTCTGGACGGCGGCAAGTACTCTCGTCAAGATTGGCGCCGGGCTACTGGTGGTTAAACTGCTGGCGCTGGCCTATGGCCCCTCCGGGGTTGGGCAGGCGGGTAATTTTCGCCAGTTGATCATTGTGCTCGGCGTGCTTGCAGGCGCAGGTATCTTTAATGGCGTGACGAAATTTGTCTCCCAACACCATGATGACCCCACGCGACTACGTGAGGTCGTCGGCACGTCTTCTGCCATGGTGCTGGGCTTCTCAATGCTGCTGGCGCTGATCTTTTTACTTGCGGCGGCGCCGATCAGTCGCGGCTTGTTTGGTCATGCCGATTACCAGGGGCTGGTGCGGCTGGTGGCGCTGGTGCAAATGGGAATTGCCTGGGCGAACCTGCTGCTGGCGGTGATGAAAGGCTTTCGCGATGCGGCGGGTAACGCGCTGTCACTGATTATTGGTAGCGTGGTGGGGGTGGCCGTCTGGTATCTTAGCTACAAACTGGGTGAGTATCAGGGAGCATTGCTTGGTATGGCGTTGGTGCCTGCGTTGGTGGTCTTCCCGGCGATGCTGTTGCTGGTGCGCCGCAGCCACGTTCCATTAAGCTATTTTCGCCCACGCTGGGATAACGGGCTGGCCGGGCAACTCAGCAAATTCACTCTGATGGCGCTTATCACGTCTGTCACGATCCCGCTGGCCTATGTGATGATGCGAAATTTGCTGGCTGCCCATTATAGCTGGGACGACGTGGGGATCTGGCAAGGGGTAAGCAGTATCTCCGATGCTTATCTACAATTTATTACCGCCTCGTTTAGCGTGTATCTGCTTCCTACTCTCTCGAGGCTCGCCACAAAACAGGACATCACCCGCGAGATCGTGAAATCGCTGCGCTTTGTGTTGCCTGCAGTGGCGGCCGTGAGTTTCTGTGTCTGGTTGCTGCGCGACGTGGCTATCTGGCTACTGTTTTCTGACAAATTTACGGCGATGCGTGACCTGTTTGCCTGGCAACTGGTTGGGGACGTATTGAAAGTGGGCGCTTACGTTTTTGGTTATCTGGTTATCGCGAAAGCCTCGCTGCGCTTTTATATTCTGGCGGAAGTGAGCCAGTTTGCATTGCTGACGCTTTTTTCCCGTCTCCTGATCCCGACCCACGGTGCAGCAGGAGCGGCGCAGGCCTATATGGCAACCTACATAATTTATTTCGCCCTCTGTTGTGGCGTGTTTTTACTCTGGCGTAGACGGGCATGACGGCACTCATACACGTACTGGGATCGGATATCCCTCATCATAATCACACCGTGCTGCGTTTCTTTAATGAACATCTCGCGGCAACGGGCATCCATGCCCGTGAATTTATGCTCGCCGGAAAGGACGACGGCATGAGTGACGCTTACCCGAACCTGCATTTGCATTTTTATGGCAGTAAGCAGGCGCTGGCGAAGGCCGTTATTGCCAAAGCGCAGGCCGACAGGCAGCAACGTTTCTTTTTTCACGGTCAATTCAATACCGGTATCTGGCTGGCACTGCTACGCGGGGCGATTAAGCGCTCGCAATTTCACTGGCATGCCTGGGGGGCCGATCTGTATGAGGTCTCCCGTAGCCTGAAATTCCGCCTGTTTTACCCGTTGCGGCGTCTGGCGCAGGCAAGGGTCGGCACTATCTTCGCGACCCGTGGCGATCTGGCCTGGTTTGCAGACCGGCACCCGGATGTACGCGGTGAGTTGTTGTACTTCCCAACGCGTATGGACCCGGCACTCAACACGCTGGGCTATGAAATGCAGCGCGAGGGCAAGCTGACGCTATTGGTGGGGAATTCCGGCGATCCCAGCAATGAACATATCGCCGCCTTAAAAGCGATTCATCGGCAGTTTGGTGATACGGTAAATATCATTGTGCCCATGGGCTACCCGGCAAATAACGAAGTCTACATTGAGCAGGTTCGTCAGGCCGGGCTGGCACTGTTTAGCCCGGACAATTTGCGTATCCTGAACGAGAAGATGGCGTTTGATGATTACCTGACACTATTAAGCCAGTGCGACCTGGGTTATTTCATCTTCGCGCGCCAGCAAGGTATCGGCACGCTATGTCTGTTAATTCAGGCGGGTGTGCCTTGTGTGCTCAACCGCAAGAACCCGTTCTGGCGGGATATGGTGGAAGAGGGCGTTCCAGTGCTGTTTACCGATGATCTGCTCAATGAAGCGATCATTCGTGAAGCGCAACGTCAGTTGCTGGCGGTCGACAAAGATACCATCACCTTCTTTAGTCCGAACTTTATTGCACCCTGGCATCAGGCACTGTGCATTGCCGCAGGGGAGGCGTGATGAGTCCGCTTGAATTCAGTGGGTTGCTGATCATCTGGCTGCTGGCGACGCTGTTTATCGCCACATTGACGTGGTTTGAGTTCCGCCGCGTGCGCTTTAATTTCAATGTCTTTTTTTCATTGCTGTTTTTGCTAACGTTTTTCTTCGGTTTTCCATTGACCAGCATCCTGGTGTTTCGCTTCGATGTTGGCGTGGCACCGCCTGGCGTTATGCTACAGTCGTTGCTGGCTGCGGCCTGTTTTTACGGTGTGTACTATGTGACGTATAAAACACGGTTACGTGCGTCATCCCGTGTGGATGAACGCCGTCCTCTGTTTACCGTTAATCGGGTGGAGACGCATTTAACCTGCGCGATGCTGATGATTCTTGCGCTGGTGAGTGTGGGAATCTTTTTCATGCATAACGGCTTTTTGCTGTTCCGTCTGCATTCCTATAGCCAGATTTTTTCCAGTGAAGTTTCTGGTGTCGCGCTCAAGCGGTTTTTCTATTTCTTTATCCCCGCTATGCTGGTGGTCTATTTTCTGCGTCAGGATGGGCGGGCGTGGCTGTTCTTCCTGGTCAGTACCGTGGCATTTGGCCTGCTGACCTACATGATTGTCGGCGGGACGCGCGCTAACATCATCATCGCTTTCGCTATCTTCTTGTTTATCGGGATTATCCGTGGCTGGATTTCGCTGTGGATGCTGGCAGCGGCAGGGGTGATGGGCATTGTCGGCATGTTCTGGCTGGCGCTTAAACGCTACGGGCTCAATGTCAGCGGTGATGAGGCGTTTTACACTTTCTTATATCTCACCCGCGATACCTTCTCGCCCTGGGAAAATCTGTCGTTGTTGCTGCAAAATTACGACAAGATCGATTTCCAGGGATTAGCTCCGATCGTTCGTGATTTCTATGTCTTTATTCCCACCTGGCTGTGGCCTTCACGTCCTGGCATTGTGTTGAATTCGGCGAACTATTTTACGTGGGAAGTGTTGAATAACCACTCGGGCCTGGCGATTTCCCCCACCCTGATTGGCTCACTGGTGGTAATGGGCGGTGTCTGGTTTATTCCGCTGGGTGCGGTAGTGGTTGGGCTGATTATCAAGTGGTTTGACTGGTTGTATACCCTTGGCAATCGGGAGACCAACCGCTACAAGGCCGCCATTTTGCACAGTTTCTGTTTTGGTGCCATCTTCAACATGATCGTGCTGGCGCGTGAAGGGCTGGACGCATTTGCTTCTCGAGTGGTCTTTTTCCTCGTCATCTTTGGCGCCTGCCTGCTGACGGCGAAACTGTTGTACTGGCTGTTTGATAGTGCCGGGTTGATTAACAAGCGCGGCACCTCTTTGTCGCGGGTCTGACTAAGGATACGAATGACTGACAACACAGTGGCTCCGGTGTATGAGCTACGTGGGCTGAAATTGATTGGCTGGCGTGATATGCAACATGCACTGGACTATTTATATGCCGGTGGCGCACTTAAGGAAGGAACCCTGGTCGCCATCAACGCTGAGAAAATGCTCACTATTGAGGACAACCCGCAGGTGAGGTCGCTGATTGAGGCGGCTGAATTCAAATATGCCGATGGTATTAGCGTGGTGCGATCGATCCGGAAGAAATTTCCGCAGGCACGCGTTGAGCGTGTTGCGGGGGCCGATCTCTGGGAAGCGCTGATGGAAAGAGCGGGTCGCGAAGGGACGCCGGTATTTTTGTTGGGCGGAAAGCCAGAAGTGCTGGAGCAAACGGAAGATAAGCTACGTAAACAGTGGCAGGTCAATATCGTTGGCAGCCAGGATGGTTATTTCCGTGCCGAAGACAGGCAGGCGCTGTTTGAGCGGATTCGTGCGAGCGGGGCGAAAATCGTGACCGTTGCGATGGGCTCACCGCGCCAGGAGATACTGATGCGTGACTGCCGCGAAGTTTACGCTCACGCCCTCTATATGGGCGTCGGCGGCACCTACGACGTCTTTACCGGTTATGTAAAACGAGCGCCGGGCATCTGGCAACGACTGGGGCTTGAGTGGCTGTATCGCCTACTTTCACAGCCGAGCCGCGTCACCCGACAGCTACGTCTGCTGCGTTACTTGTCCTGGCATTACCGCGGCAATCTGTAATTTTCTCCTGCCATGCCCCGTTGATATGGGGCATTCGCTTTTTTATTGTGCGATACCCAGATTTTTTTTACACATCATTTGCCATTTTCATCATTTTAAGAAACCATTCGCTCACTCAATGCATCATCCCAGTATATTTTGCGCGGTTATCGCCTCCGGGATGGCTTTGACGCACGTTATTCTCATAAAAACAACCCGCACAGCGGGAAAGTTGCAAACACGACAGAGGTTATATGGCTGAAAACAAACCCGAGCTCCAGCGCGGCCTGGAGTCTCGTCACATTGAATTGATTGCCCTGGGCGGCACGATAGGGGTGGGGCTCTTTATGGGGGCCGCAAGCACCCTGAAATGGGCTGGTCCTTCCGTGCTACTGGCGTACATTATCGCCGGGCTTTTTGTCTTCTTCATCATGCGCTCAATGGGCGAAATGCTCTTCCTGGAACCCGTTACCGGTTCATTCGCCGTTTATGCGCACCGCTATATGAGTCCCTTCTTTGGATATCTTACCGCCTGGTCCTACTGGTTTATGTGGATGGCGGTTGGTATCTCGGAAATTACGGCCATCGGCGTCTATGTGCAGTTTTGGTTCCCGGACCTGGCACAGTGGATACCCGCGCTGATTGCCGTTGGGCTGGTTGCAGTCGCGAACCTGGCGGCGGTGCGTCTGTACGGTGAAATCGAATTCTGGTTCGCAATGATCAAAGTCACCACTATCATCGTGATGATTATCGTGGGACTGGGCGTTATCTTCTTTGGTTTTGGTAATGGCGGTCACGCGATTGGTTTTAGCAATCTGACTGAGCACGGCGGCTTCTTTGCGGGCGGCTGGAAGGGGTTCCTGACGGCGCTGTGTATCGTTGTGGCGTCTTACCAGGGCGTAGAGCTTATTGGTATCACCGCCGGTGAAGCGAAAAACCCGCAAGTGACGCTGCGCAGCGCGGTAAGCAAAGTGCTGTGGCGTATCCTGATTTTTTATGTGGGCGCGATTTTCGTTATCGTGACTATCTTCCCGTGGAATGAGATCGGCACTAACGGTAGCCCGTTTGTTCTGACTTTCGCCAAAATCGGCATTACCGCAGCGGCAGGTATCATCAACTTTGTTGTGCTGACGGCTGCACTGTCTGGCTGTAACAGCGGTATGTACAGCTGTGGGCGCATGCTCTATGCACTGGCGAAAAACCGTCAGCTACCGGCGGGTGTGGCGAAAGTGTCGAAAAACGGCGTTCCCGTTGCCGGCGTGACCATTTCTATCATCATTCTGCTGATTGGCTCCTGCCTGAACTACATCATTCCTAACCCGCAGCGCGTGTTTGTCTATGTTTACAGCGCCAGCGTATTACCGGGTATGGTGCCGTGGTTTGTGATTTTGATTAGCCAACTGCGCTTCCGCCATGCGCATCGTCAGGCGATTGCCAGCCATCCATTCCGCTCCGTGCTGTTCCCGTGGGCGAACTACGCGACCATGGCTTTCCTGGTGTGCGTGCTGATTGGTATGGCCTTCAATGACGACACCCGTATGTCACTGTTTGTGGGTATCATCTTCATGGCAGCAGTGAGCGTTATTTATAAGGTGCTGGGTTTAAACCGCCACGCTGTGACGCAGCGAGTGGGGGAATAATCAGCAAAATGCGCAAAGCATAACCAAACGCGCATTTTATTTAAAAAGGCACTAGACAGAGGGGGGGGAAGTCCGTATTATCCACCCCCGCAACGGCGCTAAGCGCCCGTAGCTCAGCTGGATAGAGCGCTGCCCTCCGGAGGCAGAGGTCTCAGGTTCGAATCCTGTCGGGCGCACCATTTAACCCGGTGCTTGATGAGCTGCGGTGGACTGTGAAATCACAGGGCCGCGTGAAAAGATTTGTAGTGGTGGCTATAGCTCAGTTGGTAGAGCCCTGGATTGTGATTCCAGTTGTCGTGGGTTCGAGTCCCATTAGCCACCCCATTATTTAGTAGTAAAAGTTTCGTGGAATGCGAAGGTGGCGGAATTGGTAGACGCGCTAGCTTCAGGTGTTAGTGTCCTTAGGATGTGGGGGTTCGAGTCCCCCCCCTCGCACCACAACTTAGATTGAACAAAAATTCAAAAAGCAGTACATCGGCGAGTAGCGCAGCTTGGTAGCGCAACTGGTTTGGGACCAGTGGGTCGGAGGTTCGAATCCTCTCTCGCCGACCACTTTTGAACCCCGCTTGAATAAAGCGGGGTTTTTTGTTTTTTGCATTCTAAAAACCTCTCATTTTACGGTGTTGCGTATCAGCGACAACCCAACCTACCTTTGTCGTCATTTGGTGACATCTAATTTATTGATTTATAAGGAGTAGGCTGTCTGGCATTGTGGCTGTCTCCTGTAGGCGACAATAAAGCGTCTGGCACCGTAGCTAAATTGGGGCGATTGCCGCCGCAGAGCGCGATTTTCCTGTTATCTGAAAAGAACTTAAGCGTGCTGTTTTGCTAATGCGAACCTGGCACACTATGTGCAATAATATACGTGTAGATGCTCATTCCACCTCTTATGTTCGCCTTCTGGCCTCATAAACTCCGGAATGATGCAGAGCCGTTTACGGTGCTTATCGTCCACTGACAGATGTCGCTTCGGCCTCATCAAACACCATGGACACTACGTTGAGTGAAGCACCCATTTATGTTGTCAAACAGACCTGTTTTAACGCCTGCTTTCGAGCAGGCGTTTTTTTATGCCTTATTCCCGGTAGCGTGCCATCACAACACTCATCAAAAGCAATGCGCTCAGTGATACGCTGTAGAGCGCCTGCGCGGCGCCCCATTCGCTGGCAAGCCAGGCCGCAATGGTGGTCATCAGCGTGGCGGTTAATGTTTGCCAGCGCCACGCTTTTGCGCTGGCTGCCGGGATCTCATCTCCGCTAAACCCGGCAAGCAGACTAAACGTACCGACAGCAAACACCACATTCGAGGCCAGATGGGCGATAAAAATAAGCCCCAGTGCCGCGCTCTTCTCTTCTGAGAGCAGCGGCAGCAGGCCGTATGCCCCAAGGAAAATGGCCAGACACAGCACTAACAGGCGATTGCGGCGGGCATAGTGCGGCAACTTTTCACCATTCAGCAGCAGCGGACCACAAAGCTGCCCCAGGCTACGGGCGAACAGTAGCGGTAATGCCAGCCCGCTAGCGTCGTCCGGGTGTATCTGTTGCGCCAGTGCGGGCAAGAGCGCCATGGCTGGTGAACCAACCGCGGCAAGGGCGGGCAGGATCAGCAGGCTGCGCTTTTGTGCGGCGGTAAGTGAAGGCCATGCAATAGTCGATAACGGTTTGCCGTTATTGCGATTGCTCATGTCATGGGCACGATAATGTGCCCGTGTCAGCATGAGCAGAGCCACCGACGCCAGAAAACTCAGTGCATCAATGCTCAGCAATATTAGCGGGGCAACATGGTCGAACAACAGCACGCCCACCCCCGTTCCCAGCAATACCTGAGAGGCAAAAATAACGCTCTCCATCCCTGTGGCCGCAGGCAATTCATCATGCGTAAGGCCGCGCTTGAATACCAACGCCAACGCAGGCCAGGACATCCCGCCCAGCAACGCCTCTGCCGACTGAACCATCAGCAAAGCGGGGATACTGTGATACACGAGCCCGAACAGAGGAAGGGCGAGGGCGACCATACCCAACAGCTCTGTGATAATTAAAAGAGACAGGGGCGACAAGCGTCGACAGAGCTTTTCTCCCGCCAGGCTGCCCACAAAGCCCGGTAGCGTTGCCAACAGGTAGGCGAGGGTGAGCGTTGAAGGTGAGGCATGCCAGCGTAAGAGCTGACCGAAGACCAGTACCTGGGTCAGGCCATTACCCAGTGAAGATAAGACAAATGCGCAGAGCAGCAGCCGCAGCCAGCGGTGCGTGCGTAGCGCGCGCACGAGCGCGAACAATAGGGTGTTCATGGTAACGATTTCCCAAAACGAGTTATTTCCTGCAGCAAGCGCTGCATCGATTGAAAGGGGTTAACTCGGGAAGATCGTTACATTGGCAGAGACGTTCCGTTAACTGAGACGGGAAAACTGTAGCACAGGATATTCAGAAATGTCAGGCAGGCAAAAAATCGGGGCCTTGCGGCCCCGACAGAGGATCAGGAAGGGGGGTTATTCTGCAACGTGAGCAGCAGACCATCACGACGCATCTCTGCGGCTTCTTCCGGCTGGTGCAACCGGTCGAGGCAGTCAGCAAGCCAGGCGTAATCGAATGCATCCGGGCGTTGTTTCAGCGCGGCACGAAACGCCAGGCAGGCCTCTTTCCACTCGCCGTGTTTCATCAGTGATTGCCCCAGCGTACTCCAGAGCATCGGGCGGTCGCCCTGCGTTTTGATTTGCTGGCGCAGGACTTTTTCTACCTGCTCAGGATTATTGGTTTTCAGGCGCGGGATCACCAGAACCAGGCGGTCGTCATACTGTCGTTTCAGACCATCCAGGAGGATCGCCTGAGCAGTATCGTGATCGTCACATTCGATAAGGTGTTCTGCCATTGCCACCTGCAAGGGGATTTGATGACGGGTTTTGCGACTCTGGTTTTTCCACCAGCTTCGTAGACCCTCGCTTCCCAGATCGGCACGCGCCTGATCCATTAGCCCAATCCAGGCTTGTTGCTGGAGTGCTTCGCGATGCGCCTCATCTCCGACGTTTGCTTTTGCCATCGACGGAATGATGTCCAGCAGTGAACTCCATGCGCCGGTGCGGATGTAAGCCTGTTCTGCCAGGCGCAATACTTCCGGATGACGCGGGGTAATTTCCAGCAGTCGGTCAACGCCATGGCGCGCGGCATGATTTTCATTGCGTGCCAGTTGCAGACGTACACGGGTAATTTCGACCGGAATCGGATCGTTTTCCGACAGCTCTGCGGCACGCTCAAGGTGCTGATTCGCACGCACTTCATCGCCACGTTGCTGTGCCGCTTCGGCCGCCAGTAAGTAGTTCACCACGGGTTGTTGCGCATGATCGGCGTTTTTCGCCATCAACTTCTCAACCTGCTGATAATCGCCTTCTGCCAGCTTGATGAGCGCCAGTTCCGTCTGTTTACGGGCGCGGCGACGTTTACGGCCAACGAACCAGCCACGCGTATGCGCGCCAGTGCGGAAAATACGGCGTAACAGCCATTCGAGGGCAAAAAGCACCACCAGCGCCAGTACCAGAATGATGACCAGGCCAGTGACGCTGGTTTCAATGTTGTAAGTGTCAGTCTGGATCAGCACATAGCCCTGATGGCCGGCGATCATCGGACCTAACACGATCCCGGCGATCAGCAGCGCAAAGAGTAATAATACTTTCAGCATGATTATTCTCCCTGCGGCGCTTGAGCAGGCGCATTCGGATCCGGGGCAACGCCAGGCTGCGCCAGAAGATTACGCACACGGGTCTGCATCAGTTTCTCCAGAATCGGCTGGCTTTTCAGCGACTCAGGGACCGCCATGGCGATGGACTGCTGCTCGAGCTTGTCAATTTCCTCAAGAAACGCTTTGGTGGCGGAATCATCCGTATCGTAGTAGGCGCGAATCCAGGTAGAGACATTATCCAGCGCCTGCTTGTAGGTCTCTTCCTGATGGCGAGGTACTGCCTGTGCCGCAACTAACAGCCTTGAGCGGATATTTTCGCGCAGATAGATGTCCTGGTTCGGGGCCAGCAATGGCACGGCGGTTTCATCGCGACGGCGAATCGTGATGAAGCTGTCCATAAAGTTCTGCCAGCTTTTTTGCAGATTCACGCGCCATTCGCTAAGGGAACTCGACAACTCACTGCTGTCTGAATCCATCGGGGCATCGTCGTCGTTGTTATCCGCCAGACGCAGATTATCAATCTGGTTCGAGAGTTGGTTCACTTTCAGGATGATGCCGTCATAATCCACCTGAGAAATCGCAGAGAGGCTGGCGACATCATCAGTAATGGCGCGGCGCGCAGTGATAAGGCTGGGATCGTTCATGTCCGCCAGGCTGGCATCTGCGCTTTTCAGCAGCGCCGCGGCGGTGGTGACATCCTGATCGCTCCACAGCTTACGCCCGGCCAGTTTGACCAGGAAATCAGCCTGCGCCAGCAGCCAGGTTTTCGCATCGGTGCCGGAAATGGTGGCGACTTTTTGCTGAACCTCATTTAACTGCCTGGCGAGCGCGTCTTGCTGACGTTTGGCCTCTTCAAGCTGCGTGGCCTGCTGTTTAATAACGCCTTCCAGCCCGGCTTTTTGTTTGTCCTGCGCTTGCTGCATCGCAATGACCTGGTTGGCCAGCTCATCATTCGTTGCGCGCAGTACGGTAGTTTGCTGCTTTACCCAGCCATAAAGACCGACGCCTGCTGCCAGCGCAATTGCAATTGCAATCACGCTAAGTGCAAGACTTGTCTTGCCCGCGCGGTTGTTCTTCTCGGCGTTTTTCGGCGGCGGCGTGTAGCCATCAGCCTGCTTGGTTTCTTCAACCACGGCAGAGGAGTGTTGTTGTTCCGTCATTATGGCTTCCCATTATGAGTGTTATTGTAATGCGCGAAGCAGCGCATCGTTGTCTGCGTTTTCAGCGACCTGAATATCTTGCCAGCCCAGTTCCCGGGCGAGGTTCGCCAGACGCTCGCTGACGACCAACAGCCGACAGCGTAGTAACCAATTTTCGCGATACCAGAGCGGAATAAGCGTAAAAAGCTGTTGCAGCATTTCACCGCTGGTGACCACTATCGTATCGACGCCGCGTGTATGCCAGCGCATGGCCTCTTGTGCCCCGTCATACAACTTTCCACAGCGTTGATAACATTCGCAAAACTCAACCTGAGCGCCACGAGCCACCAGCGTTTCACCTAATAACTCACGTCCGCCGTTTCCCCGTAAGATTAGCGCACGTTTGCCCTGAATGTTTTGTAATTCAGGCAATTGTAGTAGGACTTCGCTGATTTCCTGGTCCAGTGGATAGCGAACCTCAATACCGCTGGCAGTATGTAACGCCAGCGCGGTCGTGCGACCAATGGCAAAGTAGCGTGGCTGTAAAGGCCAGTAAGCGTGGGTTTGCTGTAAATGCGCGTGGGCAAATGTCACGGCATGCTGTGATAAGGCAAAAACCATATCGTCTTCGCCCAGCGCCGACAGACGCTCGGGCAGCGTGTTGAGTTCCCTGCCTGGGGTGAACTCAATCAACGGAAAGCTCCATGCCACCTGTCCCAGTGCGCGCAGTCGGCTCACTAACATTTCCCCTGCCGGGGAGGGGCGGGTGACAAGGATATTCATGCGGGCGCATCTCCGTTGTAGACGTCAGCCAGAATTTCACGTGCGCCGTTATCCAGCAGTTCCTCGGCAAGTGAGATACCTAACTGGACGGCTTCGTCCGGATGACCCCGGCGCTCACCCTGGACCATTTTCGAACCGTCCGGCGCGCCAACCAGCGCACGCAGCCACAGTTCACCATCATGTAATTCAGCATAGCTGCCAATTGGTACCTGGCAGCCGCCTTCGAGACGGGTATTCATTGCACGCTCTGCGGAAACCCGCACAGCGGTTTCGTGATGGTTAAGCGGGGCGAGCAACAAACGAGTGCGTTCGTCTGCAAGACGGCACTCAATGCCCACCGCACCCTGACCCACTGCCGGGAGCGAAAGCTCTGCTGGCAGCGCGACGCGAATGCGCGATTCGAGCCCCAGACGTTTCAGGCCTGCCACCGCCAGGATGATGGCGTCATAATCGCCGTTATCGAGTTTCGACAGACGGGTACCGACATTGCCACGCAAAGAGCGGATCACCAGATCGGGGCGGCGTGCCGCCAACTGACACTGCCGACGTAAACTTGATGTGCCAACTACGCTCCCCGCAGGCAGCGCGTCGATGTCGCTGTAGTGATTAGAGACAAAGGCATCACGCGGATCTTCACGCTCACAAATCGTCACCAGACCCAACCCTTCCGGGAACTCGACGGGGACATCTTTCATAGAGTGCACGGCGATATCGGCGCGGTTTTCAAGCAATGCCAGCTCAAGTTCCTTCACAAACAGACCCTTACCGCCGACTTTCGCCAGAGGGGTGTCCAGAATGACATCGCCACGCGTAACCATAGGCACCAGTTCGACCGTCAGGCCCGGGTGGAGTGCCTCAAGACGCTGCTTAACATATTGTGCCTGCCAAAGTGCAAGGGGACTTTGCCGTGTGGCAATTCTCAGAACATTGTCTAACATGCTTGTTACCGTCATTATCATCCATCGACCATCCTAACATTCTTGTCTTAGGGTGTCAGTGTTCGTGGTGATTGCATAGGTGAGGCGAGCACGGTCTCGTCAAAACGAGACACACCCTCGGCCGTAATTGGGAATTTACACATTGTAAATGGTGCTAAACTGGTATGTAGCGCATCTTTCTTTACGGTCAATCAGCAAGGTGTTAAATTGATCACGTTTTAGACCATTTTTTCGTCTGTACCACCACAAAGACAAGGGCGAAAAAAGGTGACGGCGATTTTGGACTTTCTGTAAACATCAGGCGATACGTCTTGTACCTCTATATTGAGACTCTGAAACAGAGGCTGGATGCCATCAATCAACTGCGTGTGGATCGCGCGCTAGCGGCCATGGGCCCTGCTTTCCAGCAGGTCTACAGTCTGCTGCCCACGCTTTTGCACTACCATCATCCGTTGATGCCGGGCTACCTCGAAGGTAGCGTTCCAAAAGGCATTTGCCTCTACACGCCTGATGAAACCCAACGCCACTACCTCAACGAGCTTGAGCTCTACCGTGGAATGCCCCCGCAGGAATCGCCAAAAGGCGAGTTGCCGATAACCGGCGTCTACTCCATGGGCAGTACTTCATCGGTAGGACAAAGCTGCTCTTCTGACCTGGATATCTGGGTTTGCCACCAGTCGTGGCTCGATAACGAAGAGCGCCAATTGTTGCAGCGTAAATGCAGCCTGCTTGAGAGTTGGGCCGCATCGCTGGGTGTGGAAGTCAGCTTCTTCTTAATTGATGAAAACCGCTTCCGCCATAATGAAAGCGGCAGTCTGGGTGGTGAAGACTGTGGCTCGACGCAGCATATTTTGTTGCTCGATGAATTCTATCGTACCGCTGTGCGTCTGGCCGGTAAGCGTATTCTGTGGAATATGGTGCCGGGCGATGAAGAAGAGCACTATGACGATTACGTCATGACGCTCTATGCACAGGGCGTACTGACGCCAAATGAATGGCTGGACCTCGGCGGCCTGAGCTCCCTTTCCGCCGAAGAGTACTTCGGCGCCAGCCTGTGGCAGCTCTATAAAAGTATCGACTCCCCCTATAAAGCAGTGCTGAAAACTCTGCTACTGGAAGCCTATTCCTGGGAGTATCCGAACACCCGCCTGTTGGCGAAAGACATTAAACAGCGTCTGCACGACGGTGAAATCGTTTCGTTCGGTCTGGATCATTACTGCATGATGCTGGAGCGCGTCACCCATTATCTGACCGCGATTGAAGATTTCACGCGTCTCGATCTTGTGCGTCGATGTTTCTATTTAAAAGTGTGCGAGAAACTGAGCCGTGAGCGTGCCTGTGTAGGCTGGCGGCGTGAAGTGGTCAGTCAGTTAGTGAAAGAGTGGGGTTGGGACGAAGCGCGTCTCACCATGCTCGATAATCGGGCAAACTGGAAAATCGACCAGGTGCGTGAAGCGCATAACGAGCTGCTCGATGCCATGATGCAGAGCTACCGTAACCTGATTCGCTTTGCGCGCCGCAACAATCTGAGCGTCTCCGCCAGTCCGCAGGACATCGGCGTGCTGACCCGTAAGTTATATGCCGCTTTCGAAGCGTTGCCGGGTAAAGTCACTCTGGTGAATCCGCAGATTTCTCCGGATCTCTCCGAGCCTAATTTAACCTTTATCCATGTGCCGCCGGGCCGTGCGAATCGTACGGGTTGGTATCTGTACAACCGTGCCCCAAACATGGACTCTATCGTTAGCCACCAGCCGCTGGAATATAACCGTTACCTGAACAAACTGGTGGCGTGGGCGTGGTTCAATGGTTTGCTGACGTCGCGTACTCGCCTGTTTATTAAAGGTAATGGCATTGTCGATTTGGCAAAACTGCAGGAGATGGTGGCGAATGTGTCCCATCACTTCCCGCTGCGTCTGCCTGCGCCAACGCCAAAAGCGCTGTACAGCCCCTGCGAAATCCGCCATCTGGCGATTATCGTGAACCTGGAATATGACCCAACTGCGGCATTCCGTAACCAGGTCGTGCATTTCGATTTCCGTAAGCTTGATGTGTTCAGCTTCGGTGAGCAGCAAAACTGCCTGGTTGGCAGCGTAGACCTGCTTTATCGCAACTCCTGGAATGAAGTGCGTACACTGCATTTCAACGGCGAGCAGGCGATGATTGAAGCGCTGAAAACCATTCTGGGCAAAATGCATCAGGATGCCGCGCCGCCCGATAGCGTTGAAGTGTTCTGTTATAGCCAGCATCTGCGCGGCTTGATCCGTACCCGCGTGCAGCAACTGGTTTCTGAATGCATTGAGCTGCGTCTGTCCAGTACCCGCCAGGAAACGGGGCGCTTCAAAGCGTTACGCGTGGCCGGACAGACCTGGGGGCTTTTCTTCGAGCGCCTGAATGTATCGGTGCAGAAACTGGAAAACGCGATTGAGTTTTATGGCGCGATTTCTCATAACAAACTGCACGGGCTGTCGGTTCAGGTCGAAACGAACCACGTCAAACTGCCGCAGGTGGTGGATGGGTTTGCCAGCGAAGGGATTATTCAGTTCTTCTTCGAAGAGACCGGCGATGACGGTTTCAATATCTATATTCTGGATGAAAGCAACCGCGCGGAAGTGTATCACCATTGCGAAGGCAGCAAAGAGGAGCTGGTGCGCGACGTTAGCCGCTTCTATTCGTCGTCGCACGACCGCTTTACCTACGGCTCAAGCTTTATCAACTTCAACCTGCCGCAGTTCTACCAAATCGTGAATGTGGATGGCCGGGCACAGGTGATTCCGTTCCGCAATCAGGCTATCACGCCCGTTGCGTCTGCCAATCAGGATAACGACGCGCCGCTGTTGCAGCAGTACTTCTCCTGATGTTTTAGTGGGTAGCCCGGGGAAGCGCAGCGTACCCGGGACTCCCGGATGCGGCGCAATGCCTTATCCGGGGTTAGATGTTAGCCGCGAAAACTTACCTCTTCGCCCGCCTGTTGCGTCGCCGCCTGTTCCAGCAGATCCCAGAAGGTTTCGTCTGAACGGTCGCAAACCCACTCGTCACCTTTCAGATCGAAATGGTAACCGCCTTGTTTGGCCGCCAGCCACACCTGATGCAGGGGTTCCTGGCGGTTGATGATGATTTTGCTGCCGTTTTCAAAGGTGATGGTCAATATGCCGCCGTTAATTTCGCAGTCGATATCGCTGTCGCCGTCCCAGTCGTCCAGACGCTCTTCAATGGTCATCCACAGGGTGTCAGCAAGGCGATGAAATTCACTGTCGTTCATTGTCGTTTCCCGTTTTACGTGATGGCGGCAGTATAGCCGCAGGAGCGAATCGCATCAAAGCCGCGCCTGTGCTTTCATTTCTCGTCCTCTGTTCCGTTATGCGTCCACTTACTGACAAAGGGCGCGGATGAACTCACTTCAAATATTGTTAAGCTGTCTTCGCCTAAAGGGGATAACGTAGCGATATACAGGCGATTTTGATAATGCGCGATACGCCTGGTGATGGGGTGAAATTGCCGTGGATCGAGGCCTGGTAGTCTTTCCCATTTGCCCCAATGTCCTTGAGAAGAGAGCACTTTGCGCCAGTGCACCCCGGTACCGTCTATTTTAAAAGAGGGGTCGTCACGCCAATCAGCAGACGCGCCTGCAGGCTGCGCGCGAGTGGAATATTTCACCCCCGTCGGAACAAACACACCGTCATCCATCAGCTTGCCATCCAGATATCCCGTACGGTAGTGGACGCCATAGCCATAGCCGGAATGCTGCTCGAACCATGTCACCCGTACCGCTTTGCTATCAGGCGTCGGGTACCGCCAGAGTTGCGTACCATCGAAAACATAAACGTAGCGGTCGTCACGGGCGAACCAATTTCGCAGATAGGGGTTATCGTTCAGGTGTGCTTCCTTTTCATCAGGAACGCGGTAATCCATCAGAATCAACGTTCCTGTTGATTCGAATACCTGCAATCCGCCTGGTTGATAGCCGTGTCGGGTAAGCAGATAGCCATGATTCCTTCCGGCGTTAAAACGTTTATCAATGGTCAGATTCGGGTTGTCGAGAGTGACGATTTCCAGCTTATTTTCATCAGAGTCCGTTTTGGTAATGACATACAGTTTGTCCTGATACTGCGCCACGGTCTCGCTGAGCGGATGGAACTGCTCCGGGTCAAGACCTGGGATCTCTGCTTGCTGGCAATCGGGGCCTTTACGCCACAGGACGCGCTTTTCCAGGAGGTTGAAGGCATTACAATGTTTGTGCGTATCTTCGTCCCATTCCAGGTTGCCCTGGTTGACGACGTAGCGATGCAGGCCGTTTTTATCGCGAAAGGTCAGCAGCGATCCTGGCATCCAGCGCACAATCGAAAAGGTATCGGGATCGGCTTTAAGCGGTTCGCCGTTAATGATAAGCCGCGTACGTGTTCGCGCCAGAGTATCCCAGGGACCGAAAGGCATCGCGACGCAGGGGTTAAACGCCGCAGAAAATTTGCCGCGCTGATCCCAGGATTTTTGCGCCAACACGGTAAAACTATCCGGCTCATCAAGGCGATGCCCATTGACGTAGAGATACCGATCGTCGCGCAAAATTAGCCCCAACCAGTCAGGACGCCATCTGCTGTCGAAGTCAATTTTGCGCAGCATTGCCACATTCACTGGCCTTTCAGTGCTGTTATCGCCGGTACGTTTGCCTTCGTAATAAAGGCTGTTTTTATCAGCGGCAAAGCTGTCGAAGGCTTGAAAAGAAGGGATGTCCACAGGCGGCGTGCCGGGCGGGTTATACATGACTTTGCCTGCGTACACGATGTAGCGGCCATCACTGTGATACGCATACTGGGAATAAGTCGACTGCGCGCCTTGATAGACATAATCGGTAGTCAGATCCGTTAACGGTGGTTCTTCTTTCCACCCTTTAGGATGCGCATAATCAATCGCCAGGTTCGGCAGGCGACGCAGGCGTTTGAAGTTAAGTTCTGGTAACGCAATGACATTTTCTTCGCCCGCTTGCATATAAACCGCGCCTTTGCCCCACGGCTGATAAGCATTATGCTCAGGCGGATCTAACCGGCATGCCAGGGCGGGCTGTAACAACAGTGAAAGTGAAAGAAGATAAAAGAGCTTGTTAATTTTCATCACGCCATCCTGGCCTTGAGAAGAGAAGGCTTAGCAAAGCATATTTGGCTTTGAGGATGTGTCGCGAACAGGTAAACGGGCGGCTTTTCCGATTTTATAAAGACGTGCTAAACGCTTGCTTTTGTGTCTTCTCCTGCGATGATAGAAAGCAGAAAGAATGAACCAACAGGCAACCTACAATGAAAGACGTGTGTCGAACCCTGGCTGTATTATTAACCTTATTTAGCCTGACGGGCTGTGGTCTGAAAGGGCCGCTCTATTTCCCGCCGGCTGACAAAAATGCGCCGCCGCCAACCAAAAAAACAGAAAGCGCCATTCAGACAACGACCCCGGATCGTAACGATCGTGGTGATAATGGTGGCCCAACGCAGGTGAATTACTAACGTTCCCGTGCTGTATCCGCGTATATGGAGTAGATGATGCAGTTCTCTAAAATGCATGGCCTTGGCAACGATTTTATGGTCGTCGACGCGGTAACGCAGAATGTCTTTTTTTCCCCTGATCTGATCCGTCGTATGGCTGACAGGCATCTCGGGGTGGGGTTCGATCAACTGCTGGTGGTCGAACCCCCCTACGATCCCGAACTCGATTTCCACTATCGCATCTTTAATGCTGACGGCAGCGAAGTCTCCCAGTGCGGAAACGGCGCACGTTGTTTTGCCCGTTTTGTGCGCTTAAAAGGGTTGACCAATAAACGTGACATTCGCGTCAGCACCGCGAACGGCCGCATGGTATTAACCGTAACGGATGACGAGCTGGTGCGCGTGAACATGGGCGAACCCAACTTCGAGCCATCGCAGGTTCCGTTCCGGGCGAACAAAGCGGAAAAGACCTATATTATGCGTGCGGCGGAACAAACAATATTGTGCGGCGTTGTCTCAATGGGCAATCCGCACTGTGTTATCCAGGTCGATGATGTCGATACCGCTCCGGTTGAAACGCTGGGGCCGGTAATGGAGAGCCACGAACGCTTCCCTGAGCGCGCCAATATTGGTTTCATGCAAGTAGTCAAACGCGATCACATCCGACTGCGCGTGTATGAACGCGGCGCGGGGGAAACGCAGGCCTGCGGAAGCGGCGCTTGCGCGGCGGTCGCGGTCGGCATCCAGCAAGGTTTGCTGGCAGAAGAAGTACGTGTGGAACTCCCAGGCGGTCGGCTGGATATCGCATGGAAAGGACCGGGCCAACCGTTGTTTATGACTGGCCCGGCGGCACATGTCTACGACGGATTTATTCATCTATGAAGCAACCAGGGGAAGAACTGCAGGAAACGTTTATGGAACTGGATGACCACGCTGTCGTCGATTATCTGTTGCGTAATCCTGAGTTTTTTATCCGTAATGCACACGCTGTTGAAGCTATTCGTGTTCCTCATCCCGTACGCGGTTCGATTTCGTTAGTCGAGTGGCACATGGTGCGGGCACGTAACCATATCAACGTGCTGGAAGAGAACATGACGTTGCTGATGGAGCAGGCCAGCGCCAATGAAGGTCTGTTCTACCGCCTGCTGCGTCTGCAGGGCAAACTGGCATCGGCCAAAAGCCTTGAGGAAATGTTGAATCGCTTCCAGCGGTGGGCCAGAGATTTGGGGCTGGCAGGCGCTACCGTCCGCCTGTTCCCGGACCGCTGGCGTCTTGGCGCGCCGTCCGGTTTTACCCATCTTGCGCTCTCTCGCCAGGCTTTTGAGCCACTGCGTATTCAGCGTCTGGGTCAACAGCAGCACTATCTCGGTTCACTGAACGGACCGGAGTTACTCTTACTTTTGCCGGAAGCGAAAGCGATCGGTTCTGTGGCGGTAACAATGATGGGGCCAGACGCCGATCTGGGCGTTGTGCTGTTCAGTAGTCGCGACCCGCATCACTATCAGCATGGCCAGGGCACGCAACTGCTGGAAGAGATCGCCATAATGTTACCGGACCTGCTGGAGCGCTGGATCGAGCGCGTATGACCGATTCACCTCTGCATCTGGCCGTCACGCGTTTTCTGCGCTATCTGAGCGTGGAGCGTCAGTTAAGCCCCATCACGCTTCTCAATTATCAGCGTCAGCTTGATGCCATCATTGCGCTTGCCGGGGAAATCGGCCTGCAGCGCTGGCAACAATGTGATGCCGCCGCGGTACGGGCGTTTGCCGTACGCAGTCGCCGCAAGGGGCTGGGAGCCGCCAGTCTGGCGCTACGCCTTTCGGCTTTACGCAGCTTCTTTGACTGGCTGGTGAGTCAGGGCGAGCTTCCGGCCAATCCCGCGAAGGGTGTTTCCGCTCCGAAAACGCCGCGTCACTTGCCAAAAAATATCGACGTGGACGACGTAAACCGTCTGCTGGATATCGATCTTAACGATCCGCTGGCGGTACGCGACAGGGCGATGCTGGAGGTAATGTACGGTGCCGGGCTGCGTTTATCCGAACTGGTGGGGCTGGATATCAAACACCTTGATTTGGAAAGTGGTGAAGTCTGGGTGATGGGGAAAGGCAGCAAAGAGCGCCGTTTACCTGTCGGGCGGAACGCGGTCATCTGGATTGAACACTGGCTGGATTTACGCGGGTTATTTGGCAGCGAAGAAGAGGCACTGTTTCTTTCGAAATTGGGGAAACGTATTTCCGCGCGCAATGTGCAAAAACGCTTTGCTGAGTGGGGAATCAAACAGGGGCTGAACAGTCACGTGCACCCGCATAAACTGCGTCACTCCTTTGCCACCCATATGCTGGAGTCCAGCGGCGATCTGCGCGGCGTGCAGGAACTGTTGGGGCATGCTAACCTTTCCACCACACAAATCTATACCCATCTTGATTTTCAACACCTTGCCTCGGTGTATGACGCAGCGCATCCACGCGCCAAACGGGGGAAATAATGCGATTTTACCGGCCTGTGGGCCTCATATCGGCTATCACTTTTGATCTCGACGATACCCTTTACGATAACCGCCCGGTTATTCTGCGCACTGAACAGGAATCCCTGCTGTTTGTGCAACAATATCACCCCTCGCTGAATGCGCTGGAAAATACGGATTTGAAACGCATTCGCCAGTCGTTGTTGCTCGCGGAACCGGAGATCTACCACGATGTGACCGAATGGCGTCGTCGTGCGGTCGAACGCGCCATGCTGGATGCCGGGTTAACCGTTGATGAAGCGGCAGAAGGGGCGCAAGCGGCAATGCAGCATTTCGCGAAATGGCGCAGCCGTGTTGATGTGCCGCAAGAGACCCACGAAACCCTGGCAAAGCTCGCTGAAAAATGGCCGCTGGTGGCGATCACCAACGGCAATGCGCAGCCAGCGTTATTCGGCCTGGCCGATTACTTTGAATTTGTGCTGCGCGCTGGCCCTGACGGGCGTGCGAAGCCGTTTAATGATATGTACCACCTTGCGGCTGAACGCCTGAACATTCCGTTGGGTGAAATTCTGCACGTCGGGGATGACCTGACGACAGATGTCGCCGGTGCCATTCGCTGTGGTATGCAGGCCTGCTGGATCAAACCGGAAGGGGCAGACCTGCTGACGGCTTCTGATAGCCGATTGCTGCCACATCTGGAGATTTCGCGGTTGGCATCCCTCACCACGCTGATATAATCACCACAAGTTCTGTATAAATTCCCAGGGGTTGTTGCGCTTTATCCTTCGGTCTACAGGTGCGTTGACGGCACTCACTCACCCCAGTCACATAGTTAATCTATGCTCCTGGGGATTCATGAGCTTGTCGCCTTCCTGTAAACCAAATGATATAGCGCAACGGCTTCATACTAACCCGGCGGTGCCAATGGACGTTTCTTACCTGCTCGACAGCCTTAATGACAAACAGCGTGATGCGGTCGCCGCATCGCGTAGCAATATGCTGGTGCTGGCCGGGGCAGGCAGTGGCAAGACGCGCGTGCTGGTGCATCGCATCGCCTGGCTGATGACCGTGGAAAACTGCTCGCCGTACTCCATTATGGCGGTGACCTTCACCAACAAAGCGGCGGCGGAGATGCGCCACCGTATCGGCCAGCTTATGGGGACCAGCCAGGGCGGTATGTGGGTGGGTACTTTTCACGGGCTGGCGCATCGCCTGCTGCGTGCGCACCATATGGACGCCAACCTGCCGCAGGATTTCCAGATCCTCGACAGCGAAGACCAGTTACGTTTGCTTAAGCGTCTGATCAAGGCGATGAATCTTGATGAGAAGCAGTGGCCGCCGCGCCAGGCCATGTGGTACATCAACGGCCAAAAAGATGAAGGCATTCGCCCGCACCATATTCAAAGCTACGGTAACCCGGTCGAGCAGACCTGGCAGAAGGTTTATCAGGCCTATCAGGAAGCCTGCGATCGCGCCGGGCTGGTGGATTTCGCCGAGCTGCTGCTCCGTGCCCATGAACTGTGGCTCAATAAGCCGCATATCCTGCAGCACTACCGCGAACGTTTTACCAATATTCTGGTGGATGAGTTCCAGGATACCAACAACATTCAGTATGCCTGGATCCGCCTACTGGCAGGCGACACCGGCAAAGTAATGATTGTCGGCGACGATGATCAGTCGATTTACGGCTGGCGTGGGGCGCAGGTGGAAAATATCCAGCGCTTCCTCAACGACTTCCCCGGCGCGCAGACGATCCGCCTTGAGCAGAACTACCGCTCAACCAGCAATATTCTCAGCGCGGCGAACGCCCTTATCGAAAACAACAACGGGCGTCTGGGGAAAAACCTGTGGACCGACGGTGCCGATGGCGAGCCGATTTCACTCTATTGCGCTTTCAACGAGCTGGATGAGGCTCGTTTTGTTGTTAACCGTATTAAAACCTGGCAGGAGAGCGGCGGTGCGCTGGAGCATTGCGCCATTCTCTATCGCAGTAACGCCCAGTCCCGTGTGCTGGAAGAGGCGTTATTACAGGCAAGCATGCCGTATCGTATTTACGGTGGGATGCGCTTCTTTGAACGTCAGGAAATCAAAGACGCACTCTCTTATTTGCGTCTGATTGCAAACCGAAATGATGATGCCGCCTTTGAACGTGTGGTGAATACGCCGACGCGTGGGATCGGTGACAGAACGCTGGACGTGGTCCGCCAGACTTCGCGCGATCGTCAACTGACGCTGTGGCAGGCGACACGCGAACTGTTGCAGGAAAAAGTGCTGGCCGGTCGCGCGGCAAGTGCATTACAGCGCTTTATGGAGCTGATTGACGCGCTGGCTCAGGAGACGGCTGACATGCCATTGCACGTACAAACGGACCGCGTGGTGAAAGATTCCGGCCTGTGGATGATGTACGAGCAGGAGAAAGGCGAGAAAGGCCAGACGCGTATCGAGAACTTAGAGGAACTGGTCACGGCAACGCGCCAGTTCAGCTACAACGAAGAAGATGAAGATCTGATGCCGTTACAGGCTTTCCTCTCCCATGCCGCGCTGGAAGCGGGCGAAGGGCAGGCGGATACCTGGCAGGACGCAGTACAACTGATGACCCTGCACTCCGCCAAGGGGCTTGAGTTCCCACAGGTGTTTATTGTCGGGATGGAAGAGGGGATGTTCCCGAGCCAGATGTCGCTGGATGAAGGCGGCCGTCTGGAAGAGGAACGTCGCCTGGCCTATGTCGGCGTGACCCGTGCGATGCAGAAGCTGACGCTGACTTATGCCGAAACCCGCCGTCTGTATGGCAAAGAGGCCTATCACCGTCCATCGCGCTTTATCGGCGAGTTGCCAGAAAACTGTGTCGAAGAGGTGCGCTTGCGCGCTACCGTCAGCCGTCCGGTCAGCCATCAACGCCTTGGCGCGCCGATTTCAGAGAACGACACGGGCTATAAACTGGGACAGCGTGTGCGTCATCCGAAGTTCGGTGAAGGGACAATTGTTAATCTGGAAGGCAGCGGCGAGCACAGCCGTTTGCAGGTGGCATTCCAGGGGCAGGGCATTAAATGGCTGGTGGCTGCTTATGCACGTCTTGAAACAGTGTAACTTTCAGAAAAATATCATTATTTTGTAATATTCTGCTAGCCTTATACGCTAAGGGGGAAATATTACCCTTTAGCGTTTCGTTGCGTGTTGACGCCTCATTTTTGCTGGCGTAACATGCGCGCACGATCACGCTAAGAGGACATTCGCCTTGGACACACCCAGTAGATACTGGCTCAATTCCCTGTCATCCAGGAACAACTCCTAAGGCTATCTCCTTATGCTGATGGCCTTAGTGGTTGTCAGCGACCTGCTGTATTCCCGTCGCGCTGAGTCAGGCTGTTTAATGGTCTGAAACGCCAAATGTTTCTTGTGTGCCCAACCGAACTGTCCAGTCATTTTTGCATTGGGAGTCCCGGCTATGCTGAGCGCATTTCAACTGGAAAATAATCGTTTAACCCGTCTCGAAGCTGACGAAATAAAGCACCTCGCCAGTTCCGTCTGGGTTGACCTGGTCGAGCCGGACGATGACGAGCGAACCCGCGTGCAGTCTGAATTGGGTCAGAACCTGGCGACACGCCCGGAACTGGAAGACATCGAAGCATCTGCGCGTTTTTTTGAAGATGAAGACGGCTTGCACATCCACTCCTTCTTCTTCTTTGAAGATGCGGAAGACCATGCTGGCAACTCCACCGTGGCATTTACTATCCGCGAAGGCCGCCTCTTCACCCTGCGTGAGCGCGAATTACCCGCTTTTCGTCTCTACCGTATGCGCGCCCGTAGCCAGGCTATGGTCGATGGCAACGCCTATGAGTTACTGCTCGATCTCTTCGAGACCAAAATCGAACAGCTCGCAGACGAAATCGAAAACATCTATAGCGATCTGGAAAAACTCAGCCGTGTGATCATGGAAGGTCATCAGGGTGATGAATATGACGAAGCGCTCTCCACGCTGGCGGAACTGGAAGATATCGGCTGGAAGGTACGTCTGTGTCTGATGGATACTCAGCGCGCGCTGAACTTCCTGGTGCGTAAAGCGCGTTTGCCGGGCGGTCAGTTGGAGCAGGCCCGCGAAATCCTGCGAGATATCGAATCTCTGCTGCCGCACAACGAATCCCTGTTCCAGAAAGTGAACTTTCTGATGCAGGCGGCAATGGGCTTTATCAATATTGAGCAGAACCGGATCATCAAGATCTTCTCGGTCGTTTCCGTTGTCTTCCTGCCGCCGACGCTGGTGGCATCCAGTTACGGGATGAACTTCGAGTTTATGCCTGAGCTGCACTGGAGCTTTGGCTACCCTGGCGCGATTGTCTTTATGATCCTCGCCGGGCTGGCGCCGTATCTCTACTTCAAACGTCGTAACTGGCTGTAAATCTAAAATAAATATCCTCCGGCATAGCCGGAGGTTTTTCAGATGCGCCTGTAAGGCTCTGTTACCAGCCGCGCCCTAACAGGCGCATACGATCTGACATTTGCATCAAACTTCCTTACTTACGGCCCGTAAACGGGCTGCCCGGATAAGGGATCGACAACTGCTCACCCATTTTATCCTCCTCAAGCTGGTGCTTTATGTATTCCTGTATCTTCGCTGTGTTCTTCCCTACCGTATCCACGTAGTATCCCCGACACCAGAACTCCCTGTTCCTGTATTTGAATTTCAGATCTCCAAACTGCTCATAAAGCATCAGACTGCTTTTCCCTTTCAGATATCCCATAAAGCCGGATACGCTCATTTTGGGCGGGATTTCCACAAGCATATGGATATGATCTGCACAGCATTCAGCTTCCAGGATCCGTACGTTTTTCCACTCACACAGCTTTCTTAAAATGCTGCCTATCGCCAGACGTTTCTCTCCGTAGAACGCCTGTCTTCGGTATTTCGGCGCAAAAACTATGTGATATTTACAGTTCCATCGGGTGTGCGCTAAGCTCTTTTCGTCCCCCATCGGGACCCCCTTTTGATTTCTTGTTGAACTTTTGCAGTTGCCAGACCGCAAGCTGTTTTAACAAATCAAAAGGGGTTTTAATAACTGGCTTAAAGCTGAAAGCTTTCCGGAACCCCCAGCCTAGCTGGGGGTTTTCTATAGACAATAAAAGGTTCAGCAATTCTGCTGAACCTTCCTTTATGGATCTTATCGCGCGTGGCTTCCTTCACCTGCTCCGGCTGATTAAAGACGCGGCGATATCAGCGGTACGGAATCCTGACGCCGGCAATTACCGACCCCTGCGTTGGGTGTACAGTGCATCCATCACGAATATGGCGAGCGCTACCCAAATAAACCCGAATGTCACCATTTTGTCCGCCCCCGGATGCTCGTCATAAAACGTCACCGCCAGCAGGAACATCAGCGTTGGGCCAATGTACTGGAAGAAACCCAGTGTCGACAGGCGCAGACGCGTCGCCGCGCCGGTAAAGCACAGCAGGGGAACGGTAGTGACCACCCCGGCAGCCATCAACAGCAGATTAAGCGACCAGCTATTCTGTGTCATATGGCTGGTCGCGCTATCGGCAATCCCAAACAGCCAGATAGCCGCCACGGGCAGCAGCCACAGTGTTTCCACCAGCATGCCGGTTTGCGCGTCGACGGCGATTTTTTTACGCAGCAGGCCGTAGAAGGCGAAACTAAAGGCCAGGCCCAGCGAGATAATCGGCAAGGAGCCGAAGGCCCATAACTGTACCAGTACGCCACTGGCGGCCAATATTACCGCCAGCCACTGCATGCGGCGGAAACGTTCACCAAGGAAAACCATCCCAAGCAGGATATTAACCAGTGGGTTAATAAAATACCCCAGGCTTGCTTCCAGCAGATGGTGGTTATTTACTGACCAGATAAAGAGCAGCCAGTTACCTCCAACGAGAACGGCAGATACCGCTAACAGCAAGATTTTCTTTGGCGTACGTAAAAGCTGTTTCACCTGCGACCACTGACGGCTGACGCTTATCAGGGCGATCATGAAGAAGAAGGACCAGATAATTCGGTGAGTCAGGATTTCATCGGCAGGAACGAACCAGATAACTTTGAAATAGGCCGGTGCGACGCCCCAAATAAAATAAGCGGCCAGAGCAAATATCACTCCCAACCGCGTCTGTTTTGCATCCATCAGGAAAACTCTTTGCTGAAAAGTAACGACATTTTACCCGATTTTCGCGGCTTAACCCACCATATAGGTTGCTGTGGCGCTGGCGATATAGAGCTGCTCTTCGTTATGTAACTCGACACGCGCGACCGCAACCTTGTTCCCGGCACGCAGTAGCGTACTGGTGGCGGTGAAGCGATTACCCCGGCCCGGACGTAAATAATCGACGCGCAAATCAATGGTGCCCATTCGCGACAGACGAGCACGTAATTCATCTTCGGTGAGGGTGTCATGGCGCGTCAGCGTGCTGCCAACGCACACCAGACCTGCGGCGACATCCAGCGCGGAGGCAATAACCCCGCCGTGTAAAATGCTCTGCGCCCAGTTACCCACCATCATGGGCTGATTGTTGAAGCTGAGTTGGGCAAAATCCTTCTCGTAGCGAGTAAGCTCCAGACCCAGCGCGCGATTGAAGGGCATGTGGTAGACGAAAATCTCACCCACGAGTTTTAATGCGGCTTCTGCTGTGAGGACGGCAGACATAGTGGCTCTTCCGTTAGGTTAATGAAATGTTGATTTTATGCCTCTAAATTGTTGAATTCCAGTTTAAGAGAGGATACCTGCGCAGCGTCTCAATAAATATGTAGAATAGATGTTGTAAAAATATTCAGTTCATCAACATTGTTCAGGGGAAGAAAACCGATGCGGACGTTTCTGGGTTGGTTTGTGGCATTGTGTGCGCTGCCTTTTGCGGCTTTTGCGCAGGAAGCGACAGTAAAAGAAGTTCATGATGCGCCTGCTGTGCGCGGTAGTATTATCGCGAATATGCTGCAGGAGCATGATAATCCGTTCACGCTCTATCCGTATGAGTCGAACTACCTGCTTTATACCTACACCAGCGACATGAACAAAGAAGCCATTCGTTCATATAGCTGGTCTGATGAAGCGCGTAAGGATGAAGTAAAATTCCAGCTCAGCCTGGCGTTCCCGCTGTGGCGCGGGATTGTCGGTCCGAATTCCGTGCTGGGCGCTTCCTATACGCAAAAATCGTGGTGGCAGCTTTCTAACACGAAGGAGCCTGCTTCTTCGCCGTTCCGTGAAACCAACTATGAACCGCAGTTGTTCCTCGGTTTCGCTACTGATTACAGCTTTGCGGGCTGGACGTTGCGCGATATGGAGTTTGGCTTCAACCATGACTCCAATGGCCGTTCTGATCCCACATCGCGTAGCTGGAACCGCCTTTATACGCGTTTAATGGCGCAAAATGGCAACTGGCTGGTGGAAGTAAAACCCTGGTATGTGGTGGGTAACACCGACGATAACCCGGATATCACCAAATATCTTGGCCACTATCAACTGCGGGTCGGCTACCAGTATGGCGAGGCTATTTTCAGCGTCAAAGGGCAGTACAACTGGAACACGGGCTACGGTGGCGCAGAAGTCGGCGTCAGCTATCCGATCACCAAACATGTCCGTTTCTACACCCAGGTGTACAGCGGTTATGGCGAGTCGTTAATTGACTACAATTTCAATCAGACGCGTGTTGGTGTCGGCGTAATGCTCAACGATCTGTTTTAAGCATTGCAGTTTCATGAGCAGGCGCTGAAAATAGCGCCTGTTTTCTTTTGTCGAGTGGAGTAAATGTGGCGCAGGCGGAAGTATTGAATCTGGAATCGACAGCCCTGGAAGTTTTACGGGAAACCTTCGGCTACCAGCAGTTCCGTCCGGGTCAGCAACATATCATCGATACCGTGCTCGGCGGCCGCGACTGTCTGGTTGTCATGCCGACCGGTGGCGGTAAATCTCTCTGTTATCAAATTCCGGCGCTGATTCTGCCTGGCCTGACGGTGGTGGTATCGCCGCTGATCTCCCTGATGAAAGATCAGGTTGATCAGTTACTGGCGAACGGCGTTGCTGCGGCCTGTCTGAACTCAACACAAAGTCGTGAACAACAGCTTGAGGTGATGGCTGGCTGCCGCACCGGACAAATCCGTCTGCTGTATATCGCTCCTGAGCGGCTGATGCTTGATAACTTTCTTGAGCAACTGACGCACTGGAACCCGGTACTTCTGGCGGTGGATGAAGCGCACTGTATCTCCCAGTGGGGTCATGATTTCCGCCCGGAATATGCCGCACTGGGCCAGCTTCGTCAGTATCTGCCGTCTGTGCCTTTTATGGCATTGACCGCCACGGCGGATGACACCACCCGTCGCGATATTGAACGTCTTCTGGGGCTGAACGACCCGCTGATTCAGATCAGCAGTTTTGACCGACCCAATATCCGCTACATGCTGATGGAGAAATTCAAACCGCTCGATCAGCTTTTACGCTATGTACATGACCAGCGCGGCAAGTCCGGAATTATTTACTGCAACAGTCGGGCGAAGGTGGAAGACACCGCCGCTCGCCTGCAAAGCCGGGGTTTTAGCGCCGCGGCGTATCATGCCGGGCTGGAAAACGCGGTGCGCGCCAGCGTGCAGGAGAAATTCCAGCGCGATGATCTGCAAATCGTGGTCGCGACCGTCGCATTCGGTATGGGAATTAACAAACCCAACGTGCGATTTGTGGTTCACTTCGACATTCCGCGTAATATCGAGTCTTACTATCAGGAAACCGGCCGTGCCGGGCGTGATGGCCTGCCCGCCGAGGCGATGCTGTTCTACGCGCCTGAAGACATGGCCTGGCTGCGCCGTTGCCTTGAAGAAAAACCGGCCGGGCAATTGCAGGATATTGAGCGTCATAAGCTCAATGCGATGGGGGCGTTTGCGGAAGCGCAAACCTGCCGCCGTCTGGTCTTGCTCAATTACTTTGGCGAAGGGCGTCAGGAAGCCTGCAGTAACTGCGATATCTGCCTTGATCCGCCGAAACAGTATGATGGCCTGAAGGATGCGCAAATTGCGCTCTCGACCATTGGTCGCGTCAATCAGCGTTTCGGGATGGGCTATGTGGTTGAGGTGATCCGTGGGGCGAATAACCAACGTATCCGTGAACTCGGCCACGATAAGCTTAAGGTCTACGGCATGGGCCGGGAAAAAAGCCATGAGCATTGGGTAAGCGTGATTCGCCAGCTTATTCATTTGGGGCTGGTCACGCAGAACATCGCCCAGCATTCATCGTTACAGATGACGGATGCCGCGCGTCCGGTGCTGCGTGGCGAGGTTCCGTTGCAACTCGCCGTGCCGCGTGTGGTCGCGCTGAAATCCCGGGTGATGCAGAAGGCGGCAGTCGGCAACTATGATCGCAAACTCTTCGCTAAGCTGCGCAAATTACGTAAAGCGATTGCCGATGAAAACAACGTGCCGCCGTATGTGGTCTTCAACGACGCAACGCTGATTGAAATGGCCGAACAGATGCCCATTACGCCAAGTGAAATGCTCGGGGTTAACGGCGTAGGCGTACGTAAACTTGAGCGCTTTGGTCAGGAGTTTATGGCGCTGATTCGTGCCCATGTGGATGGCGATGATGACGAGTAGCCAGCACAGAGAAAAAGTGTCAGGATAGTAACCCACTTTATTATTTTTCCGCGAGTTAACCATGTTAATGCTGTTTCTCACCGTTGCCCTGGTGCACATTGTGGCGTTAATGAGCCCCGGCCCGGACTTCTTCTTTGTGTCGCAAACCGCCGTCAGCCGCTCCCGCAAAGAGGCGATGATGGGCGTGCTCGGCATTACCACAGGCGTGATGGTGTGGGCAGGCGTTGCACTGCTCGGTCTTAACCTGATCCTTGAAAAAATGGCCTGGCTGCACAGTATCATTATGGTCGGCGGCGGCCTGTACCTGTGCTGGATGGGTTACCAGATGCTGCGTGGTGCGCTGAAAAAAGAAGAGAACAAAGCCGGTGCGCCGCAGATTGAACTGGCAACCAGCAGTGGTCGAAGCTTTATGAAGGGGCTGTTAACGAACCTCGCCAATCCGAAAGCGATTATCTACTTCGGTTCGGTGTTCTCACTGTTTGTCGGCGACAGCGTGGGTGCAGGGGCGCGCTGGGGGATCTTTATGCTGATCACGCTGGAAACTTTCGCCTGGTTCACCGTCGTGGCAAGCCTGTTCGCCTTACCGGCGATGCGCCGTGGTTATCAGCGTCTGGCGAAGTGGATTGACGGTTTTGCCGGTGCGCTGTTCGCCGGTTTCGGTATCCATTTGATCATTTCGCGTTAATGTTTATCCCGGAGGCGCTGCCGCTGTCCGGGGCTACGTGTTAGCCCGGATAAGGCGTTCACGCCGCATCCGGGACGACACCGAACTCAGGCATGCCTTGCCGATGCCAGCAGCGCTCCCACCAACATAAACAACGAACCAAACACCCTGTTTAGCGCCTTCAACTGACGCGGGCCCTTAATCCAGGCGGCAATACGTTGCGCCAGCGTCGCATAGCCAATCATCACGATAATATCCACGACGATAGTGGTCACGCCGAGCACCACGTACTGCATCACCTGTGGCTCATTGGGCGCAATAAATTGCGGGAACAGCGCGGCGAGAAAGACGATGCTTTTGGGGTTCGTCAGGTTGACGAAAACCGCGCGTTTAAACAGCCGTGTACGCGATTGCGTATGCGCCATAGTATTGAGGTCGATCGCGCCCGCGGCGCGCCACTGCTGAATACCAAGCCAAATCAGATAGGCGGCCCCGGCCCATTTCAGCACTTCAAACGCCAGTACCGAGCGCGAGAAGAGGGTGCCCAGACCCACGCCGACCAGCACAATATGGATGCCTAAGCCGGTTTGTAGCCCGGCAATGGACGCCGCAGCGCCGCGATAACCGTGGCTTATCGAGGTGGTCATGGTATTAATCGCGCCGGAGCCGGGCGACAGGCTGAGAATGATCGATGTCAGCAGATAAGCGAACCACCACTCGAAGGTCATGAGAAACTCCCTGATTGTCTGTTTTTATGCCACAATACGCTATTGTTAGCGGAATTAGCTACAGGTCACAAAAACGTTTTTGTCGCGCAAGTGAGGGCGTAGCCAATGTACCGGCAAAACAAGGAGTGGGAAACCAGAGAAAGCGCGTTTGCCGCCTTTGCCACAGGCCCGTTAACCGACTTCTGGCGTCAACGAGAAGAGGCGGAATTTACCGGTGTGGACAATGTCCCGGTGCGTTTTGTCCGTTTCCATGCCGCCAGGCATGACAGGGTTATCGTGGTTTGCCCTGGTCGAATTGAAAGCTATGTGAAGTATGCTGAACTGGCATATGACCTCTTCCATCTCGGCTTTGATGTGCTCATCATCGACCACCGTGGTCAGGGGCGTTCCGGTCGTTTGCTGGAAGATTCTCATCGCGGCCATGTGGTCAATTTCAGTGATTATGTCGATGATCTTACGGCGTTCTGGGAGCAAGAAGTCGCTCCGGGTCCGTGGCGCAAGCGTTACATTCTGGCGCACTCAATGGGGGGCGCGATCGCCACGCTCTTCGTGCAACGTTACCCACAAGCCAACTGTGATGCTATTGCGCTGTGTGCGCCGATGTTCGGCATTATTATCCACCTGCCGGACTGGATGGTGCGCCCGCTGCTGGACTGGGCGGAAGGCTACCCGCGTATTCGCGAGAATTACGCCATTGGCACCGGTCGCTGGCATGCGCTGCCCTTTGCCATTAACACGCTGACCCACAGCCGCGAGCGTTACCGGCGCAATCTGCGTTTCTACGCCGACGATCCTGAACTGCGCGTGGGAGGCCCAACCTGGCACTGGGTGCGGGAAGGCATCCTGGCCGGTGAGCAGGTGCTGGCCGGGGCCGCATCAGACACATCGCCCATGTTAATTATTCAGGCAGAAGAAGAGCGTGTTGTAGATAACCGCATGCACGATCGCTTTTGTGAAATGCGCGCCGCGGCGGGCCACCCCTGTGAAGGGGGGAAGCCGCTTGTCATCAAGGGCGCGTACCATGAGATCCTCTTTGAAGAGGACGCTATGCGCTCAGTCGCGCTCAACGCCATCGTCGATTTTTTCGATCGGTATAACTAATGAATTATTGAGGTTAACGTTTCCTATGTATCAGGTTGTTGCGTCTGATTTAGACGGCACATTGCTCTCCCCCGACCATACACTCTCCCCTTACGCGAAAGAAACGTTGAAGCTGCTCACCGAGCGCGGAGTGAACTTCGTTTTTGCGACGGGCCGCCACCACGTGGATGTCGGGCAAATCCGCGATAACCTGGGGATCAAGGCGTACATGATCACCTCGAACGGTGCGCGGGTTCACGATACCGATGGCAATCTGGTGTTCACACATAACCTGGATCGGGATATTGCCAGCGATCTGTTTGGCGTGGTGCATAACAACCCGGACATCGTCACCAATGTGTATCGCGATGATGAATGGTTTATGAACCGCCACCGCCCGGATGAAATGCGTTTCTTCAAAGAGGCGATTTTCCAGTATTCCCTGTATGAGCCAGGCTTGCTGGAGCCCGAAGGCATCAGCAAAGTTTTCTTCACCTGCGAAAAGCATGAGCAGTTGCTGCCGCTTGAGCAGGCGATTAATGCCCGTTGGGGCGATCGCGTGAACGTCAGTTTCTCGACGCTGACCTGTCTGGAGGTCATGGCCGGCGGTGTGTCGAAAGGACACGCGCTGGAAGCCGTTTCGAAGGCGCTTGGTTACAGCCTCAAAGAGTGCATCGCGTTTGGCGATGGCATGAACGATGCGGAAATGCTCTCCATGGCCGGTAAAGGGTGCATTATGGGCAATGCGCACCAGCGTCTGAAGGATTTGCATCCGGAGCTGGAAGTCATTGGCACCAACGCCGACAACGCCGTGCCGAATTACCTGCGTAAATTGTATTTGAGCTGATGAACTGGTCAATTATTGACCAGTTGTCAACCTGATACTCCGCTACAATGAGTGTTCCTTATTTTGAGAGACATTCATTGTGGCGTTACTCATCATCACCACGATCCTGTGGGCTTTTTCCTTTAGTCTGATTGGCGAGTACCTTGCCGGGCACGTCGACAGCTATTTTTCAGTGCTGATGCGCGTGGGGCTGGCGGCTCTGGTCTTCCTACCGTTCCTGCGCACCCGTGGACAAACGCTTAAAACGATCCTGCTCTACATGCTGGTGGGTGCGATGCAGCTTGGCATCATGTACCTGTTCAGCTTCCGTGCGTATGTCTATTTGAGTGTATCGGAGTTCCTGTTATTCACTGTTTTGACGCCGCTTTACATCACGCTGATTTATGATCTTCTCAGCAAGCGTCGTTTACGGTGGGGCTACGCCCTGAGCGCGCTACTGGCGGTGGTTGGCGCAGCGATTATCCGTTACGACAAAGTCAGCGATCACTTCTGGACGGGCCTGATGTTTGTGCAACTCGCCAATATCAGTTTTGCGATTGGTATGGTGGGTTATAAACGCCTGATGGAAACGCGCCCGATGCCACAGCACAACGCGTTTGCCTGGTTCTATCTTGGCGCCGCTATCGTTGCTGTTATCGCCTGGTTCCTGTTGGGTAACCCGCAAAAACTGCCG
Source organism: Citrobacter sp. UYEF32 (assembly GCF_040546205.1). Lineage (NCBI taxonomy): Bacteria > Pseudomonadati > Pseudomonadota > Gammaproteobacteria > Enterobacterales > Enterobacteriaceae > Citrobacter > Citrobacter sp. UYEF32. The sequence continues at coordinate 28,863 of NZ_JBEPNI010000012.1, read as the reverse complement.
ACCACCAACCTGCAATGGGGCATCCTGGTGTGGCTGGGCGTCGTGGCGTCCGGGCTGGGTTACTTTATGTGGAACTACGGGGCGACGCAGGTGGACGCCGGTACGCTTGGCATCATGAACAATGTGCATGTCCCGGCCGGGCTGCTGGTGAACCTTGCCATCTGGCAGGAGCAGCCGCACTGGCCGAGTTTTATCATTGGTGGGACGGTGATACTGGCCTCACTATGGGTGCATCGGCGCTGGGTCGCTCCGCGCTCCGCACAAACGGCAGATGGTCGCAGGCGTGGTTCCGCGCTGAGCGAATAAATGCCTCGGTGACCGGCTGGCGCTGCTCGCCATCGCGCACGGCAGCGTACAACCGGCTCCATAATCCCTCACCCAGGGTTTTGGTCACCACCAGACCCTGGCGTTCAAAACTTTCCACCACCCAGTGGGGCAGGGCGGCAATGCCCATCCGCGCCGCGACCATCTGAATCAACAGCAACGTATTGTCCACGCTTTTAAGCTGCGGGCTGATGCCTGCCGGTTGCAGGAAATGGCGCCAGATATCCAGGCGGCTACGCTGCACCGGATAAATAAGCAGTGTCTCGGTGGCGATATCTTCCGGGGTGATCCGTGTGCGTGAGGCCAGCGGACTCTCCGGTGAAAGCACCAGCCGCACTTCAAAATCGAACATCGGCGAATAGTGCAAGCCACTGCGCGGCAGAATGTCCGAGGTCATCACCAGATCCAGTTCGCCCTGCTGGAGCGCGGGCTGTGGGTCGAAGGTAACGCCCGATTTGAAATCCATCTCGACATGCGGCCATTGGGTGCGAAAACTTTCCAGCGCCGGCGTCAGCCACTGAATACAGCTATGGCATTCAATCGCGATACGCAGGTGGGTCTGCTGTGGTTCATTGCAGGCCTGCAGTGCGCTACTGATTTGCGGCAGCACCTGATTGGCCAGTTGCAGCAGGATTTCCCCCTGCGGCGTAAAGCGTAAAGGCTGGCTTTTGCGCACAAAGAGTCGAAAGCCAAGGCGCTGTTCCAGATCGCTGAACTGGTGGGAAAGTGCGGATTGCGTCTGATGCAATGCCGCCGCTGCCGCAGCCAGCGACCCGCAGTTCCGTAACGCTTGTAGCGTTTTCAGATGTTTAATTTCGATCATGAAAGTCCTTCACTTCGGCATGACAAATTTGCGCTTGAGGAATATACAGTAACCGCCAAATATGGATGTGTAAACATCTGGATGGCTAAATCCTTTATCTTTCGAATTTATGGTGCGTTGGCCGCACTTCCTCAACCCAGTCACTTACCTCAGTAAGCTCTTGGGGATGAGCAAGCTTGCCGCCTTCCCGAAATCCGAAATCTTTCGGATTGAAATTATGAGGCTCAAAAAATGACAATTATTAACCACACCCTCGGTTTTCCTCGCGTTGGCCTGCGTCGCGAACTGAAAAAAGCGCAAGAAAGTTACTGGGCGGGTAACTCATCCCGTGACGCATTGCTGGCGACAGGGCGCGAACTGCGTGCGCGTCACTGGGAGCAGCAAAAAGCGGCGGGCATCGACCTGCTGCCGGTGGGGGATTTCGCCTGGTACGACCATGTTCTGACCACCAGCCTGATGCTTGGCAACGTCCCGGCTCGTCATCAGAACAGCGACGGCTCCGTTGATATCGACACCCTGTTCCGTATTGGCCGTGGCCGCGCACCGACCGGCGAACCCGCGGCAGCGGCAGAAATGACCAAATGGTTTAACACCAACTATCACTATATGGTGCCGGAGTTCACCAAAGGCCAGCCGTTCAAACTGACCTGGACGCAGTTGCTGGATGAAGTGGACGAAGCACTGGCGCTGGGCCACAAGGTGAAACCTGTCCTGCTGGGGCCGGTGACGTACCTGTGGCTGGGCAAAGTGAAAGGTGAGCAGTTTGACCGCCTGAGCCTGCTTAATGACATTCTGCCGGTCTACAAACAAGTGCTGGCTGAACTGGCGAAACGCGGCGTCGAGTGGGTACAAATCGACGAACCTGCGTTGGTACTGGATCTGCCCCAGGTTTGGCTGGATGCCTTCAAGCCGGCTTACGAGGCACTCGCGGGCCAGGTGAAACTGCTGCTGACCACCTATTTTGAAGGCGTAACACCGAACCTCGACACCCTCACCGCGCTACCGGTACAGGGGCTGCACGTTGACCTGGTCCACGGTAAAGATGACGTTGCCGAATTGCACAAGCGCCTGCCCGCTGACTGGCTGCTCTCGGCAGGGCTGGTGAATGGCCGTAACGTCTGGCGTGCCGATCTGAGCGCAAAATATGCACAGATTAAAGGAGTGGCAGGGAAGCGCCCGCTGTGGGTGGCCTCTTCATGTTCCCTGCTGCACAGCCCGATCGATTTGAACGTGGAGACGCGTCTGGATGCGGAAGTGAAGAGCTGGTTTGCCTTCGCCCTGCAAAAATGTGAAGAACTGGCGCTGCTGCGCGATGCGCTGAACAGCGGTGATACCGCTGCAATTGAGGCCTGGAGCGCCCCGATTCAGGCGCGCCGCCACTCCACCCGTGTGCACAATACCGCCGTTTCGCAGCGTCTGGCGGCCATCACCGCAGAAGACAGCCAGCGCACCAGCACTTATGAAGTCCGCGCCAAAGCACAGCGTGCCCGCTTTAACCTGCCCGCATGGCCGACGACGACCATCGGTTCATTCCCGCAGACCACCGAGATCCGTGGTCTACGACTGGACTTCAAAAAAGGCAATCTGGATGCCAACAACTACCGTACCGGTATCGCTGAACACATCAGGCAGGCGATTGTGGAGCAGGAGCGTTTAGGGCTGGACGTGCTGGTCCACGGTGAAGCCGAGCGTAATGACATGGTGGAATACTTTGGCGAGCATCTCGACGGCTTTGTCTTTACCCAGAACGGCTGGGTGCAGAGTTACGGCTCCCGCTGCGTGAAGCCACCGGTGGTCATTGGCGATGTCAGCCGCCCGGAAGCGATTACCGTGGAGTGGGCGAAGTATGCCCAGTCCCTGACCAGTAAGCCGGTAAAAGGGATGCTGACGGGGCCAGTGACTATCCTGTGCTGGTCCTTCCCGCGTGAAGATGTGAGCCGTGAAACTATCGCCAAACAAATTGCGCTGGCGCTGCGTGACGAAGTCGCAGATCTGGAAGCCGCCGGTATCGGCATCATCCAGATTGACGAGCCGGCCCTGCGTGAAGGTCTGCCGCTGCGTCGCCGCGACTGGGATGCGTATCTGGAGTGGGGCGTGGAAGCTTTTCGCATCAGTGCGGCCGTGGCGAGGGATGAAACCCAGATTCACACCCACATGTGTTATTGCGAGTTTAACGACATCATGGACTCCATTGCTGCCCTGGACGCAGACGTGATCACCATTGAGACCTCGCGCTCGGATATGGAATTGCTGGAGTCGTTCGAAGAGTTTGAATACCCGAACGAAATCGGACCGGGCGTGTATGACATTCACTCGCCGAACGTACCGAGCGTGGAGTGGATTGAAGCGCTGCTGGCTAAAGCCGCCCGGCGTATCCCGGCAGAGCGCCTGTGGGTGAACCCGGACTGCGGCCTGAAAACCCGCGGCTGGCCGGAAACCCGAAGCGCCCTGGCAAATATGGTGAAAGCCGCGCAGAACTTGCGTCAGGCGTAATGATAAGCGCACCGTCCGTTAGGGCGGTGCGCTATCCCTCTTCCCGACACAGCCACTGCGTGCGGCGCTGTGCCAGCAGATCGCGCTGGGGGCCGGTGGGGGCTCTGTCGCTCACCACATAATGGAAATCGCCGATATCACCGTTGCGGCACATCGCCCGGCGGCCAAACTTGGTGCTATCGACCACCAGAACATTGACTTCCGCACTGGCGACCAGCGCCTGACGTGCCACCACCTCTTCATCGTTGAAATCGTATAGCTCGCCCTCTTCGCCAATTCCGCCAACGGACACCACCCCAATATCGACACGATAGCGGCGAAAGAAGGTCAGGGCGTCACTGCCGATCACATCCAGATCGCGCTTACGCACGCGACCACCCGCGACGGTCAGTTCGCAGCCAGGAAGCAGACTTAGCGGCGTGGCGGCGTGCAGATTATTGGTACACACCGCCAGACGGATATCGTCCGGCAGGGCGCGCGCTACCATTTCCACGGTGGTGCCGGTGCCGAGAAAGCAGCTTTGCGCCTCGCTGAGCAACTGCGCGACCCGTTCGCCAATCCAGCGCTTACCGATGACGTTGACGATCTCGCGCTGTTGATAACCAATATTTTCGCGTGCGAAAGGGGCGACCATGCCATGACGGCGCAATAACAGCCCTTGCGCGGTGAGTTCGCGCAAATCGCTGCGTACTGTTTGCAGCGAGACGCCGAAATAGTGCGCCAGTTGTTCAATGCTGCTCTCACCGTGCTCTGTCACGATGGCGACAATCGCGCTGCGACGTGCTTCTGGAGTCATATTTGCGTCCGGCAGAGGGGATTTGCGCTCATGCTAGCCCGCGAATATGAAATTATTACTACGAAAAAAACGGGTCATATTTCTGTCAGATTCCCCTGTTTTAATCGTCACAACGAAAACCAGGGGGACGAAAACATGAGTAAGAAAATTGCGCTGGCAGCGGCATTGCTGGCTTTCATGAGTGGCACCGCTTTCGCGAAATCCACTCTGACGCTCTACACCAGCCAGCCAACCGAAGATGCGCAAATGACGGTGAGTGCGTTTGAGCAGGCGCACCCGGATGTCGAAGTAAAATGGATTCGCGATGGAACCGCCAAGCTGATTGCCCGCCTGCAGGCTGAAATTTCAGCCGGTGGCGCCAGCCCGGATGTCTTACTCATCGCCGACAGTGTGTCGATGGAGTCCCTGAAACAGCAAAACCTGCTGGCGGCCTACAAATCACCGCAGGCCAACCGCTACGATGCCCAGCTCTATGATAAAGACGGCTACTACTACGGCACGAAACTTATCACTACCGGCATTGCGTACCACAGCAAAGCCCCGGTAAAGCCGGAATCCTGGCAGGATCTGCTCAAGCCTGAACTGAAAAATATGACCACCTTGCCAAGCCCGCTCTATTCCGGCGCCGCGCAGATTCATATGGCGACGTTAATGAATGACCCGCAGCTCGGCTGGCAGTATTACGAGAAACTGAAAGAGAACGGCGCGATGCCGCAGAGTGGTAATGGCGGCGTGATGAGCGCCATCACCTCTGGCAGTAAAGCCTACGGCGTACTGGTGGATTACATGGCGATCCGTGAAAAAGCCAAAGGCGCGCCGATTGAGTTCGTTTTCCCGAAAGAGGGCGTCAGCATCGTGACCGAACCGGTCGCCATGATGAAAGGGGCGAAAAACCCTGAGGACGCGAAAGCTTTCATCGATTTTGTCCTCTCCGCAGACGGGCAGAAGCTGGTTCTCAAACAGGGCTACCTGACGGCGGACGCCAGCTTACCAGTACCTCAGGGCTTCCCGGCGCGTGACACCATTAAACTGATGCCATACGACCCGGCAAAAGCGCTGGCTGATACCGAAGCAAACAAAAAGCGTTTTGCCGATCTGTTCGGAAACCGCTAAGTCATGACGGACATGACACTGCACCAATCTACCGCCAGCAGCCCGCCGAAAGGGCTGCTGTGGCTTTTACTCGCGCTAATCGCCTTGCTGAGTCTGCTGCCCAGCCTGCGACTGCTTATTTCCGCCCTCTTTGACTGGCAGCAAGGTAGCAACAGTAGCCTGTGGCGCGTGTTGAGCAATGAATCCACCTGGGTTGCGCTCTACAATAGCCTGTATACCAGCGGGTTAGGTACGGTGCTGTCGCTGCTGTTGGGCAGTTTTTTCGCCTTTTGCCTGGCCCTGACCAATATTCGTAGCAAGCAGATTTGGGTCTTCCTGTTTATGCTGCCAATGATGATCCCCCCGCAGGTCACCGCCCTGAGTTGGTTACAATTGTTTGGCCCCAGCAGCATTTTGCTCAACAGTATTGGGCTCGCGCCGGGGTTTGGCAGTACCAATCCCCTTTACTCGCCGGAAGGCATCGCGCTATTGCTGGGGATCCAGCATGCGCCGCTGGTCTTTCTGGCTCTGCGCACGCAGCTACAGTGTCTGCCAAAAGAGCAAATTGAAGCCGCGCGGCTGAATGGCGCCTCGTTGTGGCGGGTGTTTATCGATATCGTATTGCCGCTGTGCCGTACCGCGCTGTGGGCCGGTGCGGCGATTGCATTTGTCTCCGCGCTGGGTAACTTCGGCATTCCCGCCATGCTCGGGATACCCATTTCCTATTTTGTACTGCCGATTCAGATTTACCAGACGCTCTCCAGCTTTGGTCCGTCGATGTTAAACGACGTCGCGGCGCTGTCTGTGCTGATGGGCGTGCTCGCCATTGGTATCGTGACCTTGCAGGGATATATGCAGCGTCGTCACGCGCTGCCGCTTATCGGGATGGCCGGGCGGGCGCTCAGTTTTGAGTTAGGTAAATGGCGACTGGCAACTGAGGTGCTGCTGGGAATGGTGTTGTGCGCCATCCTGCTGGCACCGCTGCTGGCGCTGATTGCAACGTCGCTGGTACCCACGCTGGGCGTGCCGCTGAATGCCGATACCCTGACCTTTGCCGCCTGGCGAGCGATGTTTGATAACCAGAGCGCTACCTGGCGAGCACTCACTAACAGTATCTCGCTCTCCGTGAGCGCCTCGCTGGTTCTGATGTTGCTGTGTCTGCCACTGGCGTGGCTACTGGTTCGCTATCCCAGCCGTCCGCTGCGGTGGTTATATAGCGTCATCGATATTCCCTACACCCTGCCGGGCGTGGTGCTGGCGATTGCCTTTATTTTGCTGTTTGCCCGTCCGCTGCCGCTGGTGGGTATCAGCCTGAGTGGGACGCTGACCATCATTTTCCTCGCTTATCTTGCCCGTTTTCTGACGGTCTGCCTAAAGCCGGTGCATAACAGCATGTTGCAGCTTGACCCGGCGATGGAAGAGGCGGCCAGTCTGGCCGGGGCGAATTTTTCGCAGCGTCTGCGCCATATTGTGTTGCCGCTGCTGGCCCCTGCCGCATTTGCCGGGGCGCTGCTGGTCTTTCTGACCGCCGTCAACGAGCTGACCGTTTCCGCGCTGTTGTGGAGTGCCGGTAAAGAGACGCTCGGGGTGGTGATTTTTAATCTCGACGAAAGCGGCAACAAGGTGCTGGCCTCGGCGATCTCCGTGTTAGTCGTGGGGCTGGTGGCCTGCGTCATGTTATTGCTGAGCAGTCTCGGCAAGTATTTACCCAAAGGAGTTATCCCGTGGCAGAGCTAATACTGGAACGGCTGAACAAGGTGTTTGGAGAGCAGGCCGTGGTGCGGGATCTGAGTCTGACCATTCCCGAAGGGGCCTTCACCGCACTGCTGGGGCCGAGCGGCTGTGGCAAAACCACCACGCTGCGTATTCTTGCCGGGCTTGAGCACCTCTCTTCCGGGCGCTTGCTGCTGGGGGATCGCCTGCTGGCGGACTCGCGGGTGCATATGCCGCCGGAAACCCGCGATATGGGGATGGTATTTCAGTCTTATGCACTCTGGCCGCATATGACAGTGGCGGAAAACGTGGGTTATCCGCTGAAATTGCGCAAAGTGAATGGCGCTGCGCGCCAGAAGCGGGTGATGGAAGCGCTGGATGTGGTGGAGCTGGGCGCTTATGCCGGGCGCTCGCCGCAGGAGCTTAGCGGCGGTCAACGTCAACGCGTGGCGCTGGCCCGTTGCCTGGTATCGGAACCGGAAGTGGTGTTGCTCGATGAACCGCTGGCGAACCTTGACCGTCATCTGCGCGCCACCATGGAGCAGACGTTTCGCGAGTTTCACCGCCGTACCGGGGCGACTTTTGTCTATGTTACCCACGATCAGGCCGAGGCGATGGCGCTGGCCAGCCACATTGCGGTGATGCATCAGGGAGAATTAATGCAGTGGGGGGCGCCGCAGACGCTCTATCAGCATCCACAAAATGCCTGGGTGGCGGGGTTTATCGGTAAAGGCAGCATTCTGTCGCTGGCAACCCAGTATCCGCAAGCACAACTGGATAGCGTGCAATTGCATGACGGTCTTGCCCCCGACAATACACAACCGCGCCAGCAGGTGTTGGTTCGCCCGGAGCATGTCATGGTGAGTGATAGCGGGTTGCAGGCAACGGTGGAAAGCTGCATTTTCCAGGGAGAACGCTACCTGCTGGAACTGCGTCTGCCGGATGGGCAGCGGTTAAGCGCCTTCCACCATTTGCCGTTGCGTGAACAGCAGAGCGCCGGTGTGCGCCTGTTACAAGGATGGTGCCTGGAGGCGGCGTGACGGTACAAATTGAGATTATCAGTGGGGCGGGACATAAAGCCCCCGCAGCGATTCTGGTTTCCACGCCCCGGCAACGTATTTTGCTGGATGCAGGCGGTGCGCTGGATCCGCATACGGAACTCTGGCCAGTACCGGAAAAGATCGATGCGATCCTGCTTAGCCATGATCATGTCGATCATATTGGCGGTTTGTATCGTCTTGCGCCGCACATCCCGGTCTATTGTACGCAGACCACCGCACAATCATTACCCGCAGGGCACAACGTTCACCCCATTGCGGTACGCGGACAATTCCAGTTGGACGACATTACGGTGACGACGGGCAGTTGCGGACACGCCTGGGGCGGGGTGTGGTTTCATCTTAATGTGGCCGGCGGCCTGTTTTACAGCGGCGATATCAGCATGGAATCGGCGCTGTTTCGCTTTGATGCACCGCCGCCTGCGCAGATTGCGCTGGTGGATGCGTCGTACGGGCTCTATAACGTTTCACAACGCCAGCAGTGGGATAAATTGCGTGCTCGTCTGACGCATCCGGTGCTGTGTCCGGTGCCGCCGTCGGGCAGGGCGGTGGAACTGGCGCTGCTACTGGCGCGTGAGGGGCATACCGATATCGCGCTTGATGCGCCCTGTCAGGAGGTACTCAGGCAAATGGCCGAGCATAATGACGGCAGTTTGCGCGAGGATGTAGAGGCAGATTTACGGCAGCTTTTGCGCACTCTTCCGGCGTTTTCCGCCCAGTCATCGCTGATTCTGGCCGCAGATCCTGATGGGCAAAGTGGGGTGGCGGGCGAACTGCGTCGACGCAAAGATTTCCACCATCGTACCCTGTTTACGGGTCATATGAATCGCCTTAACCATCAACAGTGGCTGGCCGGGGAAGTGGATTTTTGCCGCTGGAATGTGCATCCAACTCTCAATACCTTAATGTTGTTGGTGTCGATGCTAAAGTGCAGCAAGCTGGTGCCGATGTTTACTCATGTAGAGGACATCCAGGACTGGCAACTCGCACCTGAATGCCACATCGTTACACAGAATATGTTGGGGGTGGATCTATGCCACTGATATGCAAACCCTTTGTTTTTGTTCGTCACGGCGAGACGCCGCTTAACCGCGATAAAGTGATTGGCGGGAGTACGGATGTGCCGCTGACCGACGAAGGGGAGCAGCAGGCACGTTCCGCTGCCCCCATTCTGGGCCGTTATGACTGGAATGGTGTGGCGGTGAGTTCGCTCAAGCGGGCCCAACGCACCCTCGAACTGGCGCTGCCTGGTGCGGCCCATGTGGTTATGCCGGATTTATGTGAGCGCGACTGGGGCGATCTGGAAAACCGTCCGCTGGCGGAGTTAACGCCGTATGAAAGTACGCCGCCTGGCGGTGAAAGTTGGGAGACGTTTTGCACCCGGGTCACGGATGCGCTTAACAGCCTGCTGGAACAATACGATACGCCGTTAATTGTGGCGCATTCTGGCGTTTACCGTGTGATCCGCTACCACGCCTTCGGCACGCCTTATGGCGATCGCGTGGGGAACGCGGTGCCAATGTGGATCTCGCCTGGCGAAACGCCACAAGAGTGGCAGATAGTCCCACTGGCGGAACGTGATTAAGCGGCACGAGAGCCATGCACGTGTCGCGAGCGACACAGATCATACCGTTCTGCGTCGCTCTGCATAGGCAGTATTAGCGTGCTACGCCACCGTACTGGGCGAACCAGTCCAGCATCCGGCGCCAGCCATCTTTGGCTGATTCTTCATGGTAGCTGGGACGATAATCGGCGTTGAAGGCGTGCCCGGCGTCAGGATAAACCACGATCTCGGCGTGCGCGTTGGCGGCGCGTAACGCCTGACGCATGGTCTCGACCGTCTCCAGCGGGATCCCCGTATCCTGCGCGCCATACAGACCGAGGACCGGCGCATTGAGGTCGGTGGCGATATCCACCGGATGCTTCGGTGAATTCAGTGATTTTTGTCCCACCAGTTTCCCATACCAGGCGACTGCGGCTTTCAATTGCGGGTTATGGGCCGCGTACAGCCAGGTAATCCTTCCTCCCCAGCAAAAACCGGTCGCCAACAGTCGATGAGCATCACCGCCATTACGTGCCGCCCAGTTGGCAACATGATCGAGGTCGGCCAGCACCTGCGCATCGGGCACCTTCATGACCAGCCCATCAAAAAGGGTCTGAATATCCGCGAAATCATTCGGGTCACCCTGACGAAAATAGAGTTCAGGGGCGACGGCCAGATACCCTTCGAGCGCAAGGCGGCGGCACAGGTCGCGAATATGCTCATGTACGCCGAAGATTTCCTGAATCACCAGCACCACGGGCAGGGGATCGGAGGCATTTTTAGGCCGCGCATGGTACGCAGGCATGCTATCGCCCTGGCTTGGGATGGTGGTTTCGCCAGCGATGATGGCGTCTTCCGGGGTGTGCAGTGTGGTTGAAGCGTGAGGTGATGCCGCCGGTGCGAAGCCCGGTAATGTTTTGGTTGTCATGGCGTTCTCCATACCCTTTATTTAGCGCTCCACTAACTATAGTCCGACAGAGCGCAAATCATCCTGCGCGAAAAAGGCTATCTTTGGAGCAGGGCGAGACGGCTGAATGTGTTAATGTGATTGATATCACTATTTTATGGAAATGTTATGCAAACAAATTACATCATGGAGATCTCAATCACGAAATTGCGTGCATACCTTCTGTAAAGTACCGTTTTGCTTCTTCTGACTAACCCTGATCACAGAGGAGTTTTTATGTCCAAGTCTGATGTTTTTCATCTCGGCCTCACCAAGAACGATTTACAAGGGGCTACGCTTGCCATCGTCCCTGGCGATCCAGAGCGTGTGGAAAAGATCGCCGCGCTGATGGATAAGCCGGTTAAGCTGGCATCTCACCGCGAGTTCACCTCCTGGCGCGCTGAACTGGATGGCAAAGCTGTCATCGTCTGCTCCACCGGTATCGGCGGCCCGTCAACCTCTATCGCTGTAGAAGAGCTGGCCCAACTGGGTATCCGCACTTTCCTGCGCGTCGGTACGACAGGCGCTATTCAGCCCAATATTAATGTTGGTGATGTACTGGTCACCACCGCGTCCGTCCGTCTGGACGGTGCAAGCCTGCATTTTGCGCCGATGGAATATCCGGCTGTGGCTGACTTCGAGTGCACCACCGCGCTGGTGGCTGCGGCGAAAGAAGTGGGGGCAACCACCCATATCGGTGTGACCGCCTCTTCCGACACCTTCTACCCAGGCCAGGAGCGTTATGACACCTTCTCCGGCCGCGTGGTGAGCCGTTTCAAAGGTTCTATGGAAGAGTGGCAGTCCATGGGCGTAATGAACTACGAAATGGAATCCGCAACCTTGCTGACCATGTGCTCAAGCCAGGGGCTGCGTGCCGGGATGGTGGCGGGTGTTATCGTCAACCGTACCCAGCAGGAAATTCCAAACGCTGAGACCATGAAGCAAACGGAAAGCCATGCGGTGAAAATCGTGGTAGAAGCCGCGCGCCGTCTGCTGTAATTATTTCCTTCCGTATGAAGGCCGGCATGCCCGGCCTTTTGCTTATCTGCTGTTTCCCAGGGCGGGATTAATCCGTATTTTGCCCACCTGCCACGCTTGCGGTTCACAATAAAAACAACCGATTCGTATCCGCTGCTTATAGAACACACGCTTAATGAACTGTTCAGCGGAGGGTTGAAACGTAGGGCAATCTCGCCCAATCTGTTACACTTCACGAACATTTTCTTCAATAGCAGGCACTAAGATGGCGGAAGATTCAAAAGAGACGACGCACTTTGGTTTTCAGACCGTCGCCAAAGATCAGAAAGCCGAGATGGTGGCACACGTGTTCCACTCGGTTGCCGCAAAATACGATGTCATGAACGACTTAATGTCGATGGGCATCCACCGTTTGTGGAAACGTTTTACGATCGACTGTAGCGGCGTGCGTCGCGGGCAAAAAGTTCTCGATTTGGCCGGGGGAACCGGCGACCTGACGGCTAAATTCTCTCGTCTGGTCGGCGAAACAGGTCAGGTAGTGTTGGCAGACATTAACGAGTCCATGCTCAAAATGGGCCGCGAAAAACTGCGCAATATCGGCATTATCGGCAACGTTGAATATGTCCAGGCGAATGCCGAAGCGCTGCCGTTCCCGGATAACACGTTTGACTGCATCACCATCTCTTTTGGTCTGCGTAATGTCACCGAAAAAGAGAGTGCCCTGCGTTCTATGTACCGCGTGCTTAAACCCGGTGGACGCCTGCTGGTGCTGGAATTTTCCAAACCGATTATTGAACCGCTGAGCAAGGTGTATGACGCCTACTCTTTCCATGTGCTGCCGCGCATTGGGCAACTGGTAGCCAGCGATGCGGAAAGCTACCGCTATCTGGCGGAATCCATCCGTATGCATCCGGATCAGGAAACCCTGAAAGCGATGATGCAGAGCGCAGGATTTGAAAACGTCGATTACTACAACATGACCGCAGGCATTGTTGCGCTGCATCGTGGCTACAAGTTCTGACAGGAGTTCACATGCCTTTTAAGCCACTGGTGACTGCGGGTGTTGAGCGTGTGCTGAATACCTTTTTCTATCGCGAGCGGGCGCTTAAACCTGCCCGGCAGCGGTTGCAGGGAAAAGTGTTGCGCATTGCGCTAAAAGAGTTTGCTTCGCCACTGGTGCTGGCCTTTAGTGAACGCCAGGTCGATGTGCTGGGCGAGTGGGAAGGCGAGGCTGATTGTACGGTGATTACCCAGCTTCGCGTTTTGCCTAAGCTGCGTGACAGACAGCAGTTGACTGCGCTGATTCGCTCGGGCGAACTGGAAGTCCAGGGCGATATTCAGGTGGTGCAAAATCTTGTTGCGCTGATGGATCTGGCCGAATTCGATGTTGCGGAACTGCTGGCCCCTTATACCGGCGATGTGGCTGCTGAGGGGATTGGCAAAGCACTGCGTAACGGTGCGTTTCTGGTACGCCACGGCTTTGAGCGCCAGCAGAACTATGTGGCAGAAGTGCTTACCGAAGAGTGGCGTCTGGCGCCTGGGGCACTGGAAGTGGCCTGGTTTGCGGAAGAAACCGCCGCAGTAGAACGCGCAGTGGACGCATTCAGCAAACGCCTGGATAAACTGGAGGGCAAATGACGCCAGGAGAAATTCGGCGCCTCTATTTCATCATCCAGACCTTTTTAAGTTACGGCCTTGATGAGCTTATCCCCGTCATGCGTATTACGTTGCCGCTGCGACTCTGGCGACGCACGCTATTCTGGATGCCCAATCGGCATAAAGAGAAAGCACTTGGGGTACGCTTACGCCTGGCGTTACAGGAGTTAGGTCCGGTATGGATTAAATTCGGGCAAATGCTCTCTACCCGACGCGATCTCTTCCCGCCGCATATCGCCGATCAACTGGCTATGTTGCAGGACAGAGTGGCCCCTTTCGATGGCGTACTGGCCAAACAGCAGATTGAAAAAGCGATGGGCGGTCTGCCCGTTGAGGCGTGGTTTGATGATTTCGAGATTGAGCCGCTGGCCTCCGCTTCCATTGCCCAGGTACATACCGCGCGGTTGAAAGAGAACGGCAAAGAGGTGGTCATTAAAGTTATCCGCCCGGACATTCTGCCGATCATCAAAGCAGACTTAAAACTCATTTACCGTCTGGCTGGCTGGGTGCCGCGCTTGCTGCCGGACGGGCGTCGTCTGCGTCCGCAAGAAGTGGTGCGCGAGTACGAAAAAACGTTGATCGACGAACTCGATTTACTCCGTGAGTCGGCGAACGCTATCCAACTGCGACGTAACTTTGAAAACAGCCCGATGCTCTATATTCCCGAAGTGTATCCGGACTACTGTAGCCAGAACATGATGGTGATGGAGCGCATCTACGGCATTCCGGTCTCCGATGTGGCGACACTGGAGAAAAACGGAACCAACATGAAATTGTTGGCTGAGCGCGGTGTTCAGGTGTTCTTCACCCAGGTTTTCCGCGATAGTTTCTTCCATGCCGATATGCATCCTGGCAATATTTTCGTCAGCTTTGAACACCCGGAAAACCCCCAGTATATCGGTATCGACTGCGGTATCGTCGGGTCGCTGAACAAAGAAGATAAGCGTTATCTTGCGGAAAACTTTATCGCCTTCTTCAACCGCGATTACCGCAAGGTGGCTGAGCTGCATGTCGATTCCGGCTGGGTGCCGCCGGATACGAACGTTGAAGATTTCGAATTTGCCATTCGTACCGTGTGCGAACCGATTTTTGAAAAGCCGCTGGCGGAAATATCGTTTGGCCATGTGCTGCTGAACCTGTTTAACACCGCACGCCGTTTCAATATGGAAGTCCAGCCGCAACTGGTGCTGCTGCAGAAAACCCTGCTTTATATTGAGGGTGTGGGTCGTCAGCTTTATCCACAACTGGATCTCTGGAAAACGGCGAAGCCATTCCTGGAGTCGTGGATTAAAGATCAGGTGGGTATACCGGCGCTGTTGAAAGCGGTGAAAGAGAAAGGGCCCTTCTGGATCGAGAAAATGCCAGAGCTTCCTGAACTGGTGTACAACAGCTTGCGGCAGGGTAAGCAATTGCAGCATAGCGTTGATAGGATCGCCAGCGAGTTGCAGACCAACCATGTGCGTCAGGGGCAATCCCGTTATCTGTTTGGCATCGGCGCGACGCTGATGTTGAGTGGAACCCTGTTGCTGATTAATCGCCCGGAATGGGGTTTCGCCCCCGGATGGTTAATGGCTATCGGTTTATTAACCTGGATTGTCGGTTGGCGCAAAACTCGCTGATTTTAACATCGCCCCTGGGAGGCACGGTAACGTATACTGTGGCTTGTTTTCATCATCTCCTACAGAGGACTATGTATGGGTGGTATCAGTATTTGGCAGTTGTTGATTGTTGCGGTTATCGTCGTGCTGCTGTTTGGAACGAAAAAACTCGGTTCTATCGGTTCCGATTTGGGTGCATCGATCAAAGGCTTTAAAAAGGCCATGAGCGATGATGACAAGCAAGACAAAGACAAATCTGCAGAGGATGCGGATTTCACTGCTAAATCTCTTGCTGATAAGCAAGAGGACGTGAAGAAAGACGAAAAGCGTCACGACAAAGAACAGGTGTAATTCGTGTTTGATATTGGTTTTAGCGAACTGCTATTAGTCTTCGTCATCGGCCTTGTGGTACTGGGGCCGCAGCGTTTACCCGTTGCGGTGCGTACGATTGTGGGCTGGATCCGCGCGCTGCGCTCGCTGGCGACGACGGTGCAAAATGAGCTGACTCAGGAGCTTAAGCTGCAAGAGTTTCAGGACAGCCTCAAGAAAGTTGAGAAAGCCAGCCTGGACAACCTGACGCCGGAACTAAAGGCATCAATGGATGAGTTGCGCCAGGCAGCCGAGTCGATGAAACGTTCCTATACCGTCAACGATCCGGAAAAGGCCAGCGATGAAGCGCACACTATCCATAACCCGGTGGTGAAAGGTAACGAAGCGCAGCACGAAGGCGTCACTCCGGCAACGGCAGAAGCGCAGGCCAGCGCACCGGAGCAGGCTCCTGACATTCAGGATGCGCCGGAGGCGAAAAAAACCGTAACTCAGGCCGCAGAAGCGAAAACGGCTTCTGAGGCGACCCCTTCTTCAAGTGATAAATCCTGAACATGGCTGTCGATGATACTCAACCGCTCATCACGCATTTGATTGAGCTACGTAAGCGCCTGTTAAACTGCATTATTGCCGTTATCGTGATCTTTCTGGCGCTGGTTTATTTTGCCAATGACATCTATCAGATAGTTTCAGCGCCCTTGATTAAACAGATGCCGCTGGGTGCGACGATGATCGCAACCGATGTGGCGTCACCCTTTTTCACGCCGATCAAATTGACCTTCATGGTGTCGCTGATTCTCTCGGCACCGGTCATTCTTTATCAGGTGTGGGCGTTTGTGGCACCGGCGCTCTACAAACATGAGCGCCGTCTGATCATCCCGCTGCTGGTTTCCAGTTCGCTGCTGTTCTATATCGGTATGGCATTCGCCTACTTTGTGGTGTTCCCGCTGGCGTTTGGCTTCCTGACGCATACGGCACCGGAAGGCGTGCTTGTCTCGACCGATATTGCCAGTTATTTGAATTTCGTCATGGGGCTGTTTATGGCCTTTGGCGTCGCTTTTGAAGTGCCTGTCGCCATCGTGCTGCTGTGCTGGATGGGTATAACAACGCCGCAATCGTTGCGCCAGAAGCGACCCTATGTGCTGGTAGGGGCATTTGTGGTGGGCATGTTGCTGACGCCGCCGGATGTTTTCTCCCAGACGTTGCTGGCCATACCTATGTACTGTCTGTTTGAGGTGGGCGTCTTTTTCGCGCGCTTCTACACCGGCAAACGCCGTCAGGTTGACGAAGACCAAGAAGAAACCACGACAGAAGAGTAAATCCAGCCGCCCGTCAGGGCGGTTGTTGTCTGGAGCGCTGTATGTTTGATATCGGTGTGAATCTCACCAGTTCCCAGTTTGCCAAAGATCGTGATGATGTGGTGGCGCGCGCGCAGGCGGCGGGTGTCAGCGGCATGCTGCTGACTGGCACTAATCTGCATGAAAGTCAGCAGGCGCAACAACTGGCAAAACACTACCCACGCTGCTGGTCCACCGCCGGCGTACACCCGCACGATAGCAGTAGCTGGACGCAGGACACGGCAGATGCCCTCCGCCAGCTTGCCGCCCAGCCAGAAGTGGTGGCAATTGGCGAGTGTGGGCTCGATTTCAACCGTAATTTCTCGACCCCTGAAGAGCAGGAGCGGGCTTTTTCCGCGCAACTGGCGCTGGCGGCAGAACGTGGTATGCCCGTTTTTTTACACTGTCGCGATGCCCATGACCGTTTTCTGGCGCTCCTGGATCCCTGGCTTCCCCGCTTGCCCGGTGCGGTGCTGCACTGTTTCACCGGCACATTAGACGAAGCGCAGGCGTGTCTGGCGCGGGGTGTCTATCTGGGTATTACCGGCTGGGTGTGTGATGAACGGCGTGGACTGGAACTGCGCGACGTGTTGCCGCATATTCCCGCAGACCGTCTGTTTGTAGAAACCGATGCGCCGTATTTGCTGCCGCGTGATTTGTCGCCGAAACCGGCATCAAGACGCAACGAACCCGCGCATCTGGGGCATATTCTGGCCTGTGTCGCTCAGTTGCGCGGTGAAGATGCCCAATGGCTTAGCGACGTGACGAATCAAAACGTGCAGACGCTATTTGGCATCAGGCTTTAACGCAGGATCAGACTTTACGGAAGTCGGTGTTTTTGATGCTCTGTAGCACCTGTTTGTTCAGCAGGTTAAGCAGCAGCATGGAACGGGCTTCGCCGTCCGGCTCTTTAAAGATAGCCTGTAACCCTTCCAGCGCCCCTTCGGTAATGATCACACTATCGCCGGGGTACGGCGTTTCAGGGTCGGTAACGCCCTCGGGTTTATACAGGGAAAGCTGATGGATAACCGTTGAAGGAACCTGTGCCGGGCTCGCGCCAAAACGGACAAAGTGGCTAACGCCGCGAGTCGCATTAATCGTGGTGGTGTGAATCACCTCGGGATCGAACTCGACAAACAGATAATTTGGGAAGAGCGGTTCGCTCACCGTGGTACGTTTACCACGGACCATTTTTTCCAGTGAGATCATTGGCGTCAGGCAGTTGACCGCCTGGCGTTGAAGATGTTCCTGGGCGCGCTGGAGCTGGCCTCGTTTGCAGTAAAGTAAATACCAGGATTGCATAATGTTCTTTTCCGAAAGTTCGGTGAGCAAGCATACCAAAAGCCTAAGGCGATGGCGAAGTTGATTATAACTGGCGACAATACTTACCGTCCTCTTTCACCTTGATTTAACAAAATTACAGCAACGTGAAGATGAACACCGTATAATAGAGCGCTTAGCAAGAGGCCATTATAAACCCCATGAAATACCATGACCTACGTGATTTTCTGACGCTGCTTGAACAGCAGGGTGAATTAAAACGCATTACATTACCGGTTGATCCCCATCTGGAGATGACTGAAATTGCTGACCGCACCCTGCGCGCGGGAGGACCAGCGTTACTGTTCGAAAACCCGAAAGGGTACACGATGCCGGTGCTGTGCAATTTGTTCGGTACGCCACGTCGGGTTGCATTAGGTATGGGGCAGGAAGAGGTGAGCGCCCTGCGAGAAGTGGGGAAATTACTGGCCTTTCTGAAAGAGCCGGAGCCGCCAAAAGGCTTTCGCGACCTTTTCGATAAGCTCCCCCAGTTTAAACAAGTGCTGAACATGCCGACCAAACGGCTGCGCGGTGCGCCTTGCCAGCAAAAAGTGGTGCAGGGTGACGATGTCGATCTCACCAAAATCCCTATCATGCAGTGCTGGCCCGATGATGTCGCGCCGCTGATTACCTGGGGGTTGACGGTAACGCGCGGACCACAAAAAGAGCGCCAGAATTTAGGCATTTATCGCCAGCAACTGATTGGTAAAAATAAGCTGATCATGCGTTGGTTGTCCCATCGCGGCGGCGCACTCGATTTTCAGGAGTGGTGTGCGGCGCATCCGGGCGAACGTTTCCCAGTCTCTGTAGCTCTCGGTGCGGACCCGGCGACGATTCTGGGGGCGGTGACGCCCGTTCCGGACACCCTGTCGGAATATGCTTTTGCCGGGTTACTGCGCGGCACCAAAACCGAAGTCGTCAAATGCCTCTCCAATGATTTAGAAGTCCCGGCCAGTGCGGAAATGGTGCTGGAAGGCTATATTGAGGCTGGAGAGATGGCACCCGAAGGGCCGTATGGCGACCATACCGGCTACTATAACGAGGTCGATAACTTCCCGGTCTTTACCGTCACGCACATTACGCAGCGTGAAGACGCGATTTACCATTCGACCTACACCGGCCGTCCGCCGGATGAACCTGCCGTGCTCGGTGTGGCGCTCAATGAAGTGTTCGTCCCGATTTTGCAAAAGCAGTTCCCGGAAATCGTCGATTTTTATCTGCCGCCGGAGGGCTGTTCTTATCGCCTTGCCGTCGTCACCATGAAGAAACAGTACGCAGGTCATGCAAAACGCGTCATGATGGGCGTCTGGTCGTTCTTGCGCCAGTTTATGTACACCAAGTTCGTGATTGTGTGTGACGACGATGTCAATGCGCGTGACTGGAACGATGTGATTTGGGCGATCACCACCCGTATGGACCCAGCGCGGGACACGGTACTGGTGGAGAATACGCCAATTGATTACCTGGACTTTGCCTCGCCGGTTTCCGGTCTTGGCTCAAAAATGGGCCTGGATGCCACCAATAAATGGCCTGGCGAAACCGAACGAGAGTGGGGTCGCCCCATCAGGAAAGATCCTGACGTGACGGCGCGTATCGACGCCATCTGGGATGAACTGGCCATTTTTAGTGACGGTAAAGGTGCCTGACGCGCCGCCGTTTTTCGCCAGACATTACGACAACGAGTATGAACCCGACAGAGGGAGCGCATGACAACCTTAAGCTGTAAAGTGACCTCGGTAGACGCCATCACCGATACCGTATATCGCGTCCGTTTAGTGCCGGAAGCGGCTTTTTCTTTTCGCGCTGGCCAGTACTTAATGGTAGTGATGGATGAACGAGACAAACGCCCCTTCTCTCTGGCTTCCACGCCGAGCCAGCACGACTTTATCGAGCTGCACATTGGCGCATCAGAATTAAATCTCTACGCCATGGCGGTGATGGACCGTATCCTGAAAGACCGGGAAATTGTGGTGGATCTTCCGCACGGTGACGCCTGGCTACGTGACGATGAAGAGCGTCCGTTAGTGCTGATTGCCGGGGGAACCGGGTTCTCCTACGCGCGTTCCATTTTGTTGACGGCGCTTGAGCAAAACCCGAACCGTGATATCACCATTTACTGGGGTGGGCGCGAAGAGAAGCACCTGTACGATCTGTCCGAGCTGGAAGCATTGTCCGTTGATCATCCGAACCTGCGCGTGGTGCCGGTGGTTGAGCAGCCGGAAGAGAACTGGCGTGGTCGCAGCGGAACCGTTTTGACCGCCGTATTGCAGGATTTCGGTACGCTGGCGGAGCATGATATCTATATCGCCGGACGTTTTGAGATGGCGAAAATCGCCCGTGACCTGTTCTGCAATGAGCGTGGTGCACGTGAAGACCGCCTGTTTGGCGACGCATTCGCGTTTATTTAAGCCTTCCCGAAAACCACCCCTTCGTGAAGGTGGTGGTTTTCAGCAATCACTCATCCAGGTTGTAGAAGTAAACAAACAACGGCTCATCGTTTTCTAACAGACACATCATCTCGCCTGTCGCGCCTTGCTTCGTTTCGAGGTTTGCCGTCACCTGGGTCGCAATATGCTGGCTACCGATATTTTCATCGAAGCGCTCAATAACCGCGGTGCTGGCGTTCGGCCTGGCGGTTTGCAGTTTCGCATGTAATCCCGGATTGTCGGCTCTGAGCTTATTGAGCCCAAATGTCAGGCAGCGTTGTGCCATGATCTGTTCCTGGCGGGTCTCTTCATTTGCCAGCGCTGTCCGTGCTGCCAGTGCGAATGTGGGTAACAGAATAAACAGACAGGATAAAGCCAGAGTAGCGTTCTTCATTTCATTCCCTTGTCGATGTGGTGTCGCTCCCATAAGGAGTGTAAGGGATGGAGAGAAGAATAAGAAATAAAAAGCCCGCCCCTGACAGGCGGGAAAACGGCAACTAAATCTTTCTTTGCCATTGACACCATAACTGCGTTGGCTGCACTCATTTGCCCGAATCACTTACTTCTGTAAGCGCATCGGGATGTAGTCGCTTGCCGTCTTGTTCTTGCGCCAATGTCTTTGAGATCAATTTTTGTAAGCCGGGCACGCGAAGCGCCCCGGCATCGTGTTATACCCGCTCGAACACCGTTGCGATGCCCTGACCCAGCCCGATACACATGGTCGCCAGACCAAACTGGGCATCTTTGCGCTCCATCAGGTTGAGCAGGGTAGTGCTGATACGCGTGCCTGAACAACCCAGCGGATGGCCGAGTGCGATCGCACCGCCGTTGAGGTTGATCTTCTCGTCAATCTGCTCCATCAACCCGAGATCTTTTATGCACGGTAGGATCTGTGCGGCAAAGGCCTCGTTCATTTCAAACAGGTCAATGTCGCTGGTGGTCAGGCCCGCTTTTTTCAGCGCCAGCTTTGATGCCGGAACCGGGCCATAACCCATAATGGATGGGTCGCACCCGACGACAGCCATCGAGCGTACGCGCGCCCGTGGTTTCAGGCCTAACTCGCGGGCACGGCTCTCACTCATGACCAGCATTGCCGATGCGCCGTCGGACAAGGCGGAAGAGGTCCCCGCAGTGACCGTGCCGCTCACCGGATCGAACGCCGGTCTTAAGGCCGAGAGCGCCTCAACGGTGGTTTCCGGGCGAATGACTTCGTCATAATTAAATTGCTTTAACACGCCATCGGCATCGTGGCCGCCGGTGGGGATGATTTCATTTTTAAATGCCCCGGACTGTGTGGCGGCCCAGGCGCGGGCATGAGAACGCGCGCCAAACGCGTCCTGCATTTCGCGGCTGATGCCGTGCATCCGGGAAAGCATCTCTGCGGTAAGCCCCATCATTCCTGCGGCTTTCGCCACATTGCGGCTCATACCCGGATGGAAATCCACGCCGTGGCTCATCGGAACATGACCCATATGCTCCACGCCGCCAACCAGACAGACCTGCGCATCGCCGGTCATGATCATCCGGGCGGCATCGTGCAGCGCCTGCATTGATGAACCGCACAGACGGTTAACGGTTACTGCAGGTACGGAATGGGGGATCTCCGCCAGCAATGACGCGTTGCGGGCAATGTTGAAACCCTGCTCCAGAGTCTGCTGAACGCAGCCCCAGTAGATATCGTCAATCGCAGAAGCGTCCAGCGCCGGGTTACGCGCCAGCAGGCTGCGCATCAGGTGCGCGGAGAGATCTTCCGCGCGCACGTTGCGAAATGCGCCGCCTTTTGAACGGCCCATCGGGGTGCGAATTGCATCGACAATGACAACCTGTTCCATTGTGACTCCTTAAGCCGTTTTCAGTTCGCCTGCCGGACGGGCAGGTTCAACCGGGGGATAATACGCTTCGTTGTGGCGCGCTTTCTCGCGCAGCCCGGCCGGGGCTTCATAGAGCGGGCCAAGGTGCTGGAACTGATGCGCCATATCGAGATATTTTGCGCTGCCAAGCGTGTCGAGCCAGCGGAATGCCCCGCCGTGGAACGGAGGGAAACCGAGACCGTAGACCAGCGCCATATCGGCTTCTGCCGGGCTGGCGATAATGCCTTCTTCCAGGCAGCGCACCACTTCGTTGACCATCGGGATCATCATACGGGCGATAATCTCATCGTCGCTAAAGTCACGCTTCGGCTGGCTAACTTCTGCCAGCAGGGCATTTACCTCGGCATCTTCTTCTTTCTTCGGTTTGCCTTTGCTGTCTTCTTTATAGCGCCAGAAGCCAAGGCCATTTTTCTGCCCGAAACGGTTAGCGTCGAACAGCGCGTCGATAGCATCGCGATAATCTTTCTGCATCCGCTGCGGGAAGCCCGCCGCCATGACGGCTTGCGCGTGATGCGCCGTGTCGATACCGACCACATCCAGCAAATATGCCGGGCCCATTGGCCAGCCAAAGACTTTCTCCATGACTTTATCGACTTTGCGGAAATCCGCACCGTCACGCAGCAACTGGCTAAAGCCGGCAAAATAAGGGAACAACACGCGATTGACGAAGAATCCCGGGCAGTCATTCACCACGATCGGTGTTTTGCCCATTTTGCTCGCCCATGCCACGACTTTAGCGATGGTCTTATCAGACGTTTTTTCACCGCGAATGACTTCAACCAGCGGCATACGGTGTACCGGGTTAAAGAAGTGCATCCCGCAGAAGTTTTCCGGGCGTTTAAGCACGCTTGCCAGTTCGGAAATCGGGATCGTGGAGGTGTTTGACGCCAGGACGGTATCCGGGCTTACCTTTTCTTCGGTTTCTGCGAGAACGGCTTTTTTCACTTTCGGGTTTTCAACAACCGCTTCGACTACGACATCCACGCGCTCAAAGCCGGCATAGTCGAGGGTCGGGTGAATAGTGGAAATGACCCCGGCCAGTTTTAGTCCATCGATTTTGCCGCGTTCAAGCTGTTTATTAAGCAGCTTACCCGCTTCACTCATACCCAGCGTCAGCGATTTGTCATTGATGTCTTTCATAATGACCGGCACGCCTTTCCAGGCAGACTGGTAAGCAATACCGCCGCCCATAATACCCGCACCCAGCACGGCGGCCTGTTTTGGTGTCTCGACATCTTTGGTCAGTTTTTTCGCTTTGCCTTTCACGTATTGATCGTTGAGGAAAATACCGACCAGTGCGCGGGCTTCTTTACTGTGCGCCAGAGGAACAAAACTTTGATTTTCAAGTTTCAGGGCTTCTTCACGGCCAAAGCGAGCGGCTGCTTCAATGGTTTTAACCGCTGTTATGGGGGCGGGGTAATGTTTACCTGCTGTCTGCGCGACCATACCTTTGGCAATCGTAAAGCTCATGGTGGCTTCGATTTTACTTAAGTGCAGCGGCTCCAGCTTCGGCTGGCGTTTGGCTCTCCAGTCGAGATCGCCGTTAATCGCCTGACGTAAAATCGCCACTGCGCCTGCTTTTAATTTTTCCGGCTGAACTACGCCATCGACCAGGCCAATTTTCAGCGCCTCTTCGGCGCCAACATCTTTCCCGGCGGCAATGATTTCCAGCGCACTGTCGGCGCCCAGCAGACGTGGCATACGGACGGAACCGCCAAAACCAGGCATGATGCCCAGTTTCGTTTCCGGCAGACCGATGCGCAGATCCGGCGTCGCCAGACGGTAGTCGGTGGCGAGCACGCACTCGCAGCCGCCGCCCAGCGCATAGCCGTTTACGGCAGAAATGGTCGGTACCGGCAAATCTTCCAGGCGATTGAACACGCTATTGGCAAAGTGCAGCCAGGTACTCAGTTGTTCTGCCGGAACCAGGAACAGAGAGAGGAATTCGGTAATATCGGCACCGACAATAAACGCCGCTTTTTCTGAGCGCAGCAGCAGGCCTTTTAAATCCGCCTGTTTTTCCAGCACGTCCAGCGCCTGGCCGAGGCTGGCTACGGTTGCCGTGTCTAACTTATTCACCGACCCGGGGGCATCGAACACCAGTTCGGCAATGCCATCTTCCAGCCAGTTGATATATAGGGTATCGCCTTTGTAGAGCATGTCAGTCTCCTGAATCCAGCAAGGGATCTGGTCATACCAGATGAAGCGGAGTGTGGTTTTTATGTTAATAAATTGCAAATTTATCTTTAAAGAATTGCTAGTTTGATCACGCTCAGCCGAAATCACCCTACCGGGATCAGGTATGCTAAGATGCAAAAACTTGAGCTCAAAAAACAGAAGGAAGAATGATGGACTCACTGGCTGCGCTGTATAAAAATCATATCGTTACGCTCCAGGAACGTACCCGGGACGTGCTGGCCCGCTTTAAACTGGACGCGCTGTTGATTCACTCCGGTGAACTGTTCAATGTCTTTCTCGACGACCATCCGTACCCTTTCAAAGTCAATCCGCAGTTTAAAGCCTGGGTTCCGGTCACACAGGTTCCAAATTGCTGGTTGCTGGTCGATGGCGTTAACAAACCGAAACTGTGGTTCTACCTGCCGGTCGATTACTGGCACAACGTTGAGCCGTTACCGACCTCCTTCTGGACCGACGAAGTTGAGGTGATTGCCCTGCCGAAAGCCGACGGCATTGGCAGCCTGTTACCTGCTGCTCGCGGAAATATTGGGTATATCGGCCCGGTTCCCGAGCGCGCGCTTTCGCTGGATATCGCTGCCAGTAACATCAACCCGAAAGGGGTGATCGATTACTTGCACTATTACCGCGCCTATAAAACTGATTATGAACTGGCATGTATGCGTGAAGCGCAGAAAACGGCGGTAATGGGGCATCGTGCGGCGGAAGAGGCGTTCCGTTCCGGGATGAGTGAATTTGATATCAACCTGGCTTATTTGACCGCAACCGGGCATCGCGATACCGATGTGCCTTACAGCAATATTGTGGCGCTCAATGAGCACGCCGCCGTCCTTCATTACACCAAACTGGATCATCGCGCACCGGCAGAACTGCGTAGTTTCTTGCTGGATGCAGGGGCGGAATATAACGGTTATGCCGCAGACCTGACCCGCACCTGGTCGGCCAACAGCGATAACGATTATGCCCATCTGGTCAAAGATGTTAATGATGAACAACTGGCGTTGATCGCTACGATGAAGTCGGGTGTTAACTACACCGAGTACCACCTCCAGTTCCATCAACGTATTGCGAAGCTGCTGCGTAAACATCAGATAATCTCTGATATGAGCGAAGAGGCAATGGTCGAAAATGACCTGACCGGTCCATTCATGCCACACGGCATTGGTCACCCACTTGGCCTGCAGGTGCACGATGTTGCAGGCTTTATGCAGGATGATACCGGTACGCACCTGGCGGCGCCGTCCAAATACCCTTACCTGCGTTGTACCCGTGTATTGCAACCACGTATGGTGCTGACGATTGAGCCGGGTATCTACTTTATTGAATCACTGCTGGCGCCATGGCGTGACGGCCCGTTCAGCAAGCACTTCAACTGGCAGAAAATTGAGGCGCTTAAACCATTTGGCGGCATTCGTATCGAAGACAACGTGGTGATTCACGAAAACAGTATTGAAAATATGACGCGTGATTTGAAACTGGCGTAATGGATAGCTGGTTGATACCGGCAGCGCCGGTCACCTTTGTCGAAGAGATCAAGAAAAGCCGTTTTATTACATACCTGGCCCATACTGATGGTGTGGAAGCGGCTAAGGCGTTTGTCGAGTCAGTACGTG
Organism: Citrobacter sp. UYEF32; assembly: GCF_040546205.1. Taxonomy (NCBI): domain Bacteria; kingdom Pseudomonadati; phylum Pseudomonadota; class Gammaproteobacteria; order Enterobacterales; family Enterobacteriaceae; genus Citrobacter; species Citrobacter sp. UYEF32. The sequence goes on along the minus strand of NZ_JBEPNI010000012.1, from coordinate 2,753 downwards.
CTGAACACCCGGATGCGCGACACCATTGTGTGGCCTGGGTAGCCGGGCCGCCGAATGATTCGCAGCAACTGGGCTTTTCTGATGATGGTGAACCTGCGGGTACAGCCGGAAAACCGATGCTCGCCCAGCTAATGGGAAGTGGGGTCGGGGAAATGACCGCCATAGTGGTGCGCTACTACGGTGGCGTGTTGTTGGGGACCGGTGGACTGGTTAAAGCTTACGGCGGCGGTGTGAGCCAGGCGCTTGCGCAGTTGACGACGCTGCGCAAGACGCCATTAACCGAATATACTTTGCAATGTGAATATGGGCAGTTGACCGGGGTTGAAACCCTGCTGGGGCAGTTTTCCGGCAAGATTGTTGCGAGTGAATACGAGGCATTTGTTCGGCTTCGGGTGGCACTCCCGCAATCTGAACTGGCTGCTTTTTCAACAAAACTTGCTGATTTCAGTCGTGGTGCGTTGCAATTACACAAGATTGAAGAATAATCCCCACCTAATTTTTGCGTACCTAAGGAAGCGGCAGAGATGCATTTTCGTGCCATAACCCGAATTGTTGGACTTCTGATCATTCTCTTTTCCGGGACGATGATTCTGCCAGGGCTGGTTGCACTTATCTATCGTGATGGCGCAGGAAGGGCATTCACACAGACATTCTTTGTCGCGCTGGCGATTGGCTCTCTGCTGTGGTGGCCTAACCGCCGTGAAAAGAGTGAGTTGAAATCGCGCGAGGGTTTTCTGATCGTTGTGCTGTTCTGGACCGTACTGGGTAGTGTGGGGGCGTTGCCTTTTATCTTCTCTGAAAGTCCAAACCTGACGGTGACGGATGCTTTTTTCGAATCGTTCTCTGGGTTAACGACGACGGGGGCCACCACGCTGGTGGGGCTGGACTCGTTGCCTCATGCCATTCTCTTTTATCGTCAGATGTTGCAGTGGTTTGGTGGTATGGGGATCATCGTGCTGGCGGTGGCGATTCTGCCTATTCTGGGCGTCGGGGGTATGCAGCTCTATCGCGCTGAAATGCCAGGGCCGCTGAAAGACAATAAAATGCGTCCGCGTATTGCCGAAACAGCGAAGACGCTGTGGCTCATCTATGTATTGCTGACTATCGCCTGTGCGCTGGCATTGTGGTTTGCCGGTATGCCCGCTTTCGATGCAATCGGGCACAGCTTCTCAACCATCGCGATTGGCGGCTTTTCGACGCATGATGCCAGCGTGGGTTACTTCGACAGCCCTACGATTAACACCATTATCGCCATTTTCCTTCTGATCTCCGGCTGTAACTATGGTCTGCACTTCTCTTTACTTAGCGGTCGCAGTCTGAAAGTGTACTGGCGCGATCCTGAATTTCGCATGTTCATCGGCGTACAGTTGACGCTGGTGGTGATCTGCACCGTGATGCTGTGGTTCCATAATGTCTACAGTTCGGCGATGACGACGCTCAACCAGGCTTTCTTCCAGGTGGTGTCGATGGCGACAACCGCAGGCTTCACGACCGACAGTATCTCTCGTTGGCCGTTATTCCTGCCGGTGCTGTTGCTCTGCTCAGCCTTTATCGGCGGCTGCGCGGGCTCGACGGGGGGCGGCCTGAAAGTTATTCGTATTCTGCTGCTGTTTAAACAGGGTAACCGTGAACTGAAACGTCTGGTGCATCCGAATGCGGTATATAGCATCAAACTGGGGAACCGTGCCCTGCCGGAGCGTATTCTTGAAGCGGTATGGGGGTTCTTCTCCGCCTATGCATTGGTATTTATCGTCAGCATGCTGGCTATCATTGCGACCGGCGTGGATGACTTCTCCGCATTCGCTTCTGTCGTGGCGACACTCAATAACCTGGGCCCGGGGCTTGGTGTAGTGGCGGATAACTTCGCCAGCATGAACCCGATTGCGAAATGGATCCTGATTGCCAATATGCTGTTTGGTCGTCTTGAGGTCTTTACCTTATTGGTACTGTTCACGCCGACCTTCTGGCGCGAATAAGGGAGCTATACGTGAAAACGCTAATTTTGTTTTCTACTCGTGATGGACAAACGCGTGAGATTGCCGCTTATCTGGCCTCGCAATTAAGCGAGCTGGGGGTGAGTACCGATGTGCTCAATCTCAATCGTGTCGGGACGATTGACTGGTCAGCCTATGAGCGCGTCGTCATCGGCGCTTCAATTCGTTATGGTCATTTCAACCCGGCGCTGGACAATTTCGTAAAGCAGCACCAGAAAAACCTGAATGCGCTGCCCGGCGCGTTCTTCTCTGTAAACCTTGTCGCGCGCAAGCCCGAGAAACGCACCCCGCAGACTAACAACTACACCCGTAAGTTTTTGCTGCGTTCGCCATGGCGTCCTGATGAGTGCGTCGTGTTTGCAGGTGCGCTGCGTTACCCGCGTTATCGCTGGTTTGATCGTCTGATGATTCAACTCATTATGAAGATGACGGGTGGCGAAACGGATACCCGTAAAGAAGTGGTCTACACCGACTGGCAGCAGGTGACCGAATTTGCACGCAAAATCGCTCAGTTAAACAGCAAAGCGCCGCTTTAACCGCCGCTATGAATGAAATATGAGCGAACGATAATTTTTTTGAATTTTATGCTTGTCACTTCACAAGAACTCCCTATAATGCGCCTCCACTGACACGGAACAACGGCAAACAAGCCGCCGGGTCAGCAGGGTTCTCAGGCGAATGCCGGTGAGAACTCCGCAGAGAAAAGTGAAAATAAACACTTGACTCTGCAGCGGGAAAGCGTAATATGCACACCCCGCG
>NZ_JBEPNI010000011.1:0-136806 GCF_040546205.1 Citrobacter sp. UYEF32 | reverse complement strand
ATTGTAAAGGGGAACGCGGTGTTCCCCTTTACCCGTTCACGTGTCCGGAGGTGACATTTCGCCATGAACATAAGGTGAACGGAACCCACCTCCCGAGCCGCATATTCCCCTCACCCCAACCCTCTCCCAGGGGGAGAGGGAGAAAACCGGTGGTATCCCGGGTTAGCGAAGCGACATCCGGGATTTTTTTATTTGCGTAATAAACGCAGTGCGTTGGCGGTTACCAATACCGTCGCGCCGGTATCTGCCAGTACCGCCAGCCACAGGCCCGTTATCCCCAGCAATGTTGTTACCAGGAAAATCGCTTTCAGCCCCAGAGCGATAGCAATGTTCTGCCGGATATTGGCCTGTGTGGCGCGGGCAAGATGAATCATCTGCGCCAGTCCGGTGAGGCGGTTATGGGTTAACGCCGCATCGGCGGTTTCCAGCGCCACGTCCGTCCCGCTGCCCATCGCAATGCCTATCGTCGCGGCTTTCATCGCCGGGGCATCGTTAATGCCGTCGCCAATCATCGCCAGCGGAGCATCCTTATTGAGCAAGGTGACTGCGCTCACTTTATCTTCGGGTAATAGCCCGGCGCGGAAGTCCATCTGCAACTCTCCGGCAATGGCGGCAGCGGCACGCGGGTTATCGCCCGTTAACATCACCCCCTCCACGCCCAGGTTACGCAGTGCGGCGATGGCTTCCCGCGCATCCTCTCGCAGGGTATCGCGCAGCGACAGGGAGCCAATAGCGACGCCATCACGAAGGGCGATGATAACCGTTTCCCCCTGGCTTTCGCGGGCATTGATATCCGCCAATAGCGCGCCATCCAGCACCTCTGGCGGCAGCTTATCCGGCGCGCTCAGGCGGATGTGCTGGCCCTCCACCTGTGCTTCAATACCTTTACCTGTCAGCGTGCGCTGTTCGGTAGCCTGCGGCAGCACCCGTTTGCGCGTCCGGGCTTCCTGCACAATAGCCTGCGCCAGTGGATGGGTCGACCCCTGCTCCACGGCAGCGCTCAATGTCAGCAGTGTCTCTTCATTAACCCCGGCAAGTGGATACACGCCGACAACCTGCGGTTTACCGACGGTCAATGTGCCGGTTTTATCAAACGCCACATGCTGGATACGACCGAGTTGTTCCAGCGCTGCGCCGCCTTTAATCAGCGCCCCACGACGTGCCGCCGCTGCCAGGCCTGAGGTAATGGCGGCAGGCGTTGAGATAACCAGCGCGCACGGGCAACCGATCAGCAGCAACGTCAGCCCTTTGTAGATCCACGCCAGCCAGTTTGCCGCGAACAGCAACGGCGGCAGCACGGCGACCAGCAGGGCGATGACCATAATCACTGGGGTATAAATCCGGCTAAAGCGATCGATAAAGCGCTCAATAGGCGCGCGGCGCTCTTCGGCTTCTTCTATCAGCTTGAGGATACGGTCAATGGCACTTTCACCGGGGCGGGAAACCACTTCCAGCGTCACCAGTCTGTCAACGCTGGTCGCCCCTGCAGGAATACTCTCGCCGTTGCTGTGCTCGACGGGCAGGGATTCACCGGTTAATGCGCTTTCATCAAAGCTGGCGAACGGCGTTAAAAGCTTGCCATCAGCCGGTAAACGCCCGCCAGCCGGGACCTCGATAACATCGCCGGGGCGCAATGCCTGAGCACTAACGGTCTGCCGCTCCCCCTTGTGGATGCGCGTGGCGGTGTCTGGTTTTAGCGCCATCAGCGCGCTCACCCCTTTTCGTGCGCGACTGGCCGCCCAACCTTCAAGCCGTTCGCCCACCAGGAACAGCAGCAGCACCATGGCGGCTTCTGCCGTCGCACCGATAAACAGCGCACCGATAGCGGCAACGCTCATCAGGGTTTCGATAGCAAACCAGCTACCGCTGCGCATCAGGCGCAATGCCTGACGCGCAATGGGAAAGAGCCCCACAAGGGTCGTCACGATAAAGGCCGTCTGGCCCAGCGGATGGTTAAACTGCTCCAGCAGCCAACTGATACCCATCAGCACAATCAGGATCAGAAGCGGCATATTTTCCTGCCAGCGCGACGGCGCAGCCGCTTTGGGGGCGTTTTCATCCTGCACGGCGTAACCGGCCTGTTGCACGGCTTTTTCTACCTGCTTGCGGATATCGTTATCGGCAATCACCGTGAGTTTTTCGGTGGCAAAGGCGACCTGCACCTGATTAACCCCGGCTATCTGGCGGACGGCATTTTCCACCTTACGGGCGCAGGCTGCGCAGTCCATCCCTGTCACCAGCCAGCTATAACGTTCGCCGTTGGCGCTTTCGAGGGGCGCATCAGGCGTTTCACAGGGGATGTCGCACGTGCAGGGCGCGGTTTTCTCCGCCAATGGACGAAGTTTCATGGCCGCAAACTGCGGGGGTTTTTTATTATCGAGGGGCGTCATGGCATCCTCCGGTGAATGATAATTTTCTCATTAACCGGAGGATACACTCTGGAGTCGACTCCAGAGTCAAGCGTTTTAAATGTACAGCGAACGCACGATCAGGAAGTGCCCGGCAAAGTAGCAGGCTGCGGAAATCGCGTTATCGGCACGGAAGCGGCGACGGTAATGGCTACCCAGCCAGACGACGTTGCTGATTAGCAGCAGCGCCGCGCCAACAAAGGCAGAGAGCGCCGGGCTGGTGGGACGGAAGAACCACAGCTCACCGGCCAGCCAGACCATCACCAGCGTCATGGCGATAAATGTGCAAACAGGCAAACGCAGCTCTTCCAGACGCGACCAAATCACCGCAATCAGCAGGGCGCCAACGATCAGCAGCACCACCGGCAACGGCCAGAAGAAGGAGAGCGACATCTGCGTGGCAAAATAGATGGTGTAAAGCAGGTGGGCGAGGAAGAAGGCGCCAATGGCGTAGAGCAGTTGCTGGCGCGGCAGTAGGGTTAGCGCATCGCCAATCAGCGAGGCGCACAGCCCGGCAAGCACAAGGTAGCTGATGGCATCAAACATAGGGGCTTGCCAGGCCAGTAATAACAGCAGCAGCAGCGTGACAGGTTTAAATACCCAACGCTGCCAGACAGGCCCACGGTAGGAAGCGTCAACATACAGCCAGGCGGAAAAACAGACAGCAATAAATGACCAAAGCATAATAAGTCCCTGAATCCGTTATTGTATCGCGAGCACCATGCCCACGGCTCTACTAATGAGTTTAGTGGTCGTAGCAGGTGAATGACAATGTTACGGAAGACAGGGGAATCTTAAAAATGTGCCATTTATTTTTTCGCTTTCAGTTTTTTCAGCCAGATAAGCAGCTCAAAAACGCCAAAGACAAAGATGCGAAACTCTTCGAACCGTGTCATTTGCGGACCGTCTTTCGGCAGCGTTTTTTTCATCATCGTCGCCTGAATGGCGTGCATAAACACGGTGAAAAACAGCGCCACGTTGACGAAAATATTGAGCGGTTTAGGAAACGGGGAAAACAGGTTCAGCAGTAAAAATGCCCAGACAAAGAGCATTAACAGCCGTCCCAGATTAATCAGTATGCTCATTTTCCTCTCCTTGTGATTCACGCTGATATAAGCGGTAGGCGACCTGCCCCGCGACTTTCTCCCGGTGCAAATTCCAGCTTGCAGGCACCAGCGGCAGGCCATTCTCTACTTCGCTTTCGACATAGATTAGCGCGCCATTGGCCAGCCAGCCGTTGTTTTCCAGCAGGGTTAAGGTCTCTTCGAGCATCCCTTTGCGAAACGGCGGGTCGACAAACACGATATCATGCGGCGTGCCGCTTTGGGCCAGCCAGGCCAGGGTATTCCCGGTGATCACTTTGCCGTTGGCGGCTTTTAATGTTGCCAGGTTTTGCTGCAATTGCTGGGCGACCCCGCGTTCCATTTCGAGCAGCGTGGCGCTGGCCGCGTAGCGTGACAAGGCCTCTAAGCCCAGCGCGCCGCTGCCGGCAAAGCAGTCGAGACAACGCGCGTCGACCATGGACGGCGCCAGCCAGTTAAATAGGGTTTCGCGCACACGGTCAGTTGTCGGGCGCAATCCGGGGCTGTCCGGCACCGGGAGTTTGCGTCCCCGCCATTGCCCACCAATAATACGTATCTGGCCGGTGGCGGCCCGATTGGGTTTCTTCATGGTCATCGCTTAGCTCATCATTTCGGCCTGCTATTCTAGCGGCGCCCGGCGCGGCGCGAAACCTTAATCCGCAGGCGGTGATGCGAGTTAAGGAAAGTGATAGACTATCTCTCTAATTAACCCTATTTTTCAGCCCTGTTGCGCCAGTACGGGCTGCGCCATGAATAAACCGCGAGGAGTGTAGTCGCAAATGGCAGATGAGAAGAAACGTGGCTTTTTTTCCTGGCTGGGCTTTGGGCAAAAAGATCAGGTAAAAGAAAAAGAAGCGGAGCAGGCAGCCGAAACGCAGCCGCCGCATACCCAGGAAGAGAGCAAAACCTTTGCAGAAGAGGTCGTTGAGGTTACTGAAAAACTGGTTGAAAGCGAAAAGCCACAGCCAGTAGAAGAGGAACCACAACCTGAGGTCGTGGCGCGCGAAGAACTGCCGCTGCCGGAAGAGGTGAGCGAACCGGAAAGTGCCGCGCAAGAGTGGCAGCCGGAGCAGGAGCCTGTCGACGAAGACGCGCCGATCAGCGATGAAGAGCTGGAAGCCCAGGCTCTGGCTGCGGATGCGGCTGAAGAAGCGCTGGTGGTGGTGCCGGTTGACGAACCTGCAGAAGAGGTTGTGGAAGAGGCCGTTGTTGAACAAGAGAAGCCGACCAAAGAGGGTTTCTTCGCGCGACTCAAACGCAGCCTGCTGAAAACCAAAGAGAATCTCGGTTCCGGATTTATCAGTCTGTTCCGTGGCAAAAAAATCGACGATGATCTCTTTGAAGAGCTGGAAGAGCAGTTACTGATTGCCGACGTCGGGGTAGAAACCACCCGTAAAATCATTACGAGTCTGACGGAAGGCGCGTCGCGCAAACAACTGCGTGATGCCGAGGCACTGTATGGTTTGCTCAAAGAAGAGATGGGTGACATCCTTGCCAAAGTTGATGAACCGCTGAATGTTGAAGGCAAAACACCGTTTGTTATTCTGATGGTTGGCGTCAATGGGGTGGGTAAAACGACCACCATTGGTAAACTGGCGCGTCAGTTTGAACAACAGGGTAAATCGGTGATGCTGGCGGCTGGCGACACCTTCCGTGCTGCGGCGGTTGAGCAGTTGCAGGTGTGGGGGCAGCGTAACAATATTCCGGTTATCGCCCAGCATACGGGGGCCGACTCCGCCTCGGTGATTTTCGATGCCATCCAGGCCGCCAAAGCGCGTCATGTGGATGTACTCATCGCCGATACCGCCGGGCGCTTGCAGAATAAAGCGCACCTGATGGAAGAGTTGAAAAAGATCGTCCGCGTGATGAAAAAGCTGGACGAAGACGCACCGCATGAGGTGATGCTGACCATCGATGCCAGCACCGGGCAGAATGCGATAAGCCAGGCCAAACTGTTCCATGAAGCCGTTGGCCTGACGGGTATCACCCTTACCAAGCTGGACGGTACGGCGAAGGGCGGTGTGATTTTCTCGGTAGCGGATCAGTTTGGCATTCCTATCCGCTACATTGGGGTCGGCGAACGTATTGAGGATCTACGTCCGTTTAACGCGGGCGATTTTATAGAGGCACTTTTTGCCCGAGAGGATTAACAATGATTCGCTTTGAACACGTCAGCAAAGCCTATCTCGGTGGGAGACAAGCGTTGCAGGGGGTGACATTCCATCTGCAACCGGGCGAGATGGCCTTTCTGACCGGCCACTCCGGCGCAGGGAAGAGTACCCTGCTCAAGCTTATCTGTGGCATTGAGCGGCCAAGCGCCGGGAAAATCGTCTTTGGCGGGCACGATATTACGCGCCTGAAAAACCGGGAAGTGCCGTTTCTGCGTCGGCAGATCGGGATGATTTTCCAGGATCACCATTTGCTGATGGACAGGACGGTTTATGACAACGTGGCTATCCCGTTGATCATTGCCGGGGCCAGCGGTGACGACATTCGTCGCCGTGTTTCCGCAGCACTGGACAAGGTAGGTCTGCTCGACAAAGCGAAGAGTTTTCCGATTCAGCTTTCCGGTGGTGAACAACAGCGCGTGGGTATTGCCCGCGCGGTAGTGAACAAACCTGCGGTACTGCTGGCGGACGAACCGACCGGTAACCTGGACGACGCCCTTTCCGAAGGGATTTTACGTCTGTTTGAGGAGTTCAATCGTGTTGGGGTCACCGTGTTAATGGCGACGCACGATCTGGGGCTGATTTCCCGGCGTTCGTACCGCATGCTGACTTTAAGCGATGGCCATTTGCATGGAGGCCTGGCGGGTGAATAAGCGTGATGCATTGAATCAAATGCGGCAATTTGGCAGCAAACTGGATCGTTTTCGTAAATCGGCGAGCGGTACCGGTGATGCAGGCCGTAACGCGCCGCGCCGTGGTAAAGGTGCGCCGAAAGTCAGTTCGCGTAAAACCAACGTCTTTAACGAACAGGTGCGTTATGCCTTCCAGGGCGCGTTACAGGACCTGAAAAGCAAACCTTTTGCCACGTTCCTGACGGTAATGGTGATTGCCATTTCCCTGACGCTGCCGAGTGTCTGCTATATGGTGTACAAAAACGTTAACCAGGCCGCCTCGCAGTATTATCCGTCACCGCAAATTACAGTCTATTTCAATAAGGCGCTGGATGACGACGCTGCGGCTCAGGTGGTAGGGCAGCTTCAGGCGGAGCAGGGTGTGGAGAAGGTCAACTACCTGTCCCGTGAGGATGCGCTCGGCGAGTTCCGCAACTGGTCTGGTTTTGGCGGCGCGCTGGATATGCTGGAAGAGAACCCGCTGCCTGCGGTGGCGGTGGTGATCCCCAAGCTCGACTTCCAGAGCACGAATGCGCTAAACACGCTGCGTGACCGTATTTCGAAACTGCACGGTATTGATGAAGTGCGGATGGACGACAGCTGGTTTGCCCGTCTTGCGGCGCTAACCGGGCTGGTTGGTCGGGTATCGGCAATGATTGGTGTGCTGATGGTAGCGGCGGTGTTCCTCGTTATCGGCAACAGCGTGCGTCTTAGCATTTTTGCCCGCCGCGATACGATCAACGTGCAAAAACTGATTGGCGCAACGGACGGTTTTATTCTGCGTCCTTTCCTGTACGGTGGAGCGCTGTTGGGCTTTAGTGGCGCCTTCCTGTCACTGATTCTTTCTGAGATTCTGGTGCTACGGCTCTCCTCTGCGGTGAGCGAGGTGGCGCAGGTATTCGGAACGAAGTTCGATCTGAACGGCCTGTCGTTTGATGAATGCCTGCTGTTGCTGCTGGTGTGCTCAATGATTGGCTGGGTTGCTGCCTGGCTGGCAACTGTGCAACATTTACGTCACTTTACTCCGCAGTAAAAAAAGTCTGATATACTCTTTCCCTGCAATGCAGTATTCCCGTCGCAGGGAAAGCGTATAGCGCATATCTCCTTTCCTTTGCCGCGGTTTTTCATTCTTATGTCACATTTTGTGCCTAATTTATTCACAATCCAGCCTGGAACTTGTGGATAAAATCACTGTCTGATACAAGAGTGGATGCTATTCTCGTTGCTCATTAACGCTGGCATGTGTGTTGCCTGATGGGGACAGACCGCCGCCAGTCGAATGTAATTTGAGAGGATTTGAATGACCAAAGAAATGCAAACTTTAGCTTTAGCCCCTGTTGGTAACCTGGAATCTTATATCCGGGCCGCTAACGCATGGCCGATGTTGACGGCTGATGAAGAAAGGGCACTGGCTGAAAAGCTGCATTACCAGGGCGATCTGGAAGCAGCTAAGAAGCTGATCCTGTCACACCTGCGCTTTGTTGTTCATATTGCTCGTAACTATTCGGGCTATGGTCTGCCGCAGGCGGATCTGATCCAGGAAGGTAATATCGGCCTGATGAAAGCCGTACGTCGCTTCAACCCGGAAGTGGGTGTGCGCCTTGTCTCTTTCGCCGTGCACTGGATTAAAGCTGAGATTCACGAATACGTGCTGCGTAACTGGCGTATTGTGAAAGTCGCGACCACGAAAGCACAGCGTAAGTTGTTCTTTAACCTGCGTAAAACCAAGCAGCGTCTGGGCTGGTTTAACCAGGACGAAGTGGAAATGGTTGCCCGTGAACTGGGCGTGACCAGCAAAGACGTGCGTGAAATGGAATCACGTATGGCGGCGCAGGACATGACTTTCGATATGTCGCCAGATGATGAATCTTCCGATAGCCAGCCTATGGCACCGGTACTCTATCTGCAGGATAAATCGTCTAACTTTGCGGATGGCATTGAAGACGACAACTGGGAAGAGCAGGCAGCTAATAAGCTGACGGATGCGATGCAGGGTCTCGACGAGCGTAGCCAGGCCATTATTCGTGCTCGCTGGTTGGATGAAGAGAACAAAACAACGCTGCAGGAACTGGCAGATCGTTACGGTGTTTCCGCTGAGCGTGTGCGTCAGTTGGAAAAGAACGCGATGAAGAAACTGCGTGCCGCGATCGAAGCGTAACGCTGTGCGTTAAAGAATGGGCCGGGTCAGCGAGAGCTACCCGGCTTTTTGTTTTCTGGCGTTCAGTTTTTTGCTTTCAGGGCCGGGTTTATATAGTCCGGATAAGGCGACGCCACCTCCGGAGTCAGGCAGGCCAGCAAGATCTGGAACGCCGATTCCATCTCTTCTTCCTCCATGGCGGCAAACCCCATCAACAACCCTTTCAACGGCTTATCGCCAGAGTAGTACCGCGACAGTGCCCGCACCAGAACACCTCGTTCATTCGCGCGCCTGGCAAGGGCAACATCATCACACTCTGCGGGCAGTGAAAGCACCAGATGCAGCCCGGCATTGTCGTTATATTCGCTCAGCGCCTCTTTACCCAGCGCCTCGACAATCAGGCTTGCCAGTCGGGCGCGTCGGCGGGCATAGAGCAGACGCATCCGTCGGATATGTGCCGTGTAATGCCCCTCGGTAATAAACTGCGCCAGCGCCTCCTGGTCCAGCAACCGGCCGCCGCGATACAGTTCTGCATGCGCCGTCTTTAACGCCTGCATCAGGGGACGCGGCAACACCAGATAACCCAGACGCAGACCGGGGTAGAGCGTTTTGCTGAATGTCCCGGTGTAGATAACCGGCGCGTCATCTACCAGCCCCTGGAGCGCGGGGATCGGCTGACCGGAAAAGCGAAATTCGCTGTCGTAATCATCCTCAACAATCCAGCTTCCCGTTTGCCGGGCGAGCGCCAGCAGGCGCTGGCGTCGCTCCAGGCTCATGACGCAGCCCAGCGGGTACTGATGAGAGGGGGTTACAAATATCAGCCGGGGTGGCGTGTTTCCGCTCTCCGGTGGCTGCATGCCGGAAAGATCGACGTCGATAGCCTGGAGTTCGACACCGTTCATCTTCAAAACGTTACGAATGCCCCAGTAGGCTGGCTCTTCAATCCATGCGCTATCGCCGGGGTTACACAACATGCGCGATACCAGATCGATGGCCTGGTGAATACCCTCAGTTATCAGGATTTGCCCGGCGCTACAGCGCACGGAGCGGGTAACGCGCAGATATTCCACCAGCGCCTGCTGCAATGCCTGGCTACCGCCTGCATCGCTGTAGGAGAGTTGGCTGGCCTGCGGTTTGCGGCTGATACGTGCCTGGATTTTACGAAACAGGGCATGTGGAAAAGCGCTGACATCGGGCACGCCGGGTAAAAATGCCCCCCACTGGCGTGGGCTGGCGCTGCTTTTTTGCAATAACGCCTGACCGCGTGAGGAAAGATGAGAAGGAAGATCGCCCGCACCGTGTCCGGCTGGCGACAGCGGCGCCGTGAGCAGGCTGTCCGGCACCGTCTGTGCCACAAAGGTGCCGCTTCCGGCACGGGAAACGACATATCCTTCCGCCACAAGCTGTTCGTAAACCGTCAGGACCGTGTTGCGCGAAAGGTGGAGTTCTGCGGCTAAATCCCGGCTCGGCGGCAGGCGGCTTTGCGGGGGCAGGCTCCCTTCGAGGATCGACAGGCGAATCGCGTTATATAATTTCTTATGCAGTTTGCCTTCGGTTTGTTCGTCCAGACGCAACTGCAGTAAATCACACACGAGCGAACGCAAATTGGATCCCTTAATTATTCAAAACTGGTACTCGATTATAGGACCGCTTGTGTCATTGTTGCAAAACAGGGTTGCTGCGAAATGAATCAATGACGGGGGAGTTTAAGGTGAAGAATAACGAATTACATCAACGCCGTTTACAGGCGACACCGCGTGGTATTGGCGTGATGTGCGGCTTCTATGCCGAGAAAGCAGAAAATGCCACTCTGTGGGATGTGGAAGGCAACGAAGTCATCGATTTCGCCGCCGGGATTGCGGTGCTTAATACCGGCCATCGCCATCCTAAAATTGTCGCAGCAGTGGAAAAACAGTTGCAGGCCTTTACCCACACGGCTTATCAGATTGTCCCTTACGAAAGCTACGTCTTGCTGGCGGAACGCATTAACGAACGCGTACCGGTAGAAGGCCCGGCCAAAACAGCCTTTTTCTCGACCGGGGCGGAAGCGCTGGAAAACGCGGTCAAAATCGCCCGCGCCTATACCAAACGTCCTGGTGTGATTACTTTCGGCGGCGGTTTCCACGGACGTACCTATATGACCATGGCGCTGACCGGCAAAGTGGCACCGTACAAAATCGGTTTTGGCCCGTTCCCTGGCTCCATTTTCCATGCGCAATTCCCGAATGCGCTGCACGGCGTCAGTACTGAAGACGCTATGAAAAGCCTGGATCGTATTTTTAAAGCGGATATCGCCCCCGATCAGGTTGCAGCCATTTTACTCGAGCCGGTACAGGGCGAAGGCGGCTTTAATATCGCGCCAGACGACTTTATGCAGGCGCTGCGTAAGTTGTGTGATACCCATGGGATTTTGCTGATTACCGATGAAGTGCAGTCCGGCTTTGCGCGTACCGGTAAACTCTTCGCGGTGGAACATTACAGCGTTAAACCTGACTTAATCACCATGGCGAAAAGCCTGGCGGGCGGCCTGCCGCTGTCAGCAGTGGCGGGGCGTGCGGAAGTGATGGACGCACCCGCGCCGGGGGGGTTAGGCGGTACTTATGCCGGTAACCCGCTGGCCGTTGCCGCTGCGCATGCGGTGATGGATGTGATTGAAGAGGAAAATCTCTGCGAACGCGCGAACCACCTGGGTAAGCATCTGGTTGAAGTGCTGACCAAAGCGAAAGCGGACTGTCCGTACATTGCGGATATTCGCGCCCAGGGTTCTATGGTGGCCGTGGAGTTTAACGATCCGCAAAGCGGTGAACCGTCGGCAGAATTCACAAAACAGGTGCAGGATAAAGCGCTGGCCGCCGGGCTGTTGCTGTTGAGTTGCGGTGTCTACGGTAACGTGATTCGCTTCCTCTATCCGCTGACTATTCCGGAAGTTCAGTTCCGTAAAGCGCTGGATATTATCTACCAGTCACTGACTCACTAATTGACCAGAACAATGGAAGCCGCCGCCTGGCGGCTTTCTTACTCACTGTCATCCGCCTGTTATATAACCTTCAAAATTGTTGTTCCAAATTTCAGAAAATGGGGTATGTTTTAGCAGAGAATGCTGCCAAGACACGGGCGGCATCCGTGCTGGCTACTATCATATTCTTTGCTTATGACCGTCAGCAAAATAATGTGTCGAACAACAACATCACAACAAATGCAATCACCATAAACAATGGGGAATCTCAGGATGAATATGAAGGGTAAAGCGTTACTGGCAGGATGTGTCGCGTTAGCGATGAGCAACATGGCATTCGCGAAAGATATTAAAGTTGCTGTCGTGGGTGCGATGTCTGGCCCGGTTGCGCAATACGGTGATCAGGAGTTTACTGGCGCTGAGCAGGCTGTTGCTGATATCAATGCCAAAGGCGGTATCAAAGGCGACAAGCTGGTTATTACCAAATATGATGATGCGTGCGACCCGAAACAAGCCGTTGCAGTAGCGAACAAAGTGGTTAACGACGGCATCAAATACGTTATTGGTCACCTGTGCTCCTCTTCCACTCAGCCTGCGTCCGATATTTATGAAGACGAAGGTATTCTGATGATTACGCCAGCAGCGACCGCACCTGAGCTGACCGCTCGCGGTTATAAACTGACTCTGCGTACCACCGGTCTGGACTCTGATCAGGGCCCGACGGCTGCAAAATACATTCTGGAACACGTTAAACCGCAGCGCATTGCTGTTATCCACGATAAACAGCAGTACGGCGAAGGTCTGGCGCGTGCTGTGCAGGATGGCCTGAAAAAAGGCGGCGCGAACGTGGTGTTCTTTGACGGTATCACCGCTGGCGAGAAAGACTTCTCCACGCTGGTTGCGCGTCTGAAAAAAGAGAACATCGACTTCGTTTACTACGGTGGCTACCACCCGGAAATGGGCCAGATCCTGCGTCAGTCTCGTGCTGCCGGTCTGCAAACCAAATTCATGGGGCCGGAAGGCGTAGCGAACGTTTCCCTGTCTAACATCGCGGGCGATTCTGCCGAAGGCATGTTAGTAACCAAACCGAAAAACTACGATCAGGTTCCGGCGAACAAACCTATCGTAGACGCGATCAAAGCGAAGAAACAGGATCCGAGCGGCGCGTTCGTGTGGACCACCTACGCTGCGCTGCAGTCTCTGGCGGCTGGCCTGAACCAGTCCTCCGACCCGGCGGCTATCGCAACCTGGCTGAAAGGCAACTCTGTTGAGACCGTTATGGGACCATTGTCCTGGGATCAGAAGGGTGACCTGAAAGGCTTTGAGTTTGGCGTGTTTACCTGGCATGCGAATGGTACCGCGACTGACGCGAAATAAACCCTGACCGTCGCCTTTCGCACCGCAAGTGTGTTGGCCACGTCCGTTAACCCCGGTCACCTACCCATCTCCCTCTCCCCGTGGGAGAGGGGCGGGGTGAGGGCATCAGGCCGCACGGAGATAAATGCAAACGGCAACCTGAAGGTTGCCGTTTTTACATCTTTGCAGTTTCCCGGATGCGCTGTGCTTATCCGGTTACGCGTCTATATGCTTCACCCAGCCATCATTCTGCGCGGTAAAGCCCGTCGCCTGAGCGAATGCGGCCATCACGCTACGATCTTCTACGCCGGCTTCGGTAATCCACCAGGTGGTCACCGATGGATTCTCGCGGATCACTTCTTCGAGCAAATATTGGCCAACACCGCGGCGACGGGTGACGTCACGTACGCGCAGGGAATCCAGTGCCGCCTGGGTACCACTCAGGGTCACGCGAACAGCGCCTAATAATCGGTCGTTAAAACGCGCCGCATAAATAAGGTGCGTTTCGTCAACTTCCAGCGATGCAGGGGAGTATTCCGGCCAGACTTTAGCTAAATCAATAAGATCCTGCTCGGTAAAACTTACCAGACGGATAATGGTCAATTTCATTCACAGCTTGTCCATGTCTCAAAAGATAACTGCAGTGTAAACAATTTCCTCTGACGTGGGCTGTTACTTTTTCATTTTTCGGTTTGCAGGCGATTACTTTTGAGGCTGGCGTTGCGGCAGATTTAAACATTAGGGATTGAAAAACAGGCAGCATTTTCCCCTGAAAGGTAGCGTTTTATTCCGCTCATTGTGCCATTATTTTATGCTGTAAACTGAACTTTTTTGGTTTATCTCCAGCGGAATTCAGAATATTATCTCTGCTTAATCGCCTGAAAAATAGAGTATTTAGTCTGGTTTTTGCCAAAAAACTGCGCTAAACCATTCATGGCACTGGTAAAAATAGCGTTGTCTATAAAAAGTACAGAATGCTTTTTAACCATAAAAAAACAATATATTTACACACGACATCACGAACGAGGATTTTAGAATGAGAAGGAACGCGAAGACATTAATCGCGGGGATGGTTGCACTTGCGATGTCTCACGCGGCCATGGCGAAGGATATAAAAGTTGCGGTTGTGGGGGCGATGTCCGGGCCGATTGCTCAATGGGGCGATATGGAGTTCAACGGTGCGCGCCAGGCCATCAAAGATATCAACGCTAAAGGCGGCGTTAAGGGCGACAAACTGGTCGCTGTGGAATACGACGACGCCTGTGACCCGAAACAAGCCGTTGCGGTGGCGAATAAAGTCGTTAACGACGGCATCAAATACGTTATTGGACATCTCTGCTCATCGTCAACGCAGCCTGCGTCTGACATCTACGAAGACGAAGGCATTTTGATGATCTCCCCCGGCGCGACCAATCCGGAACTCACCCAGCGCGGTTATCAGCACATTATGCGTACCGCAGGGCTGGACTCCTCTCAGGGGCCGACCGCCGCGAAATATATCCTCGGCACGGTGAAGCCGCAGCGTATTGCCATCATTCACGACAAGCAGCAGTACGGTGAAGGTCTGGCGCGTTCCGTTCAGGAAGGGCTGAAAGCTGGCGGTGCGAACATCGTTTTCTTTGACGGTATCACCGCCGGTGAGAAAGACTTCTCCGCGCTGGTTGCTCGCCTTAAGAAAGAAAATATCGATTTTGTCTACTACGGTGGTTATTACCCGGAAATGGGACAAATTCTGCGTCAGGCGCGTGCGAATGGCCTGCAGACTCAGTTTATGGGGCCGGAAGGCGTAGGTAACGCATCCCTTTCCAACATCGCGGGCGATGCGGCGGAAGGCATGCTGGTAACGATGCCGAAGCGCTACGATCAGGATCCGGCTAACCAGGCCATCGTCGATGCGTTAAAAGCCGAGAAGAAAGACCCGAGTGGTCCGTATGTCTGGATCACCTATGCCGCAGTGCAGTCTCTGGCGCAGGCAATGGAGCGTTCTGGCAGTAATGAACCGCTCGCGCTGGTGAAAGATTTAAAAGCTAACGGAGCTAAAACCGTGATTGGGCCGCTGAACTGGGATGAGAAAGGCGATTTGAAAGGATTTGATTTCGGAGTCTTCCAGTGGCACGCCGATGGTTCGTCCACGGTAGCCAAATAAGGCAACCACTCATCATACTTCGCGCCGCAGATGCGTTGGCTGCGTTTATCCACCCCGGTCACGTACGATTTGTACGCTTCCGGGGATGAACAAACTTGCCGCCTTCCTGCAACTCGAATTATTTAGAGTGGGGGTTCAACATCCCGGCTTGTCGGGTTTAGAAAGGTTACGTTATGTCCGAGCAGTTTCTCTACTTCTTGCAGCAGATGTTTAACGGCGTGACGCTGGGAAGCACCTATGCATTGATCGCCATCGGTTACACCATGGTGTATGGCATTATCGGCATGATCAACTTCGCCCACGGCGAGGTCTATATGATCGGCAGTTATGTCTCCTTTATGATTATTGCCGCTTTGATGATGATGGGAATCGACGCCAGTTGGCTGTTGATTACCGCAGGCTTTGTCGGCGCTATCGTCATTGCCAGTGCTTATGGCTGGAGTATTGAGCGCGTGGCCTACCGCCCGGTGCGCAACTCCAAGCGCCTGATTGCACTGATTTCTGCCATCGGGATGTCAATCTTCCTGCAAAACTATGTCAGCCTGACCGAAGGTTCACGTGACGTGGCGTTGCCGAGCCTGTTTAACGGCCAGTGGACGGTCGGTAGCAGTGATAATTTCGCGGCCACCATCACCACCATGCAACTGGTTATCTGGATCGTGACCTTTGTTTCGATGCTGGCCCTGACGGTGTTTATCCGTTATTCCCGCATGGGCCGCGCCTGTCGCGCCTGTTCAGAAGACCTGAAAATGGCGAGCCTGCTTGGCATCAATACTGACCGCGTGATTGCTCTGACCTTTGTAATTGGTGCAGCGATGGCGGCAGTGGCGGGCGTGTTGCTCGGTCAGTTCTATGGCGTAATCAACCCCTATATCGGCTTTATGGCGGGGATGAAGGCCTTTACCGCAGCGGTGTTGGGCGGGATCGGTAGCATTCCGGGTGCAATGATCGGCGGCCTGATTCTGGGCATTACCGAAGCACTCTCCTCGGCGTACCTGAGTACGGAATATAAAGACGTTGTGGCCTTTGCCCTGCTGATCGTCGTGCTGCTGGTGATGCCGACCGGTATCCTGGGTCGCCCGGAGGTTGAAAAAGTATGAAACCGATGCATTTTGCGATGGCGTTGCTCTCCGCCGCCATGTTTTTCGTGCTGGCGGGCGTCTTTATGGGCGTGCAGTTAGAGCTGGATGGCACGAAGCTGGTGGTTAACACCGCAGCGAGCATTCGCTGGGAATGGGTGTTCATTGGCACGGCTGTGGTCTTTTTCTTCCAGTTGCTGCGCCCTGTTTACCAGAAGACGCTGAAAAACGTCTCGGGGCCGAAATTCATTCTGCCAGCGATCGACGGTTCGACCGTTAAACAGAAACTCTTCCTGGTGGCCCTGCTGGTGGCTGCCGTGGCATGGCCGTTTGTGGTGTCGCGTGGTACGGTGGATATCGCCACCATGACTATGATTTACATCATCCTCGGCCTTGGGCTGAACGTGGTGGTGGGGCTGTCCGGTCTGCTGGTGCTGGGTTATGGCGGTTTCTACGCTATCGGCGCCTACACCTTCGCGCTGCTTAACCACTATTATGGTCTCGGTTTCTGGACATGTCTGCCGCTGGCGGGCCTGGTGTCGGCGGCGGCGGGCTTCCTGCTTGGCTTCCCGGTACTGCGTCTGCGCGGAGATTACCTGGCGATTGTCACCCTCGGTTTCGGCGAAATCGTCCGTATCCTGCTGCTGAACAATACCGAAATTACCGGTGGCCCGAACGGGATCAGCCAGATTCCGAAGCCGACGCTGTTCGGTCTGGAGTTTAGCCGTACCGCGCGCGAGGGCGGTTGGGATACATTCAGCAACTTCTTTGGCGTGCCTTATGACCCCAGCGACCGTGTCGTCTTTCTCTATATGGTTGCGCTGCTGCTGGTCGTACTCACCCTGTTTGTGATTAACCGTCTGCTGCGTATGCCGCTCGGCCGTGCCTGGGAAGCGCTGCGTGAAGACGAAATTGCCTGCCGCTCTCTGGGCCTCAACCCGACTCGCATCAAACTGACTGCCTTCACTATCAGCGCCGCGTTTGCTGGTTTTGCCGGTACGCTGTTTGCCGCGCGCCAGGGTTTTGTCAGCCCGGAATCCTTCACTTTTGCCGAGTCTGCCTTTGTGCTGGCCATTGTGGTGCTGGGCGGTATGGGTTCGCAGTTTGCGGTTATCCTGGCGGCGATTCTGCTGGTGGTTTCCCGCGAGCTGATGCGCGATTTCAATGAATACAGCATGTTGATGCTGGGTGGATTGATGGTACTGATGATGATTTGGCGTCCTCAAGGCTTACTGCCGATGACCCGTCCGCAACTGAAACTGAAAAACGGTCAGGCAAAGGGAGAACAGGCATGAGTCAGCCATTGTTATCCGTAAACGGCCTGATGATGCGCTTTGGCGGCCTGCTGGCCGTCAACAATGTGGCGCTGGATTTACATCCGCAGGAAATCGTCTCGCTGATTGGCCCTAACGGTGCGGGGAAAACCACCGTCTTTAACTGCCTGACCGGTTTCTACAAACCGACGGGCGGCACCATTATGCTGCGCGACCAGCATCTGGAAGGGCTGCCGGGCCAGCAAATTGCCCGCATGGGCGTAGTGCGTACTTTCCAGCACGTGCGTCTGTTCCGTGAAATGACGGTGATTGAAAACCTGCTGGTGGCACAGCATCAGCAACTGAAAACCGGTGTCTTCTCCGGTCTGCTGAAAACGCCATCTTTCCGCCGCGCGCAGAGTGAAGCTCTGGATCGTGCTGCCATCTGGCTTGAGCGTATTGGTCTGCTTGAGCATGCCAACCGTCAGGCAAGTAACCTGGCCTATGGCGACCAGCGTCGTCTGGAGATTGCTCGTTGCATGGTGACGCA
Source organism: Citrobacter sp. UYEF32 (assembly GCF_040546205.1). Lineage (NCBI taxonomy): Bacteria > Pseudomonadati > Pseudomonadota > Gammaproteobacteria > Enterobacterales > Enterobacteriaceae > Citrobacter > Citrobacter sp. UYEF32. Next base: position 119,000 of record NZ_JBEPNI010000011.1, on the reverse strand, counting down.
GCCGGAAATCCTGATGCTGGACGAACCGGCGGCAGGGCTGAACCCGAAAGAGACCAAAGAGCTGGACGAGTTAATCGTTGAGCTGCGTAACAACCACAACACCACCATCCTGCTCATCGAGCATGATATGAAGCTGGTGATGGGGATCTCCGATCGTATTTATGTCGTCAACCAGGGCACGCCACTGGCTAACGGTACGCCGGAAGAAATTCGTAATAACCCGGACGTGATCCGCGCATACCTTGGTGAGGCATAAGATGGAAAAAGTCATGTTGTCCTTTGACAAAGTTAGCGCCCACTACGGCAAAATCCAGGCGCTGCATGATGTCAGCCTGCATATCAATCAGGGTGAGATTGTCACCCTGATCGGTGCCAACGGCGCGGGTAAAACCACGTTGCTGGGAACCCTGTGTGGCGATCCTCGCGCGACCAGCGGTCGTATTGTGTTTGATGGCAAAGACATTACCGACTGGCAGACGGCGAAAATTATGCGCGAAGCGGTGGCGATTGTGCCGGAAGGGCGTCGCGTCTTCTCCCGTATGACCGTGGAAGAGAACCTGGCGATGGGCGGCTTCTTTGCCGATCGCGACCAGTTCCAGGATCGCATCAAGTGGGTCTACGAGCTGTTCCCGCGTCTGCATGAGCGTCGTATTCAGCGTGCGGGCACGATGTCCGGCGGTGAACAGCAGATGCTAGCAATTGGCCGTGCGCTGATGAGTCAGCCGCGCCTGCTGCTGCTGGACGAACCTTCTCTGGGTCTTGCGCCGATCATCATTCAGCAGATTTTCGATACTATCGAACAACTGCGCAAAGAAGGGATGACCATCTTCCTCGTCGAGCAGAACGCCAACCAGGCGCTGAAACTCGCCGATCGCGGCTACGTGCTGGAAAACGGTCATGTCGTGCTGGAAGATACCGGCGATGCGCTGCTGGCGAACGAAGCGGTGCGTAGCGCCTATCTGGGCGGTTAATAAAAGCAAAACGGCAGCCATCAGGCTGTCGTTTTTAGTGTTTCCTCCCTCTCCCCGTGGGAGAGGATCGGGGTGAGGGCATCAGGCCGCACATCCTAATATATTTTCCCCTCTGCTTTCATGAATCCATCATCTCTCTGACGTCTGGCTGTCACTCTATTGTAATTAAAAGGTTATTTTTCTGTCATTCGAGCATGTCATGTTACCTCGCGAGCATAAAACGCGTGATATCGCGCATCCGGCACAACAAGAGAGAAAACCGAATGACACCGTTACGACACACAGCTTTAGGACTGGCTCTTGGGTTGATCTTTGCAGGCAACGCAATGGCTGTCACGACAATCCCATTCTGGCATTCCATGGAAGGCGAGTTAGGCAAAGAAGTCGACTCCCTGGCGCAACGTTTTAACGACACCCACCCGGATTACAAAATTGTGCCGGTGTACAAAGGTAACTACGAGCAGAGCCTGAGTGCGGGTATCGCTGCGTTCCGTACGGGTAATGCGCCCGCTCTGCTGCAGGTTTACGAAGTGGGTACGGCGACCATGATGGCATCGAAAGCCATTAAGCCGGTCTATGAAGTATTTAAAGACGCGGGTATCAACTTTGATGAGTCTCAGTTTGTGCCGACCGTTGCCGGCTACTACACCGATTCTAAAACGGGCCACCTGCTGTCTCAGCCGTTCAACAGTTCCACGCCGGTGCTGTATTACAACAAAGATGCCTTCAAAAAAGCGGGCTTAGATCCGGAGCAGCCACCAAAAACCTGGCAGGATCTGGCTGCGTACACGGCCAAACTGAAAGCCACAGGGATGAAGTGCGGTTACGCCAGCGGCTGGCAGGGCTGGATTCAGATTGAAAACTTTAGCGCCTGGCACGGCCTGCCGGTTGCGACCAAAAACAACGGTTTCGACGGTACGGATGCGGTTCTGGAGTTCAACAAACCTGAGCAGGTGAAACACATCGCCATGCTCGAAGAGCTGAACAAGAAAGGGGATTTCAGCTACTTCGGTCGTAAAGACGAGTCTACCGAGAAGTTCTATAACGGTGACTGCGCGATTACTACTGCCTCCTCTGGCTCGCTGGCGGATATCCGTCATTACGCCAAATTTAACTACGGTGTAGGCATGATGCCTTACGACGCTGACGTGAAAGGCGCACCGCAGAACGCCATCATCGGCGGGGCCAGCCTGTGGGTTATGCAGGGCAAAGATAAGCCGACCTATACGGGTGTTGCGCAGTTCCTTGAGTTCCTGGCTAAACCGGAAATCGCTGCTGAATGGCACCAGAAAACCGGCTATCTGCCGATTACTACCGCTGCATATGATCTGACCCGTAAAGAAGGTTTCTATGACAAGAACCCGGGTGCGGACATCGCAACGCGTCAGATGCTGAACAAGCCGCCGTTGCCGTTCACCAAAGGTCTGCGTCTGGGCAACATGCCGCAGATTCGTACCATTGTGGATGAAGAGCTGGAAAGCGTCTGGACCGGTAAGAAAACGCCGCAGCAGGCACTGGATTCGGCCGTAGAGCGTGGTAATCAGCTACTTCGCCGCTTCGAACAGTCGACTAAGTCTTAATAGCTTACACCCTCACCCCGGCCCTCTTCCTGAAAGGGAGAGGGCGCAAACCCACCCCTCGCCCCTGTGGGAAGAGGGTTAGGGTGAGGGGAAAATACAACTCAGAGCATAACTATGTCCTCATCCCGTCCGGTGTTTCGTTCGCGCTGGCTGCCTTACCTGCTGGTCGCGCCTCAACTGGTTATCACCATTATTTTCTTTATCTGGCCTGCGGGCGAAGCGCTGTGGTATTCGGTTCAAAGCGTTGATCCGTTCGGCCTGTCGAGACAGTTCGTTGGCCTGGATAACTTTGTGGCCCTGTTCCATGACAGCTATTACCTTGAGTCCTTCTGGACGACGATGCGTTTTAGCGCGCTGGTCACTTTTTTTGGTCTGTTCTCCTCCCTGTTCTTTGCCGCGCTGGTCGACAACGTGGTACGCGGCAGTCGTGTATACCAGACATTGATGCTGCTCCCGTATGCCGTCGCCCCGGCGGTCGCCGCTGTGTTGTGGATCTTTCTCTTCAATCCCGGTCGCGGTTTGATAACCCATGTTCTTGAACAATTTGGCTATAACTGGAACCACGCGCAAAACAGTGGCCAGGCCATGTTCCTGGTGGTTTTTGCTTCTATCTGGAAGCAGATTAGTTACAACTTTTTATTCTTCTTCGCTGCGCTGCAATCTATCCCCCGTTCCCTGGTGGAAGCCGCGGCGATTGATGGCGCAGGGCCGATTCGCCGCTTCTTTAAGCTGTCGCTGCCGCTGATTGCCCCGGTGAGTTTCTTCCTGCTGGTGGTCAACCTGGTGTACGCCTTCTTCGATACCTTCCCGGTGATTGATGCCGCGACGGCGGGCGGCCCGGTACAGGCAACGACCACGCTGATTTATAAGATTTACCGTGAGGGCTTTGCCGGTCTGGATCTGTCCGCATCCGCTGCACAGTCCGTGGTATTGATGTTCCTGGTGATCGTGCTGACGGTCGTTCAGTTCCGTTATGTTGAAAGCAAGGTACGCTACCAATGATTGAGAATCGTCCAGGGCTGACTTTTTTCAGCCACCTTCTGCTTATCCTGGGCATTGTGACGATCCTGTTTCCCCTGTATGTCGCCTTTGTGGCGGCAACGCTGGATAACAAAGCCGTTTTTGAAACGCCAATGACCCTGATTCCCGGCACGCACCTGCTGGAAAACATGAAAGCGATTTGGATTAACGGCGTGGGGGCTAACAGTGCGCCGTTCTGGCTGATGATGCTTAACAGCTTCATCATGGCGTTCTCCATTACCGTGGGGAAAATCGCCGTTTCGATGCTATCCGCTTTTGCCATCGTCTGGTTTCGTTTCCCGCTGCGTAACCTCTTCTTCTGGATGATTTTTATCACCCTGATGCTGCCGGTTGAAGTGCGTATCTTCCCGACGGTGGAAGTGATTGCGAACCTGAAAATGCTCGACAGCTACACCGGGTTAACGCTACCGCTGATGGCTTCCGCTACGGCGACATTTCTGTTTCGCCAGTTCTTTATGACGCTTCCCGATGAACTGATGGAAGCGGCACGTATTGATGGTGCCTCGCCGATGCGCTTTTTCTGGGACATCGTGCTGCCGCTATCAAAAACCAATCTGGCGGCGCTGTTTGTCATTACCTTTATCTACGGCTGGAACCAGTATTTGTGGCCTCTGCTTATCATCAGCGACGTCAATCTGGGCACGGCTGTTGCGGGCATTAAAGGCATGATTGCCGTAGGTGAGGGCTCAACACAATGGAACCAGGTGATGGCGGCAATGCTGCTCACGCTGATTCCCCCGGTGGTTATCGTTTTTGCCATGCAGCGTGCCTTTGTGCGTGGCCTGGTCGACAGTGAGAAATAAGATGGCAGGATTAAAATTACAGGCCGTAACCAAAAGCTGGGATAACGGCAAAACGCAGGTTATTCAGCCGCTGACGCTGGACGTGGCGGACGGCGAATTTATTGTAATGGTGGGGCCATCCGGTTGCGGAAAGTCGACGCTGCTCCGCATGGTCGCTGGCCTTGAGCGCGTCAGCACGGGCGATATCTGGATTGATAGCCAGCGCGTGACGGAAACGGAGCCGAAAGATCGCGGTATTGCGATGGTGTTCCAGAACTATGCGCTCTACCCGCATATGAGTGTGGAAGAGAACATGGCCTGGGGGCTGAAAATTCGCGGCATGGGTAAAGAGCACATTGCCGAGCGCGTAAAAGAGGCGGCCCGTATTCTGGAGTTGGATGGTCTGTTAAAGCGCCGTCCGCGCGAATTATCCGGCGGCCAGCGTCAGCGTGTGGCGATGGGGCGTGCCATTGTGCGCGATCCGGCGGTGTTTCTGTTTGATGAACCGCTATCAAACCTTGATGCGAAACTACGCGTCCAGATGCGGCTGGAACTGCAGCATTTGCATCGTCGCCTGAAAACGACGTCGCTCTACGTGACCCACGACCAGGTAGAGGCAATGACGCTGGCGCAGCGCGTGATGGTGATGAATAAAGGGGTGGCGGAACAGATCGGCACACCTGTAGAGGTGTACGAAAAACCGGCCAGCCGCTTTGTGGCGAGTTTTATCGGTAGCCCGGCGATGAACTTGCTGGATGGGCGTATCAGCAACACCGGTACCCATTTTGAATTGGATAGCGGTATGGCTCTGCCCATTAACTGGTACTACCGGGGCTATGCCGGGCGTAAAATGACATTGGGTATCCGCCCGGAACATATTGCGTTAAGCTCACAGTCCGCAGGTGGCGTACCGCTGGTGATGGATACGCTTGAGATGCTTGGCGCAGACAACCTGGCCCACGGTCGCTGGGGCGACCATAAGCTGGTGGTGCGCCTTGCACATCAGGACAGACCGAAGCAGGGCAGTACGCTGTGGCTGCATTTGCCGGAGAATCACCTGCACCTTTTTGACGGTGAAACAGGACAACGTGTATGAGCAACTGGCCTTACCCCCACGTCGCCGCCCATCGTGGCGGTGGGAAACTCGCCCCGGAAAATACGCTGGCGGCAATTGATGTGGGCGCTCGCTACGGTCACACAATGATCGAGTTCGATGCGAAGTTGTCGAAAGACGGGCATATTTTTCTGCTGCATGACGATAATCTCGAGCGTACCAGCAACGGCTGGGGTGTTGCCGGGGATCTGGAATGGAACGATCTGCTGAAAGTAGACGCAGGCGGCTGGTTTGGCGGCGAATTCAAAGGTGAACCGCTGCCGCTGCTGTCGCAGGTTGCCGACCGCTGTCGTCAGTACGGCATGATGGCGAATATCGAGATTAAACCGACGACCGGCACTGGCTCGCTGACGGGCAAAGTGGTGGCACTCGCGGCGCGCGAACTCTGGGCTGATATGCCGACACCGCTGCTGTCGTCGTTTGAAATTGATGCGCTGGAGGCGGCGAAAGCGGCGGCACCGGAACTACCTCGGGGGTTGCTGCTGGATGAATGGCGCGATGACTGGCGGGAACTGACCACCCGTCTGGAATGTTTCTCCATCCATCTTAATCACACGCTTCTTGATGAAGAACGCGTGGATATGCTGCGGGATGCCGGGTTACATATTCTGGTTTATACCGTCAATCGCCCGCAGCGTGCGTCTCAACTGCTACGCTGGGGCGTTGATTGCATCTGTACCGACAACATTGAAGTCATCGGACCAGATTTTCAGCCTTAAGGCGTAACGGTTTTTAGCGGGATATTCGCTTGCGGCGTGCTGGTATGGTTTTGATTCAGCATGCTGCTGCCGGCCTGGTTAGCGGGCAGCATATGTTGCTGCTGACCCAGTGTCGCATCGTTATTAACGCTTTGGTTCAGCATGCCGCCGTTTGTATTGGGGAGCATCTGCTGGGTACCCGGATCGAGCTCCCCCGGCTGCGCCTGCCTTACCCGCTGGGAATTATTATTAATTTGCGCTTCCAGATGCTGCTGTTGCAGGCGCGTTTGCGTCTGCAAATTCTGATTTAACATCCCTTTTTGCTGCTGTTGCTGATTAAGCATTTGCGTCTGCATTCGCTGCTGACTCGGTATCTGATAACCCGGTTGGTTCGGGTTATTGGTGGTATTGAGCGGCTGTGCGAAAGCGGCCAATGGCAAGAACGCGGCCAGAATAAATAGTCGTTTCATCATCTTCTCCTCCTTCTGAAGGTTCTTCTAAGTTTACTCCGTTTCACGCACTACGATGATCTTTTAGGAGTTCTGAACCAGACTTAAGCGGGGACTGTAGCCCCTTCTCAGGAGAACGACGATGATGAAACAGAAGTTTGCGCGTTGGGTGGCGATAGCCGCTCTGATGGCGGGAGGATGTTTTAGCGTTGCGGCGGCACCTCCGCCCGTTGCGGCACCGGCTCCGGTGTCGTATGGCGTTGAGGCGGATGTCTTTCATCCGGTTCGTGCGAAACAGGGGATGGTGGCGTCCGTTGACGAAACCGCAACCCGTGTTGGCGTCGATATCCTCAAACAGGGGGGCAACGCCGTGGATGCCGCCGTGGCGGTTGGCTATGCGCTGGCCGTAACGCACCCGCAGGCCGGTAATCTCGGTGGCGGCGGGTTTATGATGATCCGTACCAAAGATGGCAAAACGACCGCAATTGATTTTCGTGAAATGGCCCCGGCAGCAGCAACGCGCGATATGTTTCTTGACGACCAGGGCAACCCGGACAGCAAAAAGTCTCTCACGTCACACTTAGCTTCCGGTACGCCGGGCACAGTGGCGGGCTTTTCGCTGGCGCTGGAAAAATATGGCACATTGCCGCTGAATAAAGTCGTACAGCCGGCCATTAAGCTGGCAAAGCAGGGCTTCGTGGTGAATGACGCCCTGGCTGACGATCTCAAAACCTATGGCAGTGAAGTGCTGCCAAACCATGAAAACAGCAAAGCCATTTTCTGGAAAGACGGCGAGCCCCTGAAAAAAGGCGACAAACTGGTTCAGGCGAACCTGGCAAAGAGCCTGGAGATGATTGCTGAAAAAGGCCCGGACGCATTCTATAAAGGCTCGATTGCCGATCAGATTGCTCAGGAGATGAGTAAAAACGGCGGGCTGATCACCAAAGAAGATTTGGCCAATTACAAAGCCGTCGAGCGCACCCCCATCAGCGGCGACTATCGCGGCTACCAGGTTTTCTCCATGCCGCCGCCCTCTTCCGGGGGGATCCATATCGTGCAGATCCTCAATATCCTTGAGAACTTTGACCTCGCAAAATATGGCTTCGGCAGCGCGGATACCTTGCAGGTAATGGCGGAGGCGGAAAAATACGCCTATGCCGACAGGTCTGAATACCTTGGCGATCCGGATTTTGTGAAGGTGCCCTGGCAGGCGCTGACCAACAAGGATTATGCAAAATCGCTGGCTCAGCAAATCGACGTCAATAAAGCGAAGCCATCGAGCCAGATTCGTCCGGGCAAGCTTGAGCCCTACGAGAGTAAACAAACAACGCACTATTCGGTGGTGGATAAAGACGGTAATGCCGTCGCGGTGACCTACACCCTCAACACAACCTTTGGTAGCGGGATTGTGGCGGGAAATACTGGCATCCTGATGAACAACGAAATGGATGATTTCTCGGCCAAACCTGGCGTGCCGAATGTCTATGGGCTGGTGGGGGGCGATGCGAATGCGGTAGGGCCGGGCAAGCGTCCGCTCTCCTCCATGTCGCCGACTATCGTGGTGAAAGACGGGAAAACCTGGCTGGTTACGGGGAGTCCTGGCGGTAGCCGAATTATCACAACTGTGCTGCAAATCGTGGTAAACAGCATCGATTTTGGGATGAACGTCGCCGAGGCGACCAACGCCCCGCGCTTTCATCATCAGTGGCTGCCGGATGAGCTGCGCGTCGAAAAAGGCTTTAGCCCGGACACCCTCAAGCTGCTTGAGCAGAAAGGGCAGAAGGTTGTTGTGAAAGAGGCGATGGGCAGTACGCAGAGCATTATGGTTGGCCCGGACGGCACGTTGTACGGTGCGTCTGACCCGCGTACGGTGGATGATTTAACGGCGGGATATTAAGTTTCTCAATCCCCTCTTCCTGAAAGGGAGAGGGGATGGGTTGAGCGGTTTGTTAATCGTGGAGGCTTACTGTTTTATCCGTGCCATAAAATAGGCATCCACGTATTCGCCGTTGCGCAGGGCGAAGCGCTTTCCGGTTCCTTCAATTTCAAAACCGAACTTCTGATACAGCGTCAGCGCCGGGGCATTATCAACGAAGACGGTCAATTCAATACGTTCTATTCGCAGCCAGTTGTCGCACAGGTTCACCATTTCGCGCATTAACGCGCTGCCTACGCCACGCCCATGCTTTTCCGCTGAAACGCCAATTCCAAAGGTGGCAACGTGGCCGCGCCGGGGATTTTCCATGATATCCAGAGCCAGGTGTCCGACGACCTCTTCATCAAGACAGGCGACGAGGTGGCGTCGGCCTGGTTTGACGGCGGCCCTTTCTTGCCACATCGCCATGGAAGGATGAGGAATTTGTAGCGTGTCGTGATACACCCCAGGATGTGAATTGATGTGGCGTAATGCTTCTGCATCGCTGGCTTCAATATGGCGTATCACAATGTCACTCATTCCTTTTTCCTCTTTTAGTGAAATATCCTCTTCAACATCACGAAGTTTGCAAAGTGCGTCAACTGCCATTTTTTGCAAAAAAGGGTAGACAAGTGCGAATGATAATGATTATTATTGCCATGCGTTCAGGGAAACCGATGCGGTAATCCTGAAAGCACGACATTGCTCACATTGCTTCCAGTATTTCTTAGCCAGCCGGGTGCTGGCTTTTTTTTACCTGCGTTTTCCCTCAGCCTTTTTGCTTGTGCCCTCCGTGGTGGTGTCGAGCACCAGCCCCACAACGTTCGTCTGCCCCTGTCGTGGGGCATGCAGTTCCGCCTGGCCTGTAAAGGTGCCGCCCTGTTTTATGCTCAGCGTGCGATAAACCAGCGTGCCGGTTAGCGTACCGTTTTCGGCAATATCTACCGTATCGCCCGTACACTGGCCTGTCACGGCGCCGTCGATAATCAATTGCTGGCAGTTAATGTTGCCTTCGACCCGTCCTTCACGCATGACGTTGACCAGACTCTCTTTCACGTCGATATCACCCCGTACACTGCCGTAAACGTACACCGGGCTGGATGAAGCAATATTGCCTTCAAGATGAACATCACGGGCGATCACCGTAGATGTTTCCGTCTCGGCCTGGTGTTGATTAACGGTAGAAGGGGTGGCAGCTATCGCGCCGGGGTTTTCGCTGTTTTTATGTTTTTTGAACATGCCTGTTATGAATCCTCTCAGGATAAAAGCGCTAAAGGTGGCAAAGGCCAGCAGTCCTGCGTAACGCGCCAGCGAGGATGCGCCGACGCACCAGGCCAAAAGCGCAAACAGCCAGACCAGAAGGGTGAGGTTTAGCAGGAGATATTTTCTGTCCATGCATACTTCCCTGAGCCGCTTTCCATGGCAGCCAGCCCGATGTGTGGCTGACCCGTTATTGCGAGAAACATCCTGCTTTTCGCGGCACTTTTATCGGCAATTTGGTCAATGAGATCAAGACGTGTCAGAGGATTTTAAGAATGGAAGTGGTTGTTTATTCTGCTTTTATAATCACGGTAAATGCATCGTAAGTTCAGAATGATTTGGCTGTATGTCTTGTTCGTTGATGACAGTGGTTTTTATCGGTGGGCGTCTTGCGCTAAGGTTTAAGGCTGCGACGCTAAACAAGGACAGCATTATGACTCTGCATTGCGCATTTATCGGCTTTGGTAAAAGCACCACCCGCTACCACCTCCCTTACGTTCTGAATCGCAAAGATACCTGGCATGTGGCACATATCTTTCGCCGCCATGCGAAACCGGAAGAACAGCATCCGCAGTATCAGCATATTCACTTCACCAGCGATCTTGATGAGGTGCTCAATGATCCGCAGGTCAGTCTGGTCATCGTTTGTACCCACGCGGACAGCCATTTTGAGTACGCGAAACGGGCGCTGGAAGCCGGGAAAAACGTGCTGGTAGAAAAGCCATTCACGCCAACGATTGCCGAAGCCGTCACCCTCTTTGAACTGGCAAAAAGCAAAGGCCTGACCGTCACGCCGTATCAGAATCGCCGCTTTGACACCTGTTTTTTGATGGCCAAAAAAGCCATTGAGAGCGGCAAGTTAGGTGAAATTGTTGAAGTGGAGAGCCACTTCGATTACTACCGCCCGGTTGCAGAAACGAAACCTGGCCTGCCGCAGGACGGATCCTTCTACGGGCTTGGCGTGCATACGATGGATCAAATTATTTCACTGTTTGGTCGCCCGGACCATGTGGCGTATGACATTCGTAGCCTGCGCAACAAGGCCAACCCGGATGACACCTTTGAAGCGCAGCTCTTTTATGGCGATCTGAAAGCCATCGTAAAAACCAGCTATCTGGTCAAAATCGACTATCCGAAGTTTATTGTCCACGGGACCAGAGGATCATTTATCAAGTACGGCATCGACCAGCAGGAGACCAGCCTGAAGGCCAATATCATGCCTGGTGAAGCGGGATTTGCGGCAGATGACAGTATCGGCGTGCTGGAGTATGTGAATGACGCGGGTGAAACGGTGCGTGAGGAGCTGAAACCGGAAATTGGTGACTATGGCCGGGTCTATGATGCGCTCTATGCCACGTTGACCACCGGGGCGGATAATTACGTCAAGGAATCTGATGTTCTGACCAACCTGGAGATCCTGGAGCGCGCCTTCGAACAGGCCTCTCCATCCACGGTAACCCTCGCAAAATAAGTGGTCTTAAGGTTACAAAAGTCTTTCATTTTTTTTGAACAGAGGAGTCAATTTTCACCCTCTATGATTGGTCAGCGATCGGGTCCACACTTACTCCATCGAAACGAACATGAGGGTGAAAACATGATTTATTTACGCAAAGCAAACGACCGTGGCCACGCAAATCATGGCTGGCTTGACTCCTGGCATACCTTTTCGTTTGCCAACTATTACGATGCAAACTTTATGGGTTTTTCTGCACTGCGCGTGATTAACGACGACGTGATCGATGCCGGGCAGGGGTTTGGCACCCATCCCCATAAAGATATGGAAATCCTGACGTATGTACTGCAAGGCGCGGTCGAGCATCAGGACAGCATGGGCAATAAAGAACAGGTTCCGGCGGGTGAGTTCCAGATCATGAGCGCTGGCACCGGCGTGCGGCACTCTGAGTACAACCCCAGCGCCACTGAACCGCTGCGTCTGTACCAGATCTGGATTATTCCAGAAGAAAATGGCATCACGCCGCGTTACGAACAACGCCGCTTTGATGCAACGCAGGGCCGCCAACTGGTGCTGTCGCCGGATGCTCGCGACGGTTCGCTGAAAGTGCATCAGGACATGGAGCTTTATCGCTGGGCGCTGTTGAAAGATGAGCAGTCTGTGTATCAGGTTTCTGCAGACCGCAAAATCTGGATTCAGGTGGTGAAAGGTGAGGTATCCATTAACGGCACGAAAGCGACCACCAGCGATGGCCTGGCCATCTGGGACGAGCAGGCTCTGTCCATTCATGCCGATAGCGACAGCGAAATTTTACTTTTCGACCTGCCGCCAGTTTGATCGGGCTTAAATAAATGACGCAACCTTCTGGTTAACACCAGAAGGTTGCGTGCTGTCCGTGATAAACTGGCCTGATGTTTCCCCGTTTATCAATTCAGGACGATGAAAAAGAAAAGACCCGTACTTCAGGATGTGGCCGATCGCGTTGGCGTGACCAAAATGACGGTCAGCCGATTTTTACGCAACCCGGAGCAAGTCTCCGTGGCGCTTCGGTCTAAAATAGCGGCTGCACTTGATGAACTGGGCTACATTCCGAATCGGGCTCCGGATATTCTCTCCAATGCCACCAGCCGTGCGGTTGGCGTGCTGCTTCCCTCTTTAACCAACCAGGTGTTCGCAGAAGTCCTGCGCGGCATCGAAAGCGTGACGGATGCGTTTGGCTATCAAACCATGCTGGCGCACTTCGGCTATAAGCCTGAGCTGGAAGAAGAGCGGCTTGAATCGATGCTGTCGTGGAATATTGACGGCCTTATCCTCACTGAACGTACCCATACGCCTCGCACGCTGAAAATGATTGAAGTGGCGGGTATCCCTGTTGTTGAACTGATGGACAGCAAGTCGCCTTGCCTGGACATCGCCGTTGGCTTCGACAACTTTGAAGCGGCGCGGCAGATGACGGCGGCCATTATTGAACGTGGTCATCGCCGGGTGGCCTACCTGGGCGCACGTCTCGACGAACGTACTATCATCAAACAGAAGGGGTATGAGCAGGCGATGCTTGATGCGGGTCTGACGCCATACAGCGTGATGGTAGAACAGTCCTCGTCCTATACCGCGGGCATTGAGCTTATGCGGCAGGCGCGTCGCGAATACTCGCAACTGGACGGAATTTTTTGCACCAACGATGACCTTGCGGTCGGCGCGGCGTTCGAATGCCAGCGTTTGGGGCTGAAAGTTCCTGATGATATGGCGATCGCCGGGTTCCACGGTCACGACATTGGCCAGGTAATGGAGCCGCGTCTGGCGAGCGTCCTTACGCCGCGTGAACGTATGGGACGTATTGGTGCAGAACGCCTGCTGGCGCGCATTCGTGGTGAATCTGTTACGCCAAAATTGTTAGATTTAGGTTTCACATTGTCACCGGGTGGATCTATTTAGTCTGACAAATTTGAAGTAGCTCACACTTATTCACTTCTGGCACGAATGGTTATTGCTTATCCATTACCCCGGCAGGACAATGTTACCGATAACTGTTACCCGTAACAATTTACTTTGTACCTGTGGGAGCTACGCTTTGAGCACGACTAACCATGATCACCACGTCTATGTCCTGATGGGCGTATCTGGCAGTGGTAAATCCGCTGTCGCCAGTGAAGTGGCGCATCAACTCCATGCCGCGTTTCTTGACGGCGACTTCCTTCATCCACGCGCCAACATCATGAAAATGGCCGCAGGCGAGCCGTTGAATGACGATGACCGTAAACCCTGGTTGCAGGCGCTCAACGATGCGGCCTTTGCAATGCAGCGCACCAACAAAGTGTCGCTGATTGTCTGTTCGGCGCTGAAAAAGCGTTACCGCGACCTGCTGCGTGACGGCAACCCTAATCTCTCCTTTATCTACCTGAAAGGGGACTTCGATGTTATCGAAAGCCGCCTGAAAGCGCGTAAAGGCCACTTCTTTAAAACGCAAATGCTGGTGACCCAGTTTGAAGCCCTGGAAGAGCCGGGTGCGGATGAGCGCGACGTACTGATCGTTGACATTGACCAGCCCCTGGAAGGTGTTGTCGCCAGCACAATTGAAGTGATTAACAAATAAAGGCAGTTTGTTGTGAGTACATTGACGCTTGTTTTAACAGCAGTTGGCTCTGTGTTGCTGCTGCTGTTTTTAGTCATGAAAGCGCGTATGCACGCTTTCGTTGCTTTGATGGTGGTTTCTATTGGTGCAGGGCTTTTTTCCGGTATGCCGTTGATCAAGATTGCGGCGACCATGGAAAAAGGGATGGGCGGGACGCTGGGCTTCCTCGCCATCGTGGTGGCTTTAGGGGCGATGTTCGGCAAAATTCTGCATGAGACCGGCGCGGTCGATCAGATTGCCGTGAAGATGCTCAAATCTTTTGGTCACAATCGCGCGCATTTCGCGATTGGCCTGGCGGGGTTGATTTGCGCGCTGCCGCTGTTCTTTGAAGTGGCGGTGGTGTTGCTGATAAGCGTTGCCTTCTCTATGGCGCGCCATACCGGTACTAACCTTGTGAAGCTGGTGATTCCGCTATTTGCGGGCGTGGCGGCAGCCGCAGCGTTTCTGCTGCCTGGGCCTGCGCCGATGCTGCTGGCTTCCCAGATGCACGCCGACTTTGGCTGGATGATCCTGATTGGGCTGTGCGCTGCCGTTCCTGGAATGCTGATCGCCGGGCCGCTGTGGGGCAACTTTATCAGCCGCTATGTCGCGCTGCATATCCCCGACGACATCACTGAGCCGCATCTGGGCGAGGGTAAAATGCCGTCATTCGGCTTTAGTCTGTCGCTGATTCTGCTGCCGCTGGTGCTGGTGGGGCTGAAAACTATCGCTGCACGTTTTGTGGCAGAGGGTTCGGACCTCTACAACTGGCTGGAGTTTATCGGTCACCCGTTCACCGCGATTCTGGTGGCTTGCCTGGTGGCAATCTACGGTCTGGCGATTCGCCAGGGCATGGCGAAAGACCGGGTCATGGAGATCTGCGGTCAGGCATTGCAGCCTGCCGGGATTATCCTGCTGGTGATTGGTGCGGGCGGCGTATTCAAGCAGGTGCTGGTAGATTCCGGTGTTGGCCCGGCGCTGGGCGAAGCGCTGACCGGTATGGGGCTGCCGATTGCCGTGACCTGTTTTGTGCTGGCAGCCGCCGTGCGCATTATTCAGGGGTCGGCGACCGTTGCCTGTTTGACGGCGGTGGGTCTGGTGATGCCGGTGATTGAGCAACTGCATTTTTCCGGTGCGCAACTGGCGGCCCTGTCGATTTGTATCGCGGGTGGTTCCATTGTGGTGAGCCATGTGAATGATGCGGGTTTCTGGTTGTTCGGTAAGTTTACCGGTGCCACCGAAGCGCAGACGCTGAAAACCTGGACGTTAATGGAAACGATTCTGGGCACCACAGGGGCGATTGTCGGGATGATTGCGTTTACGTTGTTGAGTTGATTCTACTGTTTAGGGGAGTGCGGTCTGATGCCCTCACCCCGGCCCTCTCCCACAGGGAGAGGGAGCAAACACTAAAAAAGGCAACTTGCGTTGCCTTTTTGCTTTTATTCTGGTGCGGTCTGATGCCCTCACCCCGGCCCTCTCCCACGGGGAGAGGGAGCAAACACTAAAAAAGGCAACTTGCGTTGCCTTTTTGCTTTTATTCTGGTGCGGTCTGATGCCCTCACCCCGGCCCTCTCCCACAGGGAGAGGGAGCAAACACCAAAAACGGCAACTTGCGTTGCCTTTTTGCTTTTATTCTGGTGCGGTCTGATGCCCTCACCCCGGCCCTCTCCCTCGGGGAGAGGGAGCAAACACCAAAAACGGCAACTCAGGTTGCCGTTTTGCTTTTACCTCCGTTGCCGTTTTGCTTTTACCTAGCCCTTCATCCACAGGCGGATGCCGTCCAGGAACATCTGGGTTGCGAGCATCACCAGAACCAGCCCCATTAAACGCTCCAGCGCGTTCACCCCTTTCTCGCCGAGCAAACGCAGGAACAGCGATGATTGCAGCAAGATCGCCACGGTACCGCCCCAGGCTATCAACAGCGCAATCACCAGATGGCCCATCTGATTAGGGTACTGGTGTGAAAGCAGCATCAGGGTGGCAAGCAGCGTTGGCCCGGCCACCAGCGGAACCGCCAGCGGTACGATAAACGGTTCTTCACCCGCCGGCAGCCCCATGCTGCTGCCGGACTCGCTGGGGAAAATCATCTTAATGGCGATCAGAAACAGGATGATGCCGCCGGAAATCGAAACCGTTTCGGCGCGTAGGTTGAGAAACGCCAGAATATTTTCGCCCGCGAAGAGGAAAACCAGCATCAACACCAGTGCGATGAGCAGCTCGCGAATCATGATTTTTCGGCGGCGCTTCGGCTCAGTATGCTTGAGTACTGACATAAATATCGGCAGGTTCCCGAGAGGGTCCATAATCAGGATCAACAACACTGCCACCGAAATGATTTCGCTCATTATCAATTACCCATTTTGCCGCTGATTAGCGGTATTTCTGATGGCTTGCCCATCATTGATTAATTTCACTTGCGACTTTGCGTGCATTTTGTAAGGTGGACTATTAGCGCCAGTTGGATACTGGCTCGCACTAACAGCACACACCTTCGCAGGAAATACGCTATGAAAAATGTTGGTTTTATCGGTTGGCGCGGAATGGTCGGCTCCGTACTCATGCAACGCATGGTAGAAGAGCGCGACTTCGACGCCATTCGCCCGGTCTTCTTTTCAACTTCCCAGCTTGGTCAGGCAGCCCCGACGTTCGGCGGTAAGTCTACCGGTACGTTGCAGGACGCATTCGATCTGGAAGCGCTGAAGGCCCTCGACATCATTGTCACCTGCCAGGGCGGCGATTATACCAACGAAATTTATCCAAAGCTTCGTGAAAGCGGCTGGCAGGGTTACTGGATCGATGCTGCCTCTTCTCTGCGTATGAAAGATGACGCCATCATCATTCTTGACCCGGTGAACCAGGCTGTCATCACCGACGGTCTGAACAAAGGCATCAAAACCTTCGTTGGCGGCAACTGTACTGTCAGCCTGATGCTGATGTCACTGGGCGGTCTGTTCTCCAATGATCTGGTTGAATGGGTTTCTGTGGCGACGTATCAGGCGGCTTCCGGCGGCGGTGCGCGTCATATGCGTGAATTGCTGGCGCAAATGGGGCAACTGCACGGCCTCGTGGCTGCTGAACTGGCAGACCCGGCGTCTGCCATCCTCGATATCGAACGCAAAGTCACCCAGCTTTCCCGCAGCGGCGAACTGCCTGTCGACAACTTCGGCGTGCCGTTGGCAGGCAGCCTGATTCCGTGGATCGACAAACAGCTCGATAACGGCCAAAGCCGCGAAGAGTGGAAAGGCCAGGCTGAAACCAACAAGATTCTGGGCACAACCACCACGATTCCGGTTGATGGCCTGTGTGTCCGCGTTGGCGCACTGCGCTGCCACAGCCAGGCATTTACCATTAAATTGAAAAAAGATGTGTCTATCCCGACCATCGAAGAGCTGCTGGCGGCCCATAACCCATGGGCGAAAGTGGTGCCGAACGACCGTGAAATCACCATGCGCGAACTGACGCCTGCGGCGGTAACCGGCACGCTGACGACCCCTGTAGGGCGTCTGCGTAAGCTGAATATGGGGTCAGACTTCCTCTCCGCATTCACCGTAGGGGACCAGCTCCTGTGGGGCGCAGCGGAGCCGCTACGCCGCATACTACGCCAACTGGCGTAATCAAAAATTTATTTAAAAAGGGGTGCTTGTCACCCCTTTTTTTTGCGTATTAACGGAGTGTACGCAGATGTTGATATTTTTCTCGGGAGTCAGATAAAGCGTTGGCTATGCTTTAAGTGGGGTGTTTACGCATCTTGCCTGAAGGTGGGACGGAGCAGAGAGGATGCACATTATGTGCTTGCGCCGTTCAGGTCAAAAAGAATGTCACAGCTGGGCGTATAACCTTGCCGGGAAGGTGTGACAGAGACAACAAGGATTAAACCATGTCTGTTTTTGTAGATAGAGACGTGATTAATGCGCTAATTGAAGGCCATTTTGCAGACCCCTTTTCCGTACTCGGCATGCACCAGACGGAAGCCGGGCTGGAAGTTCGCGCATTATTACCTGATGCGACCGAGGTCTGGGTAATCGAACCCAAAACCGGGCGCAAAGTGGGCAATCTGGATTGCCTTGATTCACGTGGTTTCTTTAGTGGCGTTATGCCGCGCCGCAAAAACCCCTTTCGCTACCAGTTAGCCGTTATCTGGCATGGCCAGCAAAATCTTATCGACGATCCTTACCGCTTTGGTCCATTGATTCAGGATATGGACGCCTGGCTGCTTTCCGAAGGTACCCACCTCAGGCCTTACGAAACGCTGGGCGCACATGCCGATACGATGGACGGCGTAACCGGGACTCGCTTCTCTGTCTGGGCGCCAAACGCCCGCCGTGTTTCCGTGGTCGGGCAATTCAACTACTGGGATGGTCGCCGCCATCCGATGCGCCTGCGTCGTGAAAGCGGTATCTGGGAGCTTTTCATTCCGGGGGCGCACAACGGCCAGCTCTATAAGTTTGAGATGATTGATGCGCATGGCAATCTGCGGATCAAATCTGACCCGTATGCCTTTGAAGCCCAGATGCGCCCGGAAACGGCCTCCATGATTTGCGATCTGCCGGAAAAGGTAGAGCAGACAGAGGCGCGTAAAAAGGCCAATGAGTTTGATGCGCCCATCTCCATCTATGAGGTGCATTTGGGGTCATGGCGTCGCCACACGGACAATAATTTCTGGCTGAGCTACCGCGAGCTGGCGGACCAACTGGTGCCGTATGCAAAATGGATGGGGTTCACCCATCTGGAGCTGCTGCCTGTTAATGAGCACCCGTTTGACGGAAGCTGGGGCTATCAGCCGACGGGTCTCTATGCCCCGACGCGCCGCTTTGGCACCCGCGACGACTTTATCTACTTTATCAAAGCGGCACACGCTGCCGGGTTGAACGTGATTCTGGACTGGGTGCCCGGTCATTTCCCGTCCGATGACTTTGGCCTGGCCGAGTTTGACGGAACCGCGCTCTATGAACACAGCGATCCGCGTGAAGGTTACCATCAGGACTGGAATACCCTGATTTATAACTATGGTCGCCGCGAAGTCAGCAACTATCTGGTGGGCAATGCGCTCTATTGGGTTGAGCGTTTTGGTATTGACGCTCTGCGCGTGGACGCGGTCGCCTCCATGATTTACCGCGATTACAGCCGTAAACAAGGCGAGTGGATCCCCAACGAATTTGGTGGTCGGGAAAACCTTGAGGCCATCGAATTTTTGCGTAGCACCAACCGTATCCTCGGCGAGCAGGTTCCTGGCGCAGTGAGTATGGCAGAAGAGTCCACCGACTTTGCCGGCGTCTCGCGTCCGCCATCACTGGGCGGCCTGGGCTTCTGGTACAAGTGGAACCTCGGCTGGATGCATGACACCCTGGATTACATGAAGCTCGATCCGGTCTATCGCAAACACCATCACGACAAACTCACCTTCGGCATGCTCTACAACTACACGGAAAATTTCGTGTTGCCGCTCTCCCATGACGAAGTGGTACACGGCAAGAAATCCATTCTTGACCGTATGCCCGGCGATGCATGGCAGAAGTTTGCCAACCTGCGCGCGTACTACGCCTGGATGTGGGCCTTCCCCGGTAAAAAACTGCTGTTTATGGGTAACGAGTTTGCGCAAGGGCGTGAGTGGAACCATGACAGTAGCCTCGACTGGCATCTGCTTGAAGGGGGCGATAACTGGCACCACGGCGTGCAGCGTCTGGTGCGGGATATGAACCACGTCTACCGTCATCACAAAGCGTTGCATGAGCTGGATTTCGACCCGTATGGATTTGAATGGCTGGTGGTGGATGACCATGAGAACTCGGTGTTTGTCTTTGTACGTCGCGATAAAGCCGGCAACGAGATCATTGTCGTCAGCAATTTCACACCGGTTCCGCGCCATAACTACCGCTTTGGTATCAACCAGCCGGGGCGCTGGCGTGAAGAGCTGAACACGGACTCGATGCACTACCACGGCAGCAATGCCGGCAATGGCGGTGGTGTACAGAGCGATGAGATCCCGGTGAACGGTAGGGCGCACTCTCTCTCTGTGACGATCCCGCCGCTGGCAACTGTCTGGTTTGTGCGGGAGGGGTGATGACCAAACTGACCGCAGGCAACGCGACGCCACTTGGGGCCCATGTAGAGAGAAATGGCGTGAATTTCACGCTATTTTCAGCACATGCGGAGCGAGTCGAACTGTGCATTTTTGATGACGAAGGCAACGAACAACGTTATGACTTGCCCGCCCGCAGCGGCGATGTCTGGCACGGTTTCCTGGCAGATGCGCGGCCTGGTACGCGTTATGGCTATCGCGTACACGGTCCGTGGGAACCGGGGCAGGGGCATCGCTTTAACCCGGCGAAGTTACTGCTCGATCCCTGTGCGCGCCGTGTCGACGGTGACGTGAAAGACAGCCCATTGCTGCACGGCGGCTATGACGCTCCTGATCCGCATGACAGCGCGGCAATCGCGCCGAAAAGCGTGGTCGTGGATGACGCGTTTGACTGGGGGAATGATGCCGCGCCACGCACGCCATGGGGCAATACGGTCATCTATGAAGCCCATGTCAAAGGATTGACCTGGCTGCACCCGGATTTGCCAGAAGAGATCCGCGGTTCCTATAAAGCCCTTGGTCATCCGGTCATGATCAATCACTTCAAGACGCTGGGTATCACCGCGCTGGAACTGATGCCGGTGGCGCATTTTATCAGCGAGCCGCGTCTGCAACGTCTGGGGTTAAGCAACTACTGGGGCTATAACCCGTTGGCGCTGTTTGCACTTGACCCGCGTTATGCCACCTCTCCTGAGTTAGCCATCAATGAGTTTCGTGAGGCAGTTAAGTCCCTGCATCAAAACGGTATTGAGGTCATCCTCGATATTGTGCTTAACCACAGCGCTGAAATTGACCTGCATGGTCCGACGCTCTCCCTGCGCGGAATTGATAACCGTAGCTATTATTGGATAAGGGGCGACGGTGATTATGAAAACTGGACCGGTTGCGGTAACACCCTGAATTTGAACAACCCAAGCGGCGTGGCCTATACCCTGGCCTGTCTGAAATATTGGGTTGAGACGTTCCATATCGACGGCTTTCGCTTTGATTTGGCAACGGTTATGGGGCGCACGCCGGGATTTAGCCAGCAGGCGCCCTTGTTCGAGGCAATTAAAAACTGCCCGTTACTTTCGCAGGCGAAGCTTATTGCGGAGCCGTGGGACATTGGCGAAGGCGGTTACCAGGTGGGTAATTTCCCGCCCTTATTTGCCGAATGGAATGATCATTTTCGTGATGCTGCCCGCCGCTTCTGGCTGGAGCAGTCACTCTCGCCTGGGGAATTTGCCGGGCGTTTTGCCGCATCCAGCGATATGTTCCGTCGCGAAGGGCGTCTGCCCCACGCGTCGGTCAATCTGGTGACGGCGCATGACGGGTTTACGTTGCGTGACTGCGTGAGTTTCAAACATAAGCATAACGAAGCGAATGGCGAGGAAAATCGCGACGGTACTAACAATAACCACAGTAATAATCATGGTATAGAAGGGTTAAGTAGCAGTCTTGACGTGACAGAAAGGAGGCGAGCAAGCGTCCATGCCCTGTTAACAACACTGCTACTTTCCCAAGGAACACCAATGTTGTTGGCCGGTGACGAGCATGGTCATAGCCAGCACGGTAATAACAACGCTTACTGTCAGGACAATGCGTTGACCTGGCTTGACTGGCAAAACGCAAACAGTGGGCTAATGGCATTTACCGCCGCGTTGATTCACCTTCGCCAGCGCATTCCCGCCTTAACCCGGGATGCATGGTGGGAAGAGGGCGATGGCAACGTGCGTTGGCTTAATCAGGAAGCGCAACCTCTCAGCGTTGCGGAGTGGCAAAGCGGTGTCCACCGCCTGCAAATCCTGCTGTCCGATCGTGTACTGCTGGCGATTAACGGCACGCATGACGTTGCTGAGATTGTGCTACCAGAAGGGGAATGGCGTGCTGTTCCTCCGTTTGCCGGTGAGGATAATCCGGTAGTGATGGCTGTCTGGCATGGGCCCGCGCACGGAGTGTGCGTCTTTGAAAGGTCATAAAAAAGGAGTTAGTCATGGTTAGATTAGATAAGAACGATCCCTTAATGTTAGCGCGCCAGCTGCCATTAAAATCTGTAGCCCTGATACTTGCGGGAGGGCGCGGGACCCGCCTTAAAGATTTGACAAAAAAACGCGCCAAACCCGCGGTTCACTTCGGCGGTAAGTTCCGTATTATCGATTTCGCATTATCCAACTGCATTAACTCCGGTATTCGTCGTATTGGTGTGATCACGCAGTATCAATCCCACACGCTGGTGCAGCATATTCAGCGTGGCTGGTCCTTCTTCAACGAAGAGATGAACGAATTTGTCGATCTGCTACCTGCGCAGCAGCGTGTGCATGGTGAGAGCTGGTATCGCGGCACCGCCGATGCGGTCACGCAGAACCTCGACATCATTCGCCGCTATGGTGCGGAGTACATCGTCATTCTGGCCGGTGACCATATCTATAAGCAGGACTATTCACGCATGCTTATTGATCATGTCGAAAAAGGTGCGCGTTGCACCGTGGCCTGTCTGCCGGTGCCCATCGAAGAGGCAAGCGCGTTTGGCGTTATGGCTGTGGATGAAAACGACAAAGTTATCGAGTTCGTTGAAAAACCCGCCAGCCCGCCTTCTATGCCCAATGACAGCACGAAATCGCTCGCCAGCATGGGGATATATGTTTTCGATGCTGAGTACCTTTACGAGTTGCTTGAACAAGACGACAAGAATGAAAACTCCAGTCACGATTTCGGCAAAGATATCATCCCGCTGATAACCAAGTCTGGCATGGCTTATGCACATCCCTTCCCATTATCCTGTGTGCATTCGGACCCTGACTCAGAACCCTACTGGCGTGACGTAGGAACCCTCGAAGCGTACTGGAAAGCAAACCTCGATCTCGCATCAGTTGTACCTGAACTGGACATGTATGACCGTAACTGGCCAATACGTACCTATAATGAATCTTTACCACCGGCGAAATTTGTTCAGGACAGATCGGGAAGTCACGGTATGACACTGAACTCACTGGTTTCTGGTGGATGTGTGATATCCGGATCGGTAGTGGTGCAATCGGTATTGTTCTCACGGGTACGTGTGAATTCGTTCTGCAATATCGACTCTGCAGTTCTTTTACCGGAGGTCTGGGTCGGACGCTCCTGTCGCTTGCGGCGTTGCGTTATTGACCGGGCCTGTGTCATCCCGGAAGGGACGATCATTGGTGAAAACGCAGAAGAGGACGCCCGCCGGTTCTACCGCTCCGAAGAGGGCATCGTACTGGTGACGCGCGAAATGCTGCGTAAATTGCAACAAGAGTAACAGCATCGAGATAACCTTGCGCGGAAGGGGTCCGCGCGCTGTTTTTCCCGCTAGCGCCCGCTAAGTGTTAGCGGTTTTGACAGGAGCGATAATGCAGGTTTTACATGTATGTTCTGAGATGTTTCCGTTGCTGAAGACCGGTGGTCTGGCTGATGTTATTGGCGCATTGCCTGCGGCGCAAATTGCCGATGGCGTTGATACGCGCGTTTTGCTGCCTGCATTCCCGGATGTTCGTCGCGGCGTGACTGATGCTCAAGTGGTCTCGCGGCGGGATACATTTGCTGGTCGTATTTCATTGCTGTTCGGACATTTCAACGGGGTGGGGATCTACTTAATTGATGCGCCGCATCTTTACGATCGTCCCGGGAGCCCGTATCACGATACCAATCTTTTTGCTTATACCGATAACGTTCTGCGTTTTGCCTTGCTTGGCTGGGTCGGCGCAGAGATGGCCAGCGGGCTGGACCCGTTCTGGCGGCCCGATATCGTCCATGCCCACGACTGGCATGCAGGGCTGGCGCCCGCTTATCTGGCGGCGAAGGGGAGACCGGCGAAGTCTGTGTTCACGGTACATAACCTGGCTTATCAGGGGATGTATTACGCGCAACATATGAGTGAAATACAGTTGCCATCGTCGTTCTTTAATATGCATGGGCTGGAATTCAACGGACAGATCTCTTTCCTGAAAGCCGGTCTCTATTACGCCGATCATATTACGGCGGTCAGCCCAACCTACGCTCGCGAAATTACCGAGCCGCAGTTTGCCTACGGCATGGAGGGGCTGCTGCGTCAGCGGCAAGTTGAAGGGCGCCTGTCCGGTATTCTGAACGGCGTGGATGAAAAAATTTGGGATCCGGCAACAGACCTGCTGCTTTCATCGCGTTATACGCGGGATACGCTGGAGGAAAAAGCGGAGAACAAACGCCAGCTACAGATCGCCATGGGGCTGAAAGTGAACGACAAAGCGCCGCTTTTTGCGGTAGTGAGTCGCTTAACCAGCCAGAAAGGGTTGGATTTGGTGCTGGAGGCATTACCCGGTTTGCTGGAGCAAGGCGGGCAACTGGCGCTACTTGGTGCGGGCGATCCGGTTCTGCAGGAAGGTTTCCTTGCGGCGGCGGCGGAACATCCAGGGCAAGTCGGCGTGCAAATTGGGTATCACGAGGCGTTTTCACATCGCATTATGGGCGGGGCGGATGTCATCCTGGTTCCGAGCCGTTTTGAGCCGTGTGGGTTAACGCAACTTTATGGATTGAAGTACGGCACGTTGCCGTTAGTTCGTCGCACGGGCGGGCTGGCGGATACCGTGACCGATAGCTCATTGGAGAATTTGGCAGATGGAATCGCCAGTGGTTTTGTATTTGAAGACAGTAATGCCTGGTCGCTGCTTCGCGCGATTCGGCGTGCTTTCGTGTTGTGGTCCCGTCCCTCTCTCTGGCGTTTTGTTCAGCGCCAGGCGATGGGCATGGATTTTAGCTGGCAGGTCGCCGCGCAATCCTATCGCGATCTTTACTATCGGTTGAAATAGTTTTCCAGGAATCACTTGTATGAATGCACCTTTTACATATGCATCACCCACACTGAGCATCGAAGCGTTAAAACATTCGATCGCCTACAAGCTGATGTTTACCATTGGTAAAGATCCGGTCATCGCCAACAAACATGAGTGGCTGAACGCCACGCTGTTTGCGGTGCGTGACCGCCTGGTAGAACGCTGGTTACGTTCCAACCGTGCACAGCTCTCTCAGGAAATGCGCCAGGTTTACTACCTGTCGATGGAGTTTTTGATTGGCCGCACCCTTTCCAACGCCTTGTTGTCATTAGGTATTTATGACGATGTCAAAAACGCTCTGGAAGAGATGGGGCTGGATCTGGAAGAGCTGATTGACGAAGAAAACGACCCAGGATTGGGTAACGGGGGGTTAGGGCGTCTTGCGGCCTGCTTCCTGGATTCTCTGGCAACGCTGGCGCTGCCTGGACGCGGTTATGGTATTCGCTACGACTACGGCATGTTCAAGCAGAACATTGTTGATGGCCGGCAAAAAGAGTCCCCGGATTACTGGCTGGAATACGGTAACCCATGGGAATTCAAACGCCATAACACCCGCTACAAAGTGCGTTTTGGCGGACGCGTGCAGCAGGAAGGCAAAAAGTCTAACTGGCTGGAGACCGAAGAGATTTTGGCCGTGGCCTACGATCAAATTATTCCTGGCTACGATACCGACGCGACCAACACCCTGCGGTTGTGGAATGCGCAGGCGAGTAGCGAAATCAACCTGGGTAAATTTAACCAGGGTGACTATTTTGCGGCGGTGGAAGATAAAAACCACTCCGAAAACGTATCTCGCGTGCTCTACCCGGATGACTCGACCTATTCTGGCCGGGAGTTGCGCCTGCGTCAGGAGTACTTCCTGGTGTCGGCAACCGTTCAGGATATTTTGAGCCGCCATTACCAGCTCCACAAAACCTACGCCAATCTGGCGGAGAAAACCGCGATTCACCTGAACGATACCCACCCGGTATTGTCGATCCCTGAATTGATGCGTCTGCTGATTGATGAGCATAAATTCTCATGGGATGAAGCGTTCGAGGTGACCTGCCAGGTGTTCTCCTACACCAACCACACGCTGATGAGCGAAGCGCTGGAAACCTGGCCGATTGATATGCTCGGTAAGATCCTGCCGCGCCACCTGCAAATCATCTTTGAAATTAATGACTACTTCCTGAAAACCATTCAGGAACAGTACCCTAACGATATTGGCCTGCTGAGTCGTGTGTCGATTATCGATGAGTCGAACGGGCGTCGCGTGCGCATGGCGTGGCTGGCCGTGGTGGTGAGCCATAAAGTGAATGGCGTGTCTGAATTGCACTCCAACCTGATGGTGCAGTCCCTGTTTGCCGATTTCGCCAACATTTTCCCGATGCGCTTTACGAACGTGACCAACGGTGTCACACCGCGTCGCTGGCTGGCACTGGCGAACCCGCCGCTGTCAGGCGTGCTGGATGAGAATATTGGCCGCACCTGGCGTACCGATCTGAGCCAGCTCAGCGAGCTGGAACAGCATATCGACTACCCGACGGTGAACCAGGCGATTCGCCATGCCAAGCTGGAGAACAAAAAGCGTCTGGCGGCGGTAATAGGCCAGCAGCTTAATGTGGTGGTCAACCCGAAAGCGCTCTTCGATGTGCAGATCAAACGTATCCACGAATATAAGCGTCAGTTGATGAATGTGCTGCACGTGATCACCCGCTACAACCGTATCAAAGCAGATCCAACCGCAGAATGGGTACCACGCGTCAATATCTTCGCCGGTAAAGCGGCGTCGGCGTACTACATGGCGAAGCACATCATTCACCTTATCAATGATGTGGCGGCGGTGATCAATAACGATCCGCAGATTGGCGATAAGCTGAAAGTGGTCTTTATTCCCAACTACAGCGTGAGTCTCGCGCAGGTGATCATTCCGGCGGCGGATCTTTCTGAGCAGATCTCGCTGGCAGGGACGGAAGCGTCCGGCACCAGTAACATGAAGTTTGCCCTCAATGGCGCGTTGACCATCGGTACGCTGGACGGTGCGAACGTAGAAATGCTTGAGCATGTGGGGGCGGATAACATCTTCATTTTTGGTAATACCGCCGAAGAAGTTGAAGAGCTGCGCCGTAAAGGCTATTCGCCGCGTGAATACTACGAAAAAGATGAGGAGCTGCATCAGGTACTGACGCAAATTGCGACCGGCCTGTTCAGCCCGAATGAGCCAGGTCGTTATCGCGATCTCGTGGATTCGCTGATTAACTTTGGCGACCATTATCAGGTACTGGCCGATTTCCGCAGCTACGTTGACTGTCAGGACAAAGTAGACGAGCTCTATCGTAACCCGGAAGAGTGGACCATGAAGGCGATGCACAACATCGCTAATATGGGCTACTTCTCATCTGACCGAACGATTCAGGAGTATGCCGAGCAGATCTGGCATATCGATCCGGTACGCCTGTAAGTCACCTTCGTTTTCGCCATAAATATCTCACGGAGCCCCAGGGCTCCGTTTTTTTTCAGAATATGCAGGGGGATGAGCTGCCAGGCCGCGCCTTTATAATTGGCCGACAAACAAGGATGAGGTGGCAGGATATGGGATTCGGATGGTGGGTAAGATCGCTTTTATTGATGTTTATTGGCGTTCCGTTGTTAGCACATGGCGCGGCGGCGGCGTGTCTATTTGTCCAGGAGTTACTCAAAAAAGCGCTTATTGCGCTGGATCTTTCACGCTCATTTGCGAATGGTGATATCGCCACATGTGTGTTTTACGCATTGGGTGGCGTCATGATGTTTCTTATGGGCTGGCTGTGGGCGCGCTTTACCCAACCGAAAGAGAACAATGCCTTACGCCAGAGTTTGTTACTGCTGCCTGCGCTGCTCGTATTGCTGTGCTGGATAGTCATTATGCAGCGGTCTGGCCTGGGCTTTAGCAGCCGCTGGTTCGGGATAATGTTTAAACTCGGTCTACCCTGGATGGGCATTAACCTTATTGCGCTGTTAACCGGCTGGTTTTGGGCGATGGTGATTATCCCGGTGGGTACCCAGGCCTGCTTTACCCTCGGCTGTTACTGGCGTCATCGCTACGCGCCCGATTCTCGCGCCTCGCTTTGCTTGCGAAATCTGCTGGTGTTAGCGCTGATTATATTGAGTCTGGTGGCCTGCTGGCAGGCGGCGTTACGACAGAAGAAATTCCCTCGGGTAACAAGTGAGCATGCCGTCAGTGAATCTCTTGATCGCTGGGATTATTACCCTGACAGGCCCAATAACAAACTCACGGCGTTGCGCGGTGCCGCTCCTTTTACCTTCGCGGACAAACACCCACGCCTTGATGGTGCGACCGCAGCCTACCCGCTATACGCCTCGGCCTTCTTTGCGCTGAACCGTTTCCCGCAAGACATGACCTCTTATGGTATTCAGGCCTGCTGCCTGTCCCTGTCACGCACGCCAGACGCCTATAAAAATATTATTGCCGATAAAGCCGATATCATCTTTGTCGCCCAACCTTCTGAGGGGCAGAAAAAGCGGGCACAGGCGGCGAACGTCAATCTGACCTACACGCCGTTTGCTCGTGAAGCCTTTGTGTTCATTACACATGCCGATAACCCTGTCGACAGTCTGACTCAGCAGCAGGTGCGCGACATTTTCAGTGGCAAAACGACACGCTGGAGCGACGTGGGCGGTGACGCGCGTGATATCGAAGTCTGGCAACGGCCGGAAGATTCCGGAAGTCAGTCCACGATGCTGGCGAAAGTAATGAAAGAGACGCCCATGCTGCCGCCAAAAGAGACCGAAGTGGCGAGGGGAATGGGGGGCGTGATCCGTAAAGTGGCTGAGTACCAAAACAGCAAAGGGGCAATCGGTTACACCTTCCGCTACTATGCCACGAAGATGAATGCCAATGCGGGTATCAAGTTATTAGCCATCGATGGCGTCGCGCCGACGAAAGAGAACATTCGTAACGAGACATACCCTTTCGTTGTGGATGTTTACATGGTGACGCGTGAAAACCCAACGGCGGAAACGCAAAAGCTGGTGGCGTGGTTTTTAAGCCCGCAGGGGCAGGCGCTGGTGGAGGATGTGGGGTACGTGCCGTTGCACAGTCCGGCAAACTAGTATCTCTAAAAGAACCCCGCTGAAAGCGCGTCAGCGGGGGCATTCAAGATTAAGAGGCCAGCGATAATTCCGCTTTGCTGTGGCGGGTCAGCCACTGCGCCACACGGGACTGCTCCTCGGCATTGAGCCACATGCCCAGTTTGGTACGACGCCAGATAGCATCGTCCAGACGGCGCACCCATTCGTGCTCAACAAGGTAACGCAGTTCGGCTTCGTAAAGCTCATGGCCGAAATGCTCGCCCAGGTCTTCAATTGAGCCTGCCTGCCCCAGAATCAGCTCGCTGTTGCTGCCGTAAGTCCGGGCATAATGGCGGGCCAGCGACTCGGTAATGAACGGGTAACGACGACGCAGTTTCGCGGCGTAGTCATCGCGATCGCCCCCCAGCTCCCCGCCAGGCAATACACAGTTTTTGGTCCAGGCCGGGCCGATACCTTCATAGTAGGAGGCCAGTTTTTCCATCGCATGTTCAGCCAGCTTGCGGTAGGTCGTAAGCTTGCCGCCAAAGACGGACAGCAGCGGCGCTTTACCGTCCTGATCGTGAATATCCAGCGTGTAGTCGCGAGTGATTGCCTGTGGGGAGTCGGACTCATCGTCACACAGCGGGCGCACGCCGGAGTAAGTCCAGACAATGTCATTGCGCGTCAGTTGCTTTTTAAAGTGCGCGTTATAGACCTTCAACAGGTAATTCACTTCACTTTCGTCGATTTCGACGTTTTTCGGGTCGCCTTTATATTCCACATCGGTTGTACCAATGATGGAGAACTCATCCATCCACGGGATCACGAAGACGATACGTTTATCTTCGTTTTGCAGAATATAAGCCTGCTTCTGTGAATGAACGCGTGGCACCACGATATGGCTGCCTTTGATCAGACGAATGCCATACGGAGACGGCAAATGCATCCCGTCATCAAAGAACTGTTTAACCCATGGGCCGGTGGCATTGACCAGACCGCGTGCTTGCCAGCTAAATTTTTCCCCGGTGTCGATATCTTCCGCTTCAACAATCCACAAACCGTTTTCACGTTTTGCTGAGACAGCGCGCGTACGGGTACGCACTTCGCCGCCTTTTTTCACAACCATCTGCGCATTCGCCAGGACCATACGGGCATCATCGACCCAACAGTCAGAATATTCGAAACCGCGCACGATTTCAGGTTTGAGGACCGATTCTGAGCCAAAACGCAAACTTTGCGATCCGGGTAAACTGGTGCGTTTACCCAGGTTGTCGTACATAAAAAGACCGATACGGATCATCCATGCCGGACGTAAGTGCGGGCGATGCGGTAAGCGGAAACGCATCGGAAAGGCGATGTGCGGTGCCATTTTTAACAGCACTTCGCGCTCGGCCAGCGCCTCGCTAACCAGCCGAAACTCATAGTGTTCAAGGTAGCGCAGGCCACCGTGAATCAATTTTGAGCTGGCGCTGGAAGTTGCGCAAGCTAAGTCCTGGGCTTCCAGCATCAGCACGGATAAACCTCGCCCGGCGGCGTCTGCCGCGATACCGGCACCGTTGATGCCCCCGCCAATAACGATCAGATCTTTGGTTTCCATGCTGCCCTCACGCGCTTTCGTTAAAGCTCACAAATGTTCGATATCGCTCATAATAGCAAAAGATCGCGCTTTTGGTAACATCAGAAAAACAATTTAGAGTGATATACATAACATAATGGTGTTTCTCCGCCTGGAGGACGTACACTAAGCGGTAAACTTATGTTGCCTGTTTTTTCCTCCCTGAACGTGTGGAAAGGAAGCAGGCGTACCACCTGCCATACGAAAAAGAAAAGAGATCAGAATGGATCAATTTGTCTGTATTAATGTTGAAGAGGCCCACCAGAAACTGCAGCTTAAGCAGGCGGTAATGGTTGATATTCGTGACCCACAAAGCTATGCGATTGGCCACACGCCGGGCGCTTTTCATTTAACAAACGACACCCTCGGTGCGTTTATGCGCGAAACCGACTTCGATACCCCGGTGATGGTGATGTGCTATCACGGCAACAGCAGTAAAGGCGCGGCGCAATACCTGCTCCAGCAAGGCTATGATGCGGTATTCAGTGTTGATGGCGGCTTTGATGCCTGGCACCGTCACTTTCCAGCGGAAGTCGAGCAGGGATCCCTTTAGAGAGTGAAGACTCTGCCGCTATACTGTGCTCTTTTCCAGGGACAAAGCGACCGCCTGCCATGTTGATGATTACATCATTTACCAATCCGCGTATCGCCCAGGCGTTTGTTGATTACATGCAAACCCAGGGCGTCATTCTTACCATTCAACACCACTCACAATGCGATATCTGGCTGGCGGACGAAAGCCAGGCAGAGCGCGTGAAAGCTGAACTGGCGCGTTTTCTGGAAAACCCCACCGATCCGCGTTATCTCGCCGCAAGCTGGCAATCTGGCGAGACGGGCAGCGGTTTGCAGTACCGTGGTTTTACCCTGCGCGCGGCGCTGAGGGAACGGGGTGGGCCAATGACTCTCGCTGTCTTCGCGGCCTGCGTCCTGGTCTTTATTTTGATGAGTCTGTATAGCGATCAGGATGTGATGGTCTGGCTTGCCTGGCCCTACGATGCCTCGGTGCAATTTGAAGCCTGGCGTTATTTTAGCCATGCGCTAATGCACTTTTCGCTGGTTCATATCATCTTTAACCTGTTCTGGTGGTGGTATCTTGGCGGAACGGTGGAAAAACGCCTGGGAAGCGGCAAGCTGGTGGTAATCACCCTTATCAGCGCGTTACTGAGCGGCTTTTTACAGTACAAACTGGCTGGCCCGTGGTTTGGCGGTTTGTCAGGTGTGGTCTATGCATTGATTGGTTATGTGTGGCTACGTGGTGAGCTGGACCCGCAACGCCCGGTCTGGCTTCCTCGTGGACTGGCTATTTTTACGGTCGTGTTACTGGTTGCTGACTGGTTTGGCATCTCAGCAGTGGATACGGCTATCGGCGCACACACCGGCGGGCTGTTGATTGGCCTTGCGATGGCGCTGGTAGATACATTGAATGCGCGAAAACGAACATAATTATCCAGAGACATTTCATGAAACAAACACAACGTCATGACGCGATCATTGAACTGGTTAAACAGCAGGGATATGTCAGCACGGAAGAACTGGTAGAGCAATTCTCGGTAAGTCCGCAGACTATTCGCCGCGATCTGAACGATCTGGCCGATCAAAACAAAATCCTGCGCCACCACGGGGGGGCCGCGCTACCTTCCAGCTCCGTCAATACCTCCTGGCACGATCGTAAGGCGACGCAAACGGCAGAAAAAGAACGGATTGCCCGTAAAGTGGCCAGTCAGATCCCAAATGGCGCAACGTTGTTTATTGATATTGGCACCACCCCGGAAGCCGTGGCGCACGCGCTCCTCGATCACAGCGATTTACGCGTGGTGACGAACAACCTCAACGTGGCGAACACGCTGCTGAAAAAAGAAGATTTCCGCGTCATCCTCGCTGGCGGTGAGTTGCGTAGCCGTGACGGTGGGATTGTCGGCGAAGCCACGCTGGACTTTATTTCTCAGTTCCGTCTGGACTTCGGCATTCTTGGCATCAGCGGCATTGACGCTGATGGTTCGCTGCTGGAGTTTGACTATCATGAAGTGCGCACCAAACGGGCGATCATTGAAAACTCGCGCCATGCGATGCTGGTGGTGGATCACTCGAAGTTTGGACGCAACGCGATGGTCAACATGGGCAGTATCAGTATGGTCAATGCCGTGTACACCGACATCATGCCACCCGCTGGCGTCATGCAGGTGATCACCAGTAATAACGTCCAGTTAGAGTTATGCTAAGCAGTCGCGTCGGGCGGCGTTGCGCAGCCCGACCAGATACTCAGACACCGTACCCCATCATTTTCAGCAGCCGCTGGGCATGCAATACGGCATCCTGACGGTGGGCAACCCCCAGCTTCTGATACAAATTACGGATATGCGTTTTAATGGTAGTCGCCGCCACGGCGAGTTCACCGGCGATCTGCTCATTGCTGTAGCCTGAGTAGATAAGCCCCAATACCTGCCACTCTCGCTGGGTTAGCGGACTGGTGCGGATCAACTCCGGCACTTCCGGATGGTTCAGCAAGCGTTCAACGAAGCTCTCGTCAAAATGGGCGAACTTATGCCGGTGATGCTGGTTGATGTCACGCAGAATACGCTGCGCGCGGTGCTGGTCCAGTTCCGGCAGTGTATTGAGTTGAATGAGCTGACGCAGTTGCTGCGCCATGGCCTCGCCCTCAATAACAAAGTGGCTGATAAACCCGGTGCGGTTGGCCAGTTGCAGTGCCTCAAGCAGCACGCGCTGTGCGTCGTTTTTACGCCCGGACTGCCAGTACAACTGATTCAGTAACAGCAGGTTGCGGTTCAAATCACTCATCAGGCGCAAGCTGCGGGCATTCTCGTTGAGCTCTTCAAGCACCATTTCAGCCGGGTCGAAATCGCCAAGCAGAATTTGCGCTCTGGCGATATTGCGCCACTGCCCTTGCAGGAAGTGGTTATTGGCGAATTCGGGTTTAGGCGTCTGGCGAAGCCACTGCTCTGCTGATTTACGATCGCCCGTCATGTTCCAGTAAATCACCCGGACTTTATCGGCGTTCGACACCCAGTCGCTGTGATACTGGCCGTTACCCAGCAAGTTCTCCAGACGGTGTAAATGCGCGCGAGCATTATCCAGGTCACCGCGAGCCAGCGAATTTTGAATCACCAGCGCCAGACACTGTAACTGTTGCTGCGGCTGGAAGGAGGCGAGAACCTCCATCCCCTGGCGAGCGGCGGCTTCGGATTCGTCAAGACGTGCCCAGGCCCAGAGTAATTGCGAACGAATGCGCAGTAAGAACTCGTGCATCGGCAACTGCTCAAGGTGCTGTTCGCGCACCAGAACAAAGCCTTTTTCCTGGGTCTCCCAGGCAGCCTGCAAGAACCCTTGTGCAAACAGAATTTCGCTCTGCTGAATCAGGCTCCACAAGGCGTAATGCCACACGTCATGGCGGCGCGCCATCTGCTCGGTTTGCTGCATCAACGCCAGCGAGTTGGTCAGTTGCCCTTTGCAGTGCAGCACTTCACCGTGTACCGACGTGGCGACAATACGGCTGTAGTAATTGGCAAGCGGCAGTTCATCGAGCGCCACCATCGCCAGGCGTTCCGCTTCGGCGGCGTCGCCATCATTGATCGCGACCTGCGCGCGCAATGCGTTGAAATCACCGTGCAGGGAGGCGTCCATTTGGGTGGTCATCTCCTGTTCGGCACGGGCCAGCAAGGTATTCACTTCGCTGTAGCGATGCTGGCTTTGCATCAGCCAGGCCTGTAGCAGCACCAGGCGCGGGTTCTCCAGGAGGCTCTCCCACGGTAGCGCTTTCAGCGAGGCTTCCAGCAGGCTGAGTTCGCTATGGTTGAATAAGCCCCAGGCGTGATGCAGCAGAATGTCCCGTAACATAATGCCGTCGCCCGCCGCCAGCGCGTGGTGGATGGCTTCGCTGGGGAATCCCTGTGCCATCCAGCTTTCTGCCGCCGCGCGATGAATTTCCGGTAGTTCAGTCGCCAGTTCCCACTGGCAGCGCTGGCGCAGGAAATTGCCGAACAGCGGGTGGTAGCTGAACCATTCGCCGGAGTCATCCATGCGCTGCAGGAACAATCCCTGGCGCTCAATTTCTTCCAGCCGCATCTGACCATTTTCTTCGCCGGTGACACGGACAATCAGCGCATCGTTCATCGAGCGCAATAGCGAACTTTTCAGTAAGAACAGACGCGTGCTGGCATCGACATTATCCAGCACCTCATCCACCAGATAATCGGACAGATGGCTGGCGTTGATCCCCGCCAGACGACGAGCGGATTGCTGCGCGGCACTGTGATTCTGGCGTACGGAAAGGGCAATGAGTTGGAGCGCGGTGGCCCAGCCGGCAACGTCATCACACAGACGGCTGCTCTCTGCCGCTTCGATGGGGGAAGTCAGGCGGCAATCAAAAAATTGCTTCGCTTCCTGATGATTAAAGGCCAGTTGGTGGCTGCCGATCTCCAGCAGTTGTTCACGTACGCGCAGATTGGCAATGCCTAACTGCGGTAAATTGCGCGACAGCACAATCAGCGTCAGGTTTTCCGGCTGATGGCGCAAGAAGAAACGCATGGCTTCATGAATCACCGGGTTGGTGATGAGGTGGTAGTCATCTATCACCAGATAGAGCGCGCGTTGCCACTCTGCCAGCTCAATAAACAACTGAGCAAAGAGGGAGGAGAGGCTGGCGTACTGGCGTTTTTGCGCCATTGCCTCACTGGTGACGCAATGCCCACCCGTGGCCTGTTGAATAGCAGCAATGAAATAGCTGGCAAAACGTTCCTGCTGGTTGTCGCCTTCATCCAGCGAAAACCAGCCCACGTCATTTTTACCGGAAGCCCATTGGGAAATGAGCGTTGTTTTTCCGTACCCAGCAGGGCTAGTGATCAGCGCAAGCCGAAAATTGTTCGCGCCGGAAAGTTTAGCCAACAGACGCTCACGAACGACAGTATGGTCGAGGCGTACCGGGCGACTTAATTTAGACGGAATCAACATAGTTATCACTTCACTGTGAGGACAAAGGGGAAAAACGATTTTTTTTGCGCTTCGTAATTAATATAAATAAGGTCGGATAAATTCCGAATTATTGCAAGTTATGTCCGGATCTGACGATTGTGAATTTGCACTATGTCACATTTCTATTTGAGTTGCGAAAAAAGAGACAGCACCCGTGGCGAAAGGGTATGCAGCCCGATTTGCAGCAAAACGCGTCAAAATAAGGCGAAATAGTTTTGCATCTTTTGGGGGCTTTGGTGAAATATTTCCCAAAACGGCGAGGTAATCGCACAAATAGCAAAAGGCGAAATTATCATTTAAGAAAATATTATTTACTCAAATTATGTTGATGCCGCGAGTGATAATTTCCCTGAAACAATATTTCAATTCTTTGACATTCTCCCCCCGTTATCCCCACGGTAAGTGAACGACGCATCGCCGTGTTTTTTCCTCCCGCTTGAAACAGTAAATGCTTGAAGAATGCTTAAAAAAACAGCTAACTTTAGGTGGCAGAGATCACACTTTTCGCTCATCCCTGCTGCTCCTCCCCGTTGAATCCCTGGCAGGATGAGGAAGTCGTTTCATGAGCCTGGCACACTAGCGCTAACGTTGTTTTTTCAATTACAGGATCCGAATTTTCTATGTCAAAGCCCACGTTTAACAAAGCGCAATTTGAGGCGGCCCTGACGCGTCAGTGGCAACATTTTGGTTTGCACACAGCCCAGGAGATGACATCTCGCCAGTGGTGGCAGGCCGTTAGCGGCGCGCTGGCAGAATTGCTGGTGGCACAGCCGCTGGCTAAACCGGCGAAAAACCAGCGTCATGTAAACTACATTTCAATGGAATTTCTGATTGGCCGCCTGACAGGTAACAACTTGCTCAACCTTGGTTGGTATCAAGAGGTGAGCGATATTCTGCAGGAAAGCGGTATCAATCTGAGCGATCTGCTGGAAGAAGAAACCGACCCGGCGCTGGGTAACGGTGGGTTAGGGCGTCTGGCGGCGTGCTTCCTGGACTCGATGGCAACGGTAGGCCAGTCTGCCACCGGCTATGGCCTGAACTATCAGTATGGCTTGTTCCGTCAGTCTTTTGACGATGGTCAGCAGAAAGAGGCGCCGGATGACTGGCAGCGTCGCAGCTACCCCTGGTTTAGCCATAATGCGCAATTGAACGTGCAGGTGGGCATTGGCGGTAAAGTGAGTAAAGACGGCCACTGGACGCCGGAATTTACGATTGTCGGCGAAGCCTGGGATTTACCGGTACTGGGTTATCGTAACGGCGTAGCGCAGCCGCTGCGACTGTGGCAGGCGACCCATGCGCACCCGTTCGATCTGACCAAATTCAACGACGGTGATTTCCTGCGTGCCGAGCAGCAGGGTATCGATGCAGAAAAACTGACCAAGGTGCTCTACCCGAATGACAACCACCAGGCGGGCAAGAAGCTGCGTCTGATGCAGCAATATTTCCAGTGTGCCTGCTCCGTGGCGGACATTCTGCGTCGTCATCACCTGGCCGGGCGCAAAATTGCCCAGTTGCCGGACTTTGAAGTTATCCAGCTTAACGATACGCATCCGACCATTGCGATCCCGGAAATGTTGCGCGTGCTGATTGATGAACATCAACTGAGCTGGGATGACGCCTGGGCTATTACCAGCAAAACCTTCGCCTACACCAACCATACGCTGATGCCGGAAGCGCTGGAGTGCTGGGATGAAAAACTGGTAAAAGCGCTGCTGCCGCGCCATATGCAAATCATCAAACAGATTAACGATCGCTTTAAGGTACTGGTTGAGCAAACCTGGCCTGGCGATGAGGACGTGTGGGCGAAACTGGCGGTGGTGCACAACAAACAGGTGCGGATGGCCAATATGTGTGTCGTTGGCGGCTTTGCGGTGAACGGCGTTGCGGCACTGCACTCAGATTTAGTCGTCAAAGATCTGTTCCCGGAATATCACCAACTGTGGCCGACGAAATTCCACAATGTCACTAATGGTATTACGCCGCGTCGCTGGATTAAACAGTGCAACCCGGCGCTGGCGGCATTACTGGATAAGTCGCTGAAAAATGAGTGGGCGAACGATCTCGACCAGCTTATTAATCTGGAGAAATTTGCCGACGACGCGAAATTCCGCGCGCAATATCGCGCTATCAAACAGGAAAATAAGGTGCAGCTTGCGGCGTTCGTCAAAGCGCGTACTGGCATTGAGATCAATCCGCATGCGCTGTTTGATATTCAAATCAAACGCCTGCATGAATATAAACGCCAGCATCTGAACCTGCTGCATATTGTGGCGCTGTATAAAGAGATTCGTGAAAATCCGCAGGCAGACCGCGTACCACGCGTATTCCTCTTCGGTGCGAAAGCCGCGCCGGGCTACTACCTTGCGAAAAATATCATTTACGCCATCAATAAAGTGGCTGCTGTAATCAATAACGATAAGACGGTGGGCGATAAGCTGAAAGTGGTTTTCCTGCCGGATTATTGCGTTTCGGCGGCGGAACGTCTTATCCCGGCGGCAGATGTGTCTGAACAAATTTCTACCGCAGGTAAAGAGGCCTCGGGTACCGGCAATATGAAGCTGGCGCTGAACGGTGCGCTCACCGTCGGAACCCTTGACGGTGCCAACGTGGAGATTGCCGAGCAGGTTGGCGATGAGAACATCTTCATCTTCGGTCATACCGTGGAAGAGGTGAAGGCGTTGAAAGCCAAAGGCTACGATCCGGTGAAATGGCGTAAGAAAGACAAGCTGTTGGATGCGGTGCTCAAAGAACTTGAGAGCGGCAAATACAGCGAGGGCGACAAGCATGCGTTCGACCAGATGCTGCACAGCATCGGTAAGCAGGGCGGCGATCCCTATCTGGTTCTGGCGGATTTCGCCGCCTACGTTGAAGCGCAAAAACGGGTTGATACGCTCTATCGCGATGAAGAAGCCTGGACGAGGGCTACAATATTGAATACCGCACGTTGCGGCATGTTCAGTTCGGATCGTTCGATCCGTGATTACCAAACACGTATCTGGCAGGCAAAACGCTAAGGAAACGCCATAGTGAGCAAACGTCTTGATAATGCCGCACTGGCGGCGGGAATTAGCCCGGATTACATCAATGCGCATGGCAAACCACAGTCTATTGGTGCGGAAACCAAACGACGTTTGCTTGACGCTATGCACGCTGTTACCGCGACATCTGTCGCGGTAACGCCGGTCCCGAATGTGCTGGTGCACACCCAGGGAAAGAAGAAGTCATTGCCGATTGAGGGAAACGGTACTTTCAACTGGATAATCACCACCGAAGACGGTCAGCAGCATAAAGGCCTGGTCGACGCAGGGAAAAACCTCACCCTGCCAACGAAGTTACCGCAGGGGTATCACACCCTGACGCTGCGGCAAAGTGAGCAGAGCTGGCATTGTCGCTTAATTGTTACCCCAAAGCGCTGCTATGAACCGCAGGCGCTGCTGGAAGGGAAAAAACTCTGGGGGGCGTGTGTACAGCTTTATACCTTGCGTTCTGAGCGTAACTGGGGGATCGGCGATTTTGGCGATCTGAAAGTCATGCTGGGCGAGGTGGGGCAGCGCGGTGGCGCGTTCATCGGCCTGAACCCTATTCACGCCCTCTATCCGGCCAACCCGGAAAGCGCCAGCCCCTACAGCCCTTCATCTCGCCGCTGGCTGAATATCATTTATATCGATGTTAATGCGGTAGAAGATTTTCAGTTGAGCAAAGAGGCGCAGGCGTGGTGGAAACTCCCTACGACGCGCAAGGCGCTGGATGCCGCTCGCGACGCGGAGTTTGTCGATTACGCAGGTGTGACCGCCCTCAAACTGGCGGCATTACGCCTGGCCTGGGTGCAGTTTTCACAGCGTAAAGATGATGACGATTTGCGCGCTGCGTTTCACGCCTTCGTGAAGGAAGAGGGGGAAAGTCTGTACTGGCAGGCGGCATTTGATGCGCTACATGCCAACCAGGTGAAAGAAGATCCGCTACGTTGGGGCTGGCCTGCCTGGCCGGAAGATTTTCAGTCAACCGACAGCCCGGCGGTTAAAGCCTTTTGCGAAAGCCATGCCGATGAAGTGAACTTTTACCTGTGGTTGCAGTGGCTGGCGTATACGCAATTTGCCGAGTGCTGGCAGGAGAGCCAGGGCCACAATATGCCTATTGGGTTGTACCGGGATCTCGCCGTGGGCGTTGCCGAAGGCGGTTCGGAAACCTGGTGCGATCGTGAGTTGTACTGCTTGAAAGCCTCTGTGGGGGCACCGCCGGATATTCTCGGCCCGCTGGGGCAAAACTGGGGATTGCCGCCGATGGACCCGCACATTATTGCCGCGCGCGCTTACGAACCCTTTATTGAGCTGCTGCGCGCCAATATGAAAAGCTGTGGCGCGCTGCGTATCGATCATGTGATGTCGATGCTGCGCCTGTGGTGGATCCCCTATGGCGAAACGGCAGATCACGGGGCGTATGTGCAGTACCCGGTGGACGACCTGTTGTCGATCCTTGCACTGGAAAGTCAGCGTCATCAGTGCATGGTCATTGGCGAAGATTTGGGGACGGTGCCGGTGGAGATCGTCAGCAAGCTGCGCGACAGCGGCGTTTACTCCTACAAAGTCCTCTATTTTGAAAATGACCACGAGAAGCGCTACCGTGCTCCTAAAGCTTACCCGGCACAGTCAATGGCGGTGGCGACCACTCATGATTTGCCGACGCTGCGGGGATACTGGGAAAGTGGTGACCTGACGCTCGGTAAAACGCTGGGTCTGTACCCGGATGAAGTGGTGCTGCGTGGGCTGTATCTCGATCGCGAACTGGCAAAACAGGGGCTGCTGGATGCGCTCCACGCCCATGGTTGTTTGCCAAAACGGGTAGGGCATAAAGCCTCACGTATGCCAATGAGTGCGGTACTTAATCGTGGTATGCAACGCTATATCGCTGACAGCAATAGTGCGTTGCTTGGGCTGCAGCCGGAAGACTGGCTGGATATGGCCGGACCGGTGAACATTCCGGGCACCAGCTACCAGTACAAAAACTGGCGGCGTAAGCTCGCCGTGTCACTGGAAAAAATGTTTGCCGATGAGAACGTCAACAAGCTGATTAAAGACCTGGATAAACGCCGGAAAGCGGCAGGGAAGAAGTAAATACAAAGAACCCGCCACTCGGCGGGTTCTCTTTTTAACAACCAGTTGGACGGTAGAACTTACACCACCATTCCCAGCAGCAGACAGCCAACCAGACCGCAGACAGAGATAATGGTCTCCAGTGCGGACCAGGACTTCATGGTTTCCCCGATGGTCAGGTTGAAGTACTCCTTGAACAACCAGAAGCCTGGATCGTTCACGTGAGAGAAAATCACGCTACCGGAACCAACCGCGATAACCATCAGCTCAGGGCTCACGCCAGTGGTGGCAATCAGCGGCGCAACAATCCCGCCTGCGGTAATGGCTGCAACGGTTGCAGAACCCAGCGCGATACGCAGTACAGCGGCAATTGACCACGCCATAAAGATTGGCGAGATGTTGGTTTCATGCATCAGCGAAGCGATGTATTTATCCACGCCGCTATCAACCAGAACCTGTTTGAATGCGCCGCCACCGCCGATGATCAACAGCATCATGGCAATGATTTTGATTGAGCTGGTCAGCGTTTCGTTGATGTCGTCCATGGAACGACCACGGTTCAGGCCGAAGGTGAAGACGGCAATCAGTACCGCAATGAGGGTCGCCATCACCGGATCGCCGAAGAACTCAGCGTAAGGCAGAATCGCATGGCCTTTCGGCAGCAGCATCTCTGCAACCGCACGCAGCGCCATCAGTACCACCGGTACCAGAGAGGTCCAGACGCTGACGCCAAAGCCCGGCATTTCTTCTTCGGTAAAGGTTTTCTTGTTGTACAGCCCTTCAGGAATCGGCTTGTCGATGCCTTTCAGGAAGCGAGCATAGACCGGGCCGGCCAGAATCACTGTCGGGATACCGAGCAGCGTACCGTAGAGCAGCGTTTTACCCATGTCTGCATGGAAAATGGTAGCGATTGCGGTCGGGCCAGGGTGTGGAGGCAGGAAACCGTGAGTAACGGAAAGCGCGGCCGCCATCGGGACACCCACATACAGTAGCGGGATACGGGCTGCGGCAGCGATAGTGAAAACCAGCGGCAGCAACAGGACGAAGCCCACTTCATAGAACAGCGCAAAACCCACGGTAAAGCCGGTCAGTACGACGGCCCACTGAATGTGTTTTTCGCCAAATTTTGCAATCAGCGTTGTGGCGATGCGTTGTGCGCCGCCGCAGTCTGCCAGCAGTTTACCCAACATGGCGCCGAAGCCCATGATCAGCGCAAGGCTGCCCAGCGTTCCGCCTACACCGGCTTTGATAGATTTGATAACTGCGTCCAGAGGCATGCCCTGCATCATACCGACGGCGAGTGCCACCAGGATCAGAGCGATAAATCCGTTCAATTTGAAGCGGATCATTAATAACAACAACAAGACTACACCGATAGCAACGATGACTAATGGCATGATTTACCTGGCCTTAATTTGTTATGGGTAACGTCAGTTTTTCAGCGGTTATTGCAGGTTTTAGCCCTGTAAAAACGAAGCGCTGGAGTACCGATATGCCTTACATCCACTTTTTAAAAGGATAGCTGGATGTTTTTATATTTTTGGTACTGGCACAGATGATACGGGTAACATTCATGAAAAGAGAATCACCCGGCGGGTCAAAATTTACGAAGTGAGATGCCTGTCATATTCCAGGCTGGAAATGAGTGCAAAAAAGAGGCGCGAGATAGCGGGGAAAGATACAGGTAACATGCTCTCCCGCATCGGGAGAGCATCAGATAAAAGTCGGCTTAGTAGTAGGAGTGCTCGCCGCGCTGGTGTTCGGTAAGATCACGTACACCTTTCAGTTCCGGGAATTCGTTAAGCAACTGCTTTTCGATCCCTTCTTTCAGCGTTACATCCACCATTGAACAGCCGTTACAACCACCGCCAAACTGGAGGATGGCATAGCCTTCATCCGTAATTTCCATCAGCGTGACGCGGCCGCCGTGGCCTGCCAGTTGCGGGTTGATCTGCGATTGCAGCAGATACTCAACACGTTCCATCAGCGGCGCGTCTTCGGACACTTTACGCATCTTCGCGTTTGGTGCTTTCAGGGTGAGCTGGGAACCCAACTGATCGGTGACAAAATCAATTTCCGCATCTTCCAGGTACGGTGCACTTAACTCATCGACATAGGCGGTCAGTTGTTCAAATTTCAGGGCGGTGTCAGTTGCTTCCACTGCATCTGGCGGACAATAAGAGACGCCGCATTCAGCGTTTGGCGTGCCTGGGTTAATCACAAATACACGGATTTGTGTCCCTTCTTCCTGATTTGCCAGCAGTTTAGCAAAATGCGCTTGCGCAGCATCAGAGATACGGATCATAGCAATGGCCTAATAGTTGACTATTTTACTTGGTTATAATACGCCCATCATCGAGGGTCTACAAGGTTCGACAAAGGCACCATACCTGAACAGACGCCGCGCCGTTGCGCAGGAGCAACCGACTTATTTCCGCGACGGTGCTGCCGGTCGTAACGACATCATCCACGATAACCATATGGAGTCCCTGGACGGGCAATTCAAGGCGAAAGGCATTTTTCAGGTTGCGTTTGCGTAGCCGGGCGCTGAGATGATGCTGAATGGACGTTGCCCGAATGCGGACAATGGCGCTCGGTTCATAACGACAGCATAACCAGTGGGCAAGCGCACGACAGAGCAGATCACTTTGGTTATATCCTCTGCGCCACTGGCGATGCCGATAAAGCGGTACGCTGATAAGCATATCGGGTTTCTGCCACTGTGTTGTTCTGCGTGCGTTGATGACTGCCAGTACCAGCAGCCGGGCCAGCGCATTTGCCATTTCCGGTCGTCGCACGAATTTGAACTGATGCACCAGCATACTCAATGGCAATGCGTAATCGCTGACCGCCACCAGACGTTGCCACGGCGGCGGTTTTTGCAGGCATCTGCCGCAAGGCAGTGTACGGCTCGCGGCAGGCAAACCACAGACTGGACAAACGGACAGGGGGGCAACTACCGCCCTGGTGCAGCAGGAACACAAGCCCCAGTGCGCTACCGCCAGCGGCATTCGACATAGCCAGCACAAGCCCGGCGCTGTTAGCATGTTCACCCTCCCTGTTTTATGAAAGAGAACGATAACTGATGAACAACATCTGGTGGGAAACCAAAGGCGAAGGAAATTGCCATCTTGTGCTGTTGCACGGATGGGGGCTGAACGCGCAGGTTTGGGATTGCATTGTGCCGCAACTACGCTCGCAATTTACACTGCATCTGGTGGACCTTCCGGGTTATGGGCGCAGTAGCGGATTTTCGGCAATGACATTGCAAGAGATGGCGGAGTGTGTGTTGGCGCAGGCGCCGCAGCGCGCCGTCTGGCTGGGCTGGAGCCTCGGCGGGCTTGTCGCAAGCAAGGTTGCGCTTCTTGCCCCTGAGCGCGTCAGCGGCCTGGTGACGGTTGCATCATCCCCTTGTTTTGGCGCGCAGGATGAATGGCCTGGCATCAAACCGGATGTGCTGGCCGGTTTCCAGCGACAGCTCAGCGAGGATTTTCAACGTACGGTCGAGCGCTTTCTCGCTCTGCAGACGATGGGTACGGAGACAGCCCGTCAGGATGCACGTCAGCTCAAGCAGGCGGTATTGTCGTTACCGATGCCCTCAACAGAGGTGCTGAACGGTGGGCTGGAGATCCTCAAAACAGAAGATCTGCGCGACGCGCTGTCAGGGCTGGAGATTCCCTTCTTGCGGCTTTACGGGCGATTAGATGGGCTGGTGCCGCGCAAAATTGTTGCCACGCTGGATGCGCGCTGGCCACAAAGCCAGTCGCTGATATTTCCTAAAGCTGCCCATGCGCCTTTTATTTCTCACCCGGACGATTTCAGCAGAGCATTGACAGAATTTAATAGTTTCACGGTGTAATTATTGTGCCACCTGGAAAAAATGCCGTT
Source organism: Citrobacter sp. UYEF32 (assembly GCF_040546205.1). NCBI lineage: Bacteria > Pseudomonadati > Pseudomonadota > Gammaproteobacteria > Enterobacterales > Enterobacteriaceae > Citrobacter > Citrobacter sp. UYEF32. The sequence continues at coordinate 74,607 of NZ_JBEPNI010000011.1, read as the reverse complement.
TCACGACAATACTCAGAGCGTTGCTGCGGTTGGCTTATCTTTCTTTACCACAGCATCACAATCTAAAAAAACCGAGGAGAATCAAGTCTATGAAACTTGTTACAGGTATTGTTGCATCTCTGGTGATTGGCTCCCTGTCGTTTGGCGTTATGGCAGCGCAGGAACTCGAAAAAGATAAGGTCGCGGGTATGAATCTGACAAAAGTGGGGACGATTACCACGTCTGATACCTCGGCACCCATGGACGCGAAAAAAGAGCTGTCGAAAAAAGCGGATGAGCTGGGCGGCAAATATTTCGTTGTGACCAGCGGCGAGAAGAATGAAAAAGACATCCATGCCACGGCGGATGTCTATAAGTAATGTTATGAGCGGGTCGCCTGACCCGCTATCAGCATCCTGTCAGTGACCACCATTCACGCTGGCAGGCCGATTTTCCTTCCGGGCATTGTTTGCACTCGCCGCTCAGACAGCTGTCCGCCTCTTCCTGAATCCGTACTGCTTTGCCCATGGCTTCCATGCGCGTCAGCATGGCATCGGCCATTGGCCGGGAGAGATGCAGCGCGTTACAGAGCTGGTTGATTTCCATCCGGCCCTGTAAAGCAAGCATATCGCGAACCTCAATTAACGATGCCATGTTTCGTGTCCTTAGTGGCAATCGCCCGCCGGGCTTTCACAACAACTGGCGACGGTTTTGCGGCTGGCCAGGAGATTCACATCCACGCGACTTCTGGCGCGACGCAGACCGCCAATCACGATGACATTGAATAAGATCACCGCGAGAATACAGGTGAGGCTGTAAACCGGGTGCTCATCAAAACTCACGGCCTGATAGAACAGCGTGGCAAGTGAATAGGCGATATTCAGCCCCCACAGCACGGAGAACCCCATCCAGCCACGGCTCGATTCACGGGCAATGGCGCCCATTACGGATATGCACGGCGTATAGAGCAGAACGAAAATCAGGTAGCTGTAGGCCGCAGCGGCGCTGCCGAATTTCTCACTCATCACGCCCATAGTGCCTTCTGCCATCTCACCGTCGCCCTTGCTGGCTTCAATAGGGTTGGCCAGTACGCTCAGACTGAAGGTGTTTTTCAGGCTGCTCCAGGTCTCGTCGAGTGCGGCGATCAGTTCATCGCCGAGACTGTATTCTGCGGGATTGAATTCCGCTTTCTGAATGTGTTCGGCGGTATAGAGTGAGTTGAGCGTCCCGACCACCACTTCTTTCGCCATTGCCCCCGTCACCAGGCCAACGGTCGCCTGCCAGTGGTCACCGTGCACGCCAATCGGTTCCAGTATGGGGGTAAAGACGCGGCTTACTGACGCCAGCGCAGAATCGTTAATGTTATCGACCGTTTTACCGCTCAAAGAGAAACTATTGAGAGCACTGAGGAAAATGCTCACGATCACAATGACTTTACCGGCCCGCAGCACAAAGCCTTTCAGACGCTGCCAGGTCTGCAACACCAGACTTTTCAGGTGTGGCACGTGGTAGACCGGTAGTTCCATAATGAACGGTGACGCTTCGCCACGCATGATGGTGTGTTTAAGCATCAGGCCGGTAAGGATTGCCATCACAATGCCCAGCACGTATAGCGAAAAGACCAGTAACGCCCCCTGCTGGCCGAAGAAGGCCGATGCGAAGACAGCGAAAATGGCCAGACGCGCGCCGCAGGACATAAACGGTGCCATCATCATGGTCATCAGACGTTCACGCGGCGCATCCAGGGTCCTGGCCCCCATCACTGAGGGAACATTGCAGCCAAAGCCGACAATCAGCGGCACGAAGGATTTACCCGGCAGCCCCAGCGCCTGCATCAAACGGTCCATGACGAAGGCCGCACGTGCCATATAGCCGGAGTCTTCAAGGAATGAGAGGAACAGGTACATCATGCCGATTTGCGGTACCAGCGGTAGCACCGTGTTGATACCACCGCCCAGCCCCTGAGCCAGGAAAACGGTCAGCCATTCCGGGAAATGCAGCGTATAGCCCAGCCACTGGATACCGTGGACGAAAATCGCCACTGAACCCGCATCAAAAATCGGCTGTAACGCACCACCGATGTTAATGGCGAGCAGGAACATCAGGTACATCACAAACAGGAAAATCGGTAAGCCAAGGAAGCGGTTCAGAATGATTCGGTCAACGGCTGCCGTAAACTGGCTGGATTCCGCCGTCAGGGTGTTACTGACCGCCTCGCAAATGGCGGCAATGGTTTGATAACGGGCATCGGCAATGTGCAGTGCGGGATCGTCGATTTCATCCTGCAGGCGTGCCAGTGAAATATCCAGCTTGTGGGCGGCATCACCAGCGTAAGCGCGGCTGTAGATATCGCCTTCCAGCATTTGCAGGCCCAGCCAGCGACGTTGTTGGATGGGCATGTCCGCGGCCATGCCTTGCGCCAGCTCATCGGCTTCACGCGACAGCGGCTGGGCATAGTGAACAAGCTCGATTTGTTTATTTTTCTGATGGCGATCAAGCGCGATTTTTAACGCGTCGATACCGCGACCACGGGTGGACACCAGCGGAACAACCGGGCAGCCGAGGCGAGCGGAGAGGGCGTCGATATCAATGCGGACTTTTTGCTTCTCGGCAATATCCAGCATATTCAGCGCCACCACGCAGGGAATGCCAAGTTCCAGCAACTGCAACGTGAGATAGAGGTTGCGCTCGAGGTTTGAGGCATCCACGACGTTAATCAGGATGTCCGCATCGCCGCTCAGAATGTAGTGACAGGCAATTTGCTCATCCAGTGAAGTCTGTGACGAGATAGTGGTCAGGGAGTAGGTACCGGGCAAATCGACCAGCGTAACCTGATGGTCGGTGGTAGAGAATTGCCCCTCTTTGCGCTCAACCGTGACACCCGCCCAGTTCCCCACGCGCTGGCGCGCACCAGTTAACTGATTGAATAATGTGGTCTTGCCGGAATTAGGATTACCAATTAATCCCACGGTCAATTTTTTCATTGTTCTTTTCTCTCTTTCATGGCCGGGCCATTAGCGGGAAACGGCTTCCAGTTCCAGAAACGCGAGATCTTTCTTACGCAAGACCAGATTAACGCGCCGGGTTTCAATGTGAATAGGATCACCAAGGGGGGCTACGCGCACGACATTAAATGATGAACCGGGCAACATGCCTAATGAGAGGAGTTTCTGGCGCCACGCAGGGCTAATTTCGCGAGAGAACCCCGTTATTTTCCACGCACTGTCAGGAGAGAATTGCATAGGACCTACTTATCTGTATCGCAAACAACATTCCCACCATGCGCCAGTAAAGCGCATGAAACCAGTTAGTTAGCCAGCACAGCAATGAGTGTCACTCCACTCATACAATGATAATGAGAATAGTTTTTATCATCACTATTAAACCGCGATATTGCGCAAAGCGGAACCACAATCCGAGCCATTGTTGATATGGCTCAAAATTTATGTTGTTTTGCCTTTCCCGTTTGCAATAACAAATAAGAAACAGTGAAGGGATATTTAATTTATTACCCGGACTTAAGGTTAAATTAATAATAAGAATAAAGTTTAAATAATAAAGAGTTATGAGGCGGTTTTATTAACTAAAATATAACCAATATAAAATTAGTTAATAATTTTGAAAATTAATCCAGAGATTATTCAAAGAGTTACTGGCAGGTAAGAAATAACGCAATACACCTCTTTGTTTAGATTTGAACAGATGGAAAGGGGAGTACCCTCTCCCGAAGGAGAGGGCGAAGGGTTTAACGTTTTTTGCCCATGGCGGCCGCCAGCGCATCCATCATGGCGCTGTTGCCAGCAGGCTGCGACTCGCGCCCGCGTGGTTTCGCCGGACGGGCGGCAGGGCGGTTGCCTGCCTCGCGAGCGCCACCATTACCACGCCGTGAATTGCTGTCTCCCGGCTGCTCATCAAGGCGCATGGTCAGCGCAATACGTTTGCGCTGCAGGTCCACTTCCAGCACTTTTACTTTGACGATATCCCCCGCTTTCACGACGGTATGCGGATCTTCAACAAATTTATCGGCAAGCGAAGAGATATGTACCAGGCCATCCTGATGCACGCCGATATCCACAAACGCACCGAAGTTGGTAACGTTGGTCACCGCACCTTCAAGCACCATGCCAGGCAGCAGGTCATTCATCGTTTCAACACCGTCAGCAAACTGGGCGGTTTTGAACTCCGGGCGCGGGTCACGGCCTGGTTTTTCCAGCTCTTTGATGATGTCAGTAACGGTCGGTACCCCGAAGCGCTCGTCGGTAAAGTCGGACGCTTTCAGTGACTTAAGACCGCTACTGTTGCCCATCAGATCGCGCAGAGACTGCTCTGTCGCCGCCAGAATACGTTCCACAACCGGGTACGCTTCCGGGTGCACGGTAGAGGCATCCAGCGGGTTATCACCATGGTTGATACGCAGGAAGCCCGCGCACTGCTCAAAGGCTTTTGGCCCCAGTCGGCTGACTTTTAATAGTTGCTGGCGATTCTGGAACTGACCATTCTCATCACGCCAGGCGACAATATTCTGCGCCATCATGCGGGTTAAACCGGCAACGCGAGTCAGCAGGGGAACAGACGCGGTGTTCAGGTCCACGCCGACGGCGTTTACGCAGTCTTCCACCACCGCATCCAGTTTACGGGCAAGCTGGGTCTGGCTGACGTCATGCTGATACTGACCAACCCCGATAGATTTCGGATCGATTTTCACCAGTTCGGCCAGCGGGTCCTGCAGACGACGGGCGATAGAAACCGCGCCGCGCAGCGAAACGTCCAGATCCGGGAACTCCTGTGCCGCCAGCTCAGAGGCGGAATAGACCGACGCCCCGGCCTCGCTGACGATCACTTTCTGTGCGGTGACTTTCGGGAACTGTTTCTGCACGTCCAGGAAGAAACGTTCGGTTTCACGCGATGCCGTTCCGTTGCCGATAGCGACCAGTTCAACGTTGTGTTTTTCGCACAGCGCGGCGACCACCACGGCAGCTTTTGCTGCCTGGCCGGTGTGTGGGTAAATGGTGTCAGTGGCGACCAGCTTACCCGTGCCGTCGACAACGGCGACTTTCACACCGGTACGCAGACCCGGATCGAGACCCATCGTTGCGCGCAGGCCAGCGGGTGCGGCCATCAGCAGGTCATGCAGGTTACGGGCGAAGACGTTGATCGCTTCATCTTCCGCACGTTCACGCACGGTACCCATCAGTTCGGTTTCCAGGTGCATCAGCACCTTAATACGCCATGTCCAACTGACAACACCTTTGCGCCAACTGTCTGCCGGCGCATTATTCAGCCGCAGGCCGAGGTGATCCTGAATAATTTGCTCGCAATGGCTCTCTTTTGGCGGCTCATCAAACTGCGGATCGGCATTCAGTGAGAGCTGCAATACCCCTTCGTTGCGGCCGCGGAACATGGCCAGCGCGCGATGTGACGGCACGGTGGAAATCGGCTCATGGTGATCGAAATAATCGCGGAATTTTGCGCCTTCCTCTTCTTTACCGCTCACTACGGTGGCGACTAGATGGGCGTTTTTCCACAGGTAATCACGCACTTTCGCCAGCAACTGCGCATCTTCGGCAAAGCGCTCCATCAGGATGTAGCGAGCGCCATCCAGCGCTGCTTTGGTGTCGGCAACGCCTTTGTCGGCATCAATGTATTTTGCGGCTTCGTTTTCCGGGTCGTGTGAAGGCTCGTTCCACAGCAAATCCGCCAGCGGCTCAAGGCCTGCTTCAATGGCGATTTGCCCACGGGTGCGGCGCTTGGGTTTGTATGGTAAATATAAATCTTCGAGTTCGGTTTTACTGAGCGTACCGTTGATGGCTTTGCTCAATTCATCGGTGAGCTTACCCTGCTCGCCAATCGACTTCAGGATGGCCTGGCGGCGTTCTTCGAGTTCGCGCAAATATCCCAGGCGGGTTTCCAGATTACGCAGCTGCGTGTCATCCAGACCGCCGGTGACTTCTTTACGATAACGCGCGATAAACGGCACGGTGTTCCCTTCATCAAGCAGGCGAACGGCAGCTTCTACCTGTTCGGATCTGGCCTGAAGTTCACCCGCAATAATGCGGCAGAGCGAATCATTCATCATTTCAATATCATCTTCTGAACAAAATCAGGGGATAGTTATACGGACTGAGACAGAAAAATGCCAGTCGCGCCGGGGGCTAACGGATAGTTCCTGGTGCGTTACTTTACATACTCGATTTCATTAACGTACCAGGTGGCTTCCCCGGCGGGCGTTTGCACCACTGCGACATCGCCGACCTCTTTTTTCAGCAGCGCGCGCGCCATTGGCGAGTCGATAGAGATGTAGTCTTTGCGACCAAAAATTTCGTCGTAACCGACAATGCGAAAACGTAATGTGTTGCCATCGTCATTTTCGATTTCCACCCACGCGCCGAAGAAGACTTTGCCTTCCTGTTGCGGTGAGTAATCGACAATTTTCAGGTTTTCCAGGCACTTTGTCAGATAGCGAACGCGGCGGTCTATTTCACGCAGGCGCTTTTTATTGTACTGGTAGTCGGCATTTTCACTGCGATCGCCGAGGCTCGCCGCCCAGGTGACTTTCTTGGTGACTTCCGGGCGCTCCTGACGCCAGAGAAAATCCAGTTCCTGTTTCAGCTTGTCGTAGCCTTCTCGGGTGATCAGGGGCGTTTTCATTTCGTGGCCTTCTTTTTTCTCTGATTTCTTTACAAATCACCGCCCCTTAAGGTGCGGATTAATCATCATTTCTGTGATGCAATGTGCATATAAGCTACTGTTAAATATGCTTTGTAACAATTTCGACTAGAATTTATACCAGATTTAGCTGGTCCTCGACGCGCACTTTTTTAGAATACGTATTCATAATTGTCGGAACCTTTGGGAGTAAAAACAATGCAAGAGAATTATAAGATTCTGGTAGTGGATGACGATATGCGCCTGCGCGCGCTTCTTGAGCGTTATCTTACCGAGCAGGGCTTCCAGGTTCGTAGCGTCGCTAACGCGGAGCAAATGGACCGCCTGTTGACCCGCGAATCATTCCACTTGATGGTTCTCGACTTAATGCTGCCGGGTGAAGATGGCCTGTCCATCTGTCGCCGCCTGCGTAGCCAGAGTAACCCGATGCCGATCATTATGGTGACGGCGAAAGGGGAAGAAGTTGACCGTATCGTTGGCCTCGAAATCGGTGCTGATGACTACATTCCAAAACCGTTTAACCCGCGTGAACTGCTGGCGCGTATCCGTGCGGTACTGCGTCGTCAGGCAAATGAACTGCCTGGTGCGCCTTCGCAGGAAGAAGCGGTTATCGCATTTGGTAAGTTCAAGCTGAACCTCGGTACCCGCGAGATGTTCCGCGAAGATGAGCCGATGCCGCTGACCAGCGGTGAGTTCGCCGTGCTGAAAGCGCTGGTGAGCCATCCGCGTGAGCCGCTGTCGCGCGATAAGCTGATGAACCTGGCGCGTGGTCGTGAATACTCCGCGATGGAGCGTTCTATCGACGTGCAAATCTCCCGCCTGCGTCGCATGGTGGAAGAGGATCCGGCTCACCCACGTTACATTCAGACCGTTTGGGGTCTGGGCTACGTCTTTGTGCCGGACGGTTCTAAAGCATGAGGCGAATGCGCTTCTCACCGCGCAGTTCTTTTGCCCGCACGCTGTTGTTGATCGTCACATTGCTGTTTGTCAGCCTTGTGACGACCTACCTCGTGGTGCTGAATTTCGCGATTTTGCCCAGCCTCCAGCAGTTTAATAAGGTTCTCGCCTACGAAGTTCGTATGTTGATGACCGATAAACTGCAACTGGAGGACGGTACACAACTGGTGGTTCCTCCGGCGTTTCGCCGTGAAATTTATCGCGAACTCGGTATCTCACTCTATTCCAATGAAGCCGCAGAAGACGCAGGCCTGCGTTGGGCACAGCACTATGAATTTTTAAGCCAGCAGATGGCGCAGCAACTGGGTGGCCCAACGGAAGTGCGCGTTGAGGTTAACAAGAGTTCGCCGGTTGTCTGGTTGAAAACGTGGCTGTCGCCCAATATTTGGGTACGCGTGCCGTTGACGGAAATTCATCAGGGCGATTTCTCCCCGCTGTTCCGCTACACGCTGGCTATTATGCTTTTGGCGATAGGGGGCGCATGGCTGTTTATCCGAATACAGAACCGACCGCTGGTCGACCTGGAACATGCCGCGCTAAAAGTGGGCAAAGGACATATTCCGCCGCCGCTGCGTGAATACGGTGCCTCCGAAGTGCGTTCTGTGACGCGCGCGTTTAACCAGATGGCGTCAGGGGTCAAGCAACTGGCGGATGACCGTACCCTGCTGATGGCCGGGGTGAGCCACGATTTGCGTACGCCGTTGACGCGTATTCGTCTGGCCACAGAGATGATGGCCGAAGAAGATGGCTACCTTGCGGAATCGATCAATAAAGATATCGAAGAGTGCAACGCCATCATCGAGCAGTTTATCGACTACCTGCGAACCGGGCAGGAGATGCCGATGGAAATTGCCGAATTAAACGCGGTCCTGGGCGAAGTGGTAGCGGCCGAGAGTGGCTATGAGCGTGAAATTGATACGGCGCTTAATGACAGCGAAATTCTGGTTCGTATGCACCCGCTTTCGATTAAGCGTGCCGTTGCCAATATGGTGGTGAACGCTGCCCGTTACGGTAATGGCTGGATCAAGGTCAGTAGCGGTACGGAGCTTAATCGCGCCTGGTTCCAGGTGGAGGATGACGGCCCTGGCATCAAGCCGGAGCAGCGCAAACATCTGTTCCAGCCGTTTGTCCGTGGCGACAGTGCGCGTAGCACCAGCGGTACGGGTCTTGGGCTGGCGATTGTTCAGCGTATTGTCGATAACCACAACGGTTTGCTTGAGCTTGGTACCAGTGAGCGGGGAGGCTTGTCGATCCGTGCCTGGCTGCCGATTCCCATTACTCGCCTGAACACGCCGGGCAAAGAGAACTAACAGAAAACCCGCCTTCAGTGAATTGAAGGCGGGTTTTGTTTGGCTTGCGTTGGAAAGTTACAGCTTCGGTCCGGCGCTCACCAGTGCGGCACCCGCAGGGGTATCCGTATACTTCTCAAAGTTACTGACGAACAGTTTAGCCAGTTGCGTTGCTTTCTCCTGCCACTGCTCCGGCGATGCGTAAGTATTACGTGGGTCGAGGATTTTTGTCTCCACGCCGGGCAATGTTGTGGGGATAGCCAGGTTAAACATCGGCAGGGTGAAGGTCTCGGCGTTATCCAGTTCACCATTCAGAATCGCATCGATAATCGCGCGCGTATCTTTAATGGAGATGCGTTTGCCGGTCCCGTTCCAGCCAGTGTTCACCAGGTATGCCTGCGCACCGACGGCCTGCATACGTTTCACCAGCACCTCTGCGTACTGCGTAGGGTGCAGCGACAGGAATGCTGCGCCAAAGCAGGCGGAGAAGGTGGGCGTAGGCTCCGTTACGCCACGTTCCGTGCCCGCCAGTTTAGCCGTAAAGCCTGACAAGAAGTGATACTGCGTCTGGCTTGCGGTAAGGCGGGAAACAGGCGGCAGCACGCCGAATGCGTCTGCGGTCAGGAAGATAACTTTTGTTGCATGCCCGGCTTTTGAAACGGGCTTAACGATGTTGTCGATGTGGTAGATCGGGTACGACACTCGGGTATTTTCTGTTTTCGAGGCATCGTCATAATCGATGCTGCCGTCGGCGCGTACGCTCACGTTTTCCAGCAGAGCATCCCGACGGATGGCGTGGAAAATATCCGGTTCCGCTTCCTCTGACAGTCGGATGGTTTTTGCGTAGCAACCCCCTTCGAAGTTGAAGACGCCGTCGTCGTCCCAGCCATGCTCGTCATCGCCAATCAGGCGGCGTTTTGGATCGGTAGAAAGGGTGGTTTTCCCGGTGCCTGACAGGCCAAAGAAAACGGCGACATCGCCTTTCTCGCCGACGTTTGCCGAGCAGTGCATCGATGCGATGCCTTTCAGCGGCAGCAGGTAGTTCATCATCGAGAACATCCCTTTTTTCATTTCGCCGCCGTACCAGGTACCACCAATCAACTGAATGCGTTCGGTCAGGTTGAACGCAACGAAGTTTTCTGAATTCAATCCCTGTTCTTTCCATAACGGGTTTGTGCATTTCGCCCCGTTCATGACAATAAAATCAGGTTTAAACTCAGCGAGTTCTTCGTTTGTCGGACGGATAAACATGTTCTTCACAAAGTGCGCCTGCCAGGCGACTTCTGTGATGAAACGAACGGAGAGACGGGTATCCGCGTTGGCGCCACAAAAGGCGTCGATAATAAACAGACGTTTACCGGAGAGTTGTTGCGTCACCAGCCCTTTCAAGTGTTGCCAGACTTCGGGCGAGAGCGGTTTGTTGTCGTTCTTGCCTTTGCCTTTATCAGACCACCAGACGGTGTCTCGGGTGGTGTCATCACGGACAATATACTTATCTTTCGGCGAACGGCCGGTGAAAATACCGGTGTCGACGGCGACAGCACCAGAATTCGTCAATACTCCGCGCTCGTATCCTTCCAGGTCTGGACGGAGCTCTTCCTGATACAGCGTATCGTAGTCGGGGTTATAGACGATATCCTGAACATCGTTGATACCATAAGCCTTGAGATCTTGCGGGGTTAAAACGTTAACGCGCATGTCACTACTCCTTAGCCAATATGTACTGCCTGAAATTGTAGGGTTGTTGCTCATTCCCTGACCGCGACGGGGCTCATAGATTTACGTATCTCGACAAGCCCTGGAACGCGGAAAACGCTGTGACATGGGTCACGTGGCGACACAGTTTCTGGCAATAATAGCCAGAATAATCGAGAAAATGTCACTAAAGCGACGTAAAGCGATATTTTTAACGGCAGCTTTGTGACTGTAATCGCTTTCATGAAAGTAAATTACGTAAGACTTTCAGAAAACATTTTAACGGAAACGTGACGTGCTATGCAAAAGCGCCACCGTTCAGGTGGCGCTTTTGCTGACGATTAAGGAAGGTCTTAGTGGACCTGCGGATCGGCAGGCGAGGCGTTGTTACGGATTTCAGCGATATCCATGGCGTTAAACAGATAGTGATTACCGCAGTAATCGCAATGCATGTCGATCTCGCCCTCTTCGGCAATAATGCTGTCAACTTCTTCATCTGGCAGGGTTTTTAATGCGCCAGCACAGCGCTCACGAGAGCAGGTGCATTTGAATTCCACATCCTGCGGGTCGTACAGGGTGACTTCTTCTTCGTGGTACAAACGCCACAGAACATCCTGCGCCGGAAGCGTAAGCAGCTCTTCTGCTTTGATCGTTTCAGTCAGCGTTGCCAGGTGTTCAAAATCCACCGCCTGGGTATCCTGTGCGGGTAAAACCTGCAGTAGCATACCGCCTGCAGCCGGTGCACCCTCCACATCGCCTGTACGGATGAACAAGCGGGTCGGCAGTTGTTCGGAACGCAGGAAATAATCTTCCAGACACGCTGCCAGCGTATCGCCTTCCAGACCGACGACGCCCTGATAACGTTCACCTTCTTCTGGCGTAATGGTAATGACCAGATAGCCATTGCCAACCAGCGTTTTCAGATCGGCATCGTCAGCAATGTCGCCCTGTACGCGCGCGACACCACGCATCTGTTGACGGTTGTTACCGTTGATGACGGCCAGGCTCATTGGGCCATCACCCTGTAGCTGAACGGTAATATCGCCCGCAAATTTCAGGGTGGCAGTCAGCAGGCTGGTCGCGACCAGCAACTCGCCGAGAATGTTTTTCACTGGCTGCGGATAGCTATGGTTTTCCAGGATCTGCTTCCAGGTTTCGGAGACGGTTACCAGTTCACCGCGTACGGCATAGTTCTCGAACAGGTAACGGTGTAATTGGTCATGTTGAGCCATAGTTTTCTCTCTTGCGGGTGCGCGTTACTCGCTGTCACCGTATTTAAATTTCATCAGGTCGCGGCGTTCTTTTTTATCCGGACGGCGATCGGGGTGCGGCATTGTAAGCGCATTCATCTTCCGTGCCAGCGCCATTTTTTCGCGCTTCGCTACGCTTTCCGCAGTCTCTTCATACATTTCGACGGCTTCTGCGGCGGGGCGGCGTTGTTCGGTAATAGCTTTAATAATCACCGTACGTTCGTCATTGCCCTGCCTGAGCGTCAGCGTGGCATTCAGTTCGACGATTTTACTCGGCTTGCTGCGCTGACCGTTGTAATGCACTTTGCCGCCTTCGATCATCTCGCGGGCTAAGGCGCGTGTTTTATAGAAACGCGCGGCCCACAGCCATTTATCGAGGCGAACATCAGGTGCTGACTGTTCTTTCATTACCCCTCCTTCACGCTCAGCGAGGGAATCAGGTGGCGATAATCGTTCATGCCAGGATGACGTAAATAGCTTTTCTCCGCCAGACCTGAATCCGGGTTGGTTACGCCCAGGCAGTAACGAATGCCAAATTTTGCGGCGGCATCCAGAATGGGTTCACTGTCATCAATGAACAGCGTTCTTTCGGCGTTTAAGCCGGTCTCTTGCGCCACGGCTTGCCACAAACGCTGATCCTCTTTCGGATAACCAAATGTGTGGGTGGAAAGTAATAAATCAAGGTGTGATGCCAGACCGGTGTGCTCAAGTTTCACCGCGAGATTATGCGGATGCGCATTGGTCAACAGAATGCGCCGCTTACCACTTTTTTGCAGCGCATCAAGAAAAGGGACTGTATCTTCACGCAGTACGGCGCGCGGCCCCTGCTGTGTTGTCATAGCGCAGATATCCAGCCCTAAGCGTTCGCTCCAGTAATCCAGACAATACCAGTTTAGCGTATGCTGAACGGCATGATATTCCTGACGAAGAATGGCCTGAGCCTCTGCGGGTGAAATGCCCTGCTTTGCGCCAAACGTCTCCGGCACCAGTTTTTGCCAGAAATAATTATCAAAGGCGAGATCGAGCAGCGTACCGTCCATGTCCAGCAGAACGGTATCCACGTTCTGCCAGTCGATATCAAAATGCATAAGAAACTCCAGCCAGAAATAACGATGCGCGACAGGTTAACATACCCGGCGCGCATGACATTTATCAGGTCAGGCTATCGGGTGCGGGGATAAGCCCGGGGTTCAGGCAGTTTTCGTAGTATTGCTGAATTTCAGCCAGACGCGTGCGGTTTCGATGGTAGCGGCGCAGCGCCTGGACGCCGTTATAAACGCAGCAGACGATCATTGCCAGAAGCAGCAGCGCGGTGCTGACGTAGCGCCAGAGCCCGGTTGTGCTATTTGGCATACGGTGCAGGCTGATATGACGAGTGCCGTTGGCGTCAGTCGAAATATTGGTGATGATGCCCTCGGCGGTAAAAGGGGTTTGCATCAGCATTCCCGCCAGGCGTTGGAACTCTGCCCACTGTTCGGCGGCCGGATAGTCATACAACGCGACACCAGGGTAGGGCTGATCTACCAGCTCGCTTCCTTCTTCACTCACAATCAGGAAGCCGCCTGGTGCCGGGCTGTTAAGCGCCTGTGCCGCGCGGGTTGTTTCGCGCAAAATAAAGGGCGCGGTGGAGGTGGTGACCAGGTTATCCAGCGATTCTGCGCTGACCGGGCGCAGCAACACATTCACGCCGGTGAGTTTTCCCGCACTGGCGCGTGACGTCAGCGTATCCCAGTCTTTACTGTTCCCCAGATTAACCAGCGCGTTTTTAAGCCGCAGGCAATCATCCTCTGCTGAACAGAGATCCTGCGTTTTCAGCACAATCTCAGAAAAATCATCCAGTAAGACCATGCCTGATTTTTGGATTGCCGTACGCAGCGCCGGGCTCACGCGAGAGCCGTCATCCTGTTTCGGATGCAACTGGCGGTTGACGGCTTCCACCAGTGCCGTCGCTTTGGTGACGGTTTCTGATTCCGGCAAGGGCAGCGGCGGCGCGTCGTTCCAGATAATTTGTGAACAGTCGAACGGCGCAAAAGGCGAACTTTGGCGAGCACTCCAGTTGCTTGACGAATGGATGCTACACATGCCGGTGCCGTGAATCTTTAGCGAGTCACCAATACGCAGCCCTGCTTCTTCAAGTTGACTAACTTTCGTGGCTTCGATGGTCTGCGCCCCTTTAATCCATGAAAGGGTAAACTTGATGGGCATATCCAGCGGAACCCACATCAGCAGCATAATCAGAACCAGCAGCGCTCCGGCTGAAATCACGGCGCTGCGCACCCAATGCTGGAGGGGGAAGTTCTTGACCTCATCATGCAGCGATAAAAAGCGCCCCTGTCGAACCACGTGACGATCGAGATAGATATCAATATCGCTTTGTTGCCCCAGGTCCTGGGCGATAAAAGGTTGCCAGTGTTTTGGGTAGATAAGATCAATAATGCCTAACGAGATATTGTTGATCTGTTCCTGATTGTTCTCACCAAAAAGCCCCCACCGTTTGGGCGTGCCGCGCAGGCAGTGGATTTCGCGCAGCGCAGTTTGCGCGGGCGGTGCAAAGATGCCCCAGAGCCCGGCCGCAAGCAGCATAATTCCGCCACCGGCAAGCCACGGGACAAACACGTCCGGGGTGACCAGGCAGAAAAAGAACAGTAAAAACGATGTTGAAATCAGTAAGGCTTCGCGCATACCGTCCGGGCGGCTCAGCGCATACTCTTCCACCGTTTCATGGCGAATATTAAGTAGCTCAATTTGCTCCGTCTCTTCGCCGCGGATAGCTGAGTGCGACGAGGGAATCTGTTCTGGCACCAGGCTGTGTTCTTCCGGACGGAATTCATTCAGGGCGTGGCCATTTAGCGAAATGACCAGCGGCAGAGTGTCGGTACGGATAAGCTCAACGCTGTTTTCGTCATTGATATACTGCTCCCAGAACGGCGGCAGATGGACTTCGACAGAATCGAGATAGTAGCGCCATTTGTTCGGGGCATCGGTCGTAATCCCGTAGCGGGTGATCGCACGGGTGACGCTGATGACGGTATTACTTTGCGCGTTGAGGGTGAGGGAGATCGGGGCAGCCGTCGCACCGGTCGGGCCCGGTACCTGACGGGTACGGGAGAGCGATTCCAGATAGCTTTCAACAGCGCTGCGCTCATCAGGAGTTAATTTGCGGGTTGTCGCGCCAGCGAAAGCTTGCAGATGTGGCAGGCGGTATCGTCTTTGCGATCGCGCTCTGTAAAACCACCCAACAAGGCATACGCAGGCCAGCATAGCAGCGAAATAAATCAAAATGGTGCTCATGCTTTCCCCATCTTACTTTTACTAGCAGGTGTAGTCAGTTGCACCCTTTCCCGTAAATTCAATGAATATGGCTGGAGCGTTATCGGGCAAATCGTTAGTCTAATAGGTGAGCGCCTGACAACATGCAAAATAGTAGCAAAGCCGCAATAGAGCGAATATCAGCAAATTCTTAGTTTTATTTCAACCTCTTGACTTTTAGGTTTATTTGGGAAATAGCTTCTGCTAAGTTACAGGAATGTAAATGAGGCGCGAAGAACATTGCCGAAACAGTGTCGCATGTCGCACAATAATGCCAGTAATCTCTGGAAAGACCGATAATAATGAGCGAATCATTGCAAAAACCCACCATTCTTAACGTTGAAACCGTCGCGTCTTCACGACTTTTTAACGTCGAAAGTGTGGACCTGGAATTCAGCAACGGCGTACGTCGTGTCTATGAACGTATGCGTCCCTCGTCACGCGAAGCGGTGATGATTGTGCCTATTGTAGACGATCATATCATTCTCATTCGCGAATATGCTGTGGGTACCGAATCTTATGAGCTGGGGTTTTCCAAGGGATTGATCGATCCCGGTGAAAATATGTATGAGGCGGCCAACCGCGAGCTTAAAGAAGAGGTGGGTTTTGGCGCGAAGGAATTAACGTTCCTGAAAAAACTTAGCATGGCTCCGTCTTATTTCTCCAGCAAAATGAATATCATGGTCGCTGAGGATTTATACCCGGAGTCGCTGCCCGGTGATGAGCCTGAGCCGTTACCGCAGGTGCGTTGGCCACTGGCCCATTTAATGGACTTGCTGGAAGAGCCTGATTTCAATGAGGCCCGCAATGTAAGCGCGCTGTTCTTATTAAGAGAGTGGCTTAAAGGGCAGGGCAGGTTATAAAAAAAGCGCGTAAGCGCTTTTTTTATGTCTGTCAGAACTGCGGCCCGCCCGGATAAAACATTTTTGCGTTCCATCCGGGGAGCCCTGGCAGGCTTTTATCAGAACAATTCGTGCGTCTCGCCATTATCAATAATGGTGGTTCCCACTTCGTGCACGGCCTGCTGTGTCGGCTGCGTCCCGTCAATAAAATACTCCTGACGGCTGCTGCCTCCACTTGCCAGTTGCCCTGTACTCCGGTCGATATTTACCGTCACTATACCTGGCGGTGGCGTGAGCGGTTGCTCCGGTACGCCATTGAGAACAACCTGCATGTAAGCATCCCATGCTGGCTGCGCACTCTTCGCGCCGCCTTCGTAACCCGAGATCTGATCTTTGATAGCGCCCGACGCGGAGGTGCGTCCCAGATCGCGACGGTGATCATCAAAACCGATCCAGACCGACGTCACAACGCCCGGACCATAACCGGAGAACCAGGCATCTTTCGAGCTGTTGGTGGTCCCGGTTTTCCCACCGATATCATTACGTTTGAGATCGCGACCTGCGCGCCAGCCTGTGCCTTGCCAGCCTGGTTCACCGAAGATGTTACTGTTAAGCGCGCTCTTGATTAAAAACGATAGCGGCGTACTGATCACGTGCGGTGCATACTCCTGACCACCGCTCTTCACCACCAGATCCTGATTGGCTTGCTCCAGTTGCGGCATCGGTATGGAAGGATTCTGCTGCTCCTGAGAGATAGCGACGTTTTCCATATCTTTGTTTTCCAGCACGTCTGACTTCGGTGTATCCCCATAAATTACCGGGATATTACACTCCGCGCAGGCGACCTTTGGCCGGGCTTCGAACAGAACATTACCCTGATCGTTTTCAATTTTGGTAATGAAGTACGGATCGATGAGGAAACCGCCGTTCGCCATGACTGAATAGCCGCGTGCTACCTGCATGGGCGTGAACGACGCGGAGCCCAGCGCCAGCGACTCCGTGTGCACGATGTTTTGTGCCGGGAAACCGAATCGCTGTAAATACTCGGCGGCGTAATCGACCCCCATTGCACGCATAGCGCGTACCATCACCACGTTCTTCGACTGCCCCAGCCCCTGACGCAGGCGAATTGGCCCGGCATACTCATCTGGCGAGTTTTTCGGACGCCAGTCGGAACCCGCCCCTGCATCCCAACGGGAGATAGGCACATCGTTCAGAATACTGGCCAGCGTCAGGCCTTTGTCCATCGCCGCGGTATAAAGGAATGGTTTGATGTTAGAGCCAACCTGACGCAGCGCCTGGGTGGCGCGGTTAAATTTGCTCTGATTGAAATCAAAGCCGCCAACCAGCGCCAGCACGGCGCCATCGTGCGGGTTGATGGAGACCAGGGCAGAGTTAACATCCGGCACCTGGGCCAGCCACCAGCCTTCATTTACCATGCGCACCCAAATCTGCTGACCTGCCAGCACCACATCGGTCACTTTGCGTGGGGTTGGGCCCTGTGCGGTGTCGGAACGATAAGGGCGTGCCCAGCGCATTCCGTCCATATGCAGTGATACGGAGGTCCCGTCGCCCAGCATCGCGGTGGCTTCTTGCGCATTGGCGGCCGTCACGACAGCAGGCTCCAGCGGCCCGTAGGTCGGCAACGCTTTTAGGGTGTCGGTGATTTTTTTACTGTCCCACGCGCTTTCGCCCGGTTTCCACAGCACATTCGACGGGCCGCGATAACCGTGGCGCATATCGTAGTCCATCACGTTATTGCGCACGGCATCCTGCGCCGCCAACTGCACTTTACGGGTGATGGTGGTGTAAACACGATAACCGTCTTCGTATGCTTTATCGCCGTAGCGATTCACCATCTCCTGACGCACCATTTCTGAGAGGTACGGCGCCGAGAAGGCAATTTCCGGCGCATGGTAATCCGCATCAATGGCTTCGCCGCGCGCCTGGTCATACTGCGTCTGGCTGATATAGCCCTCGCTCAGCATACGGGCCAGTACCACATTACGGCGAGCCGTTGCGCGATCAAGCGAATAGAGCGGGTTAAAGGTGGATGGCGCTTTGGGCAACCCGGCAATGACCGCCATCTCACTCAGGGTGAGCTGGTCGACGGGTTTGCCAAAGTAGACCTGTGCCGCCGCACCCACACCATAAGCACGATAACCGAGGTAAATCTTATTGAGGTAAAGCTCGAGGATCTCGTCTTTATTCAATAACTGCTCGATGCGGATAGCCAGGAACACTTCCTTGATTTTACGCATCAGCGTGCGTTCCGGACTCAGGAAGAAGTTACGTGCGAGCTGTTGCGTGATGGTGCTGGCGCCCTGTGAGGCGTGACCAGAGAAAAGCGCTACGCTGGCCGCACGGAAAATCCCCACAGGATCAACGCCATGGTGTTCATAGAAGCGGCTGTCTTCTGTGGCGACAAACGCTTTCACCATTTCTGGCGGAATCTGATTCAGCGTCAGCGGAATACGACGTTTTTCACCGTACTGCGCAATCAATTCGCCGTCGGCGCTATAGACCTGCATCGGGATTTGTAGTCGCACGTCTTTCAGCGTCGCGACGTCAGGTAGCTGCGGCTCAATGAATTTGTACAACCCATAAATCGAGCCTGCTCCCAGCAGAATGCAACACACTGCAAGGATCAATAAATACTTTACGAACTTCACCGGAGGATTCCCATTTAGTTTCATTTGGGCAGTTTATAAACAACCGCGCGGTAGTATAAATGCAAGCCTGATGCATTGATATAGCCGTCATCTTTCCTGGCGATAAGGAGGTCGCGATTTATGGCATTCGGGCACTGGCAGATTGGACTGCATATTCAGCAAGATAGCGTTTTCATCGTCGCATTAACCCCAGGCAGAACAGGGTGGGCGCTACGCCGTTGGTGGCACATCCCGTTACCATTGGGCACAGTTGAAAACGGGCAGCTTAAAGCTCCACAACAGTTGTTGACCACGCTCTTACCGTGGCGAAAATCGTTACCGCAGCGCCACCGAGTACGGCTGGCATTTCCGGCAGCGCGCACATTGCAGCGTAAACTCCCCCGCCCGGCAATGGCCTTGCGGGAAGACGAACTGGCAAGCTGGGTTTCTCACGCCATGGC
This sequence comes from Citrobacter sp. UYEF32, assembly GCF_040546205.1. NCBI lineage: Bacteria > Pseudomonadati > Pseudomonadota > Gammaproteobacteria > Enterobacterales > Enterobacteriaceae > Citrobacter > Citrobacter sp. UYEF32. The sequence continues at coordinate 55,508 of NZ_JBEPNI010000011.1, read as the reverse complement.
GCGTGAACTTGAAATGGCAGCGGCAGATTTGCGTTTCGACTATACCGAAGATTCACTGGCGCAGGCCTATAGCGTGACGGCGGCGCAGCATAAAGACGTGGCCGAAATGCTGGAACTGGCAACCTCTCTGCACCTGAATTTGACCTCCCTGACGCCTGATGCCTGCGCGTTACAGCATCTTGTCCCTTTTTTACCGCCTCCGGCACGTTGTCTTATTTGGGAAGGCGACGCGCAATGGCTGTGGGCAACGCGCACCGGATGGGGGCGCCGGTCGCACGAAGATCAGCCCACCGTAAACGCGCTAAGCGCAAGCCTCGGGCTGGACATTGCCGACGTTGCGCTATGCACCGCGGCAACGCCTGAGTTTGACCCCTGGAGCGTCCTTGTGCAGCGGCAACCGCCTTTACCGCCAAATGGCATGCGTTTCGCGGTAGCGATTGGCCTGGCCCTGGGAGCGGTTCGCTAATGGAACAGATGATCAACCTGCTGCCCTGGCGAGAACAGCGACAACAGGCATGTCGGCGCTTTTGGGGGCAACTGCTGGCGTATGCTGTGGGCCTGATGGCGCTGATTACCCTGGGGTGTCAGGTAAAGGCGGGCCAGGACAAGCAGATCGCTACGTTGTGGCTGCAATCTGACGCGCAGATGCTGTCAGCGCTTAAGGCAAAACAGCCGCATTTCCAGGCGCAACACCAGTTGTGGTTAAAGCAGCAGGCCAGAATGCAGCGGCACAACCAGACCCGCCAATGGCAGCAGCGGCTGGCAGAACTGGCGGAAAAAATGCCCGACAGCGCCTGGCTTACGGAGGTGCATTTTCAGCAAGGGCAACTCAGCGTGTCGGGGATTGCCAGAACGTTTCAGTCATTAAGCGAACTGGAGCAGGCGCTGGACACGACCGCCGGTTTTCGTCTTCGCCAAACCGGTTCGACCGGGCGAGATGCGCAAGGGCGCTGGCAGTTTCACTATCAGCTTAATAAGGAAGATGAGCATGCCGCGCAGCCTTGAACTCTGGTACGCCCTCTCGCCAGCAACCCGTGCCGGGTACGGATTATTGCTTATGGTTCTTCTCCTGCTTGCGGTGTGGTGGTGGCAGATTCAGCCCATAACGCGTGAACAAACGGCACGGGAGCAACAATATCTTGTGCAGCAGGCGGCATTGCAGGAAAGCTGGCGAGAGATCCTGGCCCTTAAACCACCGGAGATAGCGCATGCTCAAGCAGATATCCCAAAGGCCTTTTCACCGCTGGATTTTCATACTCCTGATGCCCAACTGATTGGCTGGCGTCCTGCCCATCGGGGGGGCGAGATGGTGCTGGAGGCGCAGTGGGTATCGATTCCCCGGACGTTTTCCTGGCTTGCCGAACGGCAAATGCTCGCACCTGCTTTTTCCATCACCGCGCAGGACAAGGCGCTGCGTTTTGTGCTCCAGGTGGAGAGCGATGATGGCGGCTAAACGCATCGCAGCGTCATGTTTGCTGGTGCTAATGCTGGCGGGTATGCGTGATCCTTTCAAACCGCCTCCCGATCGCTGCATGGTCAGTCAGCTTGCGCTTTGGCATTACCAGGGTGTGGTAAGCATGGCTCAGGCCGCGACAGGGATTGTGCGCGATCCCGCCGGCAGATGGCGACGCGTGCAGAAGGGGGAAACGCTTACGGGAGGCTGGCGCGTGGTGGAATTTAATAAAGAAGAGATGCGCATCGCGACAGGGGAAGGTTGTGAACCCGCGCACTGGCGCTGGAAACGAGAAGGATCTCAGCATGAAAAGAACAGCAGTGGTGGCCCTTTGCCTCAGTAGCCTGGCGGCGAGCGCGGCAACACCCGCCCCCGTGACATTAATGGTAGATGATGTTCCCGTCACCCAGGTCCTACAGGCACTTGCCGGGCAGGAAAAACATAATCTGGTGATCTCGCCGGACGTCAGCGGGACACTCTCCTTGCATCTTGTCGATGTTCCCTGGAAGCAGGCGCTGAACACGGTGATTGCCAGCGCAGGGCTGACACTACGCAGAGAGGGCAACATCCTGTATGTGCATTCCGCAAGCTGGCAACAGCAACAGTACGATGCGCGTGAGGCGGCGCTGGAAAAGCAAAAACAGAGTCTGCCGCTGGAAGAGCGTAGCCTGACGCTGCGTTATGCGCAGGCCAGTGAGTTGGCAAAGGCTGGCGAAAAGCTCCTTGGGCCAAAAGGAACGATCACGGTAGACAATCGGCTCAACCGGCTGTTGCTTCGCGATCATAAGGCCTCGCTTAACGTACTGGAAAAGTGGGTTGCGCAGATGGATTTGCCCGTTGAACAGGTTGAACTGGCCGCACATATTGTCACCATAAATGAAAAGAGTTTGCGTGAACTCGGCGTGAAATGGGGGCTGGGGGAGGCGACAAAGCCCGGAAAACGCGGGCAGGTGTCATCGCTTTCAAGCGATCTGTCGGTTGAAAGTGCCAGCACCCGGGTCGGTTTTAATATCGGCAGTATTAACGGGCGGTTGTTGGATATTGAGTTATCCGCACTGGAACAAAAACAGCAACTGGAGATCATCGCCAGTCCACGATTACTGGCCTCTCACATGCAGCCTGCCAGCATTAAACAAGGCAGTGAAATCCCATACCAGGTCTCCAGCGGCGAAAGCGGCGCAACGTCGGTGGAATTTAAAGAAGCGGTGCTGGGTATGGAGGTGACGCCGACCGTGCTGCCTGATAGCCGTGTGCGTCTCAAGTTGCGTATTACCCAGAACATGCCGGGTCAGGTGCTCCAGCAGGCTGATGGCGAGGTACTGGCGATTGATAAACAGGAGATTGAAACCCAGGTCGAAATAAAAAGCGGTGATACCCTGGCGCTGGGAGGCATTTTCTCACAAAAGAATAAGCTCGGTTCCGACAGTGTACCAATTTTAGGGGGGATACCCTGGTTTGGCCGACTGTTTCGTCATGATGGTAAAGATAATGAGCGCCGTGAACTGGTGGTCTTTATTACACCAAGGCTCGTGCCAGTTCGTTGATCGATACATATTCTGTATCGCTTTTTCTGCCTAACTCGCTACAGGTGTTTGACGTGAGAGATGATTTAGCTTACAAGGAGTACCGATTTGAGCGTCAGCTATCTCCGTCTTACCATAAGTAGTGTTAACGTCTGGTCGGCAATTTATTCAGTTGCCAAACCAGTCTCAGTACTGAGATAATTTTTGGTCTGACTCTCGCACTATCGCATATGAGGTTTCAGTTCATGTCCGGCTTCGCACGGTGTCTACGGAGCGGATTTATCATCAACGAATAGTCTTAGTAGTACCGAAAAAATGGCAGAGAAACGCAATATCTTTCTGGTTGGGCCTATGGGTGCCGGCAAAAGCACTATTGGGCGTCAGTTAGCTCAACAACTCAATATGGAATTTTACGATTCTGATCAAGAGATTGAGAAGCGAACCGGAGCTGATGTGGGCTGGGTCTTCGATGTAGAAGGTGAAGAAGGTTTCCGCGATCGCGAAGAAAAAATCATTAACGAGCTAACGGAAAAACAGGGAATTGTACTGGCAACCGGTGGTGGCTCTGTGAAGTCTCGCGAAACCCGTAATCGTCTCTCCGCCCGTGGCGTAGTGGTTTATCTGGAAACCACTATCGAGAAGCAGCTGGCTCGTACTCAACGTGACAAAAAACGTCCGCTTTTACAGGTGGAAACGCCGCCGCGTGAAGTGCTGGAAGCGCTGGCTGATGAACGCAATCCGCTGTATGAAGAGATTGCCGACGTTACCATTCGCACAGACGATCAGAGCGCGAAAGTCGTCGCAAACCAGATTATTCACATGCTGGAAAGCAACTAATTCTGGCGTAATACACAGGCCTGCGGGTTTAAGCAAATAAGGTGGATGTCGCGTCATGGAGAGGATCACAGTCACTCTCGGGGATCGTAGTTACCCTATCACCATCGCGGCTGGTTTGTTCGACGATCCAGCTTCCTTCTCGCCCCTGAAATCCGGTGACCAGGTCATGCTGGTCACTAATGAAACGCTGGCTCCACTCTATCTCGACAAGATTCGCCATGTCCTTGAAAAGGCCGGTATCAAAGTCGATAGCGTGGTTTTACCCGATGGTGAGCAGTATAAAAGCCTGACGGTGCTGGACTCGGTTTTCACTGCGCTTTTGCAAAAACCTCACGGTCGTGACACAACACTTGTCGCGTTGGGTGGCGGTGTAGTGGGCGATCTGACCGGTTTTGCCGCAGCCAGCTATCAGCGTGGCGTGCGTTTCATTCAGGTCCCCACAACGTTGCTTTCGCAGGTCGACTCTTCTGTTGGCGGCAAAACGGCGGTAAACCATCCACTGGGCAAAAACATGATTGGCGCGTTCTATCAGCCAGCCTCGGTGGTGGTGGATCTCGACTGCCTGAAAACGCTGCCTGCGCGTGAACTTTCCTCTGGTCTCGCCGAAGTTATCAAATACGGCATCATCCTTGATGGCGCTTTTTTTGACTGGCTTGAGCAAAATCTGGACGCGCTGTTGCGTCTGGATGGCCCGGCAATGGCGTACTGTATTCGCCGTTGTTGTGAGCTGAAAGCCGAAGTTGTGGCGGCTGACGAGCGGGAAACAGGCTTACGTGCTTTACTGAATTTGGGGCATACCTTTGGGCATGCCATTGAAGCCGAGATGGGTTACGGCAACTGGTTGCATGGTGAAGCAGTCGCTGCTGGAATGGTGATGGCAGCACGTGCCTCCGAGCGCCTTGGGCAGTTCAGTAAAGATGATACCCAACGCATTATTACCCTGCTTGAGCGCGCAGGTCTGCCGGTTCATGGACCGAAGGAAATGACCGCACAGGCATATATCCCGCACATGCTGCGTGACAAAAAAGTTCTGGCCGGCGAGCTACGTTTGGTGCTCCCGCTGGCAATAGGGAAAAGCGAAGTTCGTGGCGGAGTGTCACAAGACGTTGTACTTGGCGCTATTGCTGATTGTCAGCAGGCGTAATTTATTAGAAAGGTCTTGCTGCGCGTGCGTGGCGTTTAACTTCGGGCGAATGCAATTGTTGTTAGCATGAGCCTTTGAGTGGGGTGTTAAATGGATGAATTCAAACCAGAAGACGAGCTGAAACCCGATCCCAGCGATCGTCGTACTGGTCGTTCTCGTCAATCTTCTGAACGTGTTGATGAGCCGCAGATCAATTTTGATGATGTTGAACTTGATGCTGACGAGCGTCGCCCTTCGAGAACACGTAAGACGCGCGATGATCGCGAAGAATACGCAGAAGAAGATTATGAAGCGGAAGAAAACTCACTGGACGAGGAGCGCGCAGAGCGTCGCCCACGTAAGCGTAAAAAAGCCGCCGCCGCAAAACCTGCATCACGTCAGTACGTGATGATGGGGGTCGGTGTTCTGGTGCTGCTGCTGCTGATTGTCGGCATCGGTTCCGCATTGAAAGCCCCTTCCAGCAACAGTACGGCCCAACAGAGTTCATCTGGCAGTAAAAACATCGACCTTTCGGGGAACGGTGGTACTGCCGATCAGGCTAACGCTACTCAGCCCGCGCCGGGCACCACCTCTGCAGAACAAACTGCGGGTGCTGCACAGCCGACGACGGGCAATGGCAATGGAGCGCAGGATATTTCCCTGCCGCCCATCTCCTCTACGCCTTCTCAAAGCCAGGCACCTGCAACCACGGGTGCCCAGCAGCGTCTTGAAGTGCAGGGTGATTTGAACAACGCGCTCACTTCGCCGCAAAACCAGGCGCAGATCAACAACGCGGTGGCAAACAGCACGCTGCCGACGGAACCTGCAACCGTTGCGCCAGTACGTAACGGCGGCGGGAATGCGACTCATACCGCAGCAACCGCAGAAAACCATACGGCAACGACTCGCCCGGAACACAAACAAGCGGTTGTCGAACCGAAACCACAGCAGCAGGTTAAACCGCCGGTGGTGAAGGCAGAGCCGAAAGCAGTTGTTCAGGCTCCGGCAGCGCAACCGAAAGTTGTGACCTCTGAGCCGGTCAAAGCGCCGACCGTGGCCGCGACGACGCCGAAAGCGACAACCAGCACGACTGCACCTGCGGCACCGGCAGCTACTGCTGCTGCACCTGCAGCCAGCGCGAGCGTGGCGACGGGTAACGTGGGCTCACTGAAATCTGCGCCAGCCGACCATTACACGCTGCAGTTGAGCAGTTCTTCTAATTACAACAACCTGAATGCCTGGGCCAAAAAAGAAAATCTGAAAAACTTTGTGGTTTATCAGACAACACGTAATGGTCAGCCGTGGTATGTATTGGTCAGCGGTGTGTATGCCTCTAAGGATGATGCAAAACGCGCTGTTGCTGCACTGCCATCAGATGTTCAGGCTAAGAACCCGTGGGCCAAGCCTATTCATCAGGTACAGGCCGACCTGAAATAATTTCACGTCACAACATCATTCAGGCAGGCCACACCCAGGCCTTGCCTGAATGATAACGTGTATAAAGCGCAGGATGCTGTCGGAGCTGTCTCCACAGCCGGAGAGAGTGTAATCAATCATCCAGCATGAAAAAAAATCGCGCTTTTCTGAAATGGGCAGGGGGAAAGTACCCTCTGCTTGCCGATATTGAACGACATTTGCCAAAAGGCGAATGCCTGATCGAACCCTTCGTTGGTGCTGGCTCGGTATTTCTCAATACTTCATTTTCCCGTTACATTCTTGCGGATATCAACAGCGATCTGATTGGCCTTTATAACATCGTCAAAGAACGCGCGGATGAATATGTTCAGGGCGCGCGGGAGCTCTTTACGCCTGCGACGAACCAGTCGGAAACTTATTATCAGTTGCGCACTGAGTTTAACCAGAGCCAGGATCTTTTCCGGCGCGCGCTGTTATTCTTGTACCTTAACCGCCACGGCTATAACGGCCTGTGTCGTTACAATCTGCGCGGCGAATTTAACGTACCCTTTGGCCGCTACAAAAAACCGTACTTCCCGGAAGCTGAGTTGTACCATTTCGCGGAAAAGGCGCAAAATGCCTTCTTCTATTGCGAATCCTATGCCGAGAGCATGGCGCGTGCGGATGCGAATTCGGTGGTCTATTGCGATCCGCCTTATGCTCCGCTCTCAGCCACGGCGAACTTTACGGCGTACCATACGAATAGCTTTACCCTGGAGCAACAGGCCCATCTGGCGGCCATTGCCGAGAGCCTTGTAAATAACCGGATCCCGGTACTGATTTCCAACCACGACACCGCGCTGACGCGTGAGTGGTATAGCCAGGCGAAACTGCACGTTGTGAAAGTACGACGCAGTATCAGCAGCAACGGTGGGACACGTAAAAAGGTGGATGAACTGCTGGCGCTCTATCGCCCGGCAACTGTCTGAGCCAGAGCGGCTTCGCCGTCAGAAATGCGTTTGTCTACACCCTGTAAAATGAATGTAGATTCTTCTCAAGGAGATGCGGATGACACAGTATTTGATCGCCCCCTCGATTCTGTCGGCTGATTTTGCCCGTTTGGGTGAAGACACTGCCAGTGCGCTGGCTGCCGGTGCAGATGTGGTTCACTTCGATGTAATGGACAACCACTATGTACCGAACCTGACCATTGGACCGATGGTACTGAAATCGCTGCGTAAGTACGGTATTACGGCGCCGATTGACGTGCATCTGATGGTGAAACCGGTTGATCGTCTGGTGCCGGATTTCGCCGCCGCCGGGGCAAGCATTATTACGTTCCATCCGGAAGCTTCTGAGCATGTTGATCGTACGCTGCAATTGATCAAAGAGAACGGCTGTAAAGCCGGTCTGGTCTTTAACCCTGCCACGCCGCTGAGTTATCTGGACTATGTCATGGATAAGCTGGATGTCATTTTGCTGATGTCAGTGAACCCTGGCTTCGGCGGTCAATCCTTCATTCCACATACGCTTGATAAACTGCGCGAAGTGCGCCGTCGGATTGATGAATCCGGTTTGGATATTCGCCTGGAAGTGGATGGCGGTGTGAAGGTCAGCAACATCGCTGAAATAGCTGCCGCAGGTGCAGATATGTTTGTGGCGGGCTCGGCGATTTTTGATCAGCCGGATTACAAAAAAGTCATTGATGAAATGCGCAGTGAATTGGCAAAGGTAAGTCATGGATAAAATGCAGGTAATTCGTGGGATAGCCTTTGACCTCGACGGTACGCTGGTGGACAGCGCGCCGGGGCTGGCGGCAGCGGTAGATAACGCATTATATGCGCTGGAACTGCCTCAGGCGGGTGAAGATCGGGTCATCACCTGGATTGGTAATGGCGCAGATGTGCTGATGTCACGCGCTCTGACCTGGTCGCTGCAGGAGCGCAACGCGCAACGCGCTGCGTCCGGTAAACCAGCGATTAACCATGCGGATATTCCACAGGAAGAGCAGGCCGTGATGCTGCGTAAGCTGTTTGACCGCTACTACGCTGAGTCGGTGGAAGAGGGCAGTTTTCTGTTCCCTGATGTGGCCCATACGCTGGCTGCACTGCACGAAAAAGGTTTCCCGCTGGCGCTGGTCACCAACAAGCCTACGCCATTTGTTGCCCCGCTCCTTGAAACGCTGGGTATTGCGCGCTATTTCAGCGTGGTCATCGGTGGTGATGACGTAAAAAACAAAAAGCCGCATCCGGAACCGCTGCTGTTGGTGGCGGAAAAGCTGGGTCTGGCACCGAACGAATTGCTGTTCGTTGGCGATTCTCGTAATGATATTCTCGCCGCCCAGGCTGCTGGCTGTTGCTCTGTCGGCATGACCTATGGTTACAATTACGGCGAAGCCATTACATTGAGTGAGCCGGACTACGTGTACGACCGCTTCAACGAACTACTGCCCGCACTTGGGCTCCCGCACAGTGAAAATCAGGACGTGAAACATGACTAAACCCATCGTATTTAGTGGCGCACAGCCTTCAGGTGAATTGACCATTGGTAACTACATGGGTGCGCTGCGTCAGTGGGTAAACATGCAGGATGACTACCATTGCATCTATTGCATCGTTGACCTGCATGCCATCACTGCGCGTCAGGATCCTGAAAAACTGCGCAAAGCGACCCTGGACACGCTGGCGCTCTATCTGGCATGCGGTATCGATCCTGAGAAAAGTACCATTTTCGTTCAGTCACACGTGCCGGAACATGCACAGTTGGGATGGGCGCTGAATTGCTACACCTATTTCGGCGAACTGAGCCGTATGACCCAGTTCAAGGATAAATCAGCGCGTTACTCCGAAAACATTAACGCCGGTCTGTTCGATTATCCGGTACTGATGGCGGCGGATATTCTGTTGTACCAGACCAATCAGGTTCCGGTCGGCGAAGACCAGAAACAGCACCTGGAGCTGAGCCGCGACATCGCCCAGCGTTTTAACGCGATCTACGGCGACGTCTTTAAAGTGCCGGAGCCGTTCATTCCGAAATCCGGCGCGCGCGTGATGTCCCTGCTGGAACCGACGAAGAAAATGTCCAAGTCTGACGATAACCGCAATAACGTTATCGGCCTGCTGGAAGATCCGAAATCGGTGGTGAAGAAAATCAAACGTGCGATGACCGACGGTGACGAGCCACCGGTCGTGCGTTACGACATCCAGAACAAAGCGGGCGTTTCTAACCTGCTGGATATTCTCTCTGCCGTAACCGGCCAGAGCATTCCGGAACTGGAGCAGCACTTCGAAGGCAAAATGTATGGTCATCTGAAAGGCGAAGTCGCGGACGCCGTGTCCGGTATGTTGACTGAGCTGCAGGCGCGTTATCACCGCTATCGCGATGACGAAGCGTTTTTGCAGAAGATCATGAAAGAGGGCGCGGAAAAAGCCAGCGCCCGTGCGTCTGAAACGCTGAAAAAAGTCTACGAAGCTATTGGGTTCGTGGCGAAGCCGTAAGTCCGTCGGTGCGTATGTTCCCCTCTCCCCAATGGGGTGAGGGGATCGACTGTGCAGGATGGATCCGGATGGTTGTCCGAATAAGACGTTTACGCCGCATCCGGGATCTCTTACCTACGCGTGCTGGTTATCAATTGTTAGCGTAATACGGTTCGCGCGACAGAAAAGTTCGGAAACATGGACCGGTTTACTGTTTTGATCGAAGGCGATTTTGCTGATGCGAAACAGCGGCTCGCCCAGTTCGCACTTAAGCCACTGCACCTGTGAACGGGTGGCGGCGAAAATATCGATCGTCTTTTTGTCGCTCACTACCCGCGTGTCAAAATGTTTTTGAAATAGCTGATAGGTTGATTCTCCCTCGCTGTAATACGCGTCAAATTGCGGATAGCGTGACAGCGGGATCCATGAGCTGTCGATAAATAGCGGTTCCTTGTCCAGATACATCACCCGGCTTAAGTGGAAAACTTCACTGTTACCCGGAATGTTCAGCTTTTCGCAAAACGGCGCGGCAGAGATACGCGCCTGTTCAATCACCTTTTCTTTCGTCGGTTTGCCCTGCGAGACGCCAAAATCGGTAAAGCCGCTGACGGTCAGCAAGGCATTTTCCACCTTCTGGCTTTGTACAAACGTTCCTTTCCCCTGCCAGCGAATCAACACCCCATCTGCCACCAGATCGCTTATGGCCTTGCGGATCGTGATCCTGCTGACGTTGTACTGCGCGCACAGTTCACTTTCGGTGGGGATCTGTTGCCCGGCTTTGTAGACGCCCTGGGCAATGTCATCCAGCAGGCGCTGGCGAACCGTGGCGTAGAGCAGTTGGTGAGAATAGCGGTCCGTAGCTGGCATGGCTCAACCCTGAAAAGAATGGAATAGGGGAATTATAGGGTTGTTTATCAGCGAGTAACAGAGCGCTGGCATGATGCGGCTCATGCCAGCACAGTATTACCATGCGCCATGGTATTGAATGGTACGCGCCGCGCTGAATGTACCCTGCTCCATCGCCACAGTCAGCGGCCTGCCGCAGGCCACAGCGCAGAGGAAGCCTGCAATAAACGAGTCCCCTGCGCCCATGGTATCGATGACATCAACGCAAGCCGCGGCCTGGCGGTAAAACTGCTCGCCATCCCAGGCGATGCTGCCATTTTCACCCAACGTGACGACAGCGATGCCTGCGCCGTGCGCAACTATCGCCTGCATTCGCTCCCTTAACGCCGTCTCCTCCTGCGGCGCCGAGGCGAAGGCAAAATCGAGATGCGGCGGCAGGGTTTGCCAGAGCGGGCTGTCCCATTTATCGGCAAAGTCAAAAGCCGTCAGCTTGCCCGCCGCATGTAGCCGGGGAAAGGCGCTTTCAGCGTGGCCCCAGATAGCGGAGTGAATAATGTCATAGCCATCAAGCCAGGCAAAATCACTCTCCTGCAGAGTGAAATCTGCCATGACACCTTCGGTATAGTCGCCCAGCACCCGATCATTACCTTTCAGCTCTACCTGCGTTTGCGCGGTGACGCCGCGTTTGACATGCACATGGCTGGTATCGACCCCCATCTTTGCCAGGTCGTCCTTTAACATCCGACCATATTCGTCTTCGCCAACCCATGTCACGCAGCCAGGCCGCATGCCGTAACGGGTGCTGTAAACCGCCACATTCACCGCATTGCCGCCGGAAAAGGCTTTACCGAGATGCGGATAGATGTCGACACAGTTATCGCCAATGGTCGCCAGCCGTTTCATGCGCTTTCCTCCGGCAGCAACGCGCGAAAGCGCTCCAGTGCCTGACGGGCAAAGAGACGCGGCTCGTTCATGTACATGGTCACCAGCTCGATCGTGCAATAACCGTTGTAGCCGCTGGCGATAACATCGCGCATCAGCTCCCGCAGCGGCATTTTGCCTTCACCGGGGATATAGTGGCTGTCGCTTGCGCCGTCGCTGTCGACGATATGCAAATGGCGAAGTTTATTCCCCAACTTATTGAAGTAACTCATCACTGGTTCGCCTTGCACCCAGGGGGCGCAGATGTCAATCATGCTGTACAGGCGTGGCGAGGGGACAAGCGAGAAAGCGCGTAGCACGTCATTGGCATTGCAGACCACGTTGGACTCATAGGGCGTAAGCGGTTCGAGCACCAGATCCATCTCAATGTCCTGCGCATACTCGCACAGTTCATGCAGGTTATCGGCCAGACGCTGCCAGATTACATCCGGTGTGGTCAGATAGCCGGCATGGGCAGCGGAAATCAATGTGAAGCCTGCGCCCATCTCTTTGGCCATATCCATCGCCAGTTTGATCATATCCAGGCTTTCGCGGCGCATCCGTTCATCGCCCAGCATCATATTCCACGGGTAGCCGTTGGTCTCTGGCGTGTAGCCGATAATGGGCAACTGGTATGTGCGGGCGAGTGCTTTGATTTGCTTAATCCCGCCCGCTTTCAAATCGGGGGCGAAAGCGTGGGGACGCCCGCCCCACAATTCGATACCGTCATAGCCCAGTTCATGCGCGTCGCGAAACGCCTCTTCCACCGGTAAACGCTGGTGACCGCAGGTAAACATGCCTGTTTTCATTGCTCTGCTCCTTTTAAGGAAAACCGGCCCGGTCGGGCCGGATAGCGAAATCAATACTCCACAAGGCCGCCGTAATAGCGACGATCATCCGGGTTGTGATCTTTGTAAATCGACAGGTAGTAGCAGAGCCACTCCATCGGCACGAACATCAAGAAGGGTGCCAGCCATGGGTGCAGGCCCTGGGCAATGTCGGCGTAATCAATCACGATGACGTTATCGGTACGCTCTTTGACGAAACGGATGGCACGCTCAGTGGTGTGGCGGCTTTCGTCATTGCCGAGCAGGAACAGGAAGGGGACGCCGGGCTCCACCACTTCAAGCGGGCCGTGGCGGAATTCCCCGCTCTCAATAACCGAGCCGTGTGTCCAGGTAAACTCCATCAGGGTAACAATCCCTTCCTTGTAGCCCAGCGGGCGCAGCGGGCCGGCGGAAACGGTATAGATCATCGGCCATGAGCTTGCCTGCTCGCCAAGCTGACGACCTTTCTCTTCCCAGTTACGCACCAGGTAGCCCAGTGCCTGCGGCAGTTTCTGCAGATCGGTTTTGATTTTGCCGATTTCCGCATGCGGCGCGAGGCGGGTCACCATCTCCAGTACCACGCTGTAGCAGAGCAGCAGATGGATTTCCCAGATGCAGTCGGCCTGGTAGTCCACAACATACTCCACCGGGACGGTGATCGGGCTGTCCGGTTTTTTAGTAAAGGCAGCGGTCAGTGCGCCACAGGCACACCCTAGCTCCAGCGCTTTAATGACCTCTTCGGTTTTGCCGTAATCCGACACCCCTATCACCGCACAGCGGTTGTCCAGGCGGTGCGGAGTGTTATCGCAAAACTCCCAGCCAGACATCGCGTAAACCTGTAAATCGGAATAACGATCCGCAAGATGCTTCGCCGTTTGCGCAGCGTTGAGCGGCGAACCACAGGCCACGAAATAGATCCGGTCAATGCCGCGACGCAGCATTTCATCAACGATGCCGTGAACGCGGGGAACATCCTGTTGCAGAACTTTCTCCACTTCCGACACCATATTTTCGGTAACCAGGAAATCCACGGTGCTTTTATCAATATCCAACATGTAACGTTTCTCCAGACGGGTTTACGAAAGTGCGGCCAGCCGACGATTGCGCTTTTCCCAGAAGGCATAAGCGGGCAGACCGGTGGCGATAACGATCAGGGCGCAGATCAGACCAGGAATGGGCGCCCAGACAAAGGTAGAGGCGACGAGGATCAGGCTTGAGCAGATGGCAAGGAACGTCATCAGGCCAAACAGAGGCGTGCGCCAGAGCGGTTTGTAGTCGTCGCGTTTGCGACACCAGATAATCGAGCCGAAGGTGAGGGTGTTTTTGAAGCACATCACCAACGTGAAGTAGCCGAGCAGGCTGGTCAGATCGGAGACGAAGATGAAGAAGATCCCGAGCGCTCCCTGCAAAATAATTGATACATCCGGGGTGTTGTATTTCGGGTGAACATGGGCGAAGCATTTGAAAAACAGCTTGTCCTTCGCCATCGCATACTCCAGACGCGGTTGGTACATCACGCAACTGGAAAGCGAGCCAAGAATAACGATCATCGCAGTGATCGCCACGAAGATGCCCGCCATGCTGCCCAGCGCCGGAATATAGGTCAGGGCGTCGGAGATGGGCGTTTCGGAGGCCGCCAGTTTTTCAAAAGGCATCAGACCGGAAATAACCAGCGCCAGCAGGGAGTAGAGCACCAGAACCAGCAGGCACGAGCCAATCAATGCGCGCGGCATGGTCTTGCCGGGGTTTTTGATTTCGCCGGTCATATAGCAGATGGAGGCCATACCGGTATAAGACCAACTGGTGGCCGATACGCCCGCCAGCAGTGCCATAATGCCGGAGGCCGCAGTAACGGTGGCCGTAGTTGCTGGCGCGGCGAAGTTATCGGTTTTGAACCAGAAAATGCCAATGCCGATAACGATGGTGAAGGGAATAATCTTGGCGATGGTGATCAGCGTCTGGAAGGCGGCGCCGCCTTCGACGGAGCGCAGATGCAGCAGCATAAACATGATGATTAACGCCGTTGCCACCAGCTTGCCAGTGAGCGGATCGAGCGGCATCAGGAAGCCGAGATTACTGACCACCGCCAGCGCCATAATCGATAATGAGGGGGCATCGTTGGCCCAGAAGCTGGCCCAGCCGGAGAGAAAGGCCAGCGGACGGCTGCCCGCATTTTTCAGATAAATATAATCCGCGCCGTTTTCAGGGTAGGCGGTTGAGAGTTCGGCGTAGACACACATTTGTGGAATGACGATCAGACCGCCAATCACAAAGGCGAGTACGGTTAACCACGGCGATCCTGCCGCTTTTGCAACTTCTCCCACTGAAACGAAAATACCGGAACCGACGGTTGTCCCGACGGCGATAGCGAGCACGGCCCAGAAGCCGAGCTTGCGTTGAAGTTCCTGGCTTTCCATATCAATACCTTTCTTAGAATGTTGTATGTAGGGTCAAAAGGGTGTCGCCTGAAATCCGCCGACAGCCAACGGCTTGTTTCAATATATGACGACACATAATCAATATAACAACACATGATGAATTGTATTGGCGAGAGAGATCACAAATTTGCGACGAGAGAGCAATTGTGATGCTATATTATGTTTAACTTCTTGATTTTAATATTTAAAAAATACGAATGGGTTCCGGGATCATGGAGTCGGGCTGCCGGGACTCCCGGATGCGGCGCAAGCGCCTATCCGGGTTACCTCTGCGAAATGACTAACCTGTGGAAGGAAATGTTAAAACCACTTTAGCTTGTCGCGCAGGCCGACGACGCGGCCAACGATGATAAGCGCCGGGCTGTCTACCTGCCGGGCCAGTTCACCCAGCTCCGTCAAAGCTCCGCTGACGACACGCTGTTTTACCGAGGTGCCGTTTTCTACCAGCGCGACGGGCATATCTGCCTGCATGCCGTGCTCAATCAATTTTTCCTGAATGGTCGCCGCCTGGTTCAGCCCCATATAGAAGACCAGCGTCTGTTTTTCTGCCGCCAGATTTGCCCAGTCCAGTTCGCCGCCGGTTTTTAAATGCCCCGTGACCAGGCGTACGCTCTGGGCATAATCCCTGTGGGTTAACGGAATGCCGGAGTAAGCAGAACACCCTGAGGCTGCGGTAATGCCTGGGACAACCGAAAAGGGAATGCCTGCATGGCACAGGGTTTCCAGCTCTTCACCGCCGCGTCCGAAGATAAACGGATCGCCCCCTTTCAGGCGCACTACACGTTTGCCCTGTTGCGCTTCGTGCAGCAGAATCTGATTAATCTCTTCCTGCGGCACACAGTGATAACCCGCGCGTTTGCCAACAAACACCCGGTCGGCATCGCGACGTACCAGATTCATGATTTCATCTGAGACCAGGCGGTCATACACCACCACGTCGGCCTGCTGGATTTGTTGTAACCCTTTGAGCGTCAACAAACCGGCGTCGCCCGGGCCTGCGCCGACCAGCACCACTTCGCCACGATGATCCAGCGGCTCGGCAAGCAGTTGCCCGGTAATGGCTTCAACAGCCGGAGAATCCTGATTTGCCAGCGACTGTGCGAGACGGTCATTAACAAACAGTTTTTCCCAGAAGCGGCGGCGTTCGGCAACGCTGGCAAAGTGTTCTTTTACGCGGCGACGCAGTTTGCCAGCATAGCTGGCAACGTACCCAAGATGCTGGGGAAGAACCGATTCAAGTTTTTCACGCAGCAGACGCGCCAGCACCGGAGAGGTACCGCCGGAAGAGACGGCAACCATCAATGGAGAACGGTCAATAATCGAGGGCATGATAAAGCTCGCCTGCTTCGGCGCATCCACCACGTTACAGAAGATACGGCGGGATTCCGCCGCGTCGCTGACCTGCTGGTTAACCGCTTCATCATCGGTCGCGGCAATCACCAGCCAGCAAGGGTCGAGCAGGCGCTCGTCGAAACCGCCTTCTACCAGCGTCAGCATCCCTTCGTTAGCCCACACATGAAACTGGGGAACGAAGGTGAGTGAGTTAACGGTAAGCCGTGCACCAGCATCCATCAAAAGTCGGGCTTTACGTTCGGCAACATCCCCGCCGCCGACCAGCAGGCAGGCGCGGTCGCGTAATTGACAAAAAATGGGTAAATGGTCCACGACATCACCTCAAATACACATCATTCTGCGAGCCGCAGGTGCGTTGCCTGCGGCTCGAATTATTTGTGTCTTTATTAATGGGTTGTTATTGGTTGGCTCTTCGCTGTCTGGGTTGCAGACGGACGCTCCGCTTTCGGCGTAGCATACCAGTAACCCAGGCCCATAAACACGGCACCGGAGAAAGTATTGCCCAGGGTTACCCACAACAGGTTATGACCAATTCCAGAGAGGGTATACGCTTCGCTGTGGTGACCAAACCACGAGAGGGCAAACAACGTCATGTTGGCAACGGAGTGCTCGTAGCCAGAGGCGATAAAGGCCAGCAGACACCACCAGATGGCGAGGAACTTTGCGGCGCCTTCGGTACGAATCGCCATCCAGATTGCCAGGCAAACCAGCCAGTTACACAGCGCGCCTTTAAAGAACAGCACGCCTGCGGGCGCGTTGGTTTTGGCCAGTGCAACGGTATGCACAAGGCTGGTATCCAGCGGCAGTAAGCTACCACCACCCCAGTTATACAGCAGCGCAACCAGAACGGAACCTAACAGATTACCCAGCCAGGTTTGCGGCAGAATGGTCCACATCTGGCCCTGAGTGATGGTGCCTGCTTTCACACCGAGAGTCAGGAACATGGTATGGCCGGTAAAGAGTTCGGACCCTGCGATGATAACCAGTGTTAAGGCGATACCGAAGGTTGCGCCCATCACCAGCGGACGCACTGACGGGTCAAGTAAGTTACCGAGGGTAAAAATCAAAATAATCCCTAAGCCCACATAAGCGCCAGCCATAGCGGAGCTTATCCAGAAACCCACAGGATTATTTGTCGAGAGGCGTGAAATGCGCGCAGCGTTAGCCGCACACTTATTAATCGTGTCTGTAAACATAGTGTTGATTACCCAAAGTTAAAAAAGAAAAAGGTTTAAAAAGTGGGGGCATTGCACCCCCACTGAAAATTACGCTTTAAGTTGCACCACACCGTCTTTTACACGGGCGTCGAAATGGTCGACAGAACGGCTTTCATCTTCAAGGCACATGCCGTCACGCAGGCGGAAACGCTGTTTTTTCAGCGGGCTGGCGACCCACAGCTCCCCGTTGTGCTCGGCAATCAGGCCGCGCGACAGCACGCTTGCCTGAAAGAACGGGTCGATATTGCTGATCGCGTAAACCTGGTCATCGTGACGTGGGCGGAAAATGGCCACCTGTTTGCCATTCAGCAGGGCACAGACGCCGGTTGCCGGGACGATATCGTCAATTTTGCAGATAGTGTTCCACTGGCTCATACGGTTTCCTCCACCATTTTGACCGGGATGCGTTCATATGGCGTTGCCGGACGATGTTGCTCGCGTTCTGCCACAACCTGAACGTTCGGGTCGCGTTTGTCGCTGTTGATAAAGTGTTTGAAGCGAACCTGTGCCTGCGGGTTGTTGACGGTTTCTGTCCATTCGCAGATAACGGCGTCGCGCAGGCGCGCCATTTCGGCTTCAAGCTGGTCGTTCAGACCCAGTTTGTTGTCGATGATGACGCTTTTGAGGTAAGCGATGCCGCCTTCCAGATTATCCAGCCAGGAGGCCGTACGGGTCAGTTTGTCGGCCGTGCGGATATAGAACATCATGAAACGGTCGAGGTATTTGAGCAGGGTTTCACGGTCGAGATCCGCCGCCAGCAAATCCGCATGGCGTGGTTTCATCCCGCCGTTGCCGCAAACATACAGGTTCCAGCCTTTTTCAGTAGCGATAATGCCTACATCTTTACCCTGTGCTTCGGCACATTCACGGGTACAGCCGGAAACGCCAAACTTCATTTTGTGCGGAGTGCGGATGCCTTTGTAGCGGTTTTCCAGCTCAACGCCGAAGCCCACGCTGTCCCCCACGCCGTAGCGGCACCAGGTGCTGCCCACGCAGGTTTTCGCCATTCGCAGCGCTTTAGCATACGCGTGACCCGTTTCGAAGCCTGCTTCAATCAACTGACGCCAGATTTCCGGCAGATCGTCTTTCTGCGCACCAAACAAGCCAATACGCTGTGAGCCGGTGATTTTGGTGTAGAGATTAAATTCGCGGGCGATACGGCCTACTTCCATCAGCCCTTCCGGGGTGATTTCGCCACCGGCAGAGCGCGGGATAACGGAGTAGGTGCCGTCTTTCTGGATGTTTGCCAGGAAGTTGTCGTTGGTATCCTGCAGCGGCGTGTGCTGCGGTTTCAGAATGTATTCGTTCCAGCAGGAGGCCAGCAGAGAACCCACGGTTGGTTTACACACTTCACAACCGTAGCCTTTGCCATATTTCGCCAGCAACTCGTCGAAAGATTTAATGCCTTCAACGCGAATCAGGTGATAGAGCTCCTGACGGGAGTAGGCGAAATGTTCACACAGGTTATTGGTGACTTCGATGCCCTGTTTCGCCAGCTCGGCGTTCAACACCTGGGTGACCAGCGGAATACAGCCGCCGCAGCCAGTACCGGCTTTGGTTTCTGCTTTCAGTGCGGCAACGGTGTGGCAGCCTTTGTTGATGGCGGCGACCAGCATGCCTTTGGTGACGTCGAAGCAGGAACAGATTTGTGCGCTGTCCGGCAGTTTATCCACGCCGATAGACGGTTTGCCGCTACTGGCGTGTGCTGGCAGGATCAAGGCATCCGGGTTTTCCGGTAGTTCGATAGCATTCAGCACCAGTTGCAACAGGTTGCCGAAGTCGCTGGTGTCACCCACCAGTACCGCGCCGAGCAGGGTTTTGTTGTCAGGGCTAACGATAAGGCGTTTGTAGACTTCTTTGCTTTCGTCGAGGTAAACGTAGCTACGTGCGCCCGGCGTGCGACCATGCGCATCGCCGATACCGCCAACGTCCACGCCCAGCAGTTTCAGCTTGGCGCTCATGTCTGCACCCGCAAAGGCGTTAGCATTGCCGAGGATATGGTCCACGGCGACCTGCGCCATTTTGTAGCCCGGTGCGACCAGACCGTACACATGGCTATTCCAGCTCGCACATTCGCCAATCGCGTAGATATCCGGATCAGAGGTCTGACAGGTGTCGTTAATCACGATACCGCCACGCTGCGCGACATCCAGCCCACATTGGGTCGCCAGTTTGTCGCGCGGGCGAATACCGGTTGAGAAGACGATAAAGTCGACTTCCAGCTCGGTACCGTCGGCAAAGCGCATGGTTTTACGCGCGCTTGTCCCTTCCTGGACGATCTCTTTGGTGTTTTTGCTGGTGTGCACACGCACACCCATGCTTTCGATCTTGCGTTTAAGCTGTTCACCGCCCATCTGATCGAGCTGTTCAGCCATCAGCATGGGAGCAAATTCAATAACGTGCGTTTCAACGCCGAGGTTTTTAAGTGCGCCGGCGGCTTCCAGACCGAGCAGGCCACCGCCGACCACCGCACCACGTTTGCTGCGACGAGCGCAGGATTCAATGGCGTTGAGGTCTTCAATGGTGCGGTAAACAAAGCAATCCTGGGTTTCGGAGCCTTTAATGGGCGGGATCCATGGGTAAGAGCCAGTCGCCATGATCAGTTTGTCATAATAGACGGTACGACCGGCGCTGGAGTGGATCACTTTCTCCTGGCGGTTGATGGTAATCGCACGTTCGCCAACGAGAACGTTAACGCCGTGCTTTTCGTAGTAACCTTCACGTACCAGCGACAGTTCTTCCGCAGTATGATGCGAAAAGTAGGAAGACAGGTGAACGCGATCGTAGGCTTTACGGGGTTCTTCACAAAAAACGGTAATATCGAACTGGCTGGCATCTGCTTTATCGAGGAGATCCTCAATAAAACGGTGGCCGACCATGCCGTTACCGATTATAGCGAGTTTGACTTTGCTCATTTTTGCCTCGATTTCTTTTCTATTACTGCCTACCTTAACGATTCAGCCTCGGCACTTATTGATGCAGGTCAAATACATCTTCACCTACCACTTAATGGGTAGATAATTGATTTTGATGGTTTTTTATAAGTCGCGGATCTGTCAGGCTTTTCAGAATTGTGGAAATTGTGTACAAAAAAAGATGTGAATTTATGGCAATTGCCTGAAACAACGTTTCAGTGATAACCAGGGGGTAGAAGCATGACGGCAACACCACTTTGGCTGGTTCAGAACGTTCATTTACCTGGGCGAAAAGGGCTATGGCAAATCGCGATTGAGAAAGGCCACTTCGGTGACATCACCCCGATGAGCGCCCCACAGCATGAAAGTTATGAAGTCTTAAACGCCAGGGGCGGGCTGGCGCTGCCGCCATTTATTGAACCGCACATTCACCTGGATACCACCCAAACCGCAGGCGAGCCAAACTGGAATCAGTCGGGAACGCTATTTGAGGGGATTGAACGCTGGGCGGAACGCAAAGCGTTACTCAGCCATGATGATGTGAAAAAGCGCGCCTGGCAGACGTTAAAATGGCAAATGGCGAACGGTATTCAGCATGTGCGCACCCATGTTGATGTCTCCGACCCGACGCTGACAGCGCTCAAAGCAATGCTGGAAGTGAAACAGGAAGTCGCCCCCTGGATAGACCTGCAAATCGTCGCCTTCCCGCAAGAGGGTATCTTGTCTTACCCCAACGGCGCAGCGTTGCTGGAAGAGGCCTTACAGCTTGGCGCGGATGTGGTAGGGGCGATTCCCCATTTTGAATTTACCCGCGAGTATGGGGTGGAATCACTGCATATCGCCTTTGAACTGGCGCAGAAATATGACCGACCACTGGATATTCACTGTGACGAGATCGACGACGAACAGTCGAGGTTTGTCGAAACGGTCGCCGCGCTGGCGCTGAAAATGGAAATGGGGTCGCGCGTTACCGCCAGTCACACGACGGCGATGCACTCCTATAACGGTGCCTATACTTCTCGCCTTTTCCGCTTGCTGAAACTCTCCGGTATCAACTTTGTCGCCAATCCGCTGGTGAATATCCATCTGCAGGGGCGTTTTGATGATTATCCGAAGCGGCGTGGGATCACCCGCGTGAAGGAGATGCTGGCCGCCGGGATTAACGTCTGCTTCGGCCATGATGATGTCTTTGATCCCTGGTATCCACTCGGCACGGGCAATATGTTGCAGGTGCTGCATATGGGTCTGCATGTTTGCCAGTTGATGGGGTATCAGCAAATCGACGATGGCCTGCGGTTGATTACCGATAATAGCGCCAGAACCTTTGGTCTGGATGATTACGGTATTGAGCCGGGTAACCCGGCGAATATGATCATTTTGCCGGTTGAGAGCGGTTTTGACGCGGTGCGATGTCAGTCGCCGGTGCGCTGGTCCATTCGCCAGGGG
The DNA here is from genome assembly GCF_040546205.1 of Citrobacter sp. UYEF32. Classification (NCBI taxonomy): domain Bacteria; kingdom Pseudomonadati; phylum Pseudomonadota; class Gammaproteobacteria; order Enterobacterales; family Enterobacteriaceae; genus Citrobacter; species Citrobacter sp. UYEF32. The sequence goes on along the minus strand of NZ_JBEPNI010000011.1, from coordinate 33,738 downwards.
CGGGTGATTGCTACCACGCAACCTGCGCAAACCTGGATTCAGACGGACAGCGGCGGTGAAGAAGTGGCGTTTCATCGCAAGAGTGAGTGAAGCTGATAGCAGAATGACCACACAATGCGTGGTCAGCCTGAGTAACATATGTTTCAATTGCGTAAAATTAAGTAAAAGGCTGGCCTGGTGGCGGAGTGCTCTTTAGAATCAAGCCACTCGCTTTCTTACCTGTATTTCGTTAAGGAAACCTCATGGTTAAATCGACTCTGGCGGCAATTGCGGCTGTTTGTGCCCTTTCTGCAATCTCCTCTTCCGCACTGGCGGCAAAAGGTGATCCCCATGTTCTGCTCACCACGTCAGCCGGCAACATCGAACTGGAGCTGAACAGTCAGAAAGCCCCCGTGTCGGTGAAAAACTTTGTGGATTATGTGAATAACGGTTTTTATAACAACACCACGTTTCACCGCGTGATCCCGGGTTTTATGGTTCAGGGTGGCGGTTTTACTGAGCAAATGCAGCAAAAACAGCCTAACCCGCCCATTAAAAACGAAGCCGATAACGGTTTACGCAATACGCGTGGCACCATCTCCATGGCCCGTACCGCAGATAAAGACAGCGCCACCAGTCAATTCTTCATTAACGTCGCTGATAACGCCTTCCTGGACCATGGTCAACGTGATTTTGGCTATGCGGTATTTGGTAAAGTTGTCAAAGGGATGGATGTCGCCGACAAGATTTCTCAGGTTCCAACCCACGACGTCGGTCCTTACCAGAATGTGCCGACAAAACCGGTTGTTATCCTCTCTGCTAAAGTCCTGCCATAATCTTTTTTTCGCACGGGCCGTCCGGCCTGTGCGCGTTCTCCTCCCTGCGTGACGCGAAATTGCTGCTTATACTTGTGGCACATGAGCGAGACATCAGGGAGGCGTTATGACCAAAAAACTCACCGACCGACAAAAATCCCGTCTCTGGGAGCAAGACCGTAATGTCAATTTTCAGGCCAGCAGGCGTCTTGAAGGCGTTGAAAGCCCGCTGGTAACGCTTACAGCCGATGAAGCGCTGGCGCGTATTGAAGAGCTAAGGAGGCACTATGAGCGATAAATTCGGCGACGGTCGCGATCCTTACTTCTACTCTGGCCTCAATGTTATGCGCAACAGGCTGGGTATTCGCGAGGCGCAACGGCTGGAACAGGCGGCATGGGAGCTCACCGCGTTACGTGCCGCCACGCTGGAACTGGGTCCGCTGGCCCGAGGGCTGCCACATCTGTGCGCCATTCACCGTCATATTTACCAGGACGTCTTCGACTGGGCGGGACAGGTACGCGAAGTGGATATCTATCAGGGAGATACGCGTTTCTGCCATTTCGAATATATCGAAAAAGAGGGGAATGCGTTAATGCAGTCGCTGGAAGACGAAGAGTGGCTACAGGGGCTTGGGAAGGAAGAATTTATTGAGCGACTGGCGCATTACTACTGTGAAATCAATGTGCTGCATCCATTTCGTATAGGCAATGGCATTGCCCAGCGGATTTTCTTTGAGCAGCTTGCGCTGCATGCCGGATACCGGCTGGACTGGCGTGGCGTCGACCCGGAAAACTGGAGTAAAGCGAACCAGACCGGGGCGATGGGTGACCTAAAACCGCTGTGCGAGATCTTCGGCAAAGTGGTAAGCGAAGCCGTCGAAACTGAGTAGAATAGGGCGGCTTAAAATGATGAGGCCGCCATGATCCTGCTTATTGATAATTACGACTCTTTTACCTGGAACCTGTATCAGTACTTTTGCGAACTGGGGGCACAGGTCGAGGTCAGGCGTAATGATGAGATCACCCTGGCGGATGTTGCGATTATGGCCCCCAAAAAGATCGTGATATCCCCAGGCCCCTGCACGCCGGATGAATCGGGTATCTCGCTGGAGGTTATTCGCCACTATGCTGGCACGTTGCCGATTCTCGGCGTCTGCCTCGGTCACCAGGCCATCGCCCAGGTTTTTGGCGCTCGCATTGTCCGGGCGCAACAGGTTATGCACGGGAAAACCTCTCCGATAACCCATACCGGGCAGGGCGTTTTTCGCGGCCTGAATAATCCATTAACCGTCACGCGCTACCACTCTTTGTTGATCGATCCGCCTTCATTACCGGACTGCTTTGAGGTGACCGCCTGGAGCGAGACGCAAGAGATCATGGGGATTCGCCATCGTCAGTGGGATCTGGAAGGCGTGCAGTTTCACCCGGAAAGTATTCTTAGCGAGCAGGGACATGCGTTATTGAATAACTTTTTGCATCGCGCCGATTTTTAGTTGCCATTGAGTGATTTTTTATGCATATTTCGTGATTATATTTTCACTTCTACTTCTTGTTTAAAAAGGGTGGGGTTACATGGCAACTCAGCAGGGTGCAATCACGCGCGCAACATTTGACGAAGTCATTCTACCAATTTTCGCACCGGCCGAATTTATTCCGGTGAAAGGAAAAGGTAGCCGCGTGTGGGATCAGCAGGGTAAAGAGTATGTTGATTTTGCGGGTGGTATCGCCGTTACCGCGCTGGGGCATTGCCATCCGGCGTTGGTGGAAGCGTTAAAAACACAGGGCGAAACGCTGTGGCATATCAGCAACGTGTTTACGAATGAACCCGCATTGCGCCTGGCGCGTAAGCTGATCGACGCCACCTTCGCCGAGCGCGTGGTGTTTATGAACTCCGGCACCGAGGCCAATGAAACGGCATTCAAACTGGCGCGTTATTATGCATCTACCCGCCACAGTCCGCATAAAACCAAAATCATCGCTTTCCACAACGCGTTCCATGGCCGTTCGCTGTTCACCGTGACCGTGGGCGGTCAGCCGAAATACTCGGACGGATTCGGTCCGAAACCGGCGGATATCATTCATGTGCCCTATAACGACCTGCATGCCGTAAAAGCGGTCATGGACGATCATACCTGTGCAGTCGTGGTTGAACCGATTCAGGGGGAAGGCGGGGTGACGGCGGCAACGCCAGAGTTTTTACAGGGTTTGCGTGAGCTGTGCGATGAACACAAAGCGCTGCTGGTGTTTGATGAAGTGCAGTGTGGAATGGGGCGTAGCGGCGATCTCTTCGCCTACATGCACTATGGTGTCACCCCGGATATCCTGACCAGCGCCAAAGCGCTCGGCGGTGGTTTCCCGGTAAGCGCCATGCTCACCACTCAGGAGATTGCCAGCGCGTTCCATCCGGGTTCCCACGGTTCAACCTACGGCGGTAACCCGCTGGCCTGTGCTGTTGCCGGTGCGGCATTCGACATCATTAATACGCCAGAGGTCTTAAATGGCGTCAATGCGAAACGCGAACTGTTCGTTAAGCATCTTGAAGGCATCAATGCGCAGTATGACCTGTTCAGCGAAATTCGCGGCATGGGGCTGCTGGTTGGCGCGGAACTGAAACCGCAGTACAAAGGCCGTGCGCGTGATTTCCTCAACGCGGCGGCAAATGAAGGGCTGATGGTGCTTAATGCCGGTCCTGACGTAATGCGTTTTGCGCCGTCGCTTATCATTGAAGAGAACGATATCGCAGAAGGTATGCTGCGCTTTGCTAAAGCTGTAGCCAACGTGGTTAACGCTTAAGAGCGCAAGCGGCGATTTAACCAGATGCCATGATGTGGGCGCTGACGCCATGCCACCGACGAAATGGTGTGCATGGTGTTCAGATGCCCCAGGATCCGTTGCAGATGTTGCTCCAGCGTACTCATTGGGCCATGCGTCATGCTCTCTGGCGCCTCCAGAATATTCACATCTCCTGAACTTCCCGGACCATCATACTCCAGCCGCTGCTGGCAACGTTGCAGGGCAATTTCGCAGGACTGCAGATAACGCTGAGCCAGTTCCGGCGTGAGCATGGTGTGCTCCCGCGCCAGCGTGGTCATTGCATTGATATGTTCGACAATAAACTGACTGTGCGTGACCCACAGTTTCATGTCTGCCAGGTAACGCGTATCAAAACCCGGCTCCTGCATGGCCTGATTCAGCGAGTTAAAGAGCGCATTGTGCGCCTGGTTTACCCGCATGCGTTGCCAGGCCAGCGGCGTCGCCTGGGGATCATCGCTCAGGATCAGCCGAATGGCATCCTGGTAAGTTTCCAGCGCGTCATGAGCATTTTTTCGCAGCAGGCCGCTTTGCCATTGAGGCCACAGCCAGACCATGCCACCAAAAGCTATCAGGCAGCCGATCAACGTATCGATAAGACGGGCAACAATAAACTGGTCGCCATTCAGTGTAAGCAACTGGAGTGTATAGACCGCGGTGAGGGTAAAACCGACCATCGCCCAGCCGTAGCTTTTGCGGATAATCAGATAGCTCACCAGCGTCACAATCAGCATCGCGGTGAGCGTGAAGCCTTCCGGTACGTGGTAGTGCAGCGTCGCGCCGGCAATGATCAGCCCGGCCATGGTGCCTGCCGCCCGGTGCAGGATGCGCACGCGTGTCGCCCCATAACCGTTTTGCGTAACAAACATCACCGTCATCATGATCCAGTAAGGTTTAGGCAGATGGAGCGCGCTGCCCATCAGGCTGGCAATACTCAGCATGACGCTAATGCGTGCCGCATTACGTAAGGCGGAGGATTTCAACGACAGATAACTTTTGAGGGCCGGGATCAGGGGCAAACGGCGCTGCTTCTCCGCCATCAGATCACGGACATAGAGCGGGCGCTGGGTACGCAGAACCCGGGCTATCTGGCTGAAATGCCAGGCGCAAAACTGCCCAACCGGGTTATCCGGGTGCTGGCGGGCAATTTTCTCCAGCGCGCCAATCTGTTTATCCATATTGAAGCGTTTGGGGTAGCGGTGATAAAGAATATCATCGGCTATGACCCGTAACCGCGCGGCAACGGTTTGCGCATTCCAGCGGATAACTTCCTCGGCATGGCTGCGTTCGACCAGCTCCTGCACTTCCTGCGGTTGGTGGAGGCTGACGGCAATATGTTCCTGTAAGTCCAGCGCCACCTGGAAGACGCGGCGTAACCGCTTGTAGTCGTTGTTGTTATTCGCCGCCAGCATATGCAGTTGTTGGTAACACTGGCTAATCATATCCACCGCCTTTTGCTGGCGTGCCAGGAGTGGCGGAAGGGCTTTTTCTGGATCGACGTGCTGCGTCAGTAAACTGTATTTCGCTTCGCAATAGTCCGCCAGTTGGCGATACAGCAGGCTCAAGGATTCACGCAGCGGTTGCTCTCGCCACAACCAGAACCAGAAGGCGTTAAACGCGCCGTACCACAGGGTACCCAGCCCATAAATCAGCAACGGCTCCCAGATGGGCATGTTACCGGCGAGGCTGAGAGTAAAGATGGCGGCAATGAGCGAGGCGGGTAGAAGCCGCCCGTGTAATGCGCTGATTTCTGCTGTGACGCCGAGCAAGAGCGTTAATCCGGTCAGAATCAGCGGCAGCGGAATATTTTGCGTCAGTAATAGCTGTACGGTGAGGCTACTGCCAGCAAAGAGCGTGCCGCCGATAATGACGCGTTTGAAGAAACGTTTATGCAGAGTATCCAGACCGGCAATATTGCAGCAGGCGGGAACGAGAGAAAACAGCAGACCAAGATCGAGACGACCTGCGATCAGACCCACGGTCACAGGGAGGCATAACACCAGCGTTTGTCGCAGTGCATAGTTGATTTCGGGGTGATAAATCAGCCTGCGCCACATGGGGAAGAGAGACAAAAACGGCGCATCGTTAAGGGCGATGCGCCGCTTGAGAATTAACGTGTACCATACACGACAATGGTTTTACCGTGCGCGGAGATCAGGTTTTGATCTTCCAGCATTTTCAGGATACGGCCGACGGTTTCGCGGGAACAGCCAACGATCTGACCAATTTCCTGGCGGGTAATTTTAATTTGCATACCGTCCGGGTGGGTCATTGCATCCGGTTGTTTCGCCAGATTCAGCAGCGTCTGTGCGATACGGCCCGTCACATCAAGGAAGGCGAGGTTACCGACTTTTTCCGAGGTGACCTGCAGGCGACGCGCCATCTGGGAAGACAAGCGCATCAGGATATCCGGGTTCACCTGAATTAACTGGCGGAATTTTTTGTAGGAGATTTCGGCCACTTCACAAGCGGTTTTAGCGCGTACCCATGCACTGCGCTCCTGACCCTCTTCGAACAGACCCAGTTCACCGATAAAATCTCCCTGGTTAAGGTAAGAGAGGATCATCTCTTTACCTTCTTCATCCTTGATTAGCACAGCCACTGAGCCTTTGACGATGTAATACAACGTTTCCGCTTTTTCACCCTGGTGAATCAGCGTGCTCTTCGACGGGTACTTATGAATGTGGCAATGAGACAAGAACCATTCGAGAGTCGGGTCTGTTTGCGGTTTGCCAAGCACCATGCGCGGTTATCCTCTGTTATAAGCTGGCTCCAGACGCTGGATTCACATATCGCGTCCGGGGTTGCAATCTATCTTCCCCATACCTGGGAAGTGGACCGTCAGACATGCCTGCGGCCTGTAATATGTGATGTCCTCTGCATACATGCATAACGTCAATGTATCACTGTAGCATCGTGATTGTTTTAGCATAGCTTTTGTCGCGTGTCTCCTGGTGTCTCGCTTCAGCTTGACGCAGGTCGCCTTCCGTTGCGAGTTTTCTTATGTGCGCGTAATCTGTAAAGAAAACTGTAACTCCGGAGTGAATTAAAAATGCAAGCTCGTGTGAAATGGGTAGAAGGTTTAACGTTCCTTGGCGAGTCTGCGTCCGGGCACCAGATCCTGATGGATGGTAACTCAGGCGACAAAGCCCCAAGCCCGATGGAAATGGTGCTGATGGCAGCAGGCGGATGCAGCGCTATCGATGTTGTATCTATTTTGCAGAAAGGCCGCCACGATGTGAAAGATTGCGAAGTGAAGCTGACCTCAGAGCGTCGTGAAGAGGCTCCGCGTCTGTTCACGCATATCAATTTGCACTTTATCGTGACCGGCAAAGAGCTGAAAGAGGCGGCGGTATCGCGCGCGGTGGATCTCTCTGCCGAGAAGTATTGCTCCGTGGCATTAATGCTGGAGAAAGCGGTGAAAATCACGCATTCATATGAGGTGATTGAGGCCTGAGAACATAGGTCGGATAAGCGTCGCGTATCCGACACATTCCCCGGTGGCGCCGCGCTTACCGGGGCTACAGCGCTTGTGTCGGCTGGAGGCCTATTGAATCTTCTTCCCTTCCATCAGCCGTTGGACCAGCGGTGTCATGATCAGCTCCATTGCTAACCCCATTTTGCCGCCAGGCACCACAAGCGTATTCATGTGTGAAATGAACGAACCCTGCAACATCGCCAGCAACCAGGGATAGTCGATCCCTTCAAGATTTCGAAAATGAATCACCACAAAGCTCTCATCGAGCGATGGGATCACTTTGGCGGCGAACGGGTTGGAGGTATCCACCGTCGGCACGCGCTGGAAATTAATATGGGTGCGGGAAAATTGTGGGGTGATGAAATTGATGTAGTCTTCCATCGATCGAACCACCGAGTCCATCACTGCCTCACGGGAATGACCGCGCTCGCTGGTATCGCGTACCAACTTTTGCATCCACTCGAGGTTGACGATGGGTACCACGCCTACCAGCAGATCGACGTGGCGGGCGACATCGTGCTGGGGCGTCACCACGCCGCCGTGCAACCCTTCATAAAACAGCACATCTGTTGGCTCCGGCAGGGGCTGCCAGGGGGTGAACGTACCGGGAACCTGGTTCCAGGGAACGGCTTCATCGTAGGTGTGCAGATATTTTCGTGCCTGGCCTGTGCCGGTTTGTCCGTACTCAATAAACGTTTGTTCCAGCAGGCCGAAGTCATTCGCTTCCGGGCCAAAATAGCTGATATGTCGACCTAAATCGCGGGCTTTACGAATTGCCATGTCCATTTCAGGGCGGGTATAGCGATGAAAACTGTCACCTTCAACCTCGGCGGCATGCAAATTCAGTTGAGCAAAGATTTTGCGAAACGCGAGGCTGGTGGTAGTGGTTCCCGCACCGCTGGAACCTGTTACGGCAATAACCGGATGTTTAGCGGACATAGCAGCTCCCTGAGTAAACCATTGTTGTAGACGAAGCCAGCCGCCAGTGAGTTACTCGCGAAACTGCGAGCGCGGCATAATGTTGACGGTTTCGTGCAGTTCTGACCACACCAGTACGGCCTCACCGTTTTTAAGTTGCCGTCTCACATCGGCGACCTTTTGTTCGAGTGAGCGCTCATGTTCACCATAATCGGTGCCTTCACGCAAGACAAAGCTTTCAATCAGGCTGTCGAGCGTCTCAGGCGCCAGGTCCTGCCAGGGAATAATCATTTAGCTTTCCAGATAAGTTTGCAGCCAGTCGGGGATACGTTTTTCCAGCCACATTTCCGGGTGAAGTAACGTGCCGCCCACAAACCCCACGTGACCGCCATGTTCGGTGAGTTGATATTCTACCGACGGCGGTAATGTCTGCGTATCGGGGATCACATTTTGATCCATAAAGGGGTCATCTTTAGCATGGATGATCAGCGTCGGTTTGCTGATTTTATTCAGCAACGGCATGGCGCTGCACTGGCGGTAATAGTCAATCGCATCGGCAAAACCATGGATGCGCGCCGTAATCGCATCATCAAAATCGCGCAGACGACGCAGACGTTTCAACTGCCGTAAATCAATGGGTAAGGAACCCGGATAGGCTTTTAATTTGCGCGACGCATTGGCTTTCAGCAGGTTGAGCAGATAGTGCTGATACACCCGTGAAAAGCCGGTTTCGATATGGGCGCTGCACGCTTCCAGTACAAAGGGAGCAGAGACAATGACCGCAGCATCCAGGGGTACGCGATTTTCCTCTTTCGCCAGCAGGCAGGCCAGCATATTGCCGCCCAGCGAATAGCCCACCGCCGCGGTAGGGACCTGGCCAAACTCCCGTTGTAGCCAGTGCAAAAACCAGGTGCCATCTTCGGTTTCGCCAGAGTGATAAATGCGGTTAAGGCGGTTAGGTTCACCGCTGCAGCCACGGAAATGCATCACCACGCCCAGCCAGCCGCGCGCTTTTGCTGCTTCTATCAGACCATGAGCATAGGGGCTGTGCAGGCTGCCTTCCAGCCCGTGGAAGACCACCAGCCGTGGTTTATGTCTTGCCAGTGCAGGGTCTTCGCTCCAGGCGAGATCCACAAAATCGCCATCGGGCAATTCCAGGCGCTGCCAGGTCGGCGTAAAGCCCAGTTTCCGGCGGATCAATCGCGGGAGCATGGTCTGGAAATGCGGATTGCTTCCGCCGCGCAGTGGGCGGAACGCAGAGCTATCAGCAGCCATTTCCGAGAGTCGTGAAGGTGTAATTTCAGCCATAGTAAAGAACAATAGAATCAAGAATGGGACAACTATAGCTGCTCGATGTTGCGCCGTTTTTTCATTTCGCGGGACATCGTGCAGGCCATACTAGTCCGTCAGTAAATTTCGGGAAAAGAGATGAATATCGACACCCGGCTTACGTCGCCACAAGCGTGCTTTTCGCGCACCTGTCGCTACGCTCTCGCCTGTCTCTTCAAACATGCCTGAGGCCTCAAATCGGCGAATCAGACTTTTTCGCTGGATAGGCTGGCCGAGGATAATCTCCGTCGCCTCCTGCAATTGTGTCTGGGTAAAGGTATCAGGCAGACAATACACTGGCAGTAAAGAGTACATGGTTTTCTGTCGTAACCGTTGTAGCGCCGTCTGAATTATCTCCCGGTGATCGAAGGCCAGGTCGATATCATCCAGCCCGGTTACGGGCATCCATTTGGCATCGCTGACGCTCGCGATATGCGGCGCGCAGGCTACCCAGGAGATTAACGCATACCAGGCGATGGTCAGACTCCAGCCACGGGGATCGCGTTTTGCCCCGGAAAACGTATCCAGTTGCTCCAGCCAGGAAGGGGAGACGCCCGTTTTTTCTGTCAGCTTACGTAATGCCGTGGCTCGCGTGGATTCATCTTTTTCCATATCGATAAATCCGCCAGGCAGACCCCAACGCCCCTGTTGAGGGTGACTCGCTCGTTTCACCAGCAAAACGCGAAGCGCCTGCTCGTGCAGCGTGAACAGCACACTGTCTACCGTCACCAGGGGGGAAGGGAACCGGCTGGCATCATAAGAATCCAGATACTCTGCTTCGCTGATCATCGCTTACTCGGCTTATTAAACACGCCACAAGTTTATCAGCCCACCCAATGGCGGCAAGCTAACTTTTAACTCCTTAAATATCAATTTGTTAACTTTTTATTTGCGCGGTAGGGAAAAAATCCCTTGCCAATAAGTGTCCCATGGACAATATTATAAGTGTCTTAGGGACATTAATTAATGGTGAGGTGAATCATGACCAGCAGAATCGCGTTAACACTTGATAATCAACCCGTTGAAATCGAACGAGGTGTCTTTCCCGACGGCGCGGTATGGCTGAAAGTCATCGGTGAACTGCCACGTTTTGCTCAGGTCATGCGGGTTCGCGTTGCAGCCATGCGCGATATGAACGATTTCATGTTGTTAGCCCAACTGGTTGATGCCGTGCGTCACGTTACCGACGTCGCCGTAAGCCATCTTGAACTGGCATGGCTGCCCTGGGCGCGCCAGGACCGACACATGGTTAACGGCGACAGTTTTGCGCTTAAAGTATTCGCTAACCAGTTGAACACACTGAACTTCAATAAAGTTCTTCTGCTGGATCCGCACAGTGATGCGGCAGCGGCGGCCATCAACAATAGCGTGGTGATTGCACAGGAAACCTGCCTGATGAAAAGCGAAAATCTGCGTCAGGCGATAAGCACAGGCAAATTGATGCTTGTAGCACCCGATGCCGGGGCATTGAAGAAAATTCATAACGTAGCCAAAGCCAGTGGGGCGCGGGACTATGCCATCCTCACGAAAGAGCGTGATGTTGCAACGGGTAACCTGACCGGTTTTTCCCTCGTCTCCGGCAATGTGGCAGGCAAAGATGTGCTAATTGTGGATGACCTTTGCGATGCGGGCGGTACCTTTATCGGCTCTGCTCAGGTACTACGTGATGCCGGCGCGCGCAGCGTGAGTTTATATGTAACCCACGGCGTGTTTTCTAAAGGGGTGGAGAACCTGCTGAACAATGGTATTGACGCCATTTATACCACTACTTCTTTTGCCTCTTCTGAGCTTCGCGAACCTCGCGTTGAGCTTATCGACATCGACACTATTTTTTGCGCTTAAGGGAGATAACACCATGAAAATGAACCCCATCCTGGCTATCGACGGTTACAAAGTTTCCCACCGTGCGCAGTACCCGCAAGGGACCACGCAGGTGTACTCCAACTTTACGCCGCGCAGCGATCGCTTTTTCTCATCTCCCGTGGCGGACGGTAAGCTGGTGTTCTTTGGCCTGCAGGGGTTTTTGCAGTGGTTTATGGTCGATTTGTTCAACGATGCCTTTTTTGCCCGCCCACAAGAAGACGTGGTGAATGAATACAAAGCGGTGATGGACGCCTACCTGGGCAAAGACGCCGTGCCGGTTGACCACATTCGCGCACTGCACAATTTGGGTTATCTGCCTCTGCACGTTAAATCTCTTGATGAGGGCAGCAAAGTGCCGATGAAAGTGCCGGTGCTGACCATCACCAATTCCCATGACGAGTTCTTCTGGCTGGTGAATTATCTTGAGACGGTGCTCTCCGCTGAATTGTGGAAAGCCTCCACCAACGCCACCATTGCGCACCACTACCGTAAAGTCTGTGAACAGTGGGCGGTAAAAACCTGCAGCGACATGTCACATATTGATTTCCAGTGCCACGATTTTTCCTTCCGTGGCATGGCGGGTCTCCAGGATACTATGCAGGCTGGTGCCGGGCACCTGCTGAGTTTTAAAGGTACCGACAGCATTCCGTCACTGCTCTACGCCCGTGATCACTACACCGCTGGTGAGGACTATTTTATCGGCGCGAGCATTCCGGCCACCGAGCATAGCGTGATGTGCATGGGCGAGAAGGAACAAGAAATTGAAACCTTCCGTCGTTTGATAGTCGATCTCTATCCGCAGGGCTTTGTCTCAATCGTCTCGGATACCTGGGATTACTGGCGGGTGATGACGGAATACACCCGTGAACTGAAACAGATAATCCTTAATCGTGAAGGGCGCGTCGTGTTCCGCCCGGACAGCGGTGACCCGGTTGAGATCCTGTGTGGCACCGGGGCGGATGATGATACCCGCAACACGCGCACCCCGGAGGAGAAAGGTTCTGTGGAAGTGTTATGGGAGATCTTCGGCGGCACCGTGAATGAGAAGGGCTACAAGGTACTCGACCCGCATGTTGGCCTGATTTATGGCGACTCCATTACCCTTGCACGGGCAGATGAAATCCTGCGTCGCCTGGAAGCCAAAGGTTTTGCCAGCTCAAACGTTGTCTTCGGGGTGGGATCATTTACCTATCAGTACAACACACGCGATACGTTTGGTTTTGCGATGAAAGCGACATGGGGCGCGGTCAACGGCGAAGGGCGGATGATCTTCAAAGAGCCGAAAACTGACAGCGGCCTGAAACGTTCAGCGCGCGGGCTGTTACGGGTAGAAAGAGACGCGCAGGGTGAGCTGCAACTGCATGATGAACAAACCTGGGAGCAGGAAAAAACCGGTGAACTGAAAACGCGTTTCCTGGACGGCAAACTGTATAACGTTGACCATTTTGAACAGATTCGCCAGCGCCTGACCGCCCAGCGCTAACCGCTCTACTCCATTCCGGGGGGCGCATTGTGCCCCCTACTTGCTACAGATTTTCCCCTCTTAAAATGATCGACGTCACAAATCATCACTTTGATTATTACTCTCAGGCTAACAATCGTCTTTTATCCTTAATTGATGCCTTTCTCACCAGCGCGCACACTTTACTCAGTGTTAAGCAAATCAAAATGATTCGCTGAATCAGGAGGTTAATAATGTTATCTGGACAAACACCAGAACGGGTGTGGAATACGCGGCGCACGGAAAAACAGCGTCGCCTGGCATCCGTACCCGTACAGGGCAAGGTGCTGCCGACCGACGATCTGGTCGCCATGCTGGAAAAATTGATCGCGCCGGGCGACAAAGTGGTACTGGAAGGGAATAACCAAAAACAGGCCGATTTTCTCTCCCGCGCGCTGGCGTCGGTCAACCCGCAAAAAGTCCATGACCTGCATATGATCATGCCAAGCGTCGGACGCAGTGAACATCTCGACCTTTTCGAAAAAGGCATCGCCCACAAGCTGGACTTTTCTTTCTCGGGTACCCAAAGCCTGCGTATCTCACAGTTGCTGGAAGATGGCCTGCTGGAAATCGGCGCTATTCATACCTACATCGAGCTGTATTCCCGCCTGTATGTTGACCTCTCGCCAAACGTGGCACTGATTGCCGGTTACAAAGCGGACCGTAAAGGCAATCTCTACACCGGGCCGAGTACCGAAGACACCCCGGCGCTGGTGGAAGCGGCCGCCTTCCGCGACGGTATTGTTATCGCCCAGGTCAATGAACTGGTGGATGACGAATGCGATTTACCGCGTGTGGACATCCCTGGCTCGTGGATTGACTACGTGGTTGTGGCTGATAAGCCTTTCTTTATTGAACCGCTGTTTACCCGCGACCCGCGCCTGATCAAACAGGAACACATTCTGATGGCGATGATGGCCATCAAAGGCATCTACGCCGAGCATCAGGTGCAGTCACTGAATCACGGTATCGGCTTTAACACCGCGGCGATTGAACTGTTGCTGCCGACTTACGGCGAACAGCTTGGTCTGAAAGGCAAAATCTGTAAGCACTGGACGCTGAACCCGCATCCGACGCTGATCCCGGCCATTGAAAGCGGCTGGGTGGAGAGCGTGCACTGCTTCGGCGGCGAACTGGGGATGGAAGAGTACATCCGCGCCCGCCCGGACGTGTTCTTTACCGGCGCAGACGGTTCTATGCGCTCCAACCGCGCCTTCTGTCAACTGGCGGGGCAGTACGCGGTGGATATGTTTATCGGCTCGACCCTGCAGGTGGATGGCCTGGCAAACTCGTCGACGGTGACCCGTGGGCGTCTGGCTGGTTTCGGCGGTGCGCCAAATATGGGCCATGACCCGCATGGTCGTCGTCATGCGACGCCTGCCTGGCTGAATATGATCACCGAACCTGACCCCATGCAGCGCGGTAAAAAGCTGGTGGTGCAGATGGTTGAGACCTTCCAGGCCGGTGCAAAACCCACCTTTGTGGAAACGCTTGATGCTGTAGAGGTGGCCAAAACGTCCGGTATGCCGCTGGCGCCGGTCATGATTTATGGCGATGACGTCACCCATGTGCTGACCGAAGAAGGCATTGCTTACCTCTATCGTGCTGAAAGCCTTGAAGAGCGCCGTGCGATGGTCGCCGCCGTGGCGGGTATTACCGATATTGGCCTGGGCGTAGACGCCAAACGCGTCGCCGAACTGCGCCGCAGTGGCAAAGTGGTTTACCCGGAAGATATGGGTATTCGCCGCACCGAGGCCACCCGTTCGTTACTGGCGGCAAGCAGCGTGGCAGACCTGGTGGAATGGTCCGGTGGTCTTTATAACCCGCCTGCGAAATTCCGGAGCTGGTAATGAAACTTCTGCCACAGATTCAGGTTGAAGGCGGTGCCGAATGGCTGGCGCGAACCGCCACGCAGTGTCTGATTGACGAAGCACGATTAAGCCCGAAACCCGGTCTGGTGGACAGTCGGGGGAACGGCGCGCACCACGACTTAACGCTTGCCCTGATGGAACGCTCTGCCCATAGCCTGACCCCCACGTTTCAGGCGCTGGCGCAACAAAGCTGGCAACGTCCGGCGGACATTGCGCTACGACAAACCATTGGACGACTCGGACGTGTTGGCGAACAGCAGATGATGGCGGCAACAGGTGGCGTGAATACCCACCGTGGTGCGATTTGGGCGCTGGGGCTGCTGGTCAGCGCGGTGGCGATGCGTGGTGGCGATGCGAGCGCGTCTGTTATTGCAGCGACCGCCGCCACACTGGCGAAACTGCCGGACGCCGCCGCGCCCAAAATTTTCAGTAAAGGGCTTCGCGCTACACATCGCTATCGCGTACCCGGTGCCAGAGAAGAGGCACAACAGGCCTTCCCGCATATTTTACAGCTCGCCTTACCGCAATTGCGTTTGAGCCGGATGAACGGTGGCAGTGAGTCTCACGCCCGGATTGATGCCCTGATGGCCATCATGACCTCGCTTACCGATACCTGCGTGCTCTCCCGTGCCGGGATGGAAGGGCTGGAGGCCATGCAGCACGGCGCGCGTGCCGTTTTAACCGCGGGGGGCAGTGCGACCCCGGAAGGACAGCAGGCGCTCCACCTCCTGGATCGTCAAATGCTGGCGCTGAACGCCTCTCCGGGTGGTGCGGCAGACTTACTGGCTGCCACTCTGTTTCTTGACCGTATCGGGACGCCCTATTTCAAGCATTAAGAGGATGTTATGGAAAAAATCACATTAACCGTGCCCGCCAGCCGTACCTTAAATGGCAAAGCGCTGGCAGGGGTTGTTGGTTCAGGGGATATGGAGGTGTTATTCACCGCCGACCAGAGCCAGACACTCACTATAGATATCACGACTTCCGTCGACAACAGCCGTGGCCGCTGGGAAGCCTTGTTCAACCGTCTGCAAACCGTCAGCAGCCTGCCTGCGGGCAAACTGATCATTCACGATTTCGGCGCCACGCCTGGCGTCGCGCGCATTCGTATTGAACAGGTCTTTGAAGAGGTGAGCTATGCGTGATGATCGCAGTTTTATCGAACTAAAAGCACGCCAGCGTGCGCATGCATTGCTGGATGAAGGCAGCTACCGTGAGCTGCTCGACCCGTTTGAAGGGATTGTCTCCCCGTGGCTGGGCGCGCAGGGCATCGTGCCGCAGGCCGATGACGGCATGGTGGTGGCGAAAGGCACCATCAACGGCAAACCTGCCGTGGTCGTCGCCATTGAGGGCGCCTTCCAGGGCGGCAGCATGGGCGAAGTCTCCGGTGCCAAAATGGCAGCGGCGCTGGAACTGGCGGCAGAAGATAACCGCAACGGTATCCCGACTCAGGCGGTGCTGAGTCTGGAAACCGGTGGCGTTCGTCTGCAGGAGGCCAACCTTGGCCTGGCGGCGATTGCTGATATTCATGCCGCGATTGTTGACCTGCGCCGCTATACCCCGGTGATCGGTATTGTGGCCGGGACCGTGGGCTGCTTCGGTGGGATGTCCATTGCCGCAGCGTTGTGCAGTTATCTGATTGTTACCCGCGAAGCCCGCCTGGGGCTGAACGGTCCGCAGGTCATTGAACAGGAAGCGGGTATTGAAGAGTACGACTCCCGCGACCGTCCGTTTATCTGGAGCATGACCGGTGGGGAAGTGCGCTATCAAAGCGGGCTGGTGGATGCGCTGGTGGGCGATGGTGTAAACGCGGTGAAGCAAGCCATGAACGAGGCGATTGCCAAAGGCGTACCGGCAAAACATCGCACCGATAAGTACGACGACTACCTTGCCCGTCTGACCAATTTCGACACCCGCAAACAGGCTGATGCCGAACAGATTAAAGCCCTTTTTGCCCGGGAGGTGAAATGATGAGTACTGCAATAAGCCGTGGCGAACTCTGGCTGGAAACTCTCGCCCCAAACGCCCAGCACCTGGCAGGCTTATGCCCGTCCGTACAGGTAGCCGATGGTGAACTGAACGGTGAAACGGTGCGCTTTGTTGCCGTTGTCCCTGATGCGAATAACCATTTCCCGCGCGCCGCCAAAGGCGAGGTGGGCCTGCTGGAAGGCTGGACGCTGGCGAAAGTTATCAGCGAAACGGTCGCCGCTGATGCGGATAAAGCCGTAAAACGCCCGATTGTGGCGGTAATTGATGTGCCAAGCCAGGCGTACGGTCGCCGTGAAGAAGGTTTTGGTATTCACCTGGCGCTGGCCGGTGCCGCTGCGGCCTATGCCAATGCACGCCTGGCGGGCCATCCGGTGATTGGTCTCATTGTTGGTAAAGCGATGTCCGGCGCGTTTCTGGCGCACGGTTATCAGGCTAACCGGCTGATTGCCTTCAACGACAAAGGCGTTTTGATTCACGCGATGGGTAAAGAGTCCGCCGCGCGTATCACCTTGCGTACCGTAGAGGCGCTGGAAAAACTGGCGGCGACTATCCCACCGATGGCGTATGACATCAGTAACTACGCCACCCTGGGGCTGCTGGAAAATCTGCTGGATATCAGCAATCCGGATGCGCCATCGTCGTCCGATCTGGCGCTGGTGAAAACCACGCTGCAAGAGGCTATCAACGCCGCTCGTCAGGATGCCACCCTGAAAAACCGTCTGGGCGCTGACAATCGCCGCAGCTCTGCGCTTGTGCGTGAACGCATGAAAGCGAGCTGGTAAGTAAAAAAGAGACCTGCCAGATGCATTAACTCCGTGGGCACAGCCACTGTGCCCACGCGGGAACGTGCATCCTGAAAATAATAATCATCGCACCAGTGCTAAACGTTTCTTTATTTATTACAGGTGATTTATGACTTATGTAATTGTTCATGCCCTCGCACCGATTTTTATCATCATGTTGCTGGGCTTCTGGGCGGGCAAGGCCAAAATGGTGGATAACAAGAATGTTTCCCTGCTCAATATTTTCGTCATGGATTTTGCACTCCCCGCAGCCCTGTTCAGTGCCACGGTACAAACTCCGTGGACCGGTATCGTTGCCCAGTCTCCACTGATTCTGGTCCTGACGCTGGCGATGTGGGTTACTTACGCGGTTATCTACTTCCTGGCGACCCGTGTCTTTAAAAAATCGCCGCAGGATGCCGCCGTGCTGACCCTGACCGTCGCGCTGCCGAACTATGCGGCGCTGGGGCTGCCTATTCTGGGTAGCGTGCTGGGCGAAGGTTCTTCTACGTCGCTTTCTGTCGCGGTGTCGATTGCCTGTGGCTCAGTATTGATGACCCCGTTCTGCCTGCTGATTCTGGAGCGTGAAAAGGCCCGTGCGCAGGGAGGTAACTCCGGTTCCACGCTGGCAATGCTGCCGGTTTTGATGTGGCGCTCGCTGAAAAAACCGATCGTGATGGGGCCGCTGTTGGGTGTGATCCTCTCTGCGATTGGTATCAAAATGCCGGAACTCCTGCTGGCGGCGATTAAACCGCTGGGCCTGTCTGCAACCGCAGCGGCGTTATTCCTGACCGGGGTGATCCTCTCTGCCCGTAAACTGCAGATCAACACGATGGTCATCACATCGACCATTGCCAAGCTGCTGATTCAGCCCTTTATCGCCTGGGGCATCGTGCTGATTTTTGGCCTGCACGGTTCGGTGGCGATCACCGCAATCCTGATGATTGCGCTGTCTGCCGGTTTCTTCGGCGTGGTATTCGGTAACCGATTTGGCGTGCAATCGCCGGATGCAGAAGCCGTGCTGCTGTTAAGCTCAGTACTGTGTATTCTGTCGTTGCCGCTGTTTATCTCGCTGACCTCAGGAGTCTAAACCATGAAAACATTACGACCACACGATCTTGTCTGGCTGACCGAGCGTAGCGCCCTGGAAGGCGTTACCGAAGCCTGGGTTGAAGAGATATGGCACCCCGGTTTGCCGGTGGTGGTGCGGCGTGATGTGAATCCTAATGGACGCGTACCTGTCGGGATACGCGGCCTCAAACGTGAGCAACGCGCAGCGGCCTGGGTTGCCCCGGAGCACGTTGTCCGCGTTGTCTCTCCGGAAGAACTCGTTGATACGCAGACGCTGGTCCGTTCGCCGTTTATCACTCAGCCGCCCGTGCAGGTTGCGTTCCAGTTGGCTCAGCAGCGCTGGCCGTGGGTCTGGGGAATTACGGGCAGTAGCGGCTATAGCCTGGCAACCGGGATTCCGGTTTTGCATGCGGCCAGCGATCTTGACCTGATGATCCGTGCGCCGCAACCGCTGGCACGCGAGGCGTTGCTTCGCTGGCAGCAGCAGATTTCAGGCGCCTTATGCCGTGTTGATACGCAGGTCAATGTTCCGCAGGGCGGCTTTGCGCTGACGGAGTGGCTGCGTGATGGCCGGGTGCTTCTGAAAACGAATCGCGGGCCGCAGTTGGTCAGCGATCCCTGGTTTGAGGGAAATTAAATGAAAATTCTGTTCACCTTTCCCGGGCAGGGAACGCAGCATCCGGGGATGTTGCGCGCGCTTCCGGGAACGGAACTGGCGCAGGCACGTGAGGTGCTGGGCGCAGAAATCGATACGCTGGATACTGCAGAAGCCTTACAGCATACGCGCGCCGTTCAGCTTTGTTTGTTGATAGCCGGGGTTGCCTGGGCGCGTGAACTTATGCGCCGGGACGTTTCGCCCGATATTGTCAGCGGCCTTTCGATCGGCGCCTATCCGGCCGCGGTCATCGCCGGAGCGCTGGACTACGCAGACGCTCTGCGGCTTGTGGCATTACGCGGTGATTTAATGGAACAGGCCTGGCCCCACGGTTATGGTCTGACGGCGATCATGGGCCTGACGCTACCGCAGGTGGAAGCACTGGTGGAAGGGAGCGGGGCGTATATTGCCAATCTGAATGCCGAGACCCAGATTGTGATTGCCGGTAGCGACGCGGCTATGGCGAGTGTGGGGCAGAAAGCGCTCGCCAAAGGCGCAAATAAAGTCCGACGTCTTGATGTCAGCGTGCCGTCACACTGTGCGCTGCTGGCTGAACCGGCCCAAAAACTGGCGGAGGCATTTCGCAAGGTGACACTTGCTCGCCCGAGCTGTGCTTACCTTAGCGGTAGCACCGGGCGCGTATTGT
Source organism: Citrobacter sp. UYEF32 (assembly GCF_040546205.1). Lineage (NCBI taxonomy): Bacteria > Pseudomonadati > Pseudomonadota > Gammaproteobacteria > Enterobacterales > Enterobacteriaceae > Citrobacter > Citrobacter sp. UYEF32. The sequence goes on along the minus strand of NZ_JBEPNI010000011.1, from coordinate 14,030 downwards.
GGCAGGCTGATAAAATTGCCGATGATCTGGCGATGAACATGGCGCGCACCGTGCGCTGGCAGGAGGCGATGATTGCGGCAAACGAACGTGAAGCCCGGCTGGCGATTGAGATGCCGCCCGGCGGCATACTGACCTGCTTAACCCGTCAGGCCGCATGGACGGGAGAGACGATTTCATTAGATCGCAGTGGCGTGTCGGTCGCAGAACACCTCGCAAAACGGCTCAGATCGCAGGAATAAGCCGTTTTCGGTTCAGGCGTTGTCCTGCCGATTTCTGGCGTACATACGGCCTTCCGCCGCCAGCGCCAGTAAGTTCGGGTCATGCTCGCGGTTGCGGGCAAAGACAATGGCTATTTGCTGCTGCATCTGGTAGGGCTGTGCGAGTTTGAGTAGCTGCACGGAATTCTCATACACCTTCTTCATTCGCCCCGGCATCAACGTGAAGCCCACGCCCGCCTGCACCAGGCTCAGCATAGAAAAGATATCATTCACCCGCGTCACAATCTCTGGCTCAAACCCGGCGATATGGAAGGCTTCCTGAAACCCGGCGTAGGTGGCAAACCCTTCGGCGAGAGCAACGAATTTTTGCTGGCGATAGTCGCGTAAATCGGCAGGAGCTGAGGTATCCAGTTTCGCGGCCGCCGGTGCAGCCAGAAAGATTTCATCGTGGAAGAGCGGCAGCATTTCGAGGTTGGCTGAATCCAGTTCCGATTCAGAAATCGAGATCAGTATCGCGTCCAGAGATCCTTCCTCCAGTTTATGTAACAGGGTCTCGTTCGACCCCATCGTCAAATCCATCTCAAGTTCCGGGCGGCGCAGCTTCATCCCCATGATCAACTGGGGGACGGTTTCCAGCGTGAGTGAATAGAGGGTGCCGACGCGCAAACGATTCTGGCCGATACCCGCCATCTTGCGGGCTTCTGCCAGACCGCGCTCCATGATTTGCGTGGCCTCCTGGCAATACTCCAGTAATGTCCAGGCCGCCGGAAGGGGCAATAAGTTACGCCCCTTGTGGACAAACAGCGGGCAGCGTACGTTCTCCTCCAGCGTATGCAGCGCGCGATGCACGCTCACACCGCTAAGGTTCAGCGCCTCGGCGGCTCGGGCGATATTGCCTTTCTCCATGAAGGCCATAAAAATGGCCAGCTTGCGAAAGGTGAGATCACTGGTGATGTCGGGGTTCATCTCAGCCTGCCTGCGTGATTAATCAGTTTGCAGCATGGCCTCGAGCTGCTCGTGCGCCTCCAGCCACGCCATTTCGCACTCTTCAAGACCCGCTTTTGCCTTCGCCTGTTGCTGCAGACACTCGGTAAGTTCTGCTTTACGGCTTTGGTCATACAGGCCGCTGTCTCCGAGCTTCTCTTCCGCCTGCGCTAGCTGGGCATTGAGTTTTTCCATCTCTTTTTCGAGGCGGGTGATCTCTTTGCGCAGTGGTTGCGTTTGGGTTCGCAATTCGGCTTCACGGCGTTTCTGGTCTTTGCGGGCCTGCGCACTGTTGGCATTGTCTTTCGGTGCATCGGTCGGCTGGCTTTCCTGTTTCTGAATGTCGCTCAGCCACTGCTGATAATCTTCCAGATCGCCATCGAACGGTTCGACTTTTCCGTCGTGCACCAGGTATAAATCGTCCGTAGTGGAGCGCAGCAGATGACGGTCATGCGACACCACCACCAACGCGCCTTCAAATTCGATTAACGCTTCGGTCAGCGCCTGACGCATGTCGAGATCAAGGTGGTTGGTGGGTTCATCGAGCAGCAGCAGGTTCGGGCGCTGCCAGACGATCAGCGCCAGTACCAGGCGTGCTTTTTCGCCCCCGGAGAAGCGGCGAGTCTCTTCGCTGACTTTGTCGCCCTGGAAACCAAAACCGCCGAGATAATCACGCAGCTTTTGCTCCAGCTCCTGCGGGGCCATACGCGCCAGATGCTGTAACGGCGACTCGTCGGCACGCAAGAACTCCAACTGATGCTGGGCGAAATAGCCAAGCTTGATGCCCTTCGCCAGACCGATGTCGCCGCTAAACGGCGTCAGTTCACCGGCCAGCAGTTTAATCAGCGTCGATTTACCCGCACCGTTGCGGCCCAGCAACCCGATACGCGACCCAGGCACCAGGTTGAGCTTAATAGAGTCGAGGATGACGCGGTCGCCATAGCCGGCGCTGATTTTTTCCATTTTCAGCAGCGGATTGGGCAGGCTTTCTGGCGCACGGAAGCTAAAGTGGAACGGGTTATCCACGTGGGCCGGGGCGATAAGCTCCATACGCTCAAGCATTTTGATGCGGCTTTGCGCCTGCTTCGCTTTGCTGGCTTTGGCCTTGAAGCGATCGATGAAACTTTGCAGATGCGCCACGCGCTCCTGCTGGCTTTCGTACATTGCCTGCTGCTGCGCCAGACGGGTTGCGCGCTGACGCTCGAAGGAGCTGTAGTTTCCGGTGTATTCGAACATGGTTTGCTGTTCGATATGAATAATTTTATCGACCACCGGATCGAGAAAGTCACGATCGTGGGAGATAAGAATCAGAGTGCCCTGATAGCTCTTTAGCCACTTTTCCAGCCAGATTACCGCATCGAGATCGAGGTGGTTGGTCGGTTCATCGAGCAGCAGCAGGTCGGAGCGGCAAATCAGCGCCTGCGCGAGGTTAAGACGCATACGCCAGCCGCCTGAGAAATCGCTGACCGGACGTTCGAGCTGCTCGTTAGAAAAGCCCAGACCGTGTAGCAAACTGGAGGCGCGCGAACGGATAGTCCAGGCGTCGATAGCGTCGAGCTTGCCGTGGACGGTGGCGATGGCGTGTCCGTCATTGCGTTCGTTGGCGGCGTTCAGCTCTGCTTCGAGACGACGGTATTCGCGATCGCCATCAATCACATAGTCGAGTGCAGGCATCGGCAGGGCAGGGGTTTCCTGATTTACCCACGCCAGTTGCCAGTTATTGGGAAAGGTAAAACTACCGCCATCAGCGCTGAGCTCGTTTTTCAAAAGCGCCAGCAACGTAGATTTGCCGCAGCCGTTTTTGCCCACCAGGCCGACTTTCTGACCCGGGTTGATGGTAGCTGTGGCGTTATCCAGCAGGACACGCACGCCGCGACGAATTTGTAACGAGGAGAAAACAATCATAAGGCGCCGTATGTTCAGACTATGTTAATTTGTCATTATGATAATGTAAGTAGTGAGCGGTTTCGCCTCACCAGGCCCGCAATGGTAGCCCAAAACAAAGAATTTAGACAAAATCATTCTGACCGCTGAATGCGGTAATAAAAATGACAGGTTTTACGCCCGGGAGGGGGATGATGTCCCAGACAGCGAAAGTACTGCTGCTGTATGCCCATCCGGAATCACAGGACTCGGTGGCAAATCGAGTTTTGCTCAAGCCGGCAAAGCAACTGCACAATGTCACCGTGCATGACCTCTATGCACACTATCCAGACTTTTTTATTGATATTCCCCGGGAGCAGGCGCTGCTGCGCGAGCATGAGGTTATTGTTTTCCAACATCCGCTTTATACCTACAGTTGCCCGGCGTTGCTGAAAGAGTGGTTTGATCGCGTGCTTACGCGCGAATTCGCCAGCGGCCCGGGAGGGAGTCAGCTTGCGGGAAAGTACTGGCGTAGTGTCATCACCACCGGTGAGCCGGAGGCGGCCTATCGCCATGACGGGCTCAACCGTTATCCCATAAGCGATATTCTGCGCCCTTTTGAGTTAACGGCGGCCATGTGCCGCATGCACTGGATGAATCCCATCATTATTTACTGGGCGCGCAGGCAGCCGCCAGAAGCGCTGGCAAACCATGCGAAAGCCTACGGCGACTGGCTGGCCTCGCCAATCATGACGGGAGGCCTGTAATGGAAGGTTCGGATTTATTGCTGGCTGGCGTCCTGTTTCTTTTCGCTGCGGTGGTGGCGGTTCCGCTTGCTGCCAGGTTAGGAATCGGCGCGGTGCTCGGTTACTTGCTGGCGGGGATTGCCATTGGCCCCTGGGGGCTCGGTTTCATCAGCGATGTCGATGAAATCCTGCACTTTTCGGAACTTGGTGTCGTCTTCCTGATGTTCATCATTGGACTGGAGTTAAATCCGTCAAAACTTTGGGCGCTGCGTCGCTCTATCTTTGGCGTAGGTGCCGCACAGGTGCTGATGAGCGCGGCCGTGCTGGCCGGATTACTGATGCTGACACAATTCTCCTGGCAGGCGGCGGTGATTGGCGGGATTGGTCTGGCGATGTCCTCTACCGCGATGGCGCTCCAGTTGATGCGTGAAAAAGGGATGAACCGTAGCGAATCCGGCCAGCTTGGCTTTTCGGTGCTCCTGTTTCAGGACTTAGCGGTGATCCCGGCGCTGGCGCTGGTACCGCTGTTGGCGGGTAACGGTGATGACCATCCTGACTGGGTAAAAATAGGCATCAAGGTGCTGGTGTTTGCGGGTGTGCTGGTTGGCGGGCGCTATCTGTTGCGCCCGGTGTTTCGCTTTATTGCCGCATCCGGCGTGCGGGAAGTTTTTACAGCCGCTACATTGTTACTGGTCCTCGGATCGGCGCTGTTTATGGATGCGCTGGGGTTGTCGATGGCGCTGGGCACCTTCATTGCGGGTGTGCTGCTGGCGGAAAGTGAATACCGTCATGAGCTGGAAATAGCCATCGATCCGTTTAAAGGGTTGCTGTTAGGGTTGTTCTTTATTTCTGTCGGCATGGCGCTCAACCTTGGCGTGCTCTATACCCATCTGCTTTGGGTACTGGCGAGTGTTGCCGTGCTGGTGGCAGTGAAGACGGGAGTGCTCTATTCCCTGGCGCGTATCTATGGTCTGCGCAGTTCCGAGCGAATGCAGTTTGCCGGGGTGTTGAGCCAGGGGGGAGAATTTGCTTTTGTGCTTTTTTCCTCGGCATCCTCGCAACGCCTGTTCCACAATGATCAAATGGCGTTGCTACTGGTGACGGTCACCTTATCCATGATGACCACGCCAGCGCTGATGAAGCTCATTGATAAATTGCTGTCCCGGCGCTTTAACCAGCCAGAAGATGAAGACGAAATGCCGTGGGTGGACGACGATAAACCGCAGGTGATTGTGGTGGGATTCGGGCGTTTCGGTCAGGTGATTGGTCGTCTGCTGATGGCCAATAAAATGCGCATAACGGTACTGGAGCGGGATATCAGCGCCGTTAACCTGATGCGTAAATATGGCTATAAAGTGTATTACGGTGACGCCACGCAGCTTGAATTGTTGCGTTCTGCGGGGGCGGAAGAGGCCCAGTCCATCGTCATCACCTGTAACGATCCGGAAGATACGATGAAGCTGGTGGAACTGTGTCAGCAACATTTCCCGCAGCTTAAGATCATGGCGCGTGCGCGGGGCCGTGTGGAAGCACATGAGCTCTTGCAGGTGGGCGTGACACAATTTTCCCGTGAGACGTTTTCCAGTGCGCTTGAATTAGGCCGTAAGACGCTTATCTCGGTGGGGATGCACCCGCATCAGGCCCACCGTGCGCAGTTGCACTTTAAGCGTCTCGATATGCGTATGCTGCGTGAGCTGATGCCAGTGCATACCGATACGATGCAAATTTCCCGTGTGCGGGAAGCGAGACGAGAGCTGGAAGAGATTTTTCAGCGTGAAATGCAGCAAGAGCGTCGCCAACTGGATGGCTGGGATGAGTTTGAATAAGGGGGAACCCATGGCAGTACGTAAACGTTTTATTGCCGGGGCCGTATGCCCGTCCTGCCAGGCGCAGGATTCGATGGCAATGTGGCGCGAGAATAATGTCGATATAGTTGAATGCGTTAAGTGCGGTCACCAGATGCGTGAGGCGGATAAAGAAGCCCGTGAACATGTCCGCAAAGATGAGCAAGTTATCGGGATCTTTCATCCGGACTAGCGATATACCCAGAGTTTTTTTAAGCTAAAGGGTACACAGGGGCGGATTTCCGTTACAATCTGCGCCAGCAATTTTCCCACGCTCAGGAGATATCATGAAAGTAGCAAAAGACCTGGTGGTCAGCCTGGCCTATCAGGTACGTACAGAAGACGGTGTATTGGTTGATGAGTCTCCGGTGAGTGCGCCGCTGGACTACCTGCATGGTCATGGTTCCCTGATCTCTGGCCTGGAAACAGCGCTGGAAGGTCACGACGTTGGCGACAAATTTGATGTTGCTGTAGGCGCGAATGACGCTTACGGTCAATACGACGAAAATCTGGTTCAGCGCGTTCCTAAAGACGTCTTCATGGGCGTTGACGAGCTGCAGGTTGGCATGCGTTTCCTGGCTGAAACAGATCAGGGCCCGGTACCGGTAGAAATTACCGAAGTGGAAGACGATCACGTGGTGGTTGACGGTAACCACATGCTGGCTGGCCAGAACCTGAAATTCAACGTTGAAGTTGTTGCTATTCGCGAAGCAACCGAAGAAGAACTGGCTCATGGTCACGTTCACGGTGCTCACGGCCATGATCACGATCACGACCATGGTCACGACGGTTGCTGCGGCGGCCACGGCCACGATCATGACCACGGTCATGAGCATGGCAAAGGTGGTTGCGGTGGTAATGGCGGTTGCGGCTGCCACTAATACCCGTCGTCTTTCCAGCCACAGCGGCATGGGCTACGCTTGCGAACCCCGGTCACAGAGTGATCTATGCTCCGGGGAGTCCAGTAGCTTTATGTGTTGCGGTGACTCTGTAAATGTTCGGGCACAAAAAAAGCGGGAGATTCCCGCTTTTTTTACGTCTCAATAATGGGGCGGAGGTGTCTCTTCGGACTGTGAAGCGATGTGTGAGGGCTGGCTGGCTTTGAGTTTTTCTGCCATTAAGCGCATATGTTCGCGCAGCTTCGTCATTTCCAGTTCATGGGCAATGACCGTCTGGTTGAGCTCTTCAATGGTCATCTCCTGGAAGGCCAGTTTGCTTTCCAGTTCTGCCAGCCGCGCTTCCATTGTTAAATCGTTCATGGTGTACCTCGTATCAATGTTCTGCACGGTTATCGCCAGGATGACGGATTTTACTGAACTTTCACCCCGTCTGCAGCATCCGACTGGCGACGCGAAACTAATTTAAACAAAAATAGTCTGAAAACAGGCGATTTCAGGGGGAGACCTTATGTTGATTTCGCCCACAACGTTTTATAGTACGTTTCTCATTTACGTTTAACCCTGGGGTGAGATGCCCCGGCCCTGGAGATATGGATGAAATCACTGTTTAAAGTCACGCTGCTGGCGACCACGATGGCCGTTGCACTGAATGCGCCGCTGACCTTCGCTGCTGAAACCGCAACGAAAGATGCAACTGCAGCAGCTGACAGCAAAGCGGCATTTAAAAATGACGACCAGAAATCCGCGTATGCGCTGGGTGCGTCACTGGGCCGCTACATGGAAAACTCCCTGAAAGAGCAAGAAAAACTGGGCATCAAACTGGACAAAGATCAGCTGATCGCAGGTGTTCAGGATGCGTTTGCTGATAAGAGCAAACTGACCGACCAGGAGATCGAACAGACTCTGCAGGCGTTTGAAACCCGCGTGAAGACAGCCGCGCAGGAAAAAATGGAAAAAGACGCTCTGGAAAACGAAACCAAGGGCAAAGCTTTCCGTGATGCGTTCGCTAAAGAGAAAGGCGTTAAAACCTCTTCTACTGGCCTGCTCTATCAGGTAGAGAAAGAAGGTACGGGTGATGCACCGAAAGACAGCGATACCGTAGTTGTTAACTACAAAGGTACGCTGATTGACGGTAAAGAGTTCGACAACTCTTATACCCGTGGCGAGCCGCTCTCTTTCCGTCTTGATGGTGTTATCCCTGGCTGGACCGAAGGGCTGAAAAACATCAAGAAAGGCGGCAAAATCAAACTCGTGATTCCGCCAGAACTGGCTTACGGTAAAAACGGCGTTCCGGGTATTCCGGCTAACTCTACGCTGGTCTTTAACGTAGAACTGCTGGATATCAAACCAGCACCGAAAGCAGACGCATCTGCCGCGCCAGATGCAGCAGCTGCGCCTGATGCGCCAGCCGCTACGGGCGATAAGCCCGCTGACGCAAGCAAAAAATAATGATGTAAACGCCGCCGCCTTTTGAGCGGCGGTTTTTTTATTGCAGCACAGAGATACACATCATTCATATTGCTTCGGGGCGGGAATGCCAGTATTTCCTACGCATACTCAAATCTGTGACCAGACAGCGCTGATGCCGCCAACAAAGAAGCAGTTTGAAGCATAAAATGTATATAATTCTGGAAAGCGTCACCCACGCTGTATTAATTTAATCCTCTGTGTAAATGTCGAGCCTGCCCTGAAAACATAACGACAGGCTCCTGAAAAGGAGTGCTTTTTTTCATGTCCAGGTCGCTTTTAACCAACGAAACCAGTGAACTTGATTTACTGGATCAACGTCCTTTCGATCAAACAGACTTCGATATTCTTAAGTCATACGAAGCCGTTGTGGACGGGTTAGCGATGCTCATTGGTTCTCACTGCGAAATTGTTTTGCACTCCCTGCAGGATCTGAAATGTTCCGCCATTCGTATCGCTAACGGCGAGCACACCGGGCGTAAAATCGGTTCGCCGATTACTGACCTTGCATTGCGTATGCTGCATGATATGACCGGTGCGGACAGTAGCGTGTCCAAGTGCTACTTCACGCGCGCGAAAAGCGGCGTTTTAATGAAATCGGTGACTATTGCTATTCGTAATCGCGATCATCGGGTCATTGGTCTGTTGTGCATCAACATGAACCTTGACGTGCCGTTCTCGCAAATCATGAACACCTTTATCCCGCCAGAAACACCGGATGCAGGTTCGTCTGTCAACTTTGCCTCTTCGGTAGAGGATCTGGTAACTCAGACCCTTGAGTTCACGATTGAAGAAGTGAATGCCGATCGTAACGTTTCCAATAACGCCAAGAATCGCCAAATCGTTCTGAACCTCTACGAAAAAGGTATCTTCGATATCAAAGATGCCATCAACCAGGTGGCGGATCGTTTGAATATCTCCAAGCACACCGTTTATCTGTATATCCGTCAGTTCAAAAGCGGCGACTTCTCCGGGCAGGATCGGTAATGCGTTTTGCCTTAATGGTCACCGGCCCGGCTTATGGTTCCCAGCAGGCGAGCAGTGCCTGGCAGTTTGCCTGCGCGCTGCTCGCCTGTGGGCATGAGCTGGATTGTGTCTTTTTCTACCAGGACGGGGTCAGCAATGCGAACGCGTTGACCTCTCCCGCCTCGGACGAGTTTGATCTCGTTCGCGCATGGCAACGTCTGCATGAGCAGCATCAGGTTGCATTGCATATCTGCGTTGCGGCGGCGCTGCGTCGGGGCGTTGTTGATGAAAACGAGGCCAGTCAACAGGGCTTGCCTTGCGCTAATCTCCAGCCGGGGTTCACGCTCTCGGGCCTGGGGGCGCTGGCCGAAGCGGCATTAACGTGCGATCGTGTGGTGCAATTTTAATGAAACGTATCGCTTTTATCTTTAGCTCTGCGCCGCATGGATCTGCTGCCGGACGTGAAGGCCTTGATGCATTAATGGCCGCGTCCGCGTTTACCGATGATATCGGCGTGTTTTTTATCGGTGACGGTGTCTTCCAGTTGCTGGTGAATCAGCAGCCGAACGCTATCCTGGCACGAGATTACATCGCGACCTTTAAAGTTCTTCCTCTTTATGACATCGAAACCTGTTGGGTTTGCCAGACATCGCTTCGCGAGCGTGGCCTGAGTGATGCGACGCAATTTGTGTTACCAGCGCAACTGCTGGAGCCGGATGCGCTTCGCGATCAATTAGATGGGTACGATGTTGTCATGACGTTTTGAGGCATTTATGTTGCACACTTTGACTCACTCTCCCTGGCAATGTGATATGGCAACGTTACTGCGAACCGTGCGCAGTGGGGACGATCTTTTATTGCTTTCCGATGGTGTGATTGCGGCTCTGGAAGGCGGGCAGTACCTTGAGTTGCTGCTAAATGCCCCCATAACGATGCATGCGCTGAATGAAGACATTGATGCGCGGGGTCTGTCTGGTCAAATTTCGAGCAGTGTCGTCAGGGTTGGCTATAATGATTTCGTTAGCCTGGCGGTAAAACACGAGACTCAGATGCGTTGGTGATACGGGATCGTTGTATATTTCTTGACACCTTTTCAGCACAGCCATAAAATTCTGCGTCCTCATATTATATGAGGTCGATTTATTACGTGTTTACGAAGCAAAAGCTAAAACCAGGAGCTATTTAATGGCAACAGTTAACCAGCTGGTACGCAAACCACGTGCACGCAAAGTTGCGAAAAGCAACGTGCCTGCGCTGGAAGCATGCCCGCAAAAACGTGGCGTATGTACTCGTGTATATACTACCACTCCTAAAAAACCGAACTCCGCACTGCGTAAAGTATGTCGTGTTCGTCTGACTAACGGTTTTGAAGTGACTTCCTACATCGGTGGTGAAGGTCACAACCTGCAGGAGCACTCCGTGATCCTGATCCGTGGCGGTCGTGTAAAAGACCTCCCGGGTGTTCGTTACCACACCGTTCGTGGTGCGCTTGACTGCTCCGGTGTTAAAGACCGTAAGCAAGCACGCTCCAAGTATGGCGTGAAACGTCCTAAGGCTTAATGGTTCTCCGTTAAGTAAGGCCAAACGTTTTAAATTAATGTCAAACTAAACTCTTTGAGTTTTGGACAATCCTGAATTAACAACGGAGTATTTCCATGCCACGTCGTCGCGTCATTGGTCAGCGTAAAATTCTGCCGGATCCGAAGTTCGGATCAGAACTGCTGGCTAAATTTGTAAATATCCTGATGGTAGATGGTAAAAAATCTACTGCCGAATCTATCGTATACAGCGCGCTTGAGACCCTGGCTCAGCGTTCTGGTAAAAACGAACTGGAAGCATTCGAAGTCGCTCTCGAAAACGTGCGCCCGACTGTAGAAGTTAAGTCTCGCCGCGTTGGTGGTTCTACTTATCAGGTTCCAGTTGAAGTCCGTCCGGTTCGTCGCAATGCTCTGGCAATGCGTTGGATCGTTGAAGCTGCTCGTAAACGCGGTGATAAATCCATGGCTCTGCGCCTGGCGAACGAACTTTCTGATGCTGCAGACAACAAAGGTACTGCAGTTAAGAAACGTGAAGACGTTCACCGTATGGCAGAAGCCAACAAGGCGTTCGCACACTACCGTTGGTAATCCCTTCGGTTTAGTCACCAGGCGGGCGCTTCGGTGCCCGCTCTGGCTCACTTAATCTGAACGTCTAAAGCAATAAACGAGGAATCAAATGGCTCGTACAACACCCATCGCACGCTACCGTAACATCGGTATCAGTGCGCACATCGACGCCGGTAAAACCACGACTACCGAACGTATTCTGTTCTACACCGGTGTAAACCACAAAATCGGTGAAGTTCACGACGGCGCCGCTACCATGGACTGGATGGAGCAGGAGCAGGAACGTGGTATCACCATCACTTCCGCTGCAACTACTGCATTCTGGTCTGGTATGGCCAAACAGTATGAACCGCATCGCGTAAACATCATCGACACCCCGGGGCACGTTGACTTCACCATCGAAGTAGAACGTTCCATGCGTGTTCTTGATGGCGCGGTAATGGTTTACTGCGCAGTTGGTGGTGTTCAGCCGCAGTCTGAAACCGTATGGCGTCAGGCAAACAAATATAAAGTTCCGCGTATCGCGTTCGTTAACAAAATGGACCGTATGGGCGCGAACTTCCTGAAAGTTGTTGGTCAGATCAAAACCCGTCTGGGCGCGAACCCTGTTCCGCTGCAGCTGGCGATTGGTGCTGAAGAAGGTTTCACCGGTGTTGTTGACCTGGTGAAAATGAAAGCCATCAACTGGAACGATGCAGACCAGGGCGTTACCTTCGTTTACGAAGATATCCCGGCTGACATGCAGGACCTGGCTGACGAATGGCACCAGAACCTGATCGAGTCCGCAGCTGAAGCGTCTGAAGAGCTGATGGAAAAATACCTGGGCGGCGAAGAGCTGACCGAGGAAGAGATCAAGAAAGCGCTGCGTCAGCGTGTTCTGAACAACGAAATCATCCTGGTAACCTGTGGTTCTGCATTTAAGAACAAAGGTGTTCAGGCGATGCTGGATGCGGTAATTGATTACCTGCCTGCACCGACTGACGTACCGGCAATCAACGGTATTCTGGACGACGGTAAAGATACCCCGGCTGAACGTCACGCAAGTGATGACGAGCCGTTCTCTGCGCTGGCATTCAAAATCGCTACCGACCCGTTCGTAGGTAACCTGACGTTCTTCCGCGTGTACTCTGGCGTGGTTAACTCTGGTGATACCGTACTGAACTCCGTGAAAGCGGCTCGTGAACGTTTTGGTCGTATCGTGCAGATGCACGCGAACAAACGTGAAGAGATCAAAGAAGTTCGCGCGGGCGATATCGCTGCAGCTATCGGTCTGAAAGACGTGACCACCGGTGACACCCTGTGTAACCCGGATCACCCGATCATTCTGGAGCGTATGGAATTCCCGGAACCGGTAATCTCCATCGCAGTAGAACCGAAAACCAAAGCTGACCAGGAAAAAATGGGTCTGGCTCTGGGCCGTCTGGCTAAAGAAGACCCGTCTTTCCGTGTATGGACTGACGAAGAATCTAACCAGACCATCATCGCTGGTATGGGTGAACTGCACCTCGATATCATCGTTGACCGTATGAAACGTGAATTCAACGTTGAAGCTAACGTAGGTAAACCTCAGGTTGCTTACCGTGAAGCGATTCGTCAGAAAGTTACCGATGTTGAAGGTAAACACGCGAAACAGTCTGGTGGTCGTGGTCAGTATGGTCATGTTGTTATCGACATGTACCCGCTGGAGCCGGGCTCAAATCCGAAAGGTTACGAGTTCATCAACGACATTAAAGGTGGTGTAATTCCTGGCGAATACATCCCGGCCGTTGATAAAGGCATCCAGGAGCAGCTGAAATCTGGTCCGCTGGCTGGTTACCCGGTAGTTGACATGGGCGTGCGTCTGCACTTCGGTTCTTACCATGACGTTGACTCCTCTGAACTGGCGTTTAAACTGGCTGCGTCTATTGCCTTTAAAGAAGGCTTTAAGAAAGCAAAACCAGTTCTGCTTGAGCCGATCATGAAGGTTGAAGTAGAGACTCCGGAAGAGAACACTGGTGACGTTATTGGTGACTTGAGCCGTCGTCGCGGTATGCTGCGCGGTCAGGAATCCGAAGTGACTGGCGTTAAGATCCACGCTGAAGTACCGCTGTCTGAAATGTTCGGATACGCAACTCAGCTGCGTTCTCTGACCAAAGGTCGCGCATCGTACACTATGGAATTCCTGAAGTATGATGATGCCCCGAACAACGTTGCTCAGGCCGTAATCGAAGCCCGTGGTAAATAAGCCGCAGGGTTAAAACCAAAGTCCCGTGCTCTCTCCATAAGGGGGGAGCACTATAGTAAGGAATATAGCCGTGTCTAAAGAAAAATTTGAACGTACAAAACCGCACGTTAACGTCGGCACCATCGGCCACGTTGACCACGGTAAAACTACTCTGACTGCTGCAATCACTACCGTTCTGTCCAAAACTTACGGTGGCCAGGCTCGTGCATTCGACCAGATCGATAACGCGCCGGAAGAAAAAGCACGTGGTATCACCATCAACACCTCTCACGTTGAGTACGATACTGCGATCCGTCACTACGCACACGTAGACTGCCCAGGCCACGCCGACTATGTTAAAAACATGATCACCGGTGCTGCGCAGATGGACGGCGCGATCCTGGTTGTTGCTGCGACTGACGGCCCGATGCCGCAGACTCGTGAGCACATCCTGCTGGGTCGTCAGGTAGGCGTTCCGTACATCATCGTGTTCCTGAACAAATGCGACATGGTTGATGACGAAGAGCTGCTGGAACTGGTTGAAATGGAAGTTCGTGAACTTCTGTCTCAGTACGATTTCCCGGGCGACGACACTCCGATCGTTCGTGGTTCTGCTCTGAAAGCGCTGGAAGGCGAAGCTGAGTGGGAAGCGAAAATCATCGAACTGGCTGGCCACCTGGATACCTATATCCCGGAACCAGAGCGTGCGATTGACAAGCCGTTCCTGCTGCCGAT
>NZ_JBEPNI010000010.1:0-136962 GCF_040546205.1 Citrobacter sp. UYEF32 | reverse complement strand
CCTGACCCCATGCCGAACTCAGAAGTGAAACGCCGTAGCGCCGATGGTAGTGTGGGGTCTCCCCATGTGAGAGTAGGGAACTGCCAGGCATCAAACAAGTAAGAAGCCCATCCTCACGGATGGGCTTTTTGCGTTTTCACGCTTTAATTTATTACCAGACACTTTTCCTCCTGATGGTAACCTTCCTTATCGCCCTAACCAGCGCATAACAAATGCCGAAATCTGCGCTATATCATTGATATCTAAAAGCGGAACATCCACGGCCAGCGGGACATCACTGGCGATAGCGATGACATGTTTATCGATAATAAGTTCTTCTTCTCTGTGTCCGCAGCCCTGACGAAACAGTAAGATCTTAGCGACTGCTTCGTGCTTAAAGCCCTCAACGAGCACCAGATCCAGCGTAGAAGCATCCATTCGGCTGACCAGATACGCTAAATTAAGCTCCGGCTCATCCGGCGTTTCGGTCATTAAGGCCCAGCGTTGCGAACTGGCCACAATCGTTTGTGCTGCACCGGCTTTACGTAACTCGTAACTGTCCTTACCGGGCTTATCAACGTCCATATTATGATGGGTATGCTTAATCAGACCGGGGCGGATCCCTTGCTCGCATAATGCAGGAATCAGCTTTTTTAGTAGCGTCGTCTTTCCGGTACCACTCCAGGCGGCAATAGCCAGTGCGGGTATCATACTTTCTCCTGCCAGCGCGCCAGATCTTCTGGTGTATTCACATTCACAAAGCTTTCCTTTGTATCGCTAAAGTCGACGGAATGCCCTCCGACTTCACGCATAAAAACCATGACCCGGCGTTCTCCTCGGTTAAGGTAGTCTTGCAGTTGCGGCGCGTTGATACGGTTCACCAGGGCAATCGTTGGATGGTCACGTTCACCATCATGCACCCACACCGGATTTGTGCTCTTACATTCTGCACTTAATCGCTCGAGCAGATTGTCCGGAATGTAAGGTGTGTCGCAAGGAGAGAACAGAAACCACTCACTCTCGCACTGCTGCATAACAGACAGCATACCTGCCAGTGGACCGGGGAAATCAACCAGTTGATCTTGGTACACGGGTAAGCCGCTTGCCCGGTAGCTTTCCAGATTACGGTTTGCACTGATCACAATGTGCCCCACCTGAGGCGCCATCGCGTGTGCGACGTATTCCCACAGCGGTTTTCCTTTTAGCACCAGTAATCCTTTATCCTGACCTCCCATCCGCGAGGCTTTACCGCCTGCGAGTATCACACCTGTTACCACACCCTTTTTAATCAACCTTATCGCCTCTTTTATTGTGGGTTTGACCCTGATAACGTGTCTGTACCAAGAGTAAGGAGCACCACCATGAAATGTAAACGCCTGAATGAAGTTATCGAACTCCTCCAGCCTGCGTGGCAGAAAGAACCAGAATTAAGTCTGATGCAATTTTTACAGAAACTGGCGAATGAATCAGGTTATGAGGGAGAGCTTACCGATTTAAGTGACGACATTCTGATTTATCACCTGAAAATGCGTGACTCAGATAAAGATGCGGTAATTCCGGGTATTAAGAAGGATTATGAAGAAGATTTTAAAACTGCTTTGCTCCGCGCACGTGGCGTAATTAAAGAGTAAAAGCTTGTAAGTGAAGCCACCGAAAGCGCAGTGAAATGATATCCTCAATCATTCGGCTTTATTTGCGGATAATGGGATGAACCATAACGCTTTTACTTTCCAGACTCTCCATCCTGACACGATCATGGATGCGTTGTTTGAGCGGGGAATTCGGGTCGACTCCGGTCTTACTCCTCTTAACAGCTATGAGAACCGTGTTTACCAGTTTCAGGACGAAGACCGTCGCCGTTATGTGGTGAAGTTCTACCGTCCTGAACGCTGGTCCGCAGAACAAATCCAGGAAGAACATCGATTTGCGCTGGATCTTCTGGGTGATGAAGTTCCTGTTGCCGCACCGCTCGCCTTCGACAATCAAACCTTACTGACCCATCAGGGGTTTTATTATGCGGTTTTCCCGAGCGTCGGGGGGCGTCAGTTCGAAGCGGATAATCTGGATCAAATGGAATGGGTTGGTCGCTATCTTGGTCGCCTGCATCAAACCGGCCGTAAGGCACTATTCGTCCACCGTCCGGATATGGGGGTGAAGGAGTATCTTCTTGAGCCTCGTCAGGTCTTTGAAGATTCTGCGCTTATCCCAGCCTCGTTGAAAGACAGTTTCTTACGTGCCGCCGATCGGCTTATCGAAGCCGTCATGGCGCATTGGCATAATCGTTTTACCAATCTGCGCTTACATGGCGACTGTCATGCCGGGAATATACTCTGGCGCGATGGTCCGCTGTTTGTGGATCTGGATGACGCCCGTAATGGCCCTGCGATTCAGGATCTCTGGATGTTGTTGCATGGCGACAAAGCCGAGCAGCGCATGCAACTTGAGATGATTATCGAGGCCTATGAAGAATTCTGCGAATTTGATACGGCCGAACTCAGCCTTATTGAACCGCTTCGCGCTATGCGCCTGGTTTACTATCTGGCGTGGATTATCCGTCGCTGGGATGATCCTGCTTTTCCCAAAAACTTCCCGTGGTTAACTGGGGAAGATTACTGGCGCGATCAGACGGCAACTTTTCTTGGGCAGGTAAAGGCGTTGCAAGAACCGCCTCTACAATTAATGCCGATTTACTAATGTGTGACACATCCTGGAGAGATTTAATCATGAAGAAAATTTGGCTGGCGCTGGCAGGAATGATTCTGGCTTTTAGCGCTTCGGCAGCACAATTTACCGATGGTAAACAGTACATTACGCTCGATAAACCGGTTGCTGGCGAACCACAAGTCCTGGAGTTTTTCTCATTCTATTGCCCGCACTGTTACGACTTTGAACATGTGTGGCATGTTGCGGATGCTGTAAAACAGAAGCTGCCGGAAGGCACTAAAATGACGAAATACCATGTTGAGTTCCTTGGCCCGTTAGGCAAAGAGATGACTCAGGCATGGGCTGTTGCAATGGCTCTTGGCGTGGAAGACAAAATCACCGCACCGATGTTTGAGGCCGTGCAGAAAAGACAAACTGTTCAGTCTGTTGCTGATATCCGTGATGTCTTCATCAAAGCTGGCGTTAAAGGTGAAGAGTACGATGCGGCGTGGAATAGCTTTGTTGTGAAATCACTGGTTGCACAACAAGAGAAAGCGGCTGCTGACTTGCAGTTACAGGGTGTTCCGGCCATGTATGTTAACGGCAAATATCAGTTGAATATGCAAGGCATGGATACCAGCAGCATGGATATCTTCGTACAGCAGTATGCTGACACTGTTCGATACCTTGTTGAGAAGAAGTAATACCATCAACGCCGGTCACTGACCGGCGTTATTATATTCACGTTTGATTGCGTCAATTTGCTGGTCTTTCTCGCTCCATAACGCATTTAGCCACTGCTGAAAACCACGCTTAAAATTCTTATCGTTAACGTAATCGCCATGCAAATCTTCGTTAACCGATAACAAATTTACGCGAACAACAATGCGCGTTAACTTCCCGCTTAGCATATCAAAAAACGGTTTTTTGTCGTTTTCCGGATAGCAGAGCGTAACATCAAGCAATTTATCGAATTGCTTGCCCAAAACGCCGAGAGCCATCGCTATCCCTGCTGCTTTAGGGGGGAGCAGGTTATTGAATGCCGATCGTGTCTCGATACGTTTTTCATCGGTAAAGCGTGAACCTTCAACGAAATTCACAATGGTTGTCGGATGGAGACGAAACTTCTCGCAGGAACGGCGCGTGGTCTCTACATCTTTACCGCGCCGCTCGGGATGGCGTATCAGATAACCCCGCGAATAGCGACGCATAAACGGCATATCCAGAGCCCAGCAGGCCAGCCCAATAAAGGGAACCCAGGCCAACTGTTGCTTAAGAAAGTACTTATTCATCGGGATATGTTTGCGGAAAAGCACGCACAGCACCACGATATCTGCCCAGCTATGGTGGTTGCAGATAAGCAGGTACCAGTTCTTTTTGTTCAGCCCTTCCAGGCCTTCAATATCCCACTGGAGATGCGGGTTAAGGTGCAGCAGCCAGGCCAGTCCTTCACACCAGCAATACATCATAAAATTACAAAATGCAGAGATAGCGCGCCACAGTACCGGAATCGGCAGTAATAGCTTAAGAATACCGGCGATAATGATCGGTACAGAACAGAAGATAGTCACCAGGATGGTGAGTATGACACTCAATACCAGAGTGCATACAACGAGCAGTCTCGACATAGTTAATTTATTCAAATGGTTAATCACAGCATGCACATCATGGCGCATGCAAGGCGCTGATCTTATCAGAAAACACTTCATATGATTGGGTAAAGGTTAGCCTTAGTGTGCGGTCGTAAGGTGTTGTGCTAAATCAAATTACTTTTTCTTATATCCACATGGAGCAAATTGTCACCAAAAGGCAATAATGATCGTTTCTCTTTTTTTAATCTCTTGAAAAATAAGGATACTTACTTTTCTGCGATCGGGAAAAATGCACAATAATCCAGTCCTTAAGAAATAATTCACAAACTTATCCACAGGAATGTATGGGAAGCGATCCCGCAGATCGTGAAATCTTTTTCGGCAAATGCGGTGAAAAACTGATGTTTTCGCCCGTCTGTGGCATCCTTTAGCCATAAATTGATAAACAGGCACGGACATCATGGTTCAGATCCCAGAAAACCCACTTATCCTTGTTGACGGCTCTTCCTATCTCTACCGCGCATACCATGCGTTTCCGCCGCTGACTAACAGTGCAGGCGAGCCTACTGGCGCTATGTACGGCGTCCTGAATATGCTGCGCAGTCTGATCCTGCAGTATCAGCCGACACATGCCGCAGTGGTGTTTGATGCGAAGGGCAAAACGTTCCGTGACGAACTGTTTGAGCACTATAAATCTCACCGTCCGCCAATGCCGGACGATCTGCGCGCGCAGATCGAGCCATTGCATGAAATGGTCAAAGCGATGGGACTACCGCTGCTGGCCGTTTCGGGCGTAGAGGCTGACGATGTTATCGGCACGCTGGCGCGCGAAGCCGAAAAAGCAGGGCGTCCGGTCCTGATCAGTACCGGCGATAAAGACATGGCTCAGTTGGTAACGCCAGGTATTACGCTTATCAACACCATGACCAATACTGTCCTGGGGCCAGAAGAGGTCGTAACCAAATACGGCGTGCCGCCGGGGTTGATCATAGATTTCCTCGCTTTAATGGGCGACTCTTCAGATAACATTCCCGGTGTTCCGGGCGTGGGCGAAAAAACCGCACAGGCGTTATTACAAGGGCTTGGTGGCCTGGATACGCTGTACGCCGAGCCGGAAAAGATTGCCGAACTCTCTTTCCGTGGCGCCAAAAATATGGCGGCGAAGCTGGAGCAAAATAAAGAGGTGGCTTACCTCTCTTATCAACTGGCGACCATTAAAACGGATGTTGAGCTGGAGCTGACCTGCGAACAATTGGAAGTTCAACAACCGATAGCGGATACGCTACTCAACCTATTTAAAAAATATGAATTTAAGCGCTGGATTACAGATCTGGAAGGCGGTAAATGGCTCCAGGCAAAAGGCGCTAAACCGGCCACGAAGCCGCAAGAGACGGTTGTCGTTGAAGCTGAGGCCGAAGTGTCTGCTGCGGTCCTGTCGTTTGATAACTACGTCACCATCCTTGATGAGGACGTGTTAAACGAGTGGATTGCGAAACTCAAAAAAGCGTCAGTGTTTGCCTTCGATACCGAAACGGACAGTCTGGATAACATCAGCGCTAATCTGGTGGGGCTCTCGTTTGCGACCGAACCTGGGGTAGCAGCTTATGTTCCGGTCGCGCATGATTACCTGGATGCACCAGCCCAGATTTCGCGCGATCGGGCGCTCGAATTACTGAAAGACCTGCTTGAAGATGAGAAGGTCCAAAAAGTGGGGCAGAACCTCAAATATGACCGTGGCATTTTGCAGAATTATGGCATTGAGCTGCGTGGCATTGCCTTTGACACCATGCTGGAATCCTACACGCTGGATAGTGTCGCCGGTCGTCATGATATGGACAGTCTGTCTGATCGCTGGTTAAAGCATAAAACCATTACATTTGAAGAGATTGCGGGTAAAGGCAAAAACCAACTGACCTTTAATCAGATCGATCTGGAGCAGGCCGGGCGTTATGCTGCGGAAGATGCGGACGTCACGCTGCAACTGCACCTGAAGATGTGGCCGGAATTGCAAAAGAATGCTGGCCCTTTAAATATCTTCCAGAACATAGAGATTCCTCTGGTACCGGTGCTTTCCCGCGTAGAGCGTAATGGCGTTAATATCGATCCTGCGGTGCTGCACAAACATTCGGAAGAAATTGCCCTACGTCTGGCGGAATTAGAGAAGAAGGCCCATGAAATCGCAGGCGAGCCTTTTAACCTTTCCTCAACCAAACAGCTACAGACGATTCTTTTTGAAAAACAGGGCATCAAACCGCTGAAGAAGACACCGGGCGGCGCACCGTCAACCTCCGAGGAAGTTCTGGAAGAACTGGCGCTGGATTACCCTTTACCCAAAGTCATTCTTGAGCACCGTGGTTTGTCGAAACTGAAATCGACTTACACCGATAAGCTGCCGCTGATGATCAATCCAAAGACCGGGCGCGTACACACTTCCTATCACCAGGCTGTCACGGCGACCGGGCGTCTGTCCTCCACCGATCCCAACTTACAAAACATTCCGGTGCGCAATGAGGAAGGCCGACGTATTCGCCAGGCGTTTATCGCGCCAAAAGACTACGTCATTGTTTCCGCTGACTACTCGCAAATTGAATTGCGCATTATGGCGCATCTGTCGCGGGATAAAGGCCTGCTCTCTGCCTTTGCCGAAGGGAAGGATATCCACCGTGCAACGGCGGCCGAAGTGTTTGGTTTACCGCTGGAAAGCGTGTCTAACGAACAGCGACGCAGCGCGAAAGCTATCAACTTCGGTCTGATTTATGGCATGAGCGCGTTTGGTTTATCCCGCCAGCTCAATATCCCGCGTAAAGAGTCGCAGAAGTATATGGATCTCTACTTCGAACGCTATCCGGGTGTACTGGATTATATGGAGCGCACCCGCGCACAGGCGAAAGAGCAGGGCTATGTTGAAACCCTGGAAGGGCGTCGTCTCTATCTGCCGGACATCAAATCCAGTAACGCAGCGCGTCGGGCCGGTGCAGAGCGTGCGGCTATCAACGCACCCATGCAGGGCACGGCAGCAGACATTATCAAACGCGCAATGATTGCTGTTGATGCGTGGCTGCAAACGGAAAAACCGCGCGTGAAAATGATCATGCAGGTACACGATGAACTGGTATTTGAAGTGCATAAAGACGATGTGGATGCGGTATCGCAAAAGATCCACGAGTTGATGGAAAGCAGTACCAAACTGGATGTGCCGCTGCTGGTGGAAGTCGGTAGTGGGCAAAACTGGGATCAAGCGCACTAAGTACTGGTCACATAAGCTTCTTTTTCTGTAAGTAAGCAACATAACCAGTACATTTTGTGACGATCATTAGAATTCCCTATGTAAAGGTTGAAAAAAAACTACAAAAAGTGCTTTGTGCGAAAACGAAAAGGGAGTAGAGTTAAACACGTAGGGTACAGAGGTAAGATGTTCTATCTTTCAGACCTTTTACTTCACGTAATCGGATTTGGCTGAATATTTAGCCGCCCCAGTCAGAAATGACTGGGGCGTTTTTTATTGGGCGAAAGAAAGAAAAAGCGCGAACGAATGCCGCGCTTAAGGGTCATTCTTCGGTGGTTTGCTCGGTAATCGGCGCAATGGTGTTAAACCAGTTATCCAGCTTCTCGCGCAATTTATCTACGCCCTGCTTCTTCAATGACGAAAACGCTTCTACCTGCACGTCACCATTAAAGGCAACCACTGCTTCGCGCACCATATTAAGCTGCGCCTTACGCGCACCGCTGGCGAGCTTGTCTGCTTTCGTCAACAACACCAGAATCTGCACATTGCTCTCGACCGCCCACTGGATCATCTGCTGATCGAGATCTTTAAGCGGATGACGGATATCCATCAGCACAACCAGGCCTTGCAGGCACTGGCGCTTCTCAAGATATTCCCCTAAGGCACGCTGCCACTTGAGCTTCATCTCTTCTGGCACTTCTGCGTAACCGTAACCTGGTAAGTCCACCAGGCGTTTGCCTTCGGCCACTTCGAACAGGTTAATCAGCTGAGTACGTCCGGGTGTTTTGGATGTACGAGCCAGGCTTTTCTGATTTGTCAGCGTGTTAAGTGCGCTGGATTTCCCTGCATTGGAGCGGCCGGCAAAAGCCACTTCTATACCAGTGTCGGCGGGTAAGTGGCGAATATCAGGCGCACTGGTGACAAAATGCGTCTGTTGGTAGTTCCAGTTAGTCAAAATGGTCGTCTCCGTAATCTCGGGCATGGGGGGATTATACCTGAACCCACGTAAAAGGCTGTTTTTCTCGTCAACGGATATCTGCCAGAGAATACCCCTGTTGTTTGTAGGATATTTGCCATAAAGCTTATGCGAATTTTCAGAGAAATTGCAGGGTCATAAAAATGTAAGCTAATGAATAAAAAGGTTTTGTTATTAGAGAATTTTCTGAATTTGTGTTTTTGGGGCGTTTTGTTACTTGTGAGTTTAAATTAAGCAGGTAAAGTATTTGTAAAGGCGAGGAAGCCTGCGGGATGAAGACTTAAGGATGAGGGGTCAGGAGCGCCAGGAGGCGAAGACCAGGAAACTGTCCGGATGACAGTCTTAAAAGGGAATAAAAGGACCACAACACGGAACGTGACATGCTAAGGGAAAAACAGGGTGTGTTGTAAGCAAACAGGGAACGTTGTACCCATTGAGGGTTGAGGGTCAGAAAAAAAGGCGACAGATTACTCTGTCGCCTTTTTTCTTTGCTTGCTTTCTGCTAGATTCCGCCGCAATTCTATACTGAATAAAACCATCTAAGCCGATTATCATGAAAAAACCTTCAACCACTCCGCGCGGCAAAACACCTGGCAAAGCGCACCGTAAATCACGTGAAGAACTCAACCAGGAAGGGCGTGACCGTAAGCGCGATAAAAAACACCGTGGCAATGCGGCTGGTAGCCGTGCAAGCGGTGCGAGCGCGTCTTCTGGCTCAGGAAAAGGCGCTTCTCAGGCCGATCCACGCGTTGGCAGCAAGAAACCGATCCCACTGGGTGCGACCGAGCCCCAGGTCAAAAAGCAGCACAAACCAAAGAGCGAGAAACCTATGCTTTCACCGCAAGCTGAACTGGATCTGCTGGAGAACGATGAGCGCCTGGACGCGCTGCTGGAACGACTTGAAGAGGGCGAAACCCTGAGCGCTGAAGAGCAAAGCTGGGTAGACGCTAAACTTGACCGCATTGATGAATTAATGCAGCAACTGGGCCTCTCCTACGACGATGACGAAGAAGAAGAGGAAGAAGGCCGGGAAGATATGATGCGTCTACTCAAAGGCGGCAATTAACGGTCAGGTATGGGCCTGGCTGTCCTGCTTATAACCCTTCCGGTTATATGTTATCTGGTGTGGTTATTCGTTAAACTACAGCGGTTGTCGCGGCGCAAACTGTGGCTGCGCAACCGGCTTATGACCCGAAATGAGGTCAGGCCGGGCCGCCGTACCCGCCAGCGGCGTTATCGGAAGGAGTGAGCATGTCTGAGCAACGAATTGACTGGGATCTGGCCCTTATCCAGAAATATAACTATTCCGGGCCGCGCTACACGTCATACCCCACCGCTCTGGAATTTTCCGCTGACTATGGCGAAGAAAATTTCCGTAGTGCCGTCGCACGTTATCCAGGGCGACCGTTGTCACTGTATGTGCACATTCCGTTTTGCCATAAGCTTTGTTATTTCTGCGGCTGCAATAAGATTGTTACGCGCCAGCAGCATAAAGCTGACCAATATCTGGATGCCCTGGAACAAGAGATTATCCACCGTTCGCCGCTATTCACTGACCGTCGTGTCAGCCAGCTTCACTGGGGTGGTGGTACGCCAACCTACCTGAATAAGGCGCAAATTAGCCGCCTGATGAGCTTACTGCGTGGTCATTTTCAATTCGAGGCCGATGCGGAAATCTCCATTGAAGTTGATCCGCGTGAAATTGAGCTGGATGTCCTTGATCATTTGCGATCGGAGGGCTTTAACCGCCTGAGCATGGGCGTGCAGGACTTTAATAAAGAGGTCCAGCGGCTGGTTAACCGTGAGCAAGACGAGGCCTTCATCTTTGCGTTGATTAAACGTGCGCGCGACATTGGCTTCACCTCGACCAATATTGATTTGATTTATGGTTTGCCAAAACAGACGCCGGAAAGTTTTGCCTTTACCCTGAGTCGGGTGGCTGAGCTGAGCCCGGACCGCCTGAGCGTATTCAACTACGCGCATCTTCCCTCCCTGTTTGCGGCCCAGCGTAAAATCAAAGACGCGGATCTGCCGTCCGCTCAACAAAAGCTGGATATCCTGCAGCAGACCATTGTCTCGCTGACTGACGCGGGTTATCAGTTCATCGGCATGGACCATTTTGCCCGCCCCGATGACGAGCTGGCAGTGGCTCAGCGCGATGGTGTTCTCCACCGTAACTTCCAGGGCTACACCACCCAGGGCGATACCGATCTGTTGGGGATGGGCGTTTCTGCCATCAGTATGATTGGCGACAGTTACGCGCAGAATCAGAAAGAGTTAAAAGCGTATTACCAACAGGTGGACGAAACCGGCAATGCCTTGTGGCGGGGAATCTCATTGACCCGTGATGACTGTATTCGTCGTGATGTGATTAAAGCGCTTATTTGCCACTTCCGTCTCGATTTCAGCAGCATTGAGAATCAATGGGATTTGCGCTTTAACGACTACTTTGCCGAAGACCTGAAACTGCTAAAGCCACTGGCGACTGATGGGCTGGTGGAGATTAACGAGCAGGGTATTGAAGTAACGGCGAAAGGGCGTTTATTAATTCGCAACATCTGCATGTGCTTTGACGTGTACCTGCGCCAGAAAGCGCGGATGCAGCAGTTCTCAAGAGTCATTTAAACGGTTTCCCCGGCGGCGATGCGCTGGCCGGGGATATCAGACCGTGACCTGATAAGCGAAGCGCCTGCTGGCGCTTTAGCTAAAAAGCCCAAACAGCGCGGCGCACAATACGGCGGCGACGGCGGCTTGTGGCGTATGGCTGGCAGCGGCACTAACGCCTGCGCTGCTCGACACGATATTGATGAGTGATTCCAGCATGATGACCTCCCCGTGGACGGGCAAGATCATACTGAACTCATCGGAACAGTAAAGCGCAAAATTGCAGCAATTTGCGCTCGCTATTCAATCTTTACATTTAGCTGGATGACTACTCCATCCCCAACTCTTTCAGCTTACGCGTCAGGGTGTTACGTCCCCATCCCAGCAAGCGTGCTGCTTCTTGTTTGTGCCCCTGCGTGTGACGTAATGCAGTGGTCAACAAGGTCCGTTCCATCTCTGGTTGTGCTTCGGAAAGTAGGTTTTGATGACCGGAACGTAGCGCTCTGTCTGCCCATTGCGCCAACAGCGTTGCCCAGCTATCCGGCAGCGACTGTCCCGTGCTGCTTTCCGGGATCGTGGTTTCAAACAATTCAGCCGGTAAATCCTGAATCAGGACCTCCTGCCCGGCAGCCATCACGGTTAACCAGCGGCAGGTGTTCTCCAACTGGCGCACGTTACCCGGCCAGGCCAGGCGAGTGAGCGCCGCTTCGGTTTCCGGATGCAACTGCTTTGCTTCCACGCCCAGTTCGCGTGCGGCGACCTGAAGAAAATGGCGCGCCAGACGGGGAATATCTTCGCGACGTTCACGCAGCGGCGGAAGGTGCACGCGGATAACGTTCAGGCGGTGGAATAAATCCTCGCGGAATTTCCCTTCCTGCACCCGCATTTCCAGGTTTTGGTGCGTTGCGGCGATGATGCGAACATCGACCTTCACCGGCGCATAGCCACCGACACGGTAGAACTGTCCATCGGCCAGAACGCGCAGCAGACGGGTCTGTACATCCAGTGGCATATCACCGATTTCATCGAGAAACAGCGTACCGCCATCGGCCTGTTCGAAACGCCCCTGACGAATGGTATTGGCGCCGGTAAACGCCCCTTTCTCATGGCCAAACAGTTCGGATTCGATCAAATCTTTTGGGATGGCGGCCATGTTCAGCGCAATGAAAGGTGCTTTCACTCGCGGGCTATGGCGATGCAGCGCGTGGGCGACCAGCTCTTTACCGGTACCGGACTCACCGTTAATCAATACGCTAATAGACGAGCGCGACAGCCGGCCAATGATGCGAAAGACATCCTGCATGGCTGGCGCTTCACCAATAATATCGGTGGTTGGCCCACTTACCTGCACATTACGCGGTTGCTGCTGTTCCTGATAATGGCTGATGGCGCGCTCAACCAGCGCTACCGCTTCGTCGATATCAAATGGCTTTGGCAGATAATCAAACGCCCCTTGCTGATACGCGCTGACTGCCGCATCCAGATCGGAATGCGCGGTCATAATGATGACCGGAAGCATCGGGTGGCGCTGTTTGATTTGCTTTAACAGGGCAAGACCGTCCATACCGGGCATGCGAATATCTGACAGCAGCACGTCCGGCGTTTTGGTGGTAAGCGCATCAAGCACTTCATTTGCGTTTTCAAACGTTGTACAGCTCAAGCCAGCCCCGGTGAGCGCGCGTTCAAGCACCCAACGGATGGAGCTATCGTCATCAACGATCCAGACTATCCCTCGTTGCATAAACACCTCTATTTCCGAATAGGCAGGAACACCGAGAACTCGGTATGGCCTGGCCAACTGGTGAATTCAATTTTGCCAGAGTGTTGATCAATCAAACTTCGTGCGATAGATAACCCTAAGCCAGTACCGCCTTCACGCCCGCTCACCATCGGGTAAAACAGCGTGTCCTGCAGGTTTGACGGAATACCAGGCCCGTTATCTTCCACATCAATACGTGCCGCAAGGCGATAGCGAACGCCGTGCAGCGTGAGCTGAAACGCGGTGCGGGTACGCAGAATAATTTCGCCGCCCTCGGGTCCCAGCGCCTGGAGTGCGTTGCGAACAATGTTCAGTAGCACCTGTTCAATCTGGTCGGGATCGTGTGCCAGCTCCGGCAGGCTCGGATCATAGTCGCGCACCAGGGTGACGTTTTCGGGTAATTCCATCGACACCAGTTTCACGACACGTTCAGCGACCTTATGAATGCTTTCTGTTACGTGCATACCGGGCTGTTGTGGCCCAAGCAGTCTGTCCACCAGGTTACGCAGACGGTCGGCCTGCTCAATGATGACTTTGGTGTATTCCAGCAACGAAGGGTCAGGCAGGGCTTTGCTTAATAGCTGCGCCGCGCCACGTAAGCCTCCGAGCGGGTTTTTGATTTCATGCGCCAGGCCGCGTACAAGATCGCGCGCTGCCACTTGCTGGGCGTGCTGGAGCTGTTCCTGGCTCAGGCGTCGCTGATTGTCCATCGGTGCCATCTCCAGAAGGATGAGGCCCTCAGGCAACCGTTGCGCCGTTAACGAGAGAATATGTGAACGTCCGTCGATAACGAGGGTGACTTCATTGTCCGTAAAGCCTTGTCCGGCATCGAGACTTTCCCGCATCAGGACGATATTGAGCGAGAAATAACTCAGCAGGTCCGGCAAAGGCGTACCGAATAATTTACGGGAACTTTGCGCCAGAAGTTGTTGTGCCGCCGGGTTGGCGTAATGTACCGCCAGCTCGTCATCAACCAGCAAGATGCTGTTGATTAAAGAATTGAGGATCTGCCCAGCATCGGGCAACGAGCCACTTGCCATCCAGCAGTCTCCCAAAGAATGCACTATTTTAGTGCAGTATAGCGTTTTATAAGTAAATAAGGCGGTAATTCAGGTTGTTGGTGGAGAAAAAAGCCCATCTAGGATGGGCTGAAAGTTTCCACGGCAACAAAATATCCTATGTCTTTCTCGCTACAGCGGCGTTGGCTTCCTTCGCTTACCCCGGTCACATAGATCTCTATGCTCCCGGGGATTCACTCAATCGCCGCCTTGCTGTAACAAGAAATCCCTCGGATTTAAATTATTAAACGCTGTAGTACAGCTCGAACTCTACCGGGTGCGGCGTCATGCGTACGCGGTCGTTTTCTTCGATACGCAGAGCGATGTAAGCATCAATTGCGTCGTCGGTGAATACGCCACCCGCAGTCAGGAACTCGCGGTCTTCGTTCAGGCAGTTCAGTGCTTCTTCCAGAGAGCCTGCAACCTGCGGGATTTCTTTCGCTTCTTCAGCTGGCAGGTCATACAGGTTTTTGTCCATCGCTTCGCCCGGATGGATTTTGTTCTTGATGCCATCAAGACCAGCCATCAGCAGCGCTGCGAAGCACAGGTACGGGTTAGCAGCCGGGTCCGGGAAACGCACTTCAATACGACGCGCTTTCGGAGATGCAACCACCGGAATACGGATGGAAGCTGAACGGTTACGGGCAGAGTAAGCCAGCATGACCGGTGCTTCGTAACCCGGGACCAGACGTTTGTAGGAGTTGGTAGTCGGGTTGGACAGGGCGTTGATCGCTTTAGCGTGTTTAATAACGCCGCCGATGTAGTACAGCGCCTGCTCAGACAGACCAGCATATTTGTCGCCAGAGAACAGGTTTACGCCGTTCTTGGACAGAGACATGTGGCAGTGCATACCGGAACCGTTATCACCAAACATCGGTTTCGGCATAAAGGTTGCGGTTTTACCGAAGCGGTGAGCAACGTTGTGAACCACATATTTGTAGATCTGAATTTCGTCTGCTTTTTTGGTCATGGTATTGAAGCGGGTTGCCACTTCGTTCTGACCAGCAGTTGCAACTTCGTGGTGATGAGCTTCAACAACCAGGCCCATCTCTTCCATTACCAGACACATAGTGGAGCGCAGGTCTTGTGCGGAGTCCACTGGCGGAACCGGGAAGTAACCACCTTTAACAGCCGGACGGTGACCTTTGTTACCGCCTTCGTATTTGGTGGAGGAGTTCCATGCGCCTTCGATATCATCGATAGCAACGTGGGAACCGGAAATAGAGCTGCCGAAACGTACGTCGTCGAACAGGAAGAACTCTGGCTCAGGCCCGAACAGAACGGTGTCTGCGATGCCTGTTGCGCGCAGGTATTCTTCAGCGCGTTTTGCGATGGAGCGCGGGTCGCGATCGTAGCCCTGCATAGTGCCCGGCTCGAGGATATCGCAACGGATGATCAGAGTCGGTTCTTCGTAGAACGGGTCAATGACAGCGGTAGAGGCGTCCGGCATCAGTACCATGTCAGATTCGTTAATGCCTTTCCAGCCACCAATCGAGGAGCCATCAAACATTTTGCCTTCTTCAAAGAAGTCAGCATTTACCTGATGAGCTGGGATCGTGACGTGCTGCTCTTTACCTTTAGTGTCGGTGAAGCGCAAATCAACAAACTTGACTTCGTGCTCGTTCAGCATCGTCAAAACGTGTTCAGCGGACATACTTAAACTCTCCCGGATTTATCATTGTCGTCGTGGTAACGAGGTCTACAATTACGGCGCTAACCTGTCGTTGTTGCCATGAAAAAGATAAAGCGAAATCTATGCCAACTTTTAAATGTCACTAAAAAGGCGCTATTATGCGCACCATAGTGCAAAAGGGCTGCACCACAATGGTTATGTTGCACCAATTCAGTGCTTGCATGTGAACATTGAGCACCGAATTGGTGCAATTTTAGTTGAGCAGCCCGATTTCGCTTCGTGAAAATGATCACAAAGCAACCCTGCAATACTTGTTTGCGGGGGATGTTTGTGATCCTGTTTTGTAGTGCGATTAATCCGTGTACAATAACGCGCTATTTCTAAATGCCTGAGGCAAAGTTGTGATCGAAAATCTGCGTAACATCGCCATCATCGCGCACGTTGACCATGGTAAAACTACCCTGGTTGATAAGCTGCTGCAGCAATCCGGTACGTTTGATGCGCGTGCCGAAACTCAAGAGCGAGTGATGGACTCCAACGATTTGGAGAAAGAGCGTGGGATTACCATCCTGGCTAAAAACACCGCTATCAAATGGAATGATTACCGTATCAACATCGTTGATACCCCGGGGCACGCCGACTTCGGTGGTGAAGTTGAACGTGTCATGTCCATGGTAGATTCCGTTCTGTTGGTCGTTGATGCAATGGATGGTCCGATGCCGCAGACGCGCTTCGTGACCAAAAAAGCCTTTGCTCATGGCCTGAAACCGATTGTTGTTATCAACAAAGTCGACCGTCCGGGCGCACGTCCTGACTGGGTTGTCGATCAGGTATTCGACCTGTTCGTAAACCTTGACGCAACCGACGAACAGCTGGACTTCCCTATCGTTTACGCCTCTGCGCTGAACGGTATCGCGGGTCTGGATCACGAAGATATGGCGGAAGACATGACCCCGCTGTATCAGACCATCGTTGATCGCGTACCGGCACCAAACGTAGACCTTGATGGCCCGCTGCAGATGCAAATCTCCCAGTTGGACTACAACAACTACGTTGGCGTCATCGGTATCGGCCGTATCAAACGCGGTAAAGTGAAACCGAACCAGCAGGTCACTATCATTGATAGCGAAGGCAAAACCCGTAACGGTAAAGTCGGTAAAGTTCTGACCCACCTCGGTCTGGAGCGTATCGAGAGCGATATCGCAGAAGCGGGCGATATCATCGCGATCACCGGTCTGGGCGAGCTGAACATCTCCGACACCATCTGCGATACGCAGAATGTTGAAGCACTGCCGGCACTGTCTGTTGATGAGCCGACCGTAACCATGTTCTTCTGCGTAAACACCTCTCCGTTCTGTGGTAAAGAAGGTAAGTACGTTACCTCTCGTCAGATTCTTGACCGCCTGAACAAAGAGCTGGTACACAACGTTGCGCTGCGCGTAGAAGAAACCGAAGACGCTGATGCATTCCGCGTTTCCGGTCGTGGTGAGCTGCACCTGTCTGTACTGATCGAGAACATGCGTCGTGAAGGTTTCGAGATGGCGGTTTCCCGTCCGAAAGTTATCTTCCGCGAAATCGACGGCCGTAAACAAGAGCCGTTCGAAAACGTCACGCTGGACGTCGAAGAGCAGCACCAGGGTTCTGTGATGCAGGCACTGGGTGAGCGTAAAGGCGACCTGAAAAACATGAATCCAGATGGCAAAGGCCGCGTACGTCTCGACTACGTGATCCCAAGCCGTGGCCTGATCGGCTTCCGTTCTGAGTTCATGACCATGACCTCTGGTACGGGTCTGCTGTACTCCACGTTCAGCCACTACGACGACATTCGTCCGGGCGATGTGGGTCAGCGTCAGAACGGCGTACTGATCTCCAACGGTCAGGGTAAAGCGGTTGCGTTTGCGCTGTTCAGCCTGCAGGACCGCGGTAAACTGTTCCTGGGCCACGGCGCAGAAGTTTACGAAGGTCAGATCATCGGTATTCACAGCCGTTCTAACGACCTGACTGTAAACTGCCTGACCGGTAAGAAACTGACCAACATGCGTGCGTCCGGTACTGACGAAGCAACGGTTCTGGTTCCGCCGGTTAAGATGACCCTGGAGCAGGCTCTGGAGTTCATCGATGATGACGAACTGGTAGAAGTTACCCCGACCTCTATCCGTATTCGTAAACGTCACCTGACGGAAAACGATCGTCGTCGCGCTAACCGTGGTTCTAAAGAAGACTAATCTTCTTTTTTAACCAGGTAGGTGATGCCGGGCGGGCCTAATGGCCAGCCGGAAAAAAAGCCGCTGCTCTCAGCGGCTTTTTCTTTTGCTGAGTGCTTACCACCTGATGAATGGGGAGGCTTTTTTCATCATCGTTTGTCCGGGAACCTCTACCCATCACAATCCTGTTGCTCGCCAGCGCGGGCAAACTATTCAACTTCTGACTTTCCCGCTACAGTTAACTTTCCACGGAAAATAAGGAGAGAGAGATGCTCTATATCTTTGATTTGGGTAACGTGATCGTTGATATCGACTTCAATCGGGTGCTGGGCGTATGGAGTGACTTTAGCCGCGTGCCGCTTGCGACGCTCAAACAGAGTTTCACGATGGGCGAGACGTTCCAGCTTCATGAGCGGGGTGAAATCAGTGATGAAGATTTTGCCAAAGCGCTCTGTGAAGAGATGTCTATGTCGTTAAGCTTTGAGCAGTTCGCAACGGGCTGGCAGGCGGTTTTTGTCTCCCTGCGTAAGGACGTTATCAGCATCATGCAAAAACTGCGTGAGCAGGGGCACCGCGTGGTCGTGCTCTCCAATACCAACAGTCTTCATACCACGTACTGGCCGGATCAATACCCGGAAATTTTGGCTGCCGCCGACCATATTTATCTTTCGCAAGATATGGGAATGCGTAAGCCGGAAGTACGCATCTACCAACGTGTTCTCGAACTGGAAGGCTATAGCGCTGATAATACTGTCTTTTTCGATGATAATGCCAATAATATAGAAGGGGCTAACCAGTTGGGGATCACCAGTATTCTGGTGACGGGTAAGAACACCCTCCCTGACTATTTTGCGAAGCAGTTATGCTGAAATTTATTCGCCATAAAACGAAACACCATACGCGACCCATTTGGTCGTGGCTGAAATTACTCTGGCTGCGTATTGATGAAGACCACATGACAACACTGGCGGGAAATCTCGCCTATGTTTCGTTGCTTTCATTGGTGCCACTCATTGCCGTTATCTTTGCGTTATTTGCCGCTTTTCCGATGTTTTCTGAGGTTAGCATCCAACTGCGTCACTTTGTTTTTGCTAATTTTATTCCGACTACCGGCGATGTGATTCAACGCTATATCGAACAGTTCGTTGCCAATTCAAGCAAAATGACCGCCGTCGGAGCATGTGGGCTGGTGGTCACCTCATTACTGTTGATGTACTCCATCGACAGCGCCCTCAATTCTATCTGGCGCAGTACGCGCGTGCGTCCGCGGATATACTCCTTTGCTGTCTACTGGATGATTTTGACGCTGGGGCCGCTGCTTGCCGGGGCAAGCCTGGCGATAAGCTCTTACTTACTCTCTCTGCGCTGGGCCAGCGGGCTCAATGGCGCGATAGATAATATGCTGCGCGTTTTCCCGCTCATTTTGTCGTGGATCTCTTTTTGGTTGTTGTACAGCATTGTACCAACCACCCGCGTGCCCAATCGTGATGCAGTGATTGGTGCTTTTATCGCCGCTCTATTGTTTGAAGCGGGGAAAAAAGGGTTTGCGCTTTATATCACCACATTTCCTTCTTACCAGCTCATTTATGGCGTGCTGGCGGTGGTCCCGATTTTGTTTCTGTGGGTCTACTGGACATGGTGTATCGTCTTGCTTGGCGCTGAAATAACTGTCACTCTCGGTGAATATCGACGATTAAAAAAAGCCGCAGAACAAGAAGAAGACCAACCATGATTGCATTGATACAACGTGTATCCCAGGCCAGCGTTACCGTGGCGGGAGAAGTGACGGGTGAAATCGGTCCGGGACTTTTGGTGTTGTTAGGTGTCGAAAGGGAAGATGACGAGCAAAAAGCGAACCGCCTGTGCGAGCGCGTACTGGGGTATCGTATTTTCAGTGACGCTGACGGCAAGATGAACCTCAATGTTCAGCAGTCCGGCGGCAGCGTGCTGGTGGTGTCACAATTTACGCTGGCGGCGGATACCGAACGTGGCATGCGTCCTGGCTTTTCCAGAGGGGCCGCGCCGGAAAAGGCGGAGGCGCTGTATGACTATTTCGTCAGTCGCTGCCGTAGCCAGCAGATAGAAACACAGACCGGACGATTCGCCGCAGATATGCAGGTATCGCTGGTTAATGACGGCCCCGTAACGTTCTGGTTGCAAGTATGAGCCAGCTTGCGGAGTTGCCACGGGTAACAAGAGAGAATACAGCTATGTATCACCTTCGCGTACCGCAAACAGAAGAAGAGCTAGAGCTTTACTACCAGTTCCGTTGGGAGATGCTGCGCAAGCCATTGCATCAGCCGAAAGGCTCCGAACGTGACGCCTGGGATGCCATGGCCCATCATCAAATGGTTGTGGATGAAGAAGGCGAAATCGTTGCCGTTGGTCGGTTATATATCAATGCTGACAATGAGGCTTCGATCCGTTTTATGGCCGTCCACCCCTCCGTGCAGGATAAAGGGCTCGGCACGCTGATGGCGATGACGCTGGAGTCTGTCGCGCGCCAGGAAGGTGTGAAGCGGGTGACCTGTAGCGCACGTGAAGATGCGGTAGAGTTCTTTGCAAAGCTGGGTTTTATCAATGAGGGCGAAATCACCGCCCCGCAAACCACCCCGGTGCGCCATTTCCTGATGATCAAACCCGTGGCGACGCTGGATGATATTCTGCATCGCGGCGACTGGTGTGGGCAGTTGCAGCAGGCCTGGTATCAGCATATTCCACTCAGCGAAAAGATGGGTGTGCGCATTCAGCAGTACACCGGTCAGAAATTTATCACCACCATGCCGGAGACGGGCAACCAGAACCCGCACCATACGCTGTTCGCCGGAAGCCTGTTCTCGCTGGCGACGCTAACGGGCTGGGGGCTTATCTGGTTGATGCTGCGTGAGCGGCATCTGGGCGGAACGATTATTCTTGCCGATGCGCATATCCGTTACAGCACGCCAATCACGGGTAAACCGAGCGCGATTGCCGATCTCGGCTCTCTGAGCGGTGACCTCGACAGACTGGCTCGCGGGCGTAAAGCACGTGTTCAGTTGCAGGTTGAACTGTTTGGCGACGATAAACAGGGTGCCTTGTTTGAGGCGGTTTATATCGTGTTACCCGCTAAACCTTATGGCGCTTATGAAGAAGGCGGCAACGAAGAAGAGTGATTAGCGAGTCCGGCGCCAGCGCCGGGCTCAACCCAGGCAAAATAAAGCTATTCGGCAAAGTAAAACCATGCGGTTTTAATCAAACCATCCTGAATCTCATATACCGCCATATTCTCGATAACCTGCTCGCCGATGCCATAGATTTTTTCGTGATCGAACACCTTATTTCCCATCACGGTGCGGCTAAGCAACTCCGCCCTCAGCGCCGGGTTGTTAAA
The DNA here is from genome assembly GCF_040546205.1 of Citrobacter sp. UYEF32. Taxonomy (NCBI): domain Bacteria; kingdom Pseudomonadati; phylum Pseudomonadota; class Gammaproteobacteria; order Enterobacterales; family Enterobacteriaceae; genus Citrobacter; species Citrobacter sp. UYEF32. The sequence continues at coordinate 115,918 of NZ_JBEPNI010000010.1, read as the reverse complement.
ACGATGCTGGCTGTAAAATGCGCGCAGCGCTTCCCGGCCAGCGGTGGAAGGGGATGTGGCGGGCATACGCCATGCGGTAAAATCTTCGCTAAAACAGGCCACGAACATCTCAATGTCATGGGCGTTATAAGCGGCAAATTGTTTTTCGACGGGCGCAACGATGGACATGGTGTTTCCTTGCTTCGTTAAGGGGTGTTTCTTCCTTTCAGCTATCTCTTGCAGCGTTAATGAACTTTCGCCGCTACGCAAACCTTCATTAAGTTCTCAATGTGGTAACGCTCTCAACCGCCATGCCACATCTCTTATCGCCCCGCGAGCTGTTTTGCTGATGCCAGCAAGCTGAAAGAAACCGTGAATCACCCCAAGATGGTGCTGGCAGGAACATGCCACCCCTTGCTCGGTCAGCCGTTGAAACAACGCTTCGCCTTCATCGCAGAGCGGGTCATATTCGGCAGTAAGAATATGCACCGGAGGAAGACCGTTAAAATCATCGCGCCAGAGCGGGCTGGCTTCCGGATGCATGGGATCCGTGTCACCGAGATATAGCTCGTAGCCACTGAGCAGCGTGTCACGGGTAATCACGTAGTCCTCGCCGTTGCTGGTATAGCTTTCAAAATAGGCGGTCGCATCGAGCATGGGATAAATCAGGATCAATTGAGCAGGTTGCCATACCTGCGCGGCTTTAAGACGAAGTGCCGTAACCAGCGCCAGATGACCACCCGCGCTGTCTCCTGCGAGGGTAACTTTTTGCCGATCCACGCCCAGCTCATCGGCGTATTGCCAGATAATTTCTGCCCCTCTGTACGCGTCATCATGCGCGGCAGGAAAGGGATGTTCCGGGGCCAGACGATATTGCACCGCAATCACCCGACAGCCGCTATGAAAAGCGAGCTGGCGCAACTGGTTGTCATGGGTGGCAAACTCGCCGCTGATAAAGCAGCCGCCGTGGTAATAGACAAGCGTTGGCAATGGGCCGGTTGCCTCAAGCGGGGAGATCACGCGAAACGCCATACCGTCGAGATGCATATCTTCTACGTTTACCCGGGTTTCCGTTTCGCCCGCCAGCACGGTACTGGCGATGTAGCCCGCCCTCCGTTCATCAATACTTTTATCTCGTGAGGATGGCCGCCCGGCGGCAATAAACTCCCTGACCAGCTCTGCAATTCCGATTTCCAGCGCCATTACCACATCTCCATTCTGTATATATATCCAGTGTTATAACCTGGATTGACGTCGGTGGGAAAGGTGATTTTCAGGAGGCGAGTGACTCTGGAAAGCGTCTCGCAAAGATGAAATACAGGCAGAAAGGCGCCTTATTCATGCACAGGTTAGATTGCAGAGCGGAGCGGTAAACTGCGGCAAGAATATGGCATGACGCAGCCAGACGCCATAATCCTGGCGACAGCGCAGCTTCATCGCTGTGAACGGGTGACACGAAATACCCGTGATTTTGCCGGTGTAGCGGGAGTGATCACACCGTATCAACTGTAGCCGGGCGCATGGGCAACCCGGCACAGTTAATGGCGCTTACTCCCCTTCGCCCGGGAAGAGGAATGGATTGATGGAACTGCGGGCGAACCCTTCCTGTTCCATACGGGCATCAAGCACCAGCGAAGCTAAATCATCGGCAACAGGCTCCACATTCGGATCTTTTTCCTGATACAGAATCTTCAGATAGGTGCCGCAATCGCCACAGCTTTCGGCTTTGATTGCCGCCTTCTCGTTGTCCAGCGACCAGTAGTGTAAGTCGCGAGTCTGCTCGCAGTTGCTGCATTTGACGCGCACCACGTGCCACTCGGTTTCACAAAGATTGCAGTGCAGATAGCGCAACCCCTGGGTGGTGCCGATATGCACAACGCTTGAAACAGGTATCGATCCGCATACCGGGCAGAACTGACGCTGCTCGCCATATTCCGCACGGGCTTTGCCGGGGATCAGGCTGGCCATTTGCGACCAGTAGAGAGAAAGCGCAGCCCAAATAAACGGCGCTTTATCGCTACTCACCGCGCTAAAATCAGACGCAAACAGCGCGCTGGCCATCTGTTCCAGCTCCTGTTCGGAGGATTTTTCCAGATTTTCAATGACGGCCAGCGCAGGTCCACTCATTTCCGGTTTGAGTTCGGCAATGAGGGAATGCAGCAGCCGGTGCCAGTGCTTATCGCGCGGCAGGACATGGATATCCAGCGGCGGCTTGCCCTCAGCGGCGGCCTGTTTGATACGTGCTGTCAGATCGATTTCCAGCGGGTGGTCATACAGCACCACCTCCTGGGCATGGGCGATCAGCGCGGCAAAACGCAGGTAATCACCCAGCGGATTGTGCTCTGCTAACGCACGCAGGCGTTCTGCCCGGCGGTTATAGAGATTTTTCAGTCTGGGGAATAATAACGGCGGAATCACTTCCGCCGTGCGTTTCTCGCTCTTCTCCAGCTCGTCTTGCGGGATTATGCGAATACTCATTCCGTCGTTTTTTCCTCTTTCTGGCGGACTTCACGGTACCAGCGCGGGTGATGTTTCTTCGCCCACGTTTTGGTTACCCAGCCTTCCACCATGGCGGTTATCGTGCCCTTCACCCATAGTGCGGCGTAGATATGCACCATAATAACCACAATTAACGCTACTGCGGCAAACGAATGAACCATAATCGCAATTCGAATGACCGGGATAGAGAAAACGGGTGCGAAGTACGGACGCCACATGATGATGCCGCTCACCAGCAACAACACCAGGAAGAGAATCGCCGCCCAGAACACACATTTCTGGCCGAAGTTATAGCGCCCGGTATCACCCACTTCCTCGTTGACGACGATCTTACGAATATTCTTCGCCCAAAAGATATCATCCCGATTGATTAGGTTGTGATGCCAGTAGCGGAAGAACATGATGATGAACGACGCGAACATCACCACCCCAACAAACGGGTGCAGAATACGCGCTAACTGCGGCGTACCCAGAATGTGCATCAGCCAGTTAAAGGACGGGAAGAAAAAGCCCAGCCCGCTCACCGCCGCCAGCACGAAGCAGAAGGCGGTGACCCAATGGTTGATGCGTTCCGGCGCCGTGTAGCGCACGATGGTGTCACGTCTTTTCATTTGCGCACCTCGTCTTTTTCTTCATGCAGATTGTCGTCTTCTTCCTCTGCGCGGTTTGGACCGACACCGACGTAGTGGAAGATACTGGCTGCAAATGTCGCTGCAAAACCCACAGCGGCCAGCGGCTTCCAGATACCTTTCCAGAACTTCACGGTTGCGCTGATTTCCGGGTTTTCCGGCAGGCCGTGATACAGATTCGGCTTGTCGGCATGGTGCAGTACGTACATGACGTGTGTACCACCAACGCCGGCCGGATCGTACAGGCCCGCATTGTCATAACCCCGAGTTTTCAGCTCCGCCACGCGTTCGCCTGCCAGCGTTTTCATATCCTCTTTGCTACCAAAGTGGATAGCGCCGGTCGGGCACGTTTTCACGCAGGCCGGTTCCTGACCGACGGTAACGCGGTCTACGCACAGCGTACATTTGTAGACGCGGTTGTCTTCCGGGTTCAGGCGCGGCACGTTGAACGGGCAGCCTGCAATGCAGTAGCCGCAGCCAATACACTGTTCAGACTGGAAGTCGACAATCCCGTTGGCATACTGAATGATAGCCCCTTCTGAGGGACATGCCTTCAGACAACCCGGATCGGCACAGTGCATGCAGCCGTCTTTGCGGATAAGCCATTCCAGTTTGTCGTTCTGCTCCACTTCGGAAAAACGCATAACTGTCCATGACTTAGCGGTCAGGTCAGCCGGGTTATCGTAAACCCCGACGTTATGTCCCACTTCATCACGAATATCGTTCCACTCCGAGCAGGCTACCTGACAGGCTTTACACCCAATACAGGTGGTGACGTCGATAAGCTTCGCCACCTCCTGCTGGTGATCCCGCGCCTGTGGCGCGGGGGTAAAACCGTTAGTGGCGGAACGACGGATAATATCTTGAGATTGGTAAGCCATAATTCGTCTCCGCTATACCTTTTCCACATTCACCAGGAAGGCCTTAAACTCCGGCGTCTGGGTGTTTGCGTCACCGACAAACGGGGTAAGGGTGTTCGCGATAAAGCCTTTCTTCGCCACGCCTTCATAACCCCAGTGAATGGGAATACCGATGGTATCCACCTCTTTGCCGTGTACGTTCAGCGTGCGAATACGCTTGGTCACCACAGCCTTGGCTTTGATATAGCCGCGGTTGGAGGAGACTTTCACGGTATCGCCCTGGACGATCCCCAGCTTGCCCGCCAGCTTTTCACCGATTTCCACAAACTGCTCCGGCTGTGCGATCGCGTTCAGCAATGCGTGCTTGGTCCAGTAGTGGAAGTGTTCGGTCAGGCGGTAAGTGGTGCCGACATACGGGAATTTATCCGCTTTACCCATCGCGGCCATGTCGTCTTTAAAGACGCGCGCGGCCGGGTTAGAGACCACATTCGGGTGCAGCGGGTTAGTGCCCAGCGGTGTTTCAAACGGCTCGTAATGTTCCGGGAACGGCCCTTCCGCCATCTTATCGATAGCGAACAGGCGGCCCATCCCTTCCGGCTGCATGATAAACGGCCCCACATCGCTGCCCGGTGCTGCAGTGCTGTAGTCCGGGATATCCGCGCCGCCCCATTTCGCGCCGTCCCATTTCAGGATCTGGCGTTTCGGATCCCACGGTTTACCCTGCGGGTCAGCGGAGGCGCGGTTATACAGGATGCGACGGTTAAGCGGCCACGCCCATGCCCAGCCGAGCGTATTGCCAAGGCCTGACGGGTCGGCATTATCGCGTTTGGCCATCTGGTTGCCGTCCGGCGTCCAGCTACCGGCGAAAATCCAGCAGCCGCTGGAGGTGGTACCGTCGTCACGTAACTGGGCGAACGAACTGAGCTGCTGACCTTTTTTCACGAGGACCGTATTGGTAACCGGATCGATAATATCCGCCAGCGCCTTGCCGTTACTCTCCATTGCCACCTCTTCCGAAGCCGGTTCGTGTGGTGTGGAGTAGTTCCAGGTCATGCTTAGCACCTGTTCAGGGTTAGCACCGCCCTCTTCGGCGTACATTTTGCGCAGGCGCAGGAAGATGCCTGCCAGAATCTCACCGTCGGTGACCGCTTCCCCCGGTGCATCCTGACCTTTCCAGTGCCATTGCAGCCAGCGGCCGGAGTTCACGATGGAGCCGTTCTCTTCGGCAAAGCAGGTGCAGGGCAGGCGGAACACTTCGGTCTGGATTTTCGATGAATCAACATCGTTCGACTCGCCGTGGTTCTGCCAGAACGTGGAGGTTTCCGTGTTCAGCGGGTCGATGGTCACCAGGAATTTCAGTTTCGACAGTGCCGCCACAACTTTGTTTTTGTTCGGGAACGATGCGACCGGGTTGAAACCCTGGCAGATATAACCGTTCACCTGACCTTTAAACATCATGTCGAAATACTGCAGGACGTCGTAACTCTTATCCCACTTCGGCAGCAAGTCGAAGCCCCAACTGTTTTCTTTCGTCGCTTTTTCGCCATAGAAGGCTTTCATCATTGAGACGAAGAATTTCGAGTAGTTGCCCCAGTAGTTCACCTGACCCTGCAACAACGGTTTTGGCGTGTTTGCCGTCAGGTAGGTTTGCAGATCCGTCTGTTTCTCGCTTGGCAGCGTCATATAACCCGGCAGGCTTTGCGACAGCAGGCCTAAGTCGGTCAGCCCCTGAATATTGGAGTGGCCGCGCAGGGCGTTAACACCGCCGCCCGCCATCCCCATATTGCCGAGCAGCAATTGGATCATCGCCATGGTACGGATGTTCTGCGCACCAACAGAGTGTTGCGTCCAGCCCAGCGCGTACAGGAAGGACGCAGTTTTGTCGTGTGCACTCGTTTCCGCGATGTATTCACAGACTTTCAGGAAGTCCGCTTTTGGCGTACCGCAGATGTTTTCCACGACCTCTGGCGTATAGCGAGAAACGTGTTGTTTCAGTAAATTCCACACGCAGCGTGGATGGGTAAGGGTGGTATCGCGCTTAGCGAAGCCCTGTTCATCCAGCTCATAGTTCCAGCTTGAACGGTCATATTTGCGTTTTTCCGCGTCATAGCCGGTAAACAGGCCATCTTCGAAGCCGAAGTCCTCACGCACGATCAGGCTGGCGTTGGTGTAGGCTTCGGTGTATTCGCGGTTGTATTTTTCATTTGTCAGCAGATACAGCAGAACCCCGGAGAGGAAAGCGATATCCGTCCCGGAACGAATGGGCGTGTAAAAGTCCGCGACCGAAGCGGTACGCGTAAATCGAGGATCGATAACGATTAATTTGGCGCCATTATGGATTTTTGCTTCCATCGCCCAGCGGAATCCCACCGGATGCGCTTCAGCAGCGTTCCCTCCCATCACGATGATGAGATTGGCGTTTTTCATATCTACCCAGTGGTTGGTCATCGCACCGCGACCAAATGTTGGAGCAAGACTTGCTACCGTTGGTCCGTGTCAGACACGCGCCTGGTTATCCACGGCGAGCATGCCGAGGGCGCGGGTAAATTTCTGGGTTAAATAACCGGTTTCGTTACTGGATGCGGAGGCGCACAGCATACCGGTGGAGAGCCAACGGTTGACGGTGGTGCCTTCGGCGTTTTGCGCGATGTAGTTGGCATCGCGGTCTTTTTTGATCAGTTTTGCGATGCGATCAAACGCGTCATCCCAGGTGATTTGTTGCCATTTGTCGGAGCCTGGCGCACGGTATTCTGGATATTTCAGGCGGCTTTCTGAATGAATAAAATCCACCAGACCTGCACCTTTCGGGCAGAGCGCGCCACGGTTGACTGGGTGATCCGGGTCGCCTTCGATATGGAAAATAGATGCTTTGGCGTTTTTCGCGCCGTCGCCGAGGCTATACATTAAAAGCCCACAGCCGACAGAACAGTATGTGCAGGTATTTCGCGTTTCACGGGTGCGCAGTAATTTGTATTGCCGCGTCTCCGCCAGTGCTACGCTTGGGGCAAAGCCCAGCGCCGCTGCCGTTGTACCTGCCATACCGCCAGCGCAGATCTTAAAGAACTGCCTTCTGCTGACCTGCATGGTTTGCTCCTTGTTTCGACATTGTCACGAGGTTTTTTTTACTTTGCGGTCGTCGCCGCAAAGGTACAAAATTGCTGAAAATCCCCTGGCCCAAAAGGGGTATGACTCAGAATACCACATTGCGGTTACGCCTGTTTTAATTCGGTTAATACAACGTGAACAAAATCCATACTGAACAATACGAAGTTGCTACTCAGATCACAGGTTCCCGCCAGGTCGCACTCTGGAAGCGAGATGATCTGCAACATTCTCATCCCGATGTGTTAGCGGAGGAAGTGCCCGTTGCGCTGGTTTATAACGGCATTTCTCATGTGGTGATGATGGCCTCCCCCAAAGACCTGGAGTGGTTTGCCGTCGGTTTTTCCCTTTCCGAAGGGATTATCGAAACCCGCCAGGAAATTTTTGGTATGGAGGTGGTGCCGTCCTGCAATGGTCTGGAAGTGCAGATTGAGCTTTCCAGCCGTCGGTTTATAGGTCTAAAAGAGCGTCGTCGCGCGCTGGCCGGGCGGACAGGGTGTGGCGTGTGCGGCGTTGAGCAACTGAACGACATTGGCAAACCCGTCGCACCACTGCCGTTTACGCAGACATTTGATCTGGCAAATTTGGACCAGGCGCTGGCGCATCTCACCGATTTCCAGCCGATTGGCAAACTTACGGGCTGTACCCATGCGGCCGCCTGGATGCTACCTTCCGGGCAACTTGTGGGTGGGCATGAGGACGTGGGGCGTCACGTGGCGCTGGATAAGCTGCTTGGTCATCGCGCCCATGAAGGGGCGTCCTGGCAGACGGGAGCGGCGCTGGTCTCCAGCCGCGCGAGCTATGAAATGGTGCAGAAATCCGCCATGTGCGGCGTGGAAATTCTGTTTGCCGTTTCCGCTGCGACCACGTTGGCCGTTGAGGTTGCTGAGCGCTGCAACCTCACGCTGGTGGGTTTTTGCAAGCCGGGAAGGGCAACGATTTATACCCATCCGCAGCGTTTGATTGCGGGTTAAGATATAAATCAGTTTTTTTGAATGTTGAGAGCAAATTCTTCCGCTTTTTGTTGATGAGGTTCAGGTCTAGTATTTATTTCATCGAGGCACAACGCCTCACCTCAACAAACATTCAGAAGGGTTTATATCATGAAAAGCATCAAAACTTTTGTCGCAGTTATCGCTCTGGCTTCTTCTTTCGGTTCATTCGCTGCACAGACAGTGACCGCAACCTCCTCCACAATGGACGGTGCAGAAGCGAAAATCGCCGCTCAGGCTCAGCAGGCTGGTGCCTCTTCTTACCACATCACCGAAGCTTTCACCGGTGACCGCGTGCACATGACCGCAGAACTGACCAAATAAGCGTAACACTGTCGAAAGAGCGCCTACGGGCGCTTTTTTCGTTTCTGGTGTTTTATTGCACGTCAGGCATCAATTGTTTTCAACGTATTGATGATGTCAGGTTGTTGTTCGAGCAGGCGTAACATTTTTAACGCAATGCCCGAGGGAAACCTGCGTTGCTGCTCCCAACTGCGCACAAGATCCACGCTCAAACCAATTGTATTGGCAAATTCCGCTTGTTTCATTCCAGCGTTTTTACGAATTGCTTTCACGTCAGGTAATGGATGACGATGGACGTGCTCAGGCGCAGGAGTACGGCGGCCTTCCTCTATCTCGACCATCTCCTGTAAGCTGTTAACCAATTGGGTAAACAATGCTTTATCCATAAACCTCTCCTCTTAAGGTTAATGACAAATTGTTATGACCACTGCTGAGACAATGTTTTTAAAAGGATTTTCTCTGACTCAGTAAGGTCATCTTTGACATTTTTCGGGTAAATGAGAACCAGATAGACTCTACCGCTGGCGAGCTTGATGTAGTAAATCACTCTAACACCACCTCGTTTTCCCATGCCCTGCCGACTCCAGCGGATCTTTTTGCATCCGCCAGTGTGGCTGATAGTGTCGCCATATTCATGGTTGTCGAGTAGAAAGCTTTGCAGCTCCTGAAATTCATCATCATCCATAAGTGCCCGACGGGCCTTACTGAATGTCGGCGTCTCAATAAACTCCATGTACTCCATTTGTTGCCTCCCTGGCGCTCGCCCCTTTATTTTATTCGTACCGCGTACTAAAAACCATTTTTATTGGTACCTGGTACTTTTTTTGTAAACGCTGCTGCATATTTTCTGGTGTTACCCGCCCACCGCCATACCTCTCTTTAGCCGCCAGTACGAAACCAATGTACTCAGCATAAACGTGCCTTCCATGACTATCGCCATGGGTGAACCTGCCAGAACATTATTGATAAGCCAGCACAGGCTGCCGCCCAGGGTGATCAGCCGTAACCCCGCTGCCGTTGGCTGAAATGCGGCAATCGTCATGAGTAAACTGCCTGCTAGCGGGAAGATATCTGTCGGATGTTGCCAGGTCAGTCCGCTGCATAGCACCGACGCACAGAGAAATCCCCCTTTCACTCTTTGGCTTGTGGTGACGATTGCCAGCAGGTATCGGCTGGCGGCCAGCGCCATCAACCCACAGGCACTGCTTTCACCGAGCAACCAAAAATGGAACGCCAGCAGGCTGGTAGAACAGGCGAGCGTCAACAGAGAACACTGTCGACGGATAAACTGAAAGGCCAGCAAATCCAGGCCAAACGACAGGCCCGCCAGGATCTGTGAGAGGAAAAATGGGGTCATCGCATTGCCCGCAGAGAGAACGAGGGGGCAGCATAAGACGGGCGGGCGTGTCGGTCGTTAACCTTTGTTAAGACGTGCGCGAATTCGCGACAAACTCACCGGGGAGATGCCAATGTAACTGGCGAGATCTTTTTGCGTGAGCTGTTGCTCCCAGTCCGGAAAATTGGCCTGCACGTATTGCCAGCGCTGTTCGGGATTATTGAGCAAAAACATCTGCTCTTTCTTTTCTTTGTAGATCACCTGTTGGCTGAGCAGAGCCAACCGCGCAGTAAGGTGCTCGGGTTTATCGAGCAGACGCAGCGGGATTTCACAAAGCCTGCCTGGGGTCAGCATTTGCAGGCTGTAATCCGCCACCGATCCGGTAAGCCAGCTCAGGTAGAGAAAACAGCATTCACCGGCGAAATAGAACTCTTTCACTTTTTCCTGGCCCTGTGCGGAGTGATATACCGCCCGGGCAGTCCCTTCCTGTAACCAAAACAGACTGTGTTGTGGCTCCCCTTGCCGTTGCAGAGTCTCCATTGTCGACATGCTGCGCATGCGTCCAAATTGCTGCAAGGCGGTGAGCCAGTCTGTGGTCATTTTCCTCTCTCTTTTCATGTTCAGATAATTTGAAAGATAAATGCAAATCATTCCGCTGTCTGTTGATGGGGTTAAAGTCTATTATTTATTTCATCGAGGTGAAGCGCCTCATCCCAACAAACATTCAGAAGGGTTTATATCATGAAAAGCATCAAAACTTTTGTCGCAGTTATCGCTCTGGCTTCTTCTTTCGGTTCTTTTGCTGCTCAGACAGTAACCGCAACTGACTCTACACTGTCTGGTGCAGAAGCGAAAATTGCCGCTCAGGCACAACAGGCTGGCGCCTCTTCATACCAGATTACCGAAGCTTTCAGCGGTAACCAGGTTCATATGACCGCTGAACTGACAAAATAAGTTTTCCCGCATTGCCGCTGTCCCTGACTCTTCGGAGCGGGGACAGGTTATTTCCCTGCTGTTTTTGCTCTCCCTTTTCTGAATCTTCCTCCCGTATGCCTCTTTTACGTTAAAAAATGAGGTTGCAATCACAAAATTACCATCCTTCTAAAAGCCTTAATGGCAGCTTTATTTCTCCGAAATATTTCAAATCGCTTTCTTTTATAACTTAATGATTGGAAAGGAATTAATAAAAATACTGTGAGTTGAATCTCACTGTGTTTTTGTGATTAAAGTCGCAAATAAAAGCCATTTAACATATGTGTCAATGGTTGGTTGACGGAAAATTATCGATAAAATGTGACTTTCATTGCAAATATACCTCTTGAAGTCAGGGAAAAATATTCCCACGGGAAGTCAACGGGGAATTTGCGATGAGAATCGGTGTAGTCATTAGCGGTGGTGATGTATCGGGAATAAATAACTTTATTTTCCAGATCGCAAGACTGATGCAGGCAGACATTACTCTGTTCAATGGCGGAATACCTGGTTTACTTGAAAAGAAGCATAACGAAATCGCCTGGCGCGATTTGGTGGATTTCTCTATTGCCTCAATCCCCATTATTACCTCGGGTCGTACAACCCGAAAATTAGTACGAAGCGAATATGAAATAATTGCAAAAAAGTTAAGGTCGCTACGTATTGATGTACTGGTTATGGCGGGCGGTGATGGATCGCTGCAATTTTTGAATACGCTGAGCGAATTTGATGTGAATTGCTTTGGTGTCGGCATGACAATTGATAACGATGTCTATGGCAGTGATTATTCCATTGGATTTTCTACCGCCTGCGAACAAATTATTAAGGAAGTTTCCCGACTCAGGAATACCGGTCGGGCGTTACCCGGCCGTGTCTTTATGGTAGAGGTCCTGGGAGGATACTGTGGGGAGCTGACGCTGCAATCAGCGATAAAAAGCAATGCGGATATTGCCCTTATACCGGAGTGCCAGATCCCAATTGATGAGTTATCTCAACGCATTACAGACCGTCTTGCCAGCCAGAACAGTGTCGTTATTTTATGTTCAGAAGGTTATACCAGAGAGTACACGCCGGGCTTTCAGGGCGCTATCGACACCATGATCAAGCAGCTCGAACCGCGAATTGGCGTGCGTATTCGTAAAACGATTATTGGTTATGGTTTACGTAACGGTGACCCTACCTGCGAGGAGATTTATCAGGGCACTATCATGGCCAGTGAAGTGGTTCGTTGTATTCAATCTGGTATGAAGAATAAAGCCATTATTATCAATTCGAGTAATAAACCTATCCCTATTGATCTTATTAGTATGAAAAAACGTCTGGTAGACACAGAAGGACATCATTACAAACTGGCCAAACAACTCAATATTATTTGAGGAGATTTACATGCTTAAAGTTCTTTGCGTATGTGGCTGCGGCCTCGGCTCCAGCTTTGCGATCGAAATGAGCGCAAAAGCAGTGCTGAAAAAATTAGAAATTCCGGCAAAAGTTGAACACACAACCGTTTCTGAAGCTGGTGCATTTAAGTCCGATATGATTTTGACGCAAAAAGTCTTTGCCGACATTTTAACGGCGGATGCCAGTGAAGAAGAAATCAGCCGTGTCGTTGTACTTAATAAATTGACCGATAAAGAGGAAATCGAGCAGAAGATTATCGCATTCTTAAAAATGCATAACATGAAGGTAACTGACCATGAATAGCTTCATTGAATTTATCGTCAAAGATCTACTCGGGCAGGCGTCAATATTAATTGCCTTTATCGCCATGCTCGGTTTGATCTTACAAAAGAAATCACCGGGAAAAATTGCCGAGGGGACATTTAAAACGCTGCTCGGTTTCTTAATCATGATGGCCGGTATCAATATCATCGTCGCCACATTGACCTTCCTGAATGATATTTTCACCCACAGTTTTGGGATGAAAGGCTACATCACCGATGTGGCGGCCATCGCCGGGCTGGCGAACCGCGAACTGGGTTCAGAAGTGGCGCTGACGCTGATGGTCATTTTCGCAGTCAATATCATCATTGCCCGCCTGACACCGCTGAAATACATCTTCCTCACCGGACAAGCATTGCTATGGATGGCAACTATCGGGGCGGTTATTGGCTATAAAGCCGGTCTGACCGGGCTGCCGCTGATCCTCACGGGCGGTATTTTTGGCGGCGCGATGGCGGTACTGATGCCTGCGCTGGCACAACCGGTGGTCAGACGCATTACCGGTTCTGATGATGTGGCGCTGGGACACTTCTGTACCATCGGCTACCTGGTGCAGGCAGCAGTGGCGAAAGTGGTCGGTAAAGGCTCCCGCTCAACGGAAGATCTGCAACTGCCGGATAACTTTAAATTCCTGCAGGATACCTATCTGGCCATGGCGGTGGTGATGGTACCAATGTACCTGATCCCGGCCGTGGCTGCGGGGCCGGAATACATCTCTCAGTTCTCCCATGGCGTGAACTTCCTGATGTACGCCTTCATGCAATCCATCCAGTTTGTTGCCGGGGTATTCGTTCTTTACAGCGGTGTTCGTCTGCTGTTGAACGAACTGGTGCCCGCTTTCCGTGGTATCGCCATGCGCATCGTCCCGGACGCCAAACCGGCGCTCGATTGCCCGGTGCTGTTTCCCTACGCCCCGAACGCGGTCATTGTCGGTTTCCTGGCCACCACCGTCGGTTCGATTATTGGCATGTTGGTCTTTCCGATGTTTGGTCTGGCGATGATTCTGCCAGGACTGCTGACCAACTTCTTTGCGGGCGGCACGGCGGGCGTCTTTGGTAACGCACTGGGTGGCCGTCGTGGCGCGGTTATCGGCGGCGTTGTCCATGGTTTGTTTATTACCTTCCTGCCCGCCATCCTGGTGCCAATGCTGGAAAGTTACGGTTTCACCGGGGTGACGTTCAGTGACTCTGATGTCATCAGTTCTGGTCTGGTGCTGGGGCATGCCTTCCAGAATAACTGGCTGTTTGTCGGTCTGTTTATTGTCTTTGTCGCGTTCCTTGCCTGGTTCGTTAATGGCAACTCAGCTAAACCAAAAGGGGAGAAAGTTCATGAGTCTGCATAATTTCACTGCGTTGTTAGAAATTGCCAAAGCACGTCAATTTAAAGCTGTCGGTTCCTTTAATTTACACTGTCTGGAAATGCTGCCTGCTTTTTTTAAAGCGGCAAAGCAAACGAACAGCCCGTTAATGATTCAGATATCAACCGGAACGGCGCAATATCTGGGATATCAATTACTGGTTGATTCCGTGCGCTCATTATCAGCAAGTGAAAATGTGCCTACCTGTTTGCACCTGGATCACTGTTCGGATATTAACGCGATTCAAACGGCGATTGATGCCGGATTCAGTTCAATAATGTATGACGGTTCGCATCTGGATATTGATGAGAATATTGCCAGGACCCGTATTGTGGTGGAGATGGCGCGACCACGTGATATTTCGGTCGAAGCCGAATTAGGCGCAATTGGCGGTTCGGAAGACGGTAAAGCCGTTGCCGAAGAGGATATCTGCTTCACCACCGTGGAAGACGCGAAGCGTTTTGTCGAGGAAACCCACGTGGACATGCTGGCGGTTTCGGTCGGCACGGTGCATGGGCTATATACCGGTAAGGCGCAGATCCAGCATCAGCGTTTGCAGGAGATAAGCGCCGCCACAGGGACGCCGCTGGTGCTGCATGGCGGGACCGGTGTGAGCGACGAGGATATGCGCAAAGCCGTAACCGAAGGGATCAATAAAGTGAATGTCGGCACGGAGATGAATGTGCAGTGGGTTGGCCAGTGCAAATCGACCTTTGAAAAAGGAAAGGTGAATGACAGCGTGCGGAAGTTTTTGATTCCGGCAAACGACGCCGTCACCCAGGTGCTGGTCGAGAAAATGAATTTATTTAAATAATCCTCCATTACCACGTTAATTTTATTCCATAACCCTGGTGCTCCGGCACACGTCGGGGCGGGAGTGAGCCATGTTTGAATCATTGAAGTCGTTGTGGAAAAAAGATGATACGACGCTGGAAGAATATGACAAGCAGGCACAATTGCTGGCTGTCGATATAAAATCACTCGAAGGTAATCTGGCGGAGGATCCGCGAAATAGCGATGTCCAAAAACAATTAATGCTGCTATATAACCGGGCATTAAATGTCTTTGTTAAAAGTAAACAATATCGCCATGAAGTGGATTCTCTCTTTATTCGTATCGACGAGTTGCGCAATATTATTCGGCGTAATATTTAGGGAGAACAGATGACGATTAAAGATCTTCTTATCGAAGCGGATGCGATTCAGGTTGGCGTAACGGAAAAAGACTGGCGGCAGGTGATTCGGCTTGCCGCCCGCCCGCTGATTGACGGGGGCTATCTGGAGGCACGCTACGGCGAGGCAGTGATCGACAGCACGCTGGAGCATGGCGCGTATTATGTCTTTGATGAGGGCATCGCCATGCCGCATGCTCGTCCGGAATGCGGCGTGAAACGGGACTGCTTTAGCCTGGTATTGTTGCAGGAACCGATTCGCTTTGGCGAAAGTGAAGCGGCGGATATTGTTATTATGTTCGGGGCGCGCGACAGCAATGCGCACATTGAAGAAGGTATTCGCGCCATTGTGCATCTGCTGGACAGTGATGACACGATGGCGGCGCTCCGGGCGGCACGGACAAGGGAGGAGGTGGTAGCGCTGCTATGACTACGCAAATAAAAACGGTCGTACTGGTCAACGGTGTACCGGCATCGGGCAAAACCACGGTAACACGTCAGTTGTCGGAACGGTTTTCGCTGCCGGTTCTGACCATCGATGGCATCAAAGAGCCATTTATGGCGCAGTTTAGTGAAATAGACCGGGCGTTTAACCGCAAGCTGGGCTGCGCGGCCTATGACGTCATCTGGTCAATTATTCGTAATGCGCCAGCAGGCTGCCCGTTTCTTGTCGACGCCTGGTTTGGTTTTCAGCCGAAGGAGAAGCTGGTTGAGTATCTGGAGAAGGCCGGGGTGACACGGATCCTCGAAGTCTGGAACGCGGTCGCCCCTGACGTGGCCGTCGCGCGTTATGCACAGCGTCTTGGCGAGCGTCGGGTTGGTCATCCTGGCGAAGAGTACCTGCCGGAGCTGTCGGTACTGGCCGCCAAAGCCGAACCGATGGCGCTCGGCCCGGTGTTTCGCTTTGAACAGGGAAGTGAAGAGGGGTACACCCGCCTGTTTGCCTGGATGGGCGAGCATTTGCGGGCCTGAGGGGAAAATAACCGCTACCGTCGAAAGAGCGCCATCTGGCGCTTTTTTTGTGTCTTTCCGTTTTTAATGTATTGAAAATAATCATAAAAAATTGGTGGCGTGATTATTGCAGCGGCTTAGACAGATAAAAAGGAGCCATAGCATGCCGTTACACTATCAAAACCCTGTTATTCACGCCGATTACGCCGATCCTGATGTTATTCGGGTAGAAAATGATTTCTGGATGGTTTCATCCAGCTTTAATCAGCTCCCCGCTTTACCGATACTCCACTCACGCGACCTGATTCACTGGCGCATCGTTAACCATGCCGTTAAGCGGCTCCCGTCACCAGAATATGATGCTGTCCAGCACGGGAAGGGGGTCTGGGCACCGTCAATTCGCTATCACGATGGGCAGTTCTGGATTTTCTACAGCCTGCCGGATGACGGTATTTTTGTTACCCATACCCGTGACCCGCTTGGCGAATGGAGCACGCCGCGCTGCCTGAAAAAAGCGCCTGGCTGGATTGATCCCTGCCCGTTCTGGGACGACGATGGAAGGGCGTGGCTGGTGCATGCTTTTGCGTATAGTCGCTGCGGCATTAAAAATAAGCTGCAACTGATTGAAATGGCTCCGGATGCTTCCCGCCTGCTTGATGACGGACGGATTATTTTCGATGGCACGCCCTCACACCCGACGCTGGAAGGGCCAAAGCTCTATAAACATGCCAATGAATACTGGATTTTTGCGCCCGCGGGCGGCGTTAAACGCGGCTGGCAAACGGTATTACGCGCCGCACAGCTTTCGGGTCCGTGGCAGCACCGGGATGTGTTGCATCAGGGCGATACGGCGATTAATGGCCCACACCAGGGGGCATGGGTAGCGCTGGAGA
The DNA here is from genome assembly GCF_040546205.1 of Citrobacter sp. UYEF32. Classification (NCBI taxonomy): domain Bacteria; kingdom Pseudomonadati; phylum Pseudomonadota; class Gammaproteobacteria; order Enterobacterales; family Enterobacteriaceae; genus Citrobacter; species Citrobacter sp. UYEF32. The sequence goes on along the minus strand of NZ_JBEPNI010000010.1, from coordinate 99,155 downwards.
ATGGGGAACACTGGTTTTTCCATTTTCAGGACAAGGGCGTCTATGGCCGGGTCGTGCATTTGCAGCCCCTGCGCTGGCAGGAAGATGGCTGGCCCGCCATCGGTGAACCGCTGGGTAATGCGGGCAAAGGGCAGCCCGTCATCCTTCATCCCCGGCCTTCCTTACCGGTAATGCCTTGCTCACCACAAACCAGCGATGACTTCCCCGAAGGTAAGCCGGGCCTGCAATGGCAGTGGCAGGCTAACCCTCAGTCGCAGTGGCTTGAGGCCAGCACAGCGGGCCTGGCGCTGCGCTGTGCGCCCCATACCGGTAGCCTCTATACCTTGCCGCAGATGCTGTTGCAAAAATTTCCCGCTGAACGCTTTGTGGTTACCCTTTCACTGGAGAGCCGGTTCAGCCAGTTGGGGGATGAAGCGGGCCTGATTATCTATGGCGAGCGCTTTGCCGCGCTGTGCCTGGTGCGCGAAGCCTCTGGCGTGCGGTTACTGTTGCGCCATGGCTGGAACAGCGATAGGGGGGAACTGAGTGAATCCGTGTTGCCCATTTGCGACGACATGTCAGGGAACCCTGAACTAGGTTTCCATGTTGATTACGATGGTATCAGCCGTTTTTGCTACCGCGTTGCCGGTGAAGCGTGGCGGGAAGTAACTCCGGGTTTCTCTGCAGGGGCGGGGAAATGGGTTGGGGCCAGATTTGGCCTTTATGCCTGTGGGCAGGGGAGTGAGACGCAGGGGATGGCGCTGTTTTCGCACGTTGTGGTGCGCGAGGCATAAAAAACCGGGGCAGCACGCCTGCCCCGGCGGATAATGCGTTTAGTTGATGTAATAGCGGATACCGATACGGAATCGAACCTGGTCGTCATGGTTCTGATCCTGGTCCAGCCAGGCCACTTCGGCGTACGGCATCCAGTTTTTATCCAGCCGATAGCGCGCCACAATGCTCGGTTCCCAGTGGGTTTTCTGTCCGTTTGAGGCGTTGAAATCGTTGGCGTTGACGAAAAACTCCGGGTTTAACTGTAACCAGAGTTTATCCGTGGCCTGGTAGTTGAAGAACAGGTCAAACTGATGGCTATCGTTGTAGTTCATGTTGCCGTTGTAATCATGCTCTTTGTGGGTCATGTGGTTATAACGGTAGCGACTGCCAATACTGAAAACTTTGCTGACTTTATAATCCAGGCCTAAATACGGGGCGATTTTTGTGCCGTTACTGTCGATATCGGACAGTCCACCCGGCGTGAGCGTCCATTTATCGTTCAACGGAACAGGATACCACCCTTCATATTCCTGAAAGGTACTGCGCATCTGATCAAAATTTTGACCTAAATCGTACATCGCCGAAACCAGAATACCGGCACCGTTATCAAAAATATGTCCTGCGCCAATTTTATACTGATTTTTCTCAGAGGCAGTGGTATGCGCGTAACGATTATCTACCCAGGTAGCGGCAGAGAAAGCGTTCATGGTAAATAAGGTCAGCGGTAAGGCAATGGTAAAATAAGTTGATTTTTTCATGGTTTATCCATTTATTTATTAACAAGCATGGTTTTAACGCGCATTTGTAGCGTTTTTTTTGAATTTAAAATACGGGTGCGGCGTGAGTCGTTATTATTTATCTGTGCCTCGATTGTGTTGATGGTTGCAAAGATAAGTGCAAGCCACGTGCCAAATATTAACATCATGAAATTTCAACAATTTATTTGCGTGCTTTCATTAGCATTCGACACAATAAAGAATGTTGGAAATTGCTAAACACTAGTTTTGACCGTGTTCACATAAATTAAGGTTATTTTTATGCGTGTTGGAAATTAAAATATTACCCGATGCTGTAGCGGTTCATTGTCCATCCAGCGTTTAAATTCAGCGATAATAAGATCGCCAAGCCTGCGCGTTTCATTATTTAGTGCGCCAGCAATATGGCTGGTCAGTAGAATATTGGGTAGCTGATAGAGCGGTGAGTTGAAAGCCGGTGGCTCCGGGGACGTCACATCCAGTAAGGCTGTCAGATCGGGGCGTTGCTGCATGACGGTGATAAGCTCTGCCTCGTTAACCTGCATCCCTCTGCCGGTATTAATAAACACCGCGCCGGGGCGCATTCGGCGAAATAAATCGCCATTGAGAATGTGTTTGTTGTCATCGCGATTGGGTAAATGGTTACTTACCACCAGCGCGGTTTCAAAGGCGGCTTCCAGACTTAAGGTTCGCTTCCCGGCGCGCGAAGGAACAGTGATCACCTCCAGTGCAAAGGGGTGAAGAAGTTGGGCCAGCGTCTGTGAAATAGCCCCTGCACCAATTAATGCGACACGCTCATCATAGACACCGGGCGCGGGGTGCTGATAGTGTAACGGCGTAAAATCTGCGGGTGTCTGGTATTCTCGCTGATTACGAAAATACCCTTTGCAGGCCAGTAAGATCTGTGCGAGACAAAATTCCGCCACCGGTACGGCATTAGCGCGCCAGGCGCTGACGACGATAATGCCGCGTTTAATAAGCGTGCTGGCGAAAGCATCCGTTTTCCCGGCGGCATAAAACAGAATTTTTAAATTTGGCAAGGCATCAAGCTGGGATTCATTAAGGGGAAACATGCCCCAGCTCGAAAATATCACCTCAGTTTTTGCAAGCTCAGGAAGTCGTGCTGAAATATTTTGCTCGGTGATCGTCTGCGGATAAAACTGACACCAGTTGGAGAGTTGTTGTAAGCGCCCTGCGGAGAAAACCTGATTAAATTTTTCTGGTTGGTTGGTAAAACAGGCGGCGTATAACGTCATTATCAGTCCTGTTATGCCCCTCTTTTCTCAAGAGGGGCACGTAAATTAAATAATGCCGATACCTGCGGCAGCGAAGCCAAATATAATCAGGAATATAAGAATCTTATTTGGGCTGACCTTTTTATTGAGCATACGCAGGCACACCAGTACCAACAGCAGGGGAATAAGCCCAACGCAAATTTTGTCGAGAATATCCTGCAGCACGAAGGGCTGCCCGGCGATGGTCGTTTTAAAGGTGGTGGTAAATTTCACCATGCTGGCGCTCATTGCCCCGACCATCATTAGCCCCATTATCGCCGAGGCTTTGGTGACGCAACTTAACAACCCAGACTGTGTCGCTTCGGCAATATATTTCGACCCCAGCCGGTAGCCCATCACCCCGCCGTAATAGCGAATCAGGTAGCTTGGAATGTTATAAATCAGCAGGAACAGCAATGGCCCGAGCGGGTTGCCCTGAGACGCCAGGCCGATGGCGATACCGGTGGCGATAATGCGCAGAACGCCATAAAAGAAGGAGTCACCCACGCCTGCAAACGGCCCCATCAAGGCGACTTTGATACCGTTAATGCTGGACGTATCAAAGTTAGGGTTCGCCGCGTTCTCTTTTTCCATCGACAGCGTCAGGCCCATGATAAACGGTGCCAGATGCTGGTTGGTGTTGAAGAACTGGCTGTTGCGTTTTAACGCTTCCATATAGCGGTGCGGATCCGGATAAATCTTTTTCAGCATCGGCGCCAGTGCCCAGCCGTAGCTCAGCCCTTCCATACGGGTAAAGTTCATCGTGCCCAACAGGGGGAACTGGCGAATAAAGAGCTGACGAAACAGCTTTTTCTCGCTTTTATCATCATCGCGGGCGGCGACGTTTTTCATGTGAATATCAGTCATTGAAGAACCCATCCTTATCATCAACAGACGCGGGCGCGGTGGTCGCGGCTTTCTGTTTGTTGGCTTTTAGCTGATTGAACTCGTTCAGGCACAGGTACACGGCAACGGAGGCGGCAATAATGGCGATGCCGATGATCGGCAGCTTGAGGTACGCGGTCATTGCGAAGCCGATAAAGAAGAATGCGGCAATATTGCGGTTCCACAGAGCCTTGAGCAGGATGGCGAAACCCAGCGCAGGCAGCACGCCGCCCACCGCCGTCATGCCGCGCATAACAGTATCGGGAATGCTTTCCACCAGGCTGCGGATTACATCGGTGCCGAAAAGCACGCCAAAGAAGGCGATCACGGCGAAGGGTACGCCATAGAAGAAGGTCATACCGAGCACCAGTCCCAGCGCGGCGCGATCGCGCCCCTCTTCCAGCAGCGCATCATATTTTTCCACCAGACCGGTGTAGACTAGCTTGAGAACCTGGTAGACAAAAACGGCCAACAGGCTGATCGGCAGTGCGAGCGCGACGGCGACAGGCGGCTCGGCTTTGGTGAGGATAGTGAAAGCGGTTGCCAGAACGGAACCGACCGCCAGATCGGCAGGCACAGAGCCGCCAATCGTGATGGTACCCAGGAAAATCAGTTCCAGAGTGGCACCAATGATGATCCCCTGCTGAAAATCCCCCAACACCAGCCCCACCAGCGCACCGCAAATCAGTGGGCGTTCCACAAGCGGCTGGCCGAGGGTATGGTCGGCGGTCTTGGCGAAGAACATAACAAGGGCAACGAGTATGGCTGACGTTAACATAGCGGCCTCTCTTAACCGACGTGGTTCAGCATTTCAATCAGGTTTTTGACCGGATGAGACGGTAAAACCTGGTAGTCCACCTGCACACCGCGTTCGGCGATGGCGTGGAAATCCGCGACATCTTCCGGGGTGACGTAGACGGTATCGCTGATGCGGGTTTTCGCCGCCAGGTTGTCGGTGATGCGCCCATAATTGGCAACGTTAAGCGCTTTGATCGCCGGTACCTGCTCGATCAGACGGCGGGCATCAGCGGCGTTATTTACGATAACCATAATTTTCATCGCCTCTGAACGTGGGTCATTCAGAACATCACCTGCATCGCTCACCGCCATGATGGCGCATTTCGCCGTATCCGGTGCGGCCATGCGCAGGGACATCTTCTGGACTTCGTTATTCACAATCTGATCGTTGGCAACCAGAATGCGGTTAACACCCAGATGCTTGGTCCAGACAACCGCGACCTGGCCGTGGATTAATCGGTCATCAATTCTTATTAGCGAAATCATTACGTACTCCTGTTTTTGTTTTACCAGTAGGGTGTCCAGACGCGGGAAAGGCGTACCAGGGCTTCAAACCAGAAGTAGTCGCCCCAAAGATTCGGTACGTTGATGCCCATATCACGGCCAAAGTTGTAAACGCCTTCGCGCAAGAGGCCGTCTTCGTTATGCGCAAAGTAATGAGCCTGAAGGTGACGCATCATCAGGCTGATAGCATTGAGGTAAGCCGGACGCAGCGAATCGGTCAGCGGCAGGTGTTTAAGCAGTTCCGCCATACCGCAAACGGCAATCGCAGCGGCTGAGGTGTCCCGGTACGCGTGGTCCTGGGCGGTGAAGATTAAATCCCAGTAGCACACACCATCTTCCGGCAGACGATTAAGGAAATAATGCGTCAGCTTGCGGGAGAGCTCTGGCAGCGCAGGGTTGCCCGTGTGCTGAAAACCCAGCGCAAAACCGTAGATGCCCCACGCCTGGCCGCGTGCCCAGCATGAACTGTCGCTGAACCCCTGATGGGTATCGCCGCGCAGCGGTTCGCCGTTCGAGATATCCATGTAGAACGTATGGAACGTCGAAGCATCTTCGCGTACCAGATAACGGGCTGCCTGGGTCAGGTGGCGTGTGGCCGCGTCGCGCCAGTCGGTATTTCCGGTTTCATTAGCGGCCCAAAAGAGCAGGGGAACGTTGAGATTACAGTCGATAATCATTCGCCCCTGGCGCGCCGGGTCGTTTAAATCCCCCCACGCCTGAATAACGCCCGCCGTGCTGTTGAAACGCCGATAAAGCAGGTCCGCCGCTCGCAGCGCCAGGGCGCGTGCTCGGGTGTTACCGGTGAGCCGCCAGCTATTCACACAGGAAAGCAGATACAAAAAACCGAGGTCGTGGGTATCGACTTTAATCTGCTTATCCAGGCGCTCTTCAAAGTTATCGAGAAAGCCCTCTGCGACGCGACGGTATTTCTCTTCTCCCGTGACTTCCCAGGCGAGCCACAACAGGCCAGTCCAGAAGCCTTCCGTCCAGTCCACTTTCTCAACGGGGGGATAGAAGCCGCCTTGAGCGTTGGCCGCCGGGAACGTCTGGCTAAAGCGCGGCAGCATGGCATCGATGCTGCTGAGCACATCAGCGATTGCGTCATTGAGCCAGGCTTTGTCCAGCGCGGGCTGTGGTGTGAGGTAGCGGCAGTCCAGCCTTTCCAGGGTGACGCTCATAGGTTGCTCTCCGTCGCAAAGAAATCGTCCGCATCGTCCCGGTGAGCGGCAAGCGTCGCCTGGCGCGCCGCCATGATCTCTGGCACAACGTTCATGTATTGCATGGCGTCCGTTGCCGCCCGAATCGCATCCTGCAGGCGGTCTTCTGTCCGCGCATGTTCTGACATACAAAATTCCATCAGCATGATCAGGTTCGCGCCGCTGATGACATGCATATGCGGATATTTCACCATCAGTTGCACCGCAGTATTGTTGACGCTGCCGCCCTGCATATCGGTAAACAGCACCAGCTCATTGCCGCGGCGTGCGGCTTCGCTGGCGATAGTCTCAAAATGGTGGCCAAGTTCTGCTGTTGACCCAATCTCCCCGCAATAGGCGCAAATGGGGATGACGCCGTGGTCTTCGCCAATTAATAAATTCAGGCCGGAAATAATGCCTTCGGCATAGCGGCCATGACTTGCGATATAAATCTCTCGCATCAGGTATTCCTTCATTTTTTCTGGGTGCGGGGAATATTTTGCAAGCGGTGTGCCAGAAATTTAATTTATTGTTTTAAATGGTTTTTTAATAATTTTTGGACGCTGGAATTACTGTTGAAAGCAGTGTTTTTGGCTAGCGTCGAAAGGGAAAATGCGCGTGTCGCCCGGGTGCTTTGCTTATCCGGGCGACGAACTGACCTAAACGGCGTCGGTGGTGATCCACGGCTCCATAATTTCATAAATCATCAGCACTTCGGTGAGCGGCACGGCGAGATGGTATTTACGGTTCAGGGCCTGGAAGAAGGTGTCGTGTACGGCAACAAACGCTTGTTGCTCCAGCGCTAATTCGGCGTCATCCCGATGACGCATGCCGGTATTCACCATCACGCGCTCAATCATCAGGGCGATGTGCATAAAGAGATTGATGCGCAGATAACTCTCGAAATGGATTTTATAAAAGGACTCGTATTGCTTAATGACCGATTCAACTTCGTCGATAATGATCACCGGGTTGAGGAAATTCAGACGGCTGGCAACGCCTTCGACGGTAAACAGTTTCACCACTTCTTCCACCATCGGTTCGAGGCTGTCTTCTACTACCAGGTCCGTAAAATAGTCGCGGCGTAGCACCTGCGTTTTTTCTTTAATTAGCTGTTCGACACTCAGCAGCGGAATATAGCCTGCCTCCAGATCGGTAGTGGTGATGATAAGTCTTGTGCCGTTCAGGGCCGGGTCAGCTCGGGCAATTTTCCATTTCAGATCGTCGTATTCCATGGTGACGATGTCGATCTCTTCCCGGGCCAGGTAGCGGCTTAAAATATCTTTCAGCTTGCGCGATATCCCTTCCCCCGAGATGCAGGAAATGATGATTTTATTGCCGGGAAGTACGCCTGCGTAATAGCGGGTCTCGATTTCATAGGCCCCTTTTACGCCCTCGATAATTTCTTCCATCGGCAGTTGGCTTTGTATTTTCCCGGCGATATCCAGCGCCATGGCCGTGCTGACGTTATTAATGACCAGCAGCTCGCCGTGCAGATGGAGTTTGATCTCTTCATAGATCTCTTTTAGCGAGCCCATATCGACCAGAATAATGAGCCCCGCCCCTTGTTTCAGGGCCGCCAGATGGGCAATCAGCAAATCAATAATGTCGCGCGTTGACGTGGCCCATGGCATATCAAACGCGTTGAAGTAATACCCACCGGTCAACTGGTTGGCGATACCGGCGATGCTGGAAGCGGTTGAACGCCCGTGCGACACGATAACGCCCTGAATGGCATCGTCTTCGCCCGCTAACTTGTTAAGAGCACAGCTCAGTAGCGGCAAAAGAATGGGCAGAGGGCTGTCGGTCACGTGTTTGTTGAGCAGAGTGACGCAGCTTTCCGCCAGTAGACGCGCCTTGCAGGAGACATAGTCTGTGGCAGCCTGCAACTCTGCGGTTTGCGCTTCATCGTGCGTGACGTGTAGCGCCCAGATCAGGCAAAGCCAGATGGCCTTGCGAAGTTCCTGGCCACACTCCACGCCAGTCTGCGTTTCCAGTTCGTTGATGGCATGCATCGTATTTTGCCAGATATAGCCCGTAAACATGCTGTCCTGAGCGATGACGCCATGCACGGTAGTCAGCAATTGCTCCAGTTTACGGTTTAACAGCATCACATTGCCGCTGTGGCAAAACTCGCGAAAGATAACGTCATCGCGCATCGCTTTAGGGAGCAGGGTGGCGATATCCAGCGCTGCGGATTTTCCTTTCGCCGCAATCACCAGCACCTCACCGCTGGGGCGCGACGTATGCAAGGTAATAAAAGGGCTTTGCTGCTGCTCGCTCCAGGCGCTGGCGGCCATCACTTTGATCTGATTCTTTAACTCGCCAATATTGCCGCGCACCGGGGACATCACCAGTTGGTGCATTAACTGCGTATCCAGGTGGATATCGCGACTCAGGCTGGCTGCTTCTGCTTGCAGGAAATGTTCGACCTGCGCCACGCGCTCGGTGAGTGGGCGGGAAATGTAGTTGGGTAACGTAACGCGTACGGGGATGCGCCGCCGGAAGGTGTTTAATAACACGGTGTCGATATTTTCAGTGGTGGCGAAGATAAAGCGCAGCGTGGCAGGGTGGCGCGTGCGGTTATCGCCAAGACGGTAAAAGTAGCCCTTATCCATAAACAGAAAGAGCTTCTCCTGATTTTCTGCTGAGAGACGATGCACCTCATCCAGAAATAAAAAGCCGCCGTCTGCTTCATCAAACGCGCCACGCTTTTCCCGGTCTGCGCCGGTAAAAGCCCCGCGCGTGTAACCGAACAGCGTGGCTGACAGCAGTTCCGGGTTATTGGCGTAATCCGCGCAGTTGAGTTCAATAAATGGCTTATCAGTAGAAATCACGCCGCGCTCCAGTGCGTACTGCCAGATAAGCGACGCCAGATGGCTTTTGCCGACACCACTCTCACCGGAAAGCAAAATGGGTAGACCGCTTGTGGGGTAATCCACTGCCGAACGACACAACGACACGATCTCTTCGAGACTTCCCTGTGCGCCAATCAGTCGACTGAAGGCATCACTGCTTTTCGACACTGGAATCGGACGATGGGGTTGGGCGGCGGCTGCATCGTTCACAAAAAAGCGTACCGGGCGGGTATTATCTTTCTGTAATTTCCCGTCGTCACACAGCCGATTGAGGTAGTGGCTGATGACGCTGCGATTCACGTGCATGAAGTCAGCACAGTCCTGAGCGGTAAATCCCGCCGTATGATTCGCATAGTGCGTTAAAATATTCTGGAAGAGTTTTTCTTTGGCAGACAGTGCCATCTCAGCGCCCCACAAATGCCAGCAGCGCCCAGTGTCGATTTATTTTCGACACTAGACACTAATAAAGTGATTGAACACTGTTTACTTTCTACCGGCATGCAGGAAAATGAAACTCTGTTTTAATCAGAGTGTGACGGGACTCGCAACGGTTTTTTATGCCACTCCTGCCAGGCGCAACAGCGCGGTGACCACGGCGGCAGAGAGTATCACCACAATAAGCGGCATTTTGCGCCAGGCGAGAAACAGGGCAAACATCACTCCCAGCACGCGGGCCATACCGGCGAAATGTTCGCCTTCATATAGCGTTGCCGCCAGCGCCACGGCAAAAAGTAACGTGGTCGCCGCATCGGATAACAGTGCCTGGGCGCGTTCTGACAGCGCCAGTTTATTGCCAAGCCGGGCGCCGCCAAAACGCATCAGGTAAGTACCCACCGACAGCACTGCAATACCGATAATGACCAGCATGGTATTCGCCATTATTTCTTCCTCGTCAGTAGGCCAAATAAAGAAATCAGCACCGGCAAGCCCACGGGGGCAAAAGGCACGGCGGTAAGGGAGAGAACGGCTCCGCTGGCAGCGCGAATCAGTGTGGTTTTCTTTTTCAGTGCGGGCAGTACCAGCGCCAGCAGAATAGCCGGGAAGACCGCATCCAGCCCGATGGTTTCCGGGGCGGGTAGCAGTTTTCCAACCCCTGCGCCAACAATAACGCCAAGCGGCCAAAGCAGGGCAACGCCCGTCCCACACAGCCAGTAGGCGGCTTTACGCTGTTCCGGCGTCGGTTGTGCCAGGCCAAACACGACACTTTCATCATTCATAATGTGACAGCCGAAGAAAGCCTTCGCCCGCGTGCCCACCAGGTCGCGCACCGTGACGCCAAAGGGAAGATGGCGGGCATTCACCAGCAACCCGGCAAGCGCCGCCGCCAGCGGATTGCCGCCGCTGGCGACAATGCCGATAAACATGAATTCGGAGGCGCCAGCCAAAACCAGCGTGGAAAGGGCAAGGGGAACCCACAGTGGGAAACCGTAGGCCATCGCCAGTGAACCGTAGGAGATGCCGACCACGCCAACCGCCAGACAGACCAGCAAGATGGCTCTGATCGTATCGCCTGTAAGATTTGAGAAGTTGTGTTTGAACATACAATTTTTTGGCTATATCGAACGAATATTCATTATAATGAACACATCGGGTTCGTTTTTCAAGAAGAACGATTCGTTCATTTTATAGAACACTGGAGCCGTGTAATGACACAGCCTATTAGCGTGATCGCCAAAAGTCTGGTGCGAGAACGTCTGCGAACCGGGCTTTCACTGGCGGAAATTGCCCGCCGTGCCGGAATTGCCAAATCCACACTTTCCCAGCTTGAGGCCGGCAACGGCAACCCGAGTATTGAGACCCTGTGGTCTCTGTGCGTGGCGCTGGATATCCCCTTTGCCCGTCTTCTGGAGCCGCAGGCCGCCAAAACACAGGTCATTCGCCGTGGCGAGGGGACGAAAGTGGTCGCCGAACTGGCGCATTACCAGGCGACACTGCTTGCAACCTGCCCGCCGGGGGCGCGACGCGATATCTATTTTCTTGATACTCAACCCGGGGCTGACCGTATTTCGCAGCCGCATCCGCCCGGTTCAGTTGAGCACATTATCGTGACCCGTGGCCGGGCGATGGTGGGGCTGACGGAAGCGCCAGAAGAATTAAGTGAAGGCGACTACATCTGTTACCCGGCGGATCTGCCACATATTTTTAAGGCGCTGGAGCCGGATACCCAGGCTATTCTGGTGGCGGAACAGAATTAAGTTATCCCTGCGTGTTTTGCTGACACGCAGGTCATTTATCGCCTGCTTCTCTCTAATTCACCCTCATTAATAGTACGAATAACGCCTGCAAATACAGCTTTCCGCTTTTTATCCTGCCATTTTTGTTTGGTTCCGTTTTGCCTGGAAACATGAGATTGATGTCACTCTTCAAACGGTATGCGGTTCGTATACTTCTATTGTGATTTCGGGGTTTATTATGTTTCTTGAAGAACGAAGACATCGTATCTGGCAATATTTGAATGAAAATGAACGTGGGAATGTTAATTATTTTTCCACGCTTTATGGCGTGTCTAAAGAAACGATACGCAGTGATTTAAATATTTTAGCGGAAATGGGGCTGGTGAAACGGTGCCACGGCGGGGCAATTATTTTGCGGCGAAGTTTGCAGGCAGAATTGATCTCCGAGACAGGGCCGGGATTTGAAGTTTTACTCCAGCAAATAGACCACCGTAAACCGCAGAACGATCATCAACAAAAAGGAAAAACCATGCAGGGTAAGGTCTGTGTTTTCGGTTCATTTAATGTCGATATTGTTGCGCGAGTGGAGCGCTTCCCACGCGGTGGCGAGTCCTTGCTGGCCCTGGCCAGCAGCCTGGGGCCGGGCGGTAAAGGCGCCAATCAGGCCACGGCGGCAAGTAAGGCCGGGGCAAAAGTGCATTTTGCGGCGAAAGTGGGTAAAGACCAGTTTAGCCAACTTGCTGCCGACCATTTAAATGCGTCCGAAATTCACTCTTATACCTTGTATCAATCCGACAGTGAGCCTACCGGTAATGCAATTATTTATGTCTCGCAGGAAAATGGCGAGAATATGATTGCCATTTATTCGGGCGCCAATAAAACCATTACGCACAGTGAAGTTCAGGCTATTTCTTCTGAATTATCTTCATCGGATGTACTGTTGGTGCAACTGGAAAATAACCTTGATGCTACTGTGGCATTAATTCAAATTGCCCATGAGCTTGGTAAGACAGTCATTCTTAATCCGGCGCCGTGCTCTGATGAGATAATTTCATGCTTGCCGTTTGTTGATGTCATTACTCCTAATGAAACCGAGGCGTCTTTATTATCCGGCGTTGAGGTTCGCGATATCGATACCGCAAAAGAAGCGGCATTAATTATTGCCGGAATGGGGGTGAAAAAAGTCCTCATTACGATGGGATCACGCGGCGCATTGTTACTGGATAACAAACAATTTAGCCATATTCGCGCTTTCCCTGCCGTTACCGTCGATACCACCGGTGCCGGCGATGCGTTTAATGGCGCGCTGGCAGCGTCACTTGCCGCCGGAAACAGTCTGGTTCAGGCCGCGACCTGGGCCTCTGCATTTGCCTCTCTCGCCGTTGAGCTGGAGGGCGCATCCAATATGCCTGACTTCGAACAGGCAACAACACGACTCCGTACTCACAACTAATTCAGGACGAGAAAATGAAAACCATTAACGGTATTGTTCCGGTCATGTTGACCCCTTTCACGGCCGATGAGCAGATTGACTACCCGGCGCTGGCGAAACTGATCGACTGGTATCTGGAGAAAGGCGTCGACGCGCTGTTTGCCGTTTGCCAGTCCAGCGAAATGCAGTTCCTTTCCTTGCAAGAGCGTGTAGAGCTCGCCCGCTTTGTGGTGCAGCACGTTGATGGACGTATTCCGGTGATCGCCTCCGGCCATATCAGCGATGATATCGCCGCGCAAAAAGAAGAGTTGCTGGCGATGGCGCAGACCAACATTGATGCGCTGGTACTGGTCACTAACCATCTTGATCCGCGCAACGAGGGGAGCGAGACCTTTTTTGCCACCCTGAATACGCTGCTCGACGCCCTGCCAAAAGAACTGCCGCTGGGGCTTTATGAATGCCCGGCGCCGTATCGTCGTCTGCTGACGGATGATGAATTTAGCTGGTGCGCCAACAGTGGTCGTTTTGTGGTGCTGAAAGATGTGAGCTGCGATCTGCCGACTGTCGAACGCCGCGTCAAACTGGCGCAGGGCACCCCGCTGAATGTTATCAATGCCAATGCCGCCATCGCCTGGCCTGCCATTCTGGCGGGTTCGCAGGGGTTCAGCGGTGTGTTCACTAACTTCCATCCAGAGCTGTATAGCTGGCTGTGGCATAACGGCAAAACGCAGCGCGCACTTGCCGACGAACTGGCGATTTTCCTCTCGCTGGGCGCCGTAACCGAGACCCTTGGCTACCCCAAAAACGCCAAAATCTATCACCAGCGTCTGGGGACGTTTGACGATGTGACCTGCCGGGTAAACAAAGATGATGTGCTGGCGAAATTCTGGGGGCTGACGGTGATCCTCGATCAAATCCGTGCAGGCACTGAGCTTTGGCAGACGCGCCTTGCGCGCTAATGCGGAGAGACTGTCATGATTGTGACCAGCCTTCAGACCTGGCCTGCCCAGGCCAGTGCGTATCATCCGGTCTTTCGCCGGGCGCTGGAATTTATCGCGCAGCACGATTTTCGGCATGAGAAGCCGGGGAAAATCGACATTATTCCGGGAAAACTTTTCTGCCTGTTGCAGGAGATGGACAGCGTGCCATTCAGCGATGCACGTCCGGAATCACACCGCCAGTTTATCGATATTCAGTACCTCATTTCCGGCCATGAAGTGATGGGGGTCAGCTCGGTGAGTAGCGGTAAACATAGCGTCGTGGAAGACCGTACGCCTGAACAGGACATTCTTTTCTGGCAGGTTAATGAGGATGAAAACCCGGTGACGCTGACCCCGGGTATGTTTGCCATTTTTTTCCCTGATGACATCCACCGCCCGTGCGCCCACCAGCCAGGCGATGCGCCATGCCATCTGCGTAAAGCGGTTATCAAAATTCACCGTGAACTTCTGGAGGAAACGGTATGAGTACTGTGCAATCTCCCGCTGAATCCGTTGTTAAGGCACCTGAACTTTCGCGTCGCCGCTGGGGCATCATCTTTATTCTGTTGCTGGCGGCGGTGGTGAACTATCTGGATCGCGCCAACCTCAGTATCGCCAACACGACGATTTCACAAGAGTTTGGTTTTTCTGCGACCCAAATGGGGCTGCTGCTCTCTGCGTTTTTGTGGCCATACGCGCTGGCAAATCTGCCTGCCGGTTGGCTGGTTGACCGCTTTGGTCCGAAAAAGATGTTTACCGGCGCGCTGGGGATGTGGTCGGCAGTGACCTTCCTGATGGGGTTTGTTAATACTTACAGCTTCTTCTATGGCCTGCGTATGCTGCTGGGAATTGCGGAATCACCGTTCTTCACCTCCGGCATTAAAATTACCCAGAGCTGGTTCTCGGAAAAAGAGCGTGGGCTGCCTACCTCTATCATCAACACCGGTTCGCAAATTGCGAATGCGATTGCACCGCCACTGCTGACCATACTGCTGCTGTGGGTGGGCTGGCGAGGCATGTTTATTGCCGTAGGGCTGTTAGGTCTGCCGTTGATTCTGGCCTGGTTGAAATTTTATCGCGATCCTGATGCGCGTGAAGCGATGCAGATCCACACCGGCCAGGTGACTACCGCCGCATCGGACGAACCAAAAGGGAACTGGGGTACGTTATTTCGCAACAAGACGACCTGGTGCATGATTGCCGGTAACTTCTGCATTATGTTCACCATTTGGGTCTACCTGACCTGGTTGCCGGGATACCTGGAAAAATCCCTTGGCTTTAGCCTGAAACAAACTGGCCTGATCGCCTCGGTACCTTTCTTCGCCGGCATTCTCGGGGTGTTATGTGGCGGTACGCTGTCTGACCGTCTGGTGCGCAGAGGCGTTTCTGCGGTGACGGCGCGTAAGGTTCCGATCGTATTAGGGGCCGGGATGGCGGCCTGCTTCGTGATGCCGATTCCGTTCGTGAGCGATACCACAACCGCGATTACATTGCTGACGTTGGGCTATTTCTGTTCACAAATGCCTTCCGGTGTTATCTGGACGCTGGCGACGGATATGGCGCCGAAAGGGCAGGTGGCTTCGTTAGGGGCTATTCAGAACTTTGGTGGTTTCCTCGGAGCCGCGCTGGCACCGATCGTCACCGGTATCATTCTGGATGTGACCGGTCAGTTCACCAATGTCTTTATTCTTGGCGGTTGTCTGTTGTTTATGGGCGCCTGTTTCTACGGCTTCTTTGTGCGTAAACCGATTCGTTAATCACAGTTGATACCGTAAAAATAAGAAGCCCGACGGACAGCCGCCGGGCTTTTTTTATTCGCCTGACCCTTCCTGAACGCGTTTGCCGGATGGCGGCGCAAGCGCCTTATCCGACCTACAAAACGACGGTTTCGCATAATAGCTCCCCCTGCGGGGAGCTATCACGTTTTACGCCAGGTAAAACACCTCTTTCAGCTCTGCGCTTACCGGGCTGTTGTCCGGGTTGGAGGGCATCACATCGCGCATGTGCTTCCACCAGCGCTGGCACACCTCGGTGTTGGCCACCGCGTTCCAGCGCTCTTCGGACTCAATTTCTACCGTCGCGAATAATAAGTTACGTTCTTTATCGAGATAAATCGCGTAATGGTGCGCGCCATGCGCTTTCAGCACCGCCTCCAGCTCGGGCCAGATAGGGCTATGGCGACGTTCATACTCTTCGTGTGCATCGGGGTTAACCTGCATCACAAAGGCCTTGCGGATCATAATGCCTCCAGGTAGAGCTCGCGGACTTCGTCGCGGCTTGCGGTGCGTGGGTTGCACGGCGCGCAGGGGTCTGCCAGCGCTTTGTCCAGCCAGCCTTCGATATCCTCTTTGGTGACGCCCAGTTTACTGAAACCAGACGGAATACCCACGCGCGCGCTGAGATCGCGAATCGCCTGAATCGCCGCCATGCTCGCCGCTTCGTCGCTCATGCCACGGGTATCAACCCCCATTGCCTGCGCGACGCGCGCGAAACGTGCCACGGCATTCGGGCGGTTAAAGTTTTCGATGATCGGCAGCAGGATGGCGTTACAGACGCCGTGCGGCAGGTTGTGAGTTGCACCCGGCTGGTGGGCGAGGGCATGCACCAGGCCAAGACCGGCACTGTTAAATGCCATCCCCGCCAGGTACTGGCCTAAGGCCATTTGTTCGCGTGCTTCCAGGTTGTGGCCATCATCGACGGCTTTCGGTAGCCACAGGTTGATCAGGCGAATGGCTTCCAGCGCATTGGCGTCGGTCAGTGGATGGGCGCCAATGGAGACAAAGGCTTCAACCGCGTGGGTCAGGGCGTCCATACCGGTTGCGGCAGTGACAGAGGCCGGGATTTCCAGCATCACGCTGGCATCGTCCACGGCAATATCCGGGATGATATTCGGGTCGATGATGACCTCTTTCACCTGGCGGGCGGAGTCGATGATAACCGCGTTGCTGGTCATCTCAGCGGCGGTTCCGGCGGTGGTGTTGATAGCAACCAGGGGGACGCCCGCGTTTTTCACTTTGCCCACGCCGGAATAGGCGGTGGACGGGCCTGGGTTGGCGGTGAGGATTTTCACGGCTTTCGCGGTGTCGATCGGGCTACCGCCGCCGAAGGCGATAACGTAATCGCAGCCCGCGGCTTTGTACGCCGCATAGCCTTTTTGCACCAGCTCTTCGGTCGGGTTCGGGAAAACCTCATCGAACAGGTGATACGCCATCTGGTGCGCTTTCAGCGCCGCAAACAGGCTATCGAGCAGGCCGAGTTTGACCAGTTGACCGTCGGTGACAATCAGCGCTTTACCCCACTGTTTGCCTGCGACCAGGTTGACCATATCGCCGATTGCGCCCGCGCCATGCAGGCTGATTTTGGGAAGGGCTAACATAAAGCTCATCATATTCTCCTTAACATTGATTTTGGTAAATCCTGTTCCCCTCACCCTAACCCTCTCCCCAAAGGGGCGAGGGGACTGTCCGGTGCGGCCCCGTGCACGGGAGCCAAACAACGGCTCAGCGCGGTTTTCACCCTCTCCCCTTTGGGGAGAGGGCAGGGGTGAGGGGCAAATTAAATGCGCCTGCGCTGCATAATCCGGCGGTAAATAATCGGCAGTGAAATCACCACGATCAGCATCGCGCCGACGATAATCGACATCACAATCCCCGGTACATTGAGCAGGCTCAGACCAAAGGTCACCAGCCCCATCAGGAAGGCGGCAATCACTACGCCCACCATGCTGCCGGAACCACCAAGAATATTGACGCCGCCCAGCACCGCCATCGTTACTACCGCCAGTTCCCAGCCCATGGCAATCGTCGGGCGGGTACTGCCCAAACGCGAAGTGAGCAGCACAGACGCCAGACCTGCCATCAGGCCCACCAGCGCGAACAGAATCAGGTTGTGGCGTTTCACATTGATACCGGAATACCACGCGCCGGTTGGGTTATTGCCGATGGCGTAAGTGCGGCGACCAAAGTTGGTACGGTGCAAGACAAAGGCGAAGACTGCGGCAAGCACAATAAACAGCGCAAACTCGAAGGACAGCGCGCCGAAGACATAGCCCTGGCCGAACCAGGCGAAGCTCTCCGGATACGCATTGAGCGCCTGATCGCCGAGCAGGATGTAAGTGATGCCGCGGTACAGACTCATGGTGCCGATGGTGATAACGATGGAGGAGAGGTTAAAACGCGTCACCAGGAAGCCATTGAACAAGCCGCACAGCAACCCCACGCCCAGCCCCACGCAGACCAGCAGTGCGGTATCCATACCTGCGGCGGCGCAAAAGCCCATTACCGTTGAGCTGAGCGCCATGGTGGAGGCCACCGACAGGTCAATCTCACGGGCGATAATCAGCATCGCCATTGGCAACACGATGATCGCTTTTTCCGTGAAGTTGAAGGTCGCGTCGGACAAGTTCCAGATATTAAGGAAATAGGGTGACGCCAGGGCGTTAGCGATAAACACCGCGAGGGTCACCGCCAGCAAAAAGCCTTCCCAGCACATCAGACGCTGCCAGAACGGGGTGGCGGCGGGAACGCTTTTCATGGCGTCGGAAGTCAGCATTTTTGTCATGATTTCACCGCCAGTTTTTGTCGGGCCAGGGCCGCATCGCGCAGGATTAAACGCCCTTTACGCTTGTTGCCACGTTCATTGAGCAGAACCGCAATGACAATCACCGAACCGGAAATCGCCATCTGCCAGAAGGGGGAAATACCGATGACCGGTAGCGCATTGTTGATAACGCCAAGGAACAGCGCGCCCAACAAACATCCCAGCACGCGGCCTGTGCCACCCATGGTGCTGATGCCGCCAATCACACAGGCTGCCACGACCTGCAGTTCAAAACCGTTAGCCACATCGACATACGCCACGGCGAAGCGGGAAATCCACAAATAACCACAGAACCCCGCCAGCGCGCCGGACAGACAGAAACTGACGAACTGCATTTTCCCGGCGTTGATCCCGGTGTAATACGCCGCCGTGGCGTTGCCGCCTGCGGTGTAGAGTGCGCGCCCTGTTCGGCTGTAGCGCAGGAAGTAACCCACCACAAACAGCGCGGCGATGGCGCACCAGCTCAATAACGGCAACCCGAGCAGCGACGAGCGTGGCAGACCGAGGAAATCGGCGCTCATCTGGTGGGAGTTAATCCAGCCGCCGTCAGAGAGCAAAAAGATGATGCCGCGATAGATGCTCATCGTGCCGAGCGTCACCACAATCGCCGGAATCCCCATCTTCCAGACCAGCAGGCCGTTGATGATGCCCATCACCAGACCGAGCGCGGTGGCCAGAATTAGCAGCGCCCAGACCGGAATATCCGGATGGTGGAAGTTGAGCAGCGCGACGATCATCCCGGTCAGCGCGAGGTTGGCTGCCATCGACAAATCAATGCCTTTGGTCAGCAGAACCATCATCTGGCCAAGCGCAAGGATGATAAGAATAGAGGTGTCGTTAAACATCTCCACCAGGTTGCCGGGGCCGATAAATGACGGCACGCGGCTGCCGATGGCGAGCACCATCAGTACGATAACCCCGCCCAGCAGGCCCTCGCGGTGTTTCAGGAGTTGTTGCCACATTATGCTGCCTCCTTACCGGCGCCGCTGGCAGCGCTGACGATGGTTTCCGCCGTGGCTTCGCCGGCCTGATATTCAGCGACCATGAGCCCTTCGTGCATCACGATGATCCGGTCGGCCATGCCCATCACTTCCGGCAGTTCCGAGGAGACCATAATCACCGCCAGCCCATGGGAGACCAGTTCGGACATAAACTGATGCACCGCCGCTTTCGAGCCGATATCGATGCCTTTGGTCGGTTCGTCGAGGATAATCACGTCCGGGTGGGTGGCGAGCCATTTGCCGATCACCACCTTCTGTTGGTTACCGCCAGAGAGGGTTTCGACCGCCTGTTTCCAGCTAAAGGCTTTCACCTGCAGTCGTTTGGCGTATTCGTCCGCCAGCGCCCACTCTTTGGCGTCGTTGAGCACGCCATTGGGGTTGAGTTTGCTAAGCTGCGGCAGGCTGATGTTCTGGGCGATAGGCAATTCAATAATCGCCCCCTGCTTTTGCCGCTCTTCCGGCACACAGACAATCCCGGCCTGAATGGCATCGGCGGGCTGCTTGAAATGGACCGCTTTGCCGTTAAGGACTATCTCGCCCGAAGACGGGCGCGAGACGCCGGAAAGCGCCTGCATCAGTTCGGTACGACCGGCGCCCACCAGACCGTAGAAGCCGAGGATCTCCCCTTTACGCAAAGAGAAATCAATATGGGCAAATTCGGTCGGGTGGCATAGGTCTTTGACTTCCAGCACCGTTTCGCCCATCTCGCAGGCCACTTTCGGGTAGGTCTGGGTAATGGAACGCCCTACCATCATCGCCACCATCCGTTCTTCGGTGATCTCCTGCATGGCGCCGGAGCCGATCCATACGCCGTCGCGCAGAATGGTGTAGTGATCCGCCAGTTCGAAGATTTCATCAAACTTGTGCGAGATAAACAGAATGGCTTTGCCCTCTTGTTTTAAGCGCTCAACGATTTGATAAAACTCCAGAATCTCGTGCTGTGAGAGGGCGGCGGTCGGTTCGTCGAGGATGACCACCTGCGCTTCAAACGACAGCGCACGGGCAATCGCCACCATATGGCGCTGGGCGATACTCAGCGTCTTGAGCGTGGCGCGCGGATCAATCTGCACTTCCAGGCGGGTCAGAATATCCCGCGCTTTCTGGTGCATGGCAGGCCAGTCGAGCTTTTTCAGCAGGCCTTTATAGATGTACTGACCAACGAAAATATTCTCCGTGACGGACAGTTCGTCGAACAGCACGGTTTCCTGGTGTATGGCGGTAATCCCCACCTTATGCGCTGATTCCGGGGTCGGAAGCTGGATGGGAATAGCTTTGTAGAGAATTTCGCCCTCTTCAGGCTGGTAAATACCGGTCATGACTTTGACCAGCGTGGACTTGCCCGCGCCATTTTCACCGATAAGCGCGGTGACTTTGCCGGGCCAGAGGTCGAGCTGTACGTTCTCAAGGGCACGGACACCAGGGAAAACCTTGGTGATGCCTTTGAGCGACAGCAGGGGTGTGGATGCCGTCATGATGTTCTCCATAAAATTCCCCCTCACCCTAACCCTCTCCCCAAAGGGGCGAGGGGACAAACACCCCCTCTCCCTTTCAGGGAGAGGGCCGGGGTGAGGGTATTGGGATTAGAAAATTTTCGAGAACTTATCAATGTTGCTGGCGTCGTAGACGAACGGCTCTGCCATTGCGCCGTTGCCGTCAGCATCCAGCTTCACTTTGCCGAGCTTGCCCATATTGGCCTCGGTTTTCGTCGCTGTCCCTTTCACCAGATCGTCTGCCAGATAAGTAGCGGCATAGCCCAGATCGATCGGGTTCCAGATAGCGAAGCTTTTCGTTGCCCCGGATTTGACTGCACCCGCCATTTCAGACGGCAGGCCCAGACCCGTTACGTACACTTTGCCGATTTTGCCCTGGTCTTTCACCGCCTGCGCGGCGGCCACGATGCCCACAGATGACGGGGAGACAATCACTTTCAGATCCGGGTACGATTTCAGCAGACCCACCGCTTCGCGGTAGCTCTTATCAGACAGATCGTCGCCATAGGCAACGGTCACCAGATTGACGGACGGGTACTTCGGCAGCACCTTTTTCATCTCTTCAATCCAGATATTCTGGTTGGTAGAGGTCGGGGTGGCGCTCAGAATAGCCACATCCCCTTTCTCCACATTCAGCGCTTTTAACGCATCAACGGCCAGCTTGACGTTGGTTTCACCAATCAGGGCGTTATTGGACGGGTTCAGGTGGATCTGACGACCCGCTTTCGCCACGCCGGAATCCCAGGAAACCACTTTGATGCCACGCTGCATGGCTTTTTTCAGTACCGGCACCACGGCATCGGGATCGTTGGCGGAAATCGCGATCGCGTCCACGCCCTGAGCGATCAGGCCGTTAAGCACTTCGATCTGTGCTTCTGCGGTGGTGGTGGTTGGGCCGGTATAGATGACTTTTACATCGCCTAACTCTTTGGCGGCTTCCTGCGCGCCTGTGTTTGCTGCTTCAAAAAAACCATTTCCCAATGATTTCGCCACGAGAGCGATTTTGACTTCTGCTAATGCGGAACCGGACAACGCCAGGGCGGCAACGGTGAGGATCAAGCTTGCTTTAATTTTCATTGCTTTTACTCCACTGAGTTAGATTCCCGTCGTCTTTCACATTGCAGGTGCGTTGGCGTTCTCACGAACCCCAGTCACTTACTCTTGTAAGCTCCTGGGGATTCGCTGCGACGCCGCCTTCCTGCACTGCGAAATCCATAGGGAATAGATTGTTTGCAGGTAACAGAGTTTCCCCTTCGGATCGTTGCCCGAAGGGGTTATTAGACGTTCTTATTGGTACAGCTCTAATGCACTTGCCAGCGGAGTGACGCCAAAGCGTTTACCCAGGGCAATCAGTTCTTCACGGGTGATGGTCTGCTTCATACCGCCCATCGAATAGACTTTCACCAGTACTTCTGCCGACTTCTCGGCGGTGTCGATCAGACCAAACGCTTCGTCCAGTGTCGGGCCACTGCCAAAGACGCCGTGGAATGGCCACAGCACCAGCGAATGCTTGCTCATCTCTTTTGCGGTGGCCTGGCCGATTTCATCGGTACCCGGCACCATCCATGGCAGAATGCCGACGCCATCCGGGAAGACCACCAGACACTCGGTACTGCCTTCCCAAAGCTTGCGGGTAATAAGATCGGTTGTGTTTTCCAGTACATAGGTCAGCGCGATCAGGTTCGTGGCATGGCAATGCATGATGACACGATCTTTGCCGTTGGTAGCTTTGATGCGTTCACAGTGTGACAGGAAGTGCGCCGGCAGCTCAGAGGTTGGCACCGCGTCGTTCGTCAGCCCCCACAGGATGTGGTAGCCCGCGCCGTCGCTGTCCACTTTGACCACGCCGAGGTTAGCGGCCGGGTCGAGCTGGACGTTACGGAAGAATTTACCGGAACCGGTGACGATAAACGCGGTGTTCGCCAGTAACGGCATTGGCTGACTGAGCGCGATATAGCGCGGTTCGGCGTGGAAATCGGCTTCGTACGGGGCAATATCAGCCGCGTCCAGACGCAGCGTCAGGTTGCCGCCGTTGCGTTCGTCCCAGCCTTTCAGCCAGGCATCGCTGGTGGCTTTGATCATGCCCTGAGTGAACCAGGCGTTAATAATGTTCTGCATAGTGTTTTGGTTCCTGTTATCGCGGTGAGGGCGGTCTTACCCGCGTAGACTCAATACATCTTTCTCATACGCCCGCACGCTCTCCAGCCACTGGCTACCGGCCGGGGTGTCGTGACGCTGACAATACATTTCCCACACGGCCTGCCACGGTAAGCATTTCTGCTCTTCCAGCAGCGCCAGACGGGCGGTGTAATCGCCATCGGCTTCCAGTTGACGCAACTGTTCGGTCGGCTCCAGCAGGGCGCGCAGCAGGGCTTTTTTCATGTTGCGGGTGCCGATAACCCATGCGGCGATACGGTTGATAGAGGCGTCGAAGAAATCCAGGCCGATGTGCACGCGGTCAAACAGGTTGTGGCGAATAATCTCGCTGGCGATGGCCTGCGTTTCATCATCCAGCAGCACCACATGGTCGCTGTCCCAGCGCACCGGGCGGCTGACGTGCAGCAGCAGGCGCGGCACATACAGCATGGCGGCGGAAATCTTGTCGGAAATGACTTCGGTCGGGTGGAAGTGCCCCGCATCCAGACACAGAGCCGTCTGGCGGCTGGTGGCGTAACCCATATAGAACTCGTTTGAACCCACGGTGTAGCTTTCAGCGCCGATGCCGAACAGTTTGCTTTCAACGGCGTCGATGTGATGCGCCAGATCGAACTTCTCGCTCAGCGCTTCATCCAGCGCATCCATCAGACGTTCGCGCGGCGCCAGGCGATCAACGGTGACATCTTTCATGCCGTCCGGTACCCAGATATTCATTACCGATGGCGTACCCAGTTGCTCGCCAAAGTACGCCGAGATGCGGCGGCTGGCTTTCACGTGGTCAATCCAGAACTGGCGAATGTCATCGTTCGCGTGAGAGAGGGTGAAACCGTCTGCGCTCATCGGGTGTGAAAAACAGGACGGATTGAAATCCAGCCCCAGTTTGTTGGCTTTTGCCCACTCAACCCAGTTTTTGAAGTGCTCAGGCTTGATCGCGTCACGACTGACCGATGGACCCGCTTCGTGGTACATCGCGTGCAAGTTAAGGCGCTTCGGACCGGGGATGAGGCTCAGGGCCTGCTCCAGATCGGCGCGCAACTCCTGAGGGTTACGTGCCTTGCCCGGATAGTTGCCGGTCGCCTGGATACCGCCGGTGAGGGCGCCTTCCGGGTTTTCAAAACCGGCGACATCATCGCCCTGCCAGCAGTGCATGGAAACCGGCAGCCTGTCGAGCTGGCGCAGGGCCTCTTCGACATCAATGCCTACAGCGGCAAAGCGCTGTTTAGCGAGTTCCCAGGCGTGTTCAAGTTGAGTGGTCATGCGCAAAGCTCCTTTGTCTGTCGTTTCTGCTGAAACCGCACGACGTTGCGGGCAATTTCATTGTCAGGATTGGGTGTAAAGGTGGTCAGCGCGTAACTCGCGGCAACCACGTCACGGAAAGTGTCGACACTGCTCAGTTCGTTCAGCGTCATGAGTTGTACGCCGATATTGCCCAGCGTGGAGGCTTCAATCGGGCCCGCGATGACGGGCAGGCCGCAGGCATCGGCACAGAGCTGGTTTAAGAGCTGGTTCTGGCAGCCGCCGCCAACGATATGCAACTGGGTAAAGGGTTGACCACGCAGGTCCGCCAGTTCACCGAGAATGTCTGCATACAGCAGCGCCAGGCTGTCGAAAATGCAGCGGGCCAGTTCGGCGTCGCTCTGCGGTACCGGCTGGTTGCTTTCCCGGCAGGCGGTCTGGATCTCTTCGCACATGTTCTGCGGATTGATAAAACGCTCGTCGTTTGGGTTAATCACGAAACGACAGGAGGGCAGCGCGCGAGCCCCGGCGATCAGAGCGGGCAAATCGGTGATGTCGCGCTCTTTCAGAACGCGTTGCAGCAGCCACAGCCCCATGATGTTTTTCAACACGCGATAGCGCCCTTCCGCACCGCCCTCGTTGGTGATATTGGCGGCCAGCGCCTCGTCGCTGGTGTAGGGCGTGGTACTTTCAAAGCCCATCAGCGACCAGGTGCCGGAAGAGAGATAGGCGGCACTGGCATTTTTCAGCGGTGAAGCGATGACCGCGCTGGCGGTATCGTGGCTGGCGACAGCAACCACCGGAATATCGGTGCCCTGCGGGCTTTGCCAGTGGCCAATCACATTGCCCGGATGGGTCGGTGTACCGAACCAGGAGGCGGGCACGCCCGCCCAGTTGAGCAGCGTGGTATCCCAGTTATCGCTGTCGATGTTCACCAGTTGCGTGGTGGTGGCGTTGGTGTATTCCCAGTTCAGATTGCCGGTCAGACGAAAACTGAAATAGTCGGGTATCAGCAGCGCATGGTCGGCAGCGGCCACGATTTCCGGCTGTTGCTGGGCCAGCGCGCGCAACTGATAGAGCGTGTTAAAGGGTAAAAACTGAATGCCGCTGCGACGGTAAATATCGGCTTTGCCTGGCTGCTCAAAGGCAGTGGCCATGATGCCATCCGTGCGATGGTCGCGGTAAGAGACCGGTAAGCCAACACGCTTACCCTGTTTGTCGATCAAAACATAATCCACACCCCAGGTGTCGATACCGATACTGTCGATGGTGACACCCTGCGCACAGGCTTTTTCCAGACCCAGGCGAATTTCATCTTCCAGGGTATCGATATCCCAGCAGTCGAAACCGTTGTTTTTTTCCAGGTAGTTGGCGAAGCGATGAACTTCACGCAGCGTGAGCGTTCGCTGTTCTGTCGCGTAGCAGGCCAGCATTACACGCCCGCTGGAGGCGCCTAAATCAACGGCGACACAATGGCGAAATGTCATGATGGGGTCCTTGTGAGAGTTATTGCCCCCAGTCTAAAAAAAGGACCTCGCGGTAACCTTCTTGTTAATGACATCCCCTGGAAGTGGCTGGCAAGAAAGCAAAGATGAAAGTGAGGAAGTTCACAGTTTCTGATAAACCCGTGTGGTTTGCGGGGTGTGACCAGGGCGACAATTCCTGAACTTTCCGACCCTTTCTTGAAAATCTGACAGGCTTTACCCGTTTTGCGGTCAAAAATTCAAGGTGCGAATTGCCGTGCTTAATTACTATTTTGAGAACACTTCTCATTGGTATGTGAGGCAATCATGACCGTATTACACAGCGTGGATTTCTTTCCTTCTGGCACAACGCCTGTCGCTATTGAGCCGCGTCTGCCACAGGCTGCGTTTCCGGAACATCATCATGATTTTCACGAAATTGTGATTGTTGAACACGGGACCGGCATCCATGTTTTTAATGGGCAGTCCTATACCATCAGTGGGGGAACTGTCTGCTTTGTCCGCGACCACGACAGACACCTATATGAACATACTGACAATCTGTGCCTGACCAATGTGCTCTATCGTTCGCCAGATGCGTTTACGTTTCTGGCGGGGTTGAACGCGCTGCTGCCGCAGGAGCAAGACGGGCACTATCCGTCGCACTGGCGCGTCAACCAGTGCGTACTGCAACAGGTACGTGAGATCATCGGCCAGATGGAAGCAGTGGGTGAGGAGATGGACATGGCGACCGCAGCCAACCGTGAAATCCTGTTTATGCAGTTGCTGGTTCTGCTGCGTAAAAGCAGCCTGGCGGAAGGAGCGATGAGTAATGATGCACGCCTCAATCAGCTGATCTCCTGGCTTGAAGATCACTTTGCCGAAGAGGTCTGCTGGGAGTCGCTGGCGGATCAGTTCACCCTGTCGCTGCGCACATTGCACCGTCAACTAAAGCAATATACCGGCCTGACGCCGCAGCGTTATCTCAACCGGCTGCGTCTGATTAAGGCGCGCCATATGCTGCGCCACAGCGATGATAGCGTTACAGATATCGCTTTTCGCTGCGGTTTCGGCGACAGTAACCACTTTTCTACCCTGTTTCGCCGGGAATTCGACTGGTCCCCGCGCGATATTCGCCAGGGGCGCGATGTGCAACTGCAATAGCGGTAACGAGAAGGCTATCACCGATTTTTCGCCGAAAATCAGCTAATAGTTATCGGTTGTCTTCGGCCGAGGTGATGTTGTGGGAAGCCAGTTAATTCTTCGTAAAGCGGATTTTTTCCCCCGGACGGGGCAGGCGGTGGCGGTGGCGGACCGCTATCCGCAAAATGTATTTGCCGAACATACTCACGAGTTTTGCGAACTGGTGCTGGTCTGGCGCGGCAACGGTTTGCATATCCTCAATGACCGTCCCTACCGCATTACCCGTGGCGATCTGTTTTATATCCGCGCGGAAGACAAACACTCCTACGCCTCCGTCAACGATTTGGTGCTGCAAAATATCATCTACTGTCCGGACCGTCTGACCCTTAATCTCGATTGGGCGGGGCATATTCCAGGGCTGAGCGGCGAAGAGTGGACGCCGCACTGGCGTCTGGGGAGCACCGGCATGGCCCAGGCAAGACAGGTCATCACCCAACTGGAGCAAGAGAGCACCAAAGCCGATGCGCTGGCAAACAATATGGCCGAGGTGCTCTTCGCCCAACTGGTGATGACGCTCACACGCCATCGTTTTGCGGTCGACAACCTGGCCGCCACCCATAGCGAAGCCCTGCTCGATAAGTTGATTACCGCGCTTACGGGAAGTCTTAATCGCACTTTTATGCTGGAGCGCTTCTGCGATCAGGAGCAGTGCAGTGAGCGTGCGCTGCGCCAACAATTTCGCGCGCAAACCGGAATGACCATCAATAATTACCTGCGTCAGTTGCGTATTTGCCATGCACAGTATCTGTTGCAGCACACGGAATTGCTGATTGGTGAAGTGTCTACGCGCTGCGGCTTTGAAGACAGTAACTATTTCTCGGTCGTTTTTACCCGCGAAACCGGCATGACGCCCAGCCAGTGGCGACAGCGTCGTAACGAAGCGGCTTAGGAAGGGCCTGTTCTGCGATAACACAGGACACGTACACCGGCCTATTGCCAGCCACTGATCCCCCGCTTTGATGCTCCACCGTTTTTATGATGGCCAGTTAACCAGTCACTTCATTTGTGTGTAGCGTTGGGCGATCTTTTTTCGTCAGTCGCTGCGCTATGCCTCTCGTCGGCACGGGTTCATAACAGAATGTTATAACCATATTAAAACTACGGCATTGATAAACATTTTCAATATCATTTAACTAACTATAATGAACCAACTGATTACGCGGCGTTAACATACCTGCCGCCCGACAATAATGGAGATTAGTATGAGCTATACACTGCCATCCCTGCCTTACGCGTACGATGCACTTGAACCTCATTTCGACAAGCAGACGATGGAAATCCATCACACTAAACACCACCAGACTTATGTAAACAATGCGAACGCAGCGCTGGAAAGCCTGCCAGAATTCGCCAGTCTGTCTGCTGAAGAGCTGATCACCAAACTGGACCAACTGCCGGCTGACAAAAAAACCGTACTGCGTAACAACGCGGGCGGCCATGCTAACCACAGCTTCTTCTGGAAAGGCCTGAAAAAAGGCACCACCCTGCAGGGCGACCTGAAAGCGGCTATCGAACGTGACTTCGGTTTCGTTGACAACTTCAAAGCTGAATTCGAAAAAGCAGCGGCTACCCGCTTTGGTTCTGGCTGGGCGTGGCTGGTGCTGAAAGGCGACAAACTGGCTGTGGTGTCTACTGCTAACCAGGACTCCCCGCTGATGGGTGAAGCGATTTCCGGCGCATCCGGCTTCCCGATCGTGGGCCTGGACGTGTGGGAACACGCTTACTACCTGAAATTCCAGAACCGCCGCCCGGACTACATCAAAGAGTTCTGGAACGTGGTGAACTGGGATGAAGCGGCGGCACGTTTTGCTGCGAAGAAATAATTTCATTTAGCCCGTTCTTACGGGCAAACCAGGCCCCTGCTGGCATCGTCAGCGGGGGCTTTTTTATGTCTGTTGGTCAGTCCCTGAAATCAAAAGAAACATATATCCAATAAAAATGAAATATTGTTTTGATTTTGTATGGGGGATCACTTTTCTGAGTGTGACGACGCTCTAACATTTTGCCATCAGCGCTGGAAACGCCCGCTCAAAGGGGCGTGATGGCGCACAAAACTCACTGTTTTTACAGGTGGCGATATGCAAATCAAACGTGCAATTGAAAAAATCCCGGGTGGGATGATGCTGGTTCCTCTGTTTCTTGGGGCGCTGTGCCATACGTTTTCACCGGGGGCCGGGAAGTACTTTGGCTCCTTCACGAATGGCATGATCACCGGCACCGTACCGATTCTGGCGGTGTGGTTTTTCTGCATGGGCGCGTCGATTAAGCTCAGCGCGACCGGGACGGTGCTGCGTAAGTCGGGCACGCTGGTGGTGACCAAAATCGCGGTGGCCTGGGTGGTTGCGGCGGTAACCTCGCATTTGATTCCTGCTCACGGTGTAGAGGCGGGCTTCTTTGCCGGGCTGTCGACGCTGGCGCTGGTGGCCTCGATGGACATGACCAATGGCGGTCTGTACGCCTCCATCATGCAACAGTACGGCACCAAGGAAGAGGCCGGGGCGTTTGTGTTGATGTCCCTTGAGTCTGGCCCGCTGATGACGATGGTGATTCTGGGAACGGCGGGTATCGCTTCTTTTGAACCGCACGTATTTGTCGGCGCGGTGCTGCCCTTCCTGATTGGCTTCGGGTTGGGTAACCTCGACCCCGAATTACGGGAATTTTTTACCCGCGCGGTGCAGACGCTGATCCCCTTCTTTGCCTTTGCGCTTGGGAACACTATCGATCTCAGCGTTATCGCCCAGACCGGCCTGCTCGGAATTCTGCTTGGGCTGGCGGTGATTGTGATTACCGGCATCCCATTGATTATTGCCGATAAAGTGCTGGGTGGCGGGGACGGTACCGCTGGGCTTGCTGCCTCCAGCTCCGCCGGTGCGGCGGTGGCCACACCGGTATTGATTGCCGAGATGGTGCCAGAGTTTAAAGCAATGGCGCCTGCCGCGACCGCGCTGGTGGCGACATCGGTGATTGTGACCTCTATACTGGTGCCGATTCTGACTTCTCTCTGGTCACGAAAAGTAAAAGGGCATGCCGCGGTAGCGGATTTGCGCGGTGCGGTAAAATAGCGCTGCGGTTTAAAAGAGAAACCGGCCTTTTCAGGCCGGTTTTTTAATGGCCGATACCGAAAACCTCATCAACCTTCGCACATTGCGCTGGCGTGAGTTCGCCGCCAAAATTGCGGGACGTTGCGCCGCAATAGCCAAATTTCCGTGCCACTACGGTTTTGATAGTGGTAACGAAATCCTCGCCAATCGTGTAAATCGACATGAATTTGCCTGTCTCGCGCTGGGCTTCATGTAGCGTAGCCAAATCGTTTTGCTTCCACGCATCCCGGGCCCTGACAAACAGTTCCGGCATTACGTTATTGAGGCCAGAGATAACCCCCGCGCCGCCTGCGAGAAGATTGGGGATGAAGTATTCGTCATACCCCGACAGCACGGCGAAATCATCACGGATTTTCTCGGTTGCCAGAATGATGTTGCGCGTATGCGACTGGCAATCGACTGTGTCTTTTATGCCAGCGAAGTGTGGGAACTCCGCTGCCAGGGTGGCGACGATTTCCGGCGTCAGATCGCAGCCGGTCCTGGCCGGGAAATTATAGGCAAACCATTTGCCGTTCAGCCGTTGCCCCAGGTGGCGGAAGTAGCTCAGCAGTTGTGCAGACGTTTGCCCATAGTAATAAGGGGGCAGCACCATAACGGCATCGTAGCCCGTGCGGAAGGCTTCATCGGCCATCCACTCCACATCATTCAGGCATGTCGAGGAAACGTTCGCGACCAGGGTGCCGGGGGTCATACCGCGCACTTCGCGGATAAGCATGAGCCGTTCATCAAGGGTGAAAGAGGCAAATTCGCCGATACTGCCCATCAGCAACACCACGTCAATTCTGGCGTCGGTCAGGCGTGAAATATGCTGTTCCAATCCGTTCAGGTCGATTTTACCGGCAGGTGTCATGGGCGTAATGGACGGGCACCAGACGCCATAAAATTCATTTTTCTTCTTCACGTCACTGTCTCCTTGAATATGAAATTGCGTTTCACTTCTGTTAATTCATAGCACGTTCATATAAAACACAGGCGTATCGGTGTCGCATTTCTGCACGATTTATTGCTAAAAAGTGTGGTCTAATACGCCGATGATGGGTGAGCCCGGGAGAGAGGAAATGCAGCATCCGGTGAATATTTTTACAGGAAAAATAAAGGATTATAAGGACAGCAGACCCAGCGCAATTGCCAAGTTGCAGGTGGAAGGCGAGTTGATGTTAACGGAGCTGGGGTTAGTCGGTGATGAGCAGGCGGAGACGTCCTACCACGGCGGCCCGGACCGGGCACTTTGTCATTATCCCCGCGAACACTACGATCACTGGAAGACGACGTTTCCCGAACAGGAGGCGCTTTTCTTCGCCCCGGCATTTGGCGAGAACCTCTCGACCGAAGGGCTGACGGAAAGAAATGTCTTTATTGGTGATATTTTTCGTTGGGGAAATGCGCTCATTCAGGTGACGCAGCCGCGCTCGCCCTGTTTCAAACTTAACTTTCACTTCTCCATCAGCGACATGTCTTCGCAGATGCAGGCGAGTGGGCGTGTTGGCTGGCTTTATCGGGTTATTACCGGCGGTAAAGTGAGCGCCGATACGCCGCTGGAACTGGTATCACGTAACAGCGATGTGAGTGTCCTGGATGCCGCTGCAATCGCCTGGCATATGCCGTTTGATGATGAGCAATATCGGCGGCTGATGTCCGCTGCCGGGCTTTCGGCCAGTTGGACAAGAACGATGCAAAATCGGCGAAGTAGCGGGAAAATCGAAGACAACGCACGGCGTTTGCGGGGTAAGTAGCAGTTTCCCCCCGCCCGGTAAGGCGAGGGGAAATGCTCAGGAACGTTTATACAGCGGGATCCATAACGTCAAGCGTAAACCGCCGAGCGGGCTGTCGTCGGCTTTCACCCAACCGCGATGCTGCTGCATAGCGGTTTCAACAATTGCCAGCCCTAAACCTGTCCCGCCGGATGCGCGATCACGCGCTTCATCGGTACGGTAGAACGGGCGGAAGATTTGCTCGCGGTCTTCCGGGCTGACGCCCGGGCCGTCATCGTCCACGTTAATGGTGATGCCGTCTTTATCGACCGAGAAACTCACTTCAATTTTGGTGTGCGAATAACGCAGGGCGTTACGGACGATATTTTCCAGCGCGCTTTCCAGTGCATTCGGGTTGCCGTACAGCGGCCACGGGCCAGGCGGGAAATTCACCGTCAGGGATTTACCCATCTGTTCCGCTTCGAACGCGGCGTTATCGAGCACCTCATTCCACAACTGATTGGCTTTGACCGTTTCACTGACCAGCGCGTTTTTCTGCTGATTACGCGACATGACTAACAGGTCGTTGATCATACTGTCCAGCCGCTGTGCTTCCGTTTCGATACGTTCCAGCTCTTTGCTCTCGCCGCTGCGACGACGCAACAGCGCGGTGCCGAGCTGTAGCCGCGTTAACGGTGTCCGTAGTTCGTGGGAAATATCGGACAGGAGCCGTTGCTGGGCGGTCATCATGCGCTCCAGCGCCATGACCATCTGGTTAAAACTGGTGCCCGCAGCGAGGAATTCTTGCGGCCCGGCTTCCAGCTCAGGATGCTGTCGCAAGTTGCCCTGTGCCACTTCATCTGCCGCGTTTTTCAGCTTACGCGCGGGTTTTGCCAGGCTCCACGCCAGCCACAGCAGCAGCGGCGAGCTGATAAGCATTGTGACAATCAGCAACAGGAGGGGGCGGTCAAACAGCAGGTTGATAAAGTCAGACTGAGAACTACTGGCAGGTCGAATAAGATAGAGCTGGTAATTGTCCTCACCGTCGCGAACGGAAAAAGGCCCTACCAGCTCTACCCGACCATATTTTTTCTTTTGCGGGTGATCTGAGTTATCCGCCTGACCAATAAAGTTGCGGATAATTTGCATTTCATTGCGTTCGGCGCCAATCACGCGCCCTTCGCTGGTCACCAGCAACAAACGTTGCCCCGGAGGGGCCCATTTGTCGATTGCGCGAAACAGCCTGCGCCACCACATCAAATCGTTGGGTGGATCATTGGCCAGTTCCGCTTCAACGTGCTGTTCAATCATCACGCCCTGACGTTGTTCGCTATCAAGCAACTCCGTCATCTGGCGGGAATCAAGCTTTGGAACCATCAGGACCAGCATCAGCACCAGTGCCAGCGTTAACCAGAAAATGGCGAAGATGCGGGCGGTCAAACTTCCTATCATGAAGCGGATACCATCAAGTAGCCCCGGCCTCGTAAGGTTTTAAACCACGGATGACCATCTTTGCGGTCCGGTAACTTACGGCGCAGGTTAGAGATGTGCATATCAATCGCGCGGTCAAACGGCGTTAAGCGTTTACCCAGCACTTCCTGGCTTAAATGTTCACGGGAAACCACCTGGCCCAAATGCTGTGCCAGCAGATAGAGCAGGGTGAATTCGGTACCGGTCAGCTCCAGCGATTGACCATCGAAACTGGCTTCCTGACGACCTGGGTTGAGGCTCAGGCCGTCGACTTCAAGCGTCGGCGAACCGTTGTCCGTATTTTGCTGCTGTTCGCTCCAGTGGGAACGGCGCAAAATCGCACGGATACGCGCGACCAGTTCGCGGTCGTTAAACGGTTTTGGCAGATAGTCGTCCGCGCCCAGCTCAAGGCCGAGTACGCGATCCAGTTCGCTGCCGCGTGCAGTCAACATAATGACGGGAGTCTGGTGTGTCTGGCGTAGCTCTTTAAGGGTATCAATACCGTTTTTCTTCGGCATCATGACGTCGAGCAAAAGCAAATCGATGCTGTCATCAAGGAGGTTGAGCGCCTGTTCCCCGTCGTGGGCAACCAGCACGTTAAAACCTTCCATGTCGAGCAGCTCTTTTAACAGGGATGTAAGCTCTCGGTCATCATCTACTAAAAGAATTTTATTCATTGTTTAAATACCTCCGAGGCAGAAATTACGTCATCAAGGCTCGCTAATCCATGACTTTACGTTGTTTTACACCCCCTGACGCATGTTTGCAGCCTGAATCGTAGACTCATTATCGTTGATTCGCGACATAGAAAGTTCTTGGGAGCAAATGATGCGCAAAGTTACCGCTGCCGTCATGGCCTCAACACTGGCGCTAAGTGCTTTTAGCCAGGCTGCTGAAGTCGTAACAGGCGATAACTGGCACCCGACTGAGGGATTCGCGCAGCGTTCCAGTCAGAGCCATATGTTCGACGGCATACATTTAACCGAACATCAGCGTCAACAGATGCGAGATCTGATGCAGCAGGCAAGGCACGACAAGCCCCCTGTTAATGTTAGCGAAATGGAGACAATGCATCGCCTTGTCACCGCAGAAAATTTTGATGAAAACGCTGTGCGCGTTCAGGCCGAGAAAATGGCGCAGGAGCAGATAAGTCGTCAGGTTGAAATGGCGAAAGTCCGCAACCAGATGTATCACCTGCTCACTCCTGATCAGCAAGCGGTTTTGAACCAGAAACATCAGCAACGAATGATTCAACTGCGTGAAATGACGCAGATGCAGCAAAGTTCACCGTTGAGAGTATTGAGTAGTAGCACCCAGCGTTCCCAGTAGTTAGTAGTAATGAACCCTGTTTTCCTTGCCATAGACACCATCCCTGTCTTCCCCCACATGATGTGGGGGTTTTTTTTGCTCCGAATTCAGCCACCTGATTTTCCTCCGATTAAGTTGCCTTTCGTTATACTACGCACAGAACAGCGTGGGAGCATTTATGATTGAATCTTATGGGCGCCTGGTCAGTCGCGCAGCTATCGCTGCGACGATCATGGCGTCGTCATTATTAGTCATTAAAATTTTTGCATGGTGGTACACCGGGTCGGTTAGTATCCTGGCTGCACTGGTGGACTCGCTGGTGGATATTGCCGCATCGCTGACTAATTTGCTGGTGGTGCGCTACTCGCTGCAGCCTGCGGACGACGAGCATACTTTTGGACACGGGAAAGCGGAATCGCTGGCGGCGCTGGCACAAAGCATGTTTATTTCAGGTTCAGCATTATTCCTGTTTTTAACCGGTATTCAGCATCTGGCGAACCCTGAACCGATGCGTGCGCCCGGTATTGGGGTTGTGGTGACGGTGATCGCGTTGGTCTGTACTGTGATACTCGTCACTTTTCAGCGTTGGGTTGTGCGAAAAACTCAAAGCCAGGCGGTGCGGGCAGATATGCTTCATTATCAGTCTGATGTTATGATGAACGGTGCAATTCTCATCGCCCTGGGGCTGTCATGGTACGGCTGGCATCGGGCGGATGCCCTCTTCGCACTGGGGATTGGCGGATATATTTTGTACAGCGCGCTGCATATGGGTTATGACGCGGTTCAGTCTTTACTGGATCGGGCATTACCCGATGCCGAACGGCAGGAAATTTTCGATATTGTCACTTCCTGGCCAGGCGTAAGCGGCGCGCACGATCTTCGCACGCGGCAGTCAGGGCCGACCCGCTTTATTCAAATACATTTGGAAATGGACGATAACCTTCCACTGGTTCAGGCGCATATTGTGGCTGAACATGTGGAGCAGGCCATTCTCCAGCGTTTTCCGGGATCGGATGTGATTATTCACCAAGATCCCTGCTCAGTAGTACCTCAAGGACGATAAGCGGATTAAGGCTGTCGTATTTCGTTGTAAAAGAAGTGAGTCAGACCCGATTTTTGTGTATAAATTACCGCCATATGGTCTGACCTGAATCAATTCAGCAAGCGGCAGTTGATATAATATTGCAGCATAGATGTTTACTCCCTCGCGGAGTTTTTTGGCCAACAGAACATTATTTTTGCATTCCTAAGTTCAGAGGTAGTCATGATTAAGAAAATCGGTGTGTTGACAAGTGGCGGTGATGCGCCGGGCATGAACGCAGCAATTCGTGGCGTGGTCCGTGCAGCATTGACTGAAGGTCTGGAAGTAGCGGGTATTTACGATGGTTATCTCGGCCTGTACGAAGACCGCATGATTCAACTCGACCGCTATAGCGTGTCTGACATGATTAACCGTGGCGGTACATTCCTTGGTTCTGCCCGTTTCCCGGAATTCCGTGAAGAACATGTCCGCGCCGTGGCTATTGAGAACATGAAAAAGCGCGGCATTGATGCGCTGGTCGTTATCGGCGGTGACGGTTCCTATATGGGTGCGAAACGTCTGACAGAAATGGGCTTTCCATGCATCGGCCTGCCAGGCACTATCGACAACGATGTTGCCGGTACTGACTACACCATCGGTTACTTCACCGCGCTGCATACCGTGGTAGAAGCTATCGACCGTCTGCGTGACACCTCTTCTTCTCACCAGCGTATTTCCATCGTTGAAGTGATGGGCCGCTACTGTGGCGACCTGACGCTGGCGGCGGCTATTGCTGGTGGTTGCGAATTTATCGTTCTGCCGGAAGTTGAATTCAGCCGTGAAGATCTGGTCGCTGAAATCAAAGCGGGCATCGCGAAAGGTAAAAAACACGCGATCGTGGCTATCACCGAGCACATCTGTGATATCGATGAGCTGGCAAAATATATCGAAGCCGAAACGCAGCGCGAAACCCGTGCGACCGTTCTAGGTCATATTCAACGCGGCGGTTCCCCGGTTCCTTACGACCGTATTCTCGCTTCCCGCATGGGCGCATACGCAATTGAACTGCTGCTGCAGGGCCACGGTGGCCGTTGTGTCGGTATCCAGAACGAGAAGATGGTTCATCATGACATCATCGACGCTATCGAGAATATGAAGCGTCCGTTCAAAGGCGACTGGCTGGACTGCGCTAAGAAACTGTACTGATTACCTTAAACGCCCTCCCGTGAGAGGGCGTTTCTTTGCCTTCTGTTATTTCCTACAGTTATAGCCAATCTTTTTTTATTCTTTAATCATTGGTCTGCTTTCTGGCAGGCTGAGCACATCAAAATAGATAACCTGAGAGAGTGGGCGATGAATAAATGGGGCGTGGGGTTAACTTTGCTGCTGGCATCCGGCAGCGTTCTGGCAAAGGATATTCAGTTATTAAACGTTTCGTACGATCCAACGCGTGAATTGTACGAGCAATACAACAAAGCGTTCAGCGCCCACTGGAAACAGGAAACGGGCGATAACGTCACGATTCGTCAGTCACACGGCGGCTCAGGCAAACAGGCAACCTCGGTTATCAACGGTCTTGATGCCGATGTCGTGACCCTGGCGCTGGCGTATGATGTTGATGCGATTGCCGAGCGTGGCAGCATCGACAAAAACTGGATCAAACGCCTGCCGGATAACTCCGCACCTTACACCTCCACCATCGTTTTCCTGGTGCGTAAAGGCAACCCAAAACAGATTCATGACTGGAATGATTTAATCAAACCGGGCGTGTCGGTCATTACCCCGAACCCGAAAAGCTCTGGCGGCGCACGCTGGAACTACCTGGCTGCGTGGGGTTATGCCCTGCATCAGAACGGTGGCGATCAGGCTAAAGCGCAGGAGTTCGTGAAAGCGCTGTATAAAAACGTCGAAGTGCTGGACTCCGGTGCTCGCGGCGCGACCAATACCTTCGTAGAACGTGGTATCGGCGATGTGCTGATTGCCTGGGAAAACGAAGCGCTGCTGGCAACGAACGAGCTGGGCAAAGATAAGTTTGAAATCGTGACGCCAAGTGAATCCATTCTTGCGGAGCCAACCGTGTCTGTTGTCGATAAAGTTGTCGAGAAGAAAGGCACGCAGAAAGTGGCAGAAGCTTACCTGAAATATCTCTACTCCCCGGAAGGGCAGGAGATAGCGGCGAAGAACTTCTACCGTCCGCGTGACAAAGACGTGGCGGCAAAATACGCAAACGAATTCCCGAAACTGAAATTGTTCACCATTGACGATGTCTTTGGCGGCTGGACGAAAGCGCAGAAAGAGCACTTCTCCAACGGCGGCAAGTTCGACGAAATCAGCAAACGCTAACCTTACTCTTCCAGCGGCCCTTAACAGGGCCGTTTTCGTTTTATCCCAACCGATCTCTGCGCTATGCTTCCTGTTCCTCCCTGTAAGGAGAGATCGATGAAAACAGTGCGCCTGTTTGGCATAGCGTTGTTGATTGCGGTGGCTGCGGCCGTGGTGGGTGGCGAATACTGGTGGAACAGCAGTAAACGTGACGTATTGCGTCATATCGTGCTTGAGCAGTGTGTGCCGAATCAGCGGAACAACCATCTACCCGCGCCCTGTGCGCAGGTTAATCTCGACAGTGGTTACGTGTTGCTTAAAGACCGCAACGGACCATTACAGTATCTGCTGATGCCAACGTACCGTATCAATGGTATTGAAAGCCCGCTGTTATTAAAATCCCACACACCCAATTTTCTCTGGCAGGCCTGGCAATCGCGCGGCGTGCTGGGTAAAACGCGGGGAACCCCACTCCCGGATAATGCCCTGTCGCTGACAATTAACTCTCGCGTCGGCCGTACCCAGAACCATTTCCATATCCATATTTCTTGCCTGCGCGAAGACGTGCGTGTGAAGCTTGATCAGCAAGCCTCGCGTATCAGCAGTCAGTGGCTGGCCTTTCCGGGCGGCATTCTTGGGCATCCTTATCTGGCGCGCCGCGTAACGGAAGCTGAACTGGTACAGCGAAGCCCGTTTTTAATGCTGGCGGAAGAGGTGCCGACAGCGCGTGAACATATGGGGCGCTACGGCATGGCGATGATACAGCAGGCTGATGGCTCCTTTGTGCTGCTGGCGACAGAGCGTAATCTGCTCGCCTTTAACCGTGGTTCCGCCGAGGAAATTCAGGATCATCAATGTAATATCCTGAAATAGCCCCACCAGTTTTGGCGTTTACCAGGCAAGCCTGTCGCCGTAGACTTGCCGACAAATTCTACAGGAGACAGGTATGTCGCTCTGGTTTACTCACCCTCTGTTTCTGCCTTCCATTATTATTGGTCTCACTATCGTGCTGTGGGCTACCTCGCTGCTGCCGGAATTCATCACGGCGCTGCTGTTTTTTGCCGCCGCGATGGTGGCGAAGATTGCACCGCCGGACGTCATTTTTGGCGGTTTTGCCTCCTCCGCTTTCTGGCTGGTATTTAGCGGTTTTGTCCTGGGGGTCGCCATTCGGAAAACGGGCCTGGCCGACCGGGCCGCGCGGGCGCTGTCGGCCCGGCTAACCGATTCGTGGTTGCAAATGGTCGCAAGCGTTGTATTGCTGAGCTATGCGCTGGCGTTTGTTATGCCGTCGAACATGGGACGTATTGCTCTGCTGATGCCGATTGTGGCGGCGATGGCGGCGCGTGCGGGCATCAACGAAGGAACGCGCTCCTGGTATGGCCTTGCGCTGGCGGTGGGGTTTGGCACCTTCCAGTTGTCGGCGACGATTTTACCCGCCAATGTGCCCAATCTGGTGATGAGCGGGGCGGCGGAAGGATCCTACGGTATTCATCTCAACTATCTGCCGTATCTGCTGCTGCATACGCCGGTGCTGGGCATTCTGAAAGGCCTCATCCTGATTGGTCTTATCTGCTGGCTTTTCCCCGGGCAGCCGCATGCGCCAAAAGACCTTACGCCGCCGGAACCCATGAGCCGGGAGGAAAAGCGCCTTGCCTGGCTGCTGGCGGTGGTCTTAACGATGTGGGTCACGGAGAGCTGGCACGGCATTGGCCCGGCCTGGACGGGGCTGGCTGCCGCCTGTATTACTCTGCTGCCGCGCGTTGGGTTTATTAATGGTGATGAGTTTTCCAGTGGGGTAAATATCCGCACCTGTATTTATGTCGCCGGGATCCTTGGGCTGGCCATTACGGTCACGCAAACGGGGATTGGGGCGGCGGTAGGGAATGCGCTGCTGCACATCATGCCGCTGGATCCGGCGCATCCTTTTACCAGCTTCCTGGCGCTCACCGGCACCACGACCGCGCTCAACTTCATTATGACGGCGAATGGTGTACCTGCGCTTTTTACCACGCTGGCGCAGAGTTTTTCCGATGCAACGGGCTTCCCGCTACTGTCGGTGATTATGATTCAGGTGTTGGGATATTCCACTCCACTGCTGCCGTATCAGGCGTCACCGATCGTAGTGGCCATGGCATTAGGCAAAGTGCCGGCACGGGCGGGGATGTTGTTGTGTATTGCGCTGGCGGTGGCAACGTATCTGGTGCTGCTGCCGCTGGATTATGCGTGGTTTAGTGTGCTGGGGAAATTGTAGTTCTGGCGCGATCTGCCCCTCACACTGGCCTTTGTGGGGGGCTACCAAGTCTGTACAAAGACGAGGTGATTACGGCAGTGCGTTTATGATTTTGTGTAATACCGTTCTTAGCCAGTTCAGCGGCATATCGTTATCACAGCATTTATGCCACAGCAGCGAGAGGGCAATTTCCGGCGTCTCAACCGGAACGGGGCTACAGCGTAAACCGTAATAGGAAATCCAGTCGGCAGCCAGCCCGGAGGGGACAGTCGCTAAAGCGGGTATGCGTTTCAGCAGCGGCGGCAGAGAAGAAAAATGCGGCGTAACGTAACGCACCCTTCGTGATCTCCCCTGCAATGCTAACTGTTCGTCGACGGCGCTCCATGCCGCACCGCGATAGGAAACCAGTACGTGGTCATGCTCCACGTAATCACTTACCGTCAGCGGTGCTTCCAGCGAAAGCTGATCGGGGTGCCAGAACGTACAAAAGTTGAGTGAACGGAGATGTTCACGCCTCAACGTGGCGGCGGTGCTCTGACCAACCGAAATCGCCAGGTCTATCTCCCTTTGGATCACTTGCTCACCATCCCGGAACGGATCGCTGGCTGCCACCTGCAAGGTGATTCCCGGCGCTTCGTGTGTCATGTATGCCTGTAATTCCGGCATCAGCCAGCGCTCCACCCAGTCGCTCATCCCCAGACGAAACACATGGCTTGCCTTCGCCGGGGTAAATGACGGTGGTTGAAAAAGAACATACTGCATCTGTTCCATCAGGGGGCCGAGTGAGGCAATAAGCGCTTCGGCACGCGGCGTCGGTACCATGCCTCCTGCGGTACGCACAAACAGGGGATCGTCGAACATGTCACGCAACCTGGCCAGCGCATTACTGACCGCCGGTTGCCCCAGATGCAGTTTTTCAGCGGTACGTGACACGCTGCCTTCCCGCTGCAGGACTAACAGTACCGTCAACAAATTCAGATCGATACGATGAAAATCATTTTCTCTGATAGTGAACATTATATTAATCAATTTGAGTGATACTGGTTTGCTGAGGATACTGCTGAGCACGCTTAAATGACACTGTGATGAGGCAATTTTATGAAAATGATACTGGCGCTGGTGGCGACACTTCTCTTTTCCAGCCAGCTTCTGGCCGCCGGGCAGACGAGTGCGCTGGATGAACAGGCTCCCGGTTACTATCGCATGAAACTGGGCAAGCTGCGGGTTACCGCCGTATCCGACGGCACGGTGACGGTCCCCTTGAATAAGCTGCTGACGAACATCTCACCGGAAAAATTACGCCAGGCGATGGCTGGCGAAGCAATGACGCCGCAGGCAGAAACCTCGATTAACGCCTATGTCATCGACGATGGCAAAAAACGTATTTTAGTGGATACCGGCGCCGGTGAGCTATTCGGTAGTCAGGGCGGGCATCTGCTGGAAAACCTTGCCGCAGCAGGGTATCCGGCTGAATCCATTGATGATGTATTGCTGACCCATATTCATGCCGATCACTCTGGCGGTGTGTCACGTGCCGGCAAACCTGCCTTTGCGAATGCTGACGTGTATGTGGACAAACGCGATGTCGACTTCTGGCTTAACCCGTCAAATGTCAATAAGGTGGAGCCAGGTGAAGCACACACTTTTGCTGAAAGTGAAAAGACGCTTCGTCCGGTCATCAATGCCGGGCGGCTAAAAACATTCCAGGCGCCTGCAGCTCTTATGGAGGGGATTCGTGCGGAATCTACCGCGGGTCATACGCCGGGCAGTGTACTGTATCGTGTGGAAAGTGAAGGTCAGACACTGGTTTTATGGGGCGATATTATCCACGCCAAAGCGGTACAAATGCCCGATCCGCACGTGGCAATACACTTTGACGTCAACCGCCAGCAGGCCATTAAAACGCGGGAGCGTGTGCTCAAACAGGCTGCGGAGCAGGGGTATTGGGTCGCCGCCGCACATATTTCTTTTCCGGGGTTTGGCCATGTAAAGCGTGAGGGAGACGGGTATCGCTGGGTGGAAAGTAACTATACGACCCAGTTAGGACAATAACCTGCATAGATTCTGGATGCCCGCATCGATAAAGCCGGGGCGGTAACCAGGTTAAGAGCGTATCTCTCCCCTGGAGGGGAGAGATAACGTGAACACTCCCCGCCTTAACAGGAAGTGAGTGCTCACAGGGGCAAGCGAATTACGCTTTAGCTGCTTCTGCTGCTTTAACGATCACCGCGAAAGCGTCAGCTTTCAGGGATGCACCGCCAACCAGCGCGCCGTCGATATCCGGCTGGGTGAACAGCTCAGCAGCGTTAGCTGCGTTAACGGAACCGCCGTACTGAATGATAACCTGCTCAGCCACTTTCGCGTCTGCTTTAGCAATGTGGTCACGGATGAATTTGTGAACCGCCTGAGCCTGAGCCGGCGTCGCGGACTTGCCGGTACCGATTGCCCATACGGGTTCGTAAGCGATGACCGCGCCTTCAAATGCCGCTGCGCCCTGAGTTTTCAGAACTGCGTCGATCTGACGTGCACACACTTCTTCGGTTTTGCCCGCTTCGTTTTCTGCTTCGGTTTCACCGATGCACAGAACCGGAATCAGGCCTTGTTCTTTCAGAACGGCGAATTTTTTAGCAATGAGTTCGTCAGATTCTGCGTGGTAAGTACGACGCTCGGAGTGGCCGATAATGATGTACTGCG
Organism: Citrobacter sp. UYEF32; assembly: GCF_040546205.1. NCBI lineage: Bacteria > Pseudomonadati > Pseudomonadota > Gammaproteobacteria > Enterobacterales > Enterobacteriaceae > Citrobacter > Citrobacter sp. UYEF32. The sequence goes on along the minus strand of NZ_JBEPNI010000010.1, from coordinate 56,560 downwards.
CGCCGATATCTTTGAGCATTTCAGCGGAGGTTTCGCCGGTGAATGCGCCAGACAGGTTAACGTCGACGTTCTGAGCGCCCAGAATGATGTGGCTGCCTGCAGCGGCTTGCTTAGCCAGATCCAGGTACATAGCCGGCGGAGCGATAGCAACGCCACAACCTGTCACGCCAGCCAGCTCTTTACGCAGGTTAGCTACCAGTTCGTTTACCATGTGGCGGCTGCCGTTCAGTTTCCAGTTACCCATCACTAAAGGATGTCGCATTTGAATTCTCCACGCTATAAGAGCGAATTTAAGTAAGATGTCTGCCCGTCAGGGCAGTTTGGTCTGTGAAACAGTATAGAGATTCGTCATGGGAAAGGCTTTGCTTTTTGTCATTTATTGTCGCCTTCCAGGCTTTCAGATAGCGCCAGCTTAATCGGTTCAACAGCGAAGGTCAGCCCCTTTTCGCCGTCATCTGCAACAACATAACGGATAGCCCCTTCCGTTTCGGCATACCAGAGCTTGTTTTTGCCGTTGTTCAGTAATTTTTGCAGCTTTTGCAGACTTTGCGCTTTGGTCAGCGTCGGTGAGAACGCGCGAATCAGCGCCGCCATATACTCCTGGGCTTTCGCTTTGGCCGCCTTTTGCTCTGGCCCCCGGACCGGTAGCCAGGTCATCTGCATGGATTTAATTTTCAACGTGCCGCGTTCCAGCGCCGTGGAGGCATACAAGTTGTCGTTAATTTTGGTCGCGGCGCGGGTCAGGCGTTCAGTATCACCTCGCGAATCGACTGCGCGAAATTCATTGAGCTGCAGGTCGGGATTATCTTCGTTGAATTTTTCCCTGAACTGGCTGATGGATTGTTCGAAGGTGGGAGCACCCGGCAGCAGATACGGGGCCGCCGCCGCAGGTGGCGTATCCTCTGCGATGGCATAGTGATTGATGAAGAGCGCCGTAAACAGGAGCCACCAGGTTTTCATTAACATCGTCCTCACTTCTCTTTGCTCACGATTAAAACGATAACAGTCTGGCTTGTCAAAAACTCACGCGACCAGGGTAAACTACGCAGCACTACAATTAAAGGAACCTTACATGGGTATTCAGCAGTGGTTGTTCTCATTTAAAGGCCGCATTGGTCGTCGTGATTTCTGGATCTGGACCGTTATCTGGGTGCTGGCGATGGCGGCGTTGTTTTACGCGGTCAGTTTTGAACTTCTGGCCAGCCAAAATGCCGCGTTTATGCTGGTTTGCCTGCTCTGGCCAACCGCGTGTGTGATTGTGAAACGACTGCATGATCGCAATAAGTCTGGCAGTTGGTCGTTGTTATTTATTCTTGCCTGGATGCTGCTGGCAGGGCACTGGGAGATACTTGGCGGTACATGGCAATGGGTTGTTGGCCGCTTCGTGCCTGTGCTGATTATGGTGACAATGCTCATTGACCTGGGCGCGTTTATTGGCACCCAGGGCGAGAACAAGTTCGGCAAAGATACGCTTGAAGTACAGTTCCGCTGATCACCAGTAGTGTTCGGCGGTAATGTGGCCCGGGCGGCGGCGCAGGTGTTTCGCCATCTGCCGGGTCTCTTTCAGTAACTGCTGGGTGTCGCGCACCATCTGCGGGTTGCCGCAGAGCATGACGTGGCTGGTGTCGCTGTTCATCGGCAATCCCACCGCCGCTTCCAGTGCGCCGTTCTCAATCAGCGCAGGGACACGCCCTGTGAGCGATCCGGGCACGGTTTCCCGGCTGACCACCGTTTGAATCCGCAATTTGCCTTCATAGCGTTTCTGCAGTTCGAGCATCAGCGGCAGATAGCTTAAATCTGCGGCATAACGTACCGCATGCACCAGCACCAGATTTTTGAAGCGATCCAGGTCCTTCCCTTCCTGCAGGATAGACAAATAAGGCCCAATCGCGGTCCCGGTCGCCAGCATCCACAGCGTGTCGCAGTCCGGCACCTCTTCAAGAACAAAGAAGCCTGCCGCCTCGCTGACAATCAATACCTCATCGTCGGGCTGTAAGGCAGCCAGGCGCGGGCTGAGTTTGCCCTCAGGGACGGTGACCAGATAAAATTCCAGGTCGGGGCTGCCTGGGGCGTTGACGTAGGAGTAGGCACGCTGTACCCGTTCGCCATCGATTTCGAGGCCCAGTTTGGCAAATTGTCCGGCAGTGAAGGGATGAACGGGGGCATGAACAGTCAGGCTGAACAACGCGTCGGTCCAGAACTCGACTTTTACGACTTTTCCTGTAACCCAGTCGGCCATGATTTTCTCCTGTTCAGAATCATTGCCTTATCTTCGTCGTGAATGGGGAGGATTTCCAGCCCGGATGCGCCGGAAAGCTCTCCCTGATAAATAATCTTACAGAATGTGCGTCTGCACGTCCGGGTCTTTGCGATCCAGGTAGTGAATAGACTGGATACGGCGAATGGTGCGCGATTTCCCGCGAATCAGCAGGGTTTCGGTGGTGGCGATGTTGCCTTTACGGCTAATGCCGTCCAGCAGGTCGCCTTTGGTAATTCCGGTTGCGGAGAAAATCACGTTATCGCTGCGTGCCATTTCATCCAGGCGCAGTACTTTATCGGCCTCGATGCCCATCGCCTGGCAGCGTGCCAGCTCAATTTCCCCGATACGGCGATTCTCTTCGTTGTCGCCTTTCACGTGATGACGTGCCAGCAAGCGGCCATTCATATCGCCATCGAGCGCGCGGATGACGGCGGCTGAGACGACACCTTCCGGCGCACCGCCAATACCGTAGAGGACATCGACTTCACTGTCCGGCATACAGGTCAGAATGGAGGCCGCAACATCGCCGTCCGGAATAGCGAAAACGCGGACACCAAGCTTCTGCATTTCAGCGATGGTGGCGTCGTGGCGAGGTTTGGCCAGAATCGTCACCGTCAGCTCACTGAGCGGTTTACCGAGCGCATGAGCAACATTACGCAGGTTATCGGCAAGTGGCAGGTTCAGGTCGATAGTACCTTTCGCGCCAGGGCCGACAATCAGTTTTTCCATGTACATATCCGGCGCATTGAGGAAGCAGCCTTGATCACCCACAGCCAGTACTGCCAGAGCGTTAGCCTGGCCCATGGCGGTCATACGGGTGCCTTCAATCGGGTCAACGGCGATATCCACCGCGTCGCCTTTACCGGTACCGACTTTTTCACCGATATAGAGCATTGGGGCTTCGTCGATTTCCCCTTCGCCAATCACAATGGTCCCGGCGATATTGACCTGATTAAGCATGATGCGCATGGCGTGAACGGCAGCACCGTCGGCGGTATTTTTGTCGCCGCGACCCAGCCACTTATAGCCAGCCAGCGCCGCTGCTTCGGTCACGCGGGAAAATTCAATGGCAAGTTCTCGTCTCATAGCAAACTCGTGAAGTGAAAGAAATTGCGCGAAGTTTAACACACAGAGCAGGTCCGGGCGCGGTCTGGTCCCCTCGCCCTGGCACTCTCTCCAAAGGAAAGAGGGGCGAACCAGCGTGATTTTTGGGGCAGAAGGTGAGCGAACGTGCGGGGCAGGTTTTCACCCTCTCCCCCTAAAGGGAGAGGGTTGGGGGAGATTACTCGTCGCGCTCTTCCCATGCCAGCGCGCGTTTCACCGCTTTTTTCCAGCCCTCGTAACGGTAGTTACGTTCGGTGGTTTCGATGCCCGGACGGAATTCGCGCTCAATGACCGCTTTTTCCTGCAGTTCGTCCAGGTTTTGCCAGAAGCCAACTGCCAGACCCGCCAGGTAAGCTGCGCCCAGCGCCGTAACTTCACGCACTTCCGGACGCTCCACGCGGGTGCCCAGAATGTCCGACTGGAACTGCATCAGGAAGTTGTTGGCTACCGCACCGCCATCCACGCGCAGAGCGTGCAGACGAATGCCGGAGTCAGCCTGCATGGCTTCCAGTACATCACGCGTCTGGTAGGCAATAGATTCCAGCGTTGCGCGAATGATGTGGTTTGAGTTTACGCCACGGGTCAGACCGAAAATCGCGCCACGTGCATACGGGTCCCAGTACGGTGCGCCCAGGCCGGTAAAGGCAGGCACTACATAAACGCCGTTGGTGTCTTTCACTTTGGTCGCGAAATATTCCGAGTCAAACGCATCGCTGATCAGTTTCATCTCGTCGCGCAGCCACTGAATTGACGCACCTGCCATGAATACTGCACCTTCCAGCGCGTAATTCACTTCGCCACTCGGTCCGCATGCGATGGTCGTCAGCAGACCATTTTCTGATTTCACCGCTTTTTCGCCAGTGTTCATTAGCATAAAGCAACCAGTACCGTAGGTGTTCTTCGCCATCCCTTCTTTGACGCACAACTGACCGAACAGCGCTGCCTGCTGGTCACCGGCGATCCCGGCGATAGGAATACGTGTACCGCCTTTACCACCGATGTTGGTCTGGCCATAGACTTCGGACGATTTACGCACTTCCGGCAGCATGGCGCGCGGAATATCCAGCGCATCCAACATCTTGTCGTCCCACTCCAGGGTATTGATGTTGAACAGCATGGTACGGGAGGCGTTGGTGTAGTCAGTGACGTGTACACGGCCCTGGGTCATTTTCCAGATAAGCCAGGTATCGACGGTACCGAACAGCAGCTCGCCACGCTTCGCACGTTCGCGAGAGCCTTCAACATGATCGAGAATCCACTTCACTTTGGTGCCGGAGAAATACGGGTCAACCACCAGACCTGTTGCGTTACGCACGTACTCTTCCATGCCATCACGTTTGAGCTGCTCACAGATTTCTGATGTACGGCGGCACTGCCAGACAATGGCGTTATAAATAGGTTTACCGGTTTCGCGCTCCCAGACGATGGTCGTTTCACGTTGGTTGGTGATACCAATCGCGGCGATTTCATCTGAGTTGATATCCGCTTTAGCCAGCACTTCTACCAGCGTGGAGCTTTGCGTTGCCCAGATTTCCATTGGGTCATGCTCAACCCAGCCTGGCTTAGGATAAATTTGTTCGAATTCGCGCTGCGAAACGCTGATGATGTTGGCGTCATGATCCATTACGACGGCGCGGGAGCTGGTGGTACCCTGGTCCAGCGCAACGATATATTTCTTTTCAGTCATGATTTATGTCCCGTAGTCACATTACAGCGGAGCTTTTTGTTGTGAAGTTGTGGTGGCGTCTTTGTCATCTTCCACAGCACAAACGTCACACGGTAAATTACGGCCAATCAGTTTACGATAACCGAAGGCACCCAGTGATGCGCCGACAATAGGCCCAAACAGCGGTACGAGGAAGTAAGGAATATCTTTCCCACCGGTAAAGGCAACATTGCCCCAGCCTGCCAGCCAGGCGAACGCTTTCGGTCCGATATCACGAGCAGGGTTCATCGCAAACCCGGTCAGCGGACCCATAGAGGCACCAATAACAGCAATCAGAAGGCCAATCAGCAGCGGAGCCAGCGGGCCACGCGGGATCCCGTTGCCATCGTCACCCAGCGCCATAATGACGCCCATCAGAACCGCGGTAATCACCATCTCAACAGCAAAGGCCTGGAAGAAATTGATGTGCGGGTTAGGGTAGGTTGAAAAGATGCCTGCCAGATCGAGGCTTTCGACGCTGCCACGCACCATATGGTGAGTTTGTTCGAAATCGAAGAAAAGATTGTAATAAAGCCCGTAAACAAGTGCGGCCGCGCAGAATGCGCCGGCAAATTGAGAAGCAATAAAGGGTACAACTTTGCGCCCGTCGAAGCAGGCAAACAGCCACAATGCAATGGTCACAGCCGGGTTAAGGTGTGCGCCGGAAACCCCTGCGGTCAGGTAGATGGCCATCGCCACGCCCAGACCCCAAATGATACTGATTTCCCACTGTCCGAAGCTGGCACCTGCTACTTTAAGTGCCGCAACGCAGCCCACACCGAAGAAAATCAACAACCCGGTACCGAGAAACTCGGCGATGCACTGACCTTTTAAGGTTGAGGTTTGACTCATAATCGGATCCTGCAAAGAGTTTAATGGTTATAGTTTGCATGGAGGGAGAAGACTCCAAGATGCCGTGTAGACATACTGTTAATTTATCGTTAACGAGCAAAAACGAGAAATATCGAAATCAAAATGTGTGTGCTGCGTCAATAAAATGAGCGTTTTCGCGCGATGAGGCGCGTTTGCGAAGGAGGGAGAAGTGTGAGCTGAATCATTTTTGTAACCCTCAATTTAACAATTTATTGAAGCGGACCGCAAATGCACCAGGTTTAGGCTGAAAAGTGTTGCAAAGCGCGATCTGCGCGGGTTGTCGCTGGACAGGGGCTAAAGGGCTTCATACAATCGGGTACTAAGACCGTGCGCTAAATACATTAAGGCGTCGCCGTTCACGGAACGCGGATTTACCCGAGTGGTATATACCCATCAACGCCTTGCAATTCAGGAGAGGTATGACGATGTCATTAGAAGTATTCGAGAAGCTGGAAGCGAAAGTACAGCAGGCGATTGATACCATCACGCTGCTGCAGATGGAAATCGAAGAGCTGAAAGAGAAGAACAACAGTCTGTCCCAGGAAGTTCAGTCCGCGCAGCATGATCGCGAAGAACTGGCCCGTGAAAACAACCAGTTGAAAGAACAGCAGCATGGCTGGCAGGAACGTCTGCAGGCACTGCTGGGCCGTATGGAAGAAGTCTGATTACGCGTCATCTTTCGTGCCGTAGCGGCGTTAGCTGCGCTCACTTTCCCCTGGCACGTCGTTTCTGTGTTCCCGGGGATTCGCTCAGTTGTCGGCTTGCTACAACATGAAATCTTTCGCGTAGCTGCTCTGGCTTTCTTTTCCAGAACGGTACAGCGCATAAAAAAGGCACCTTGCGGTGCCTTTTTTGATCACTCGATATCCAGTGGATCTTCGGAAAGGATTATCCCGGTATTATCGGCATAGAGATGGTCGCCGGAAAAGAAGGTCACGCCGCCGAAATTGACGCGAATGTCGCTTTCGCCGATGCCTTCTCCAGCGGCACCCACCGGAATGGCGGCAATGGCCTGAATGCCAATGTCCAGTTCTTCCAGATCATCCACCTGGCGCACCGCGCCGTAGACCACAATCCCTTCCCACTCGTTTTGCAGAGCGATGCGCGCCAGGTCCGCATCAATTAACGCACGACGCACAGAACCACCGCCATCAACCAGCAGTACACGACCACGGCCATTTTCTTCGAGCAGATCGTACAGCAACCCGTTATCCTCGAAACATTTCACCGTGATGATTTGACCGCCGAACGACGACCGTCCACCAAAATTGGAGAACAGCGGTTCCACGACGTTGACATCTTCCTGGTAGATGTCACAGAGCTCAGACGTATCGTATTTCATAGGCTTAACGTTCAGTTGCTGCGAGAGTTGTCAGTATATCGCGCATCACGCATTGTTGGCAAAATCATCAATTGTTAATTGACTTTTGTCAGTTAAAAATGCGTCTGACTCAGCATAATCCCAATCACAAACAAGAGGTTAGTCAGTAAAGCCCCTTTTACTGTACGTTCGAGCATCGGCGGCATGGCTTTCGGATCCCGCTCACGCATCACAAAACGCGCCTGTTTTAACAGCAACGGCGCGGCAAGGACGAACAGCCAACCCCATACGCTATGCAGTGACAGCAGGTTAAACAGTGCCAGACAGAGAAGGGCGCCGGCCAGCAGACCCGCATGGTAGCGGCGTGCGTTCAGCGGCCCTAAGCGTACCACGAGCGTGATTTTGCCATTGGCGCGATCGCTGTCGATATCACGCAGATTGTTGATATTCAGCACCGCAGTCGCCAGCAGCCCGCACGCCGTAGCGGGTAAGATAATCGCAGGGATCAGCATATGCGTTTGCAAATACCAGCTTCCCATTACGCTCAGCCAGCCAAAAAAGATCAGTACCGAAACGTCGCCAAGGCCGATATAGCCGTAAGGTCGTTTGCCGATGGTGTAGGTGATAGCGGCGATGATAGACAGCGCGCCAAGCACCACAAAGCCGATGAAATCCGTCAGGGTTTGTGAGGCGGCCAGCAGCAACAGCAGGCCGGAAATGCAGCTCAGGCCAATGACAATGATCAGCGCACGCTTCATCTGCTCAAGCGAAATCGCCCCTTTTTGCATACCGCGCAACGGACCAATACGGTCGGGTTTATCGCTGCCTTTGACCGCATCGCCATAGTCGTTGGCGAGATTGGAAAGGATTTGCAGCAATCCGGCGGTGCTTAATGCCAGTATGGCAACCAGCGGATCGAAGAAACCCTGCCACCAGGCCAGCGTCGTCCCTACCACGATAGCGGCAAACGCCAGCGGCAGTGTTTTTGGGCGCAGGCTTTCCAGCCAGGCCTGGGTGCGGCTCAAAGGTTGTGCGTCAGTCATAGTCACCAGCCAGTAATAAAAAATGGGGGCATAAGCCCCCATCGGAAATGATGAAAACGTTGTGGCTGCGATTATAAGATAAAACGGCTCAGATCTTCATCTGCCACTAAAGCATCAAGGTGCTTACTCACATAGTCGGCGTCGATGATGATAGTTTCGCCATTCAGGTCGCTGGCGTCATAGGAAATATCTTCCATGAGACGTTCCAGAACGGTGTGCAGACGGCGCGCACCGATGTTTTCGGTGGTCTCGTTCACCTGCCAGGCCGCTTGCGCGATGCGTTTAATCCCGTCGTCAGTGAAATCGATATTGACGCCTTCTGTTGCCATCAATGCTTTGTACTGCACGGTAACCGATGCGTTTGGCTCGGTCAGAATGCGTTCAAAGTCTTGCGTGGTCAGCGCTTTCAGTTCAACGCGAATAGGCAGACGACCCTGCAGTTCCGGGATCAGGTCAGACGGGCTGGCCACCTGGAATGCGCCGGAGGCGATAAACAGGATGTGGTCAGTTTTCACCATGCCGTGCTTGGTAGAAACGGTACAACCCTCTACCAGCGGCAGCAGGTCGCGCTGAACACCTTCGCGGGAAACATCCGGGCCGGATGTGTTACCGCCGCGCTTACAGATTTTGTCGATTTCGTCGATGAAGACGATACCGTGCTGCTCAACCGCGTCGATTGCATCTTGTTTCAGCTCTTCCGGGTTCACCAGCTTCGCCGCTTCTTCTTCAATCAGCAGTTTCATTGCATCTTTGATTTTCAGCTTACGCGGCTTCTGTTTTTGCCCGCCCAGATTCTGAAACATGGACTGGAGCTGGCTGGTCATCTCTTCCATTCCCGGAGGCGCCATGATCTCTACGCCCATCGGTGACGCGGCCAGGTTGATTTCAATTTCTTTGTCGTCGAGCTGGCCTTCACGCAGTTTTTTGCGGAAAGACTGACGTGCAGCAGACGGCTCAGCAACGGTTTCCGGCTGGCCCCAGTTGTTTTTTGCCGGGGGGATCAGTACGTCCAGAATACGCTCTTCCGCCATCTCTTCGGCGCGATAGCGGTTTTTCTCGATGGACTGCATGCGGACCATTTTCACGGCGGCATCGGTAAGATCGCGGATAATGGAATCCACTTCTTTACCGACATAACCCACTTCGGTGAATTTGGTTGCTTCAACTTTGATAAACGGCGCGTTTGCCAGTTTCGCCAGACGGCGGGCAATTTCGGTTTTACCGACACCGGTTGGCCCGATCATCAGAATGTTTTTCGGGGTCACTTCATGGCGCAGCTCTTCATCAAGCTGCATACGACGCCAGCGGTTACGCAGGGCAATCGCCACGGAACGCTTCGCCGCATCCTGACCGATAATGTGTTTGTCCAGTTCGCTGACAATTTCGCGTGGGGTCATTTCAGACATGAGGAATCCTTACGCCTTGGTGGTCAATTCTTCGATGGTGTGGAAGTGGTTAGTGTAGATGCAGATATCACCGGCGATGTTCAGCGCTTTCTCGGCGATATCGCGCGCGCTGAGGTCGGTGTTTTCCAGCAATGCACGGGCAGCCGCCTGGGCATATGGGCCGCCAGAGCCAATGGCAATCAGGTCATTTTCTGGCTGTACAACGTCACCGTTACCGGTGATGATCAGTGAGGCCGTTTCATCGGCCACCGCCAGTAACGCTTCCAGCTTGCGCAGCATGCGATCGGTACGCCAGTCTTTGGCCAGTTCCACCGCCGCTTTCACCAGATGGCCCTGGTGCATCTCCAGCTTACGTTCAAAGAGTTCAAACAAGGTGAAGGCATCAGCCGTGCCTCCGGCAAAGCCTGCGATGACTTTGTCGTTGTACAGACGGCGAACTTTCTTCACGTTGCCTTTCATAACGGTGTTGCCCAGTGTCGCCTGGCCATCACCAGCGATAACGACATGGCCGTTACGGCGTACGCTTACTATTGTTGTCACGAGCAGACCCCCTGGTTACGAATGCAGAATACAAGCCCCGTAGTGATACGGGGCAGAATGCAAGTATAGATGGGGGAGATTTTGGGGGTTTCAACCCCCGGCGGCGAGACGGATGCAGTTTGTGTGGCCGGCCAGTTTCAGACGGCTAATGGTGCTATCTGCGTTATCTTTGCCTTTAACCGGACCGATAACCACGCGATTCCAGCCGTTATTGCTGGTGATGCGAGAATCAAACCCTTCAAAGGCGAGCTGGGCACGAACGGTCTCTGCCTGGTCCGCACCTTTGAACGAACCACACTGTACCATCCAACGGCGTTCGTCTTTTTTCTCGGCCGTTTGCTTCGGTGCTTCTTCATGCGTCACCGGAGCGGCCTGCTGCGTTTTCGGCGCGGCCGCCGTGGTATGTGCTGGCGTTTGCAGCAGATCCTGGTATGGCTGCTGGCTGGCGGCAGATGGCTTTTGCTGAGGCGTTTGCTTCGCTGCCTGCACCGGCGCGGTTTGCGCCGTGCGTGGTTGCTCCGTCACCCGTGGCGGCGTCCGTGTCGGTTGCTCAACCTGCACGTTGCTCCACTGCTGTTGTTGCATCTGCTGCTGTACCTGTTGCTGCGCCTGACGCTGGCGTTGCAGCGTTTGTTGGCGCTGCTCCTGCGTCTGCTCGTTCCACGGCACTTCGTTTAATTGCGTAGGCTGCTGGCGCATATCCGCCTGCATTTGCGCCAGTAACTGACGTTGCTCATTGGTCAGTTGCTCCGGTTTTTCCACTTCACCACCCGCAGATGGCTCGGTAGGCGCACGTACGCCTGGCTGGCGACTTTCCAGCTCTTTAATGTAACGCCAGCGCTCTTCCGGTTTTGGCGGCAGACCATTGCCTGCAACCTTCTGGTTTTGCAGCGTTTCAGATTCTTCTTTCTTGTGGTGGGTAATAAAGTACAGGCCACCGATAAAAGCTACCAGTACTGCGGCGGCAATCGCGACCATTGCGGGCGAGACAGCGGATACGCTACGTTGCTTCTTCCTTGAGCTACTCTTTTTTTGCCGCGAAGGAGCCGACTGGCTGCGGCGTACATAATCTCGTTGTGCCACTATCGTTTCGCTGTATTTATTTCGTTTGTCAGCCCGTCATGTTACTTAAGCGACGGGCTTTTGACCAGAAGAGGGATTCCGATAACGCATTTACGTTAAGTCAACGCCTTAGTTGACCCACGAATGACCAATTCGCAATCCAGTAATCGGGAGCCGCTGCTTACCGTATGCCCTTGTAACTGTTCAAGTAATAACAGCATTGCTTCGCGACCGATATCGAAACGCGGCTGGGCAACGGTGGTGAGCGGAGGATCGCAGAACTCCGCCAGCGAGATGTTATCGAAACCAATAATAGACAAATCATTCGGCACTTTCAGACCACGGCGCTTCGCATAAGACAATGCGCCGAGCGCCATGACGTCGCTATGACAGAATACCGCCGTGGGCGGCTTCGGCAGCGAGAGTAACCGTTCCAGCGCCTCGCTACCAGCGGCAAAGGTAAAGTCGCCACGGGCAATATAGTGCGGGTCAACGGTAATGCCGGAGCGACGCAGCGCCTGTACATAGCCCTGCAGGCGATAGTGGCACAGCGGCATCTCTTCCGGACCGGCGATGCAACCAATGTATTGATGCCCCTGTTCGCGCAGGTAATTCACGGCATTGAAGGCGGCGGTCAGGTTGTCGATATGTACTGTGGGCAGTTCCAGTTCCGGGGCAAATTCATTCGCCATCACCATTGGCGGCAGGTTACGTTGTTCTTCGATGCTGGCATCAAAAGGCAAGCGTGAACCGAGCAGCAACATGCCATCTATCTGCTTAGTGATGATTAAATCGATAAAGGTTTTTTCTTGCTGATTCTGATGAGCACAATCGCCGATCAATACCAGATAGCCATTTTCTGCGGCAGTGACTTCGATGCCACGGATAATTTCACTAAAAAACGGATCGCAAATATCCGGCACAATCACCAGGATCGTCCGGGATTCATTACGTTTAACGTTACGTCCCATCGACTGCGGCAAATAACCCACTTCCATTGCCGCCTGCTCAACCCGATTGCGGGTAGCCTGCGACACTTTATCCGGGTTCATTAACGCACGGGACACCGTTGCCGTGGATACCTTCGCTTTAACGGCAACATCTTTCATGGTCGCGGCTGCAACCTGATTCCTGGTCTTCACCTTCTTCTCCTCGCATGCGCGGCGCAGGCGCAGACACATTTTTATCAGATAGTTAATCTAATCGGTTACAGAATTTTCATTAAAAATGTGATGAAAGTTGAATTTTTCGAGGTGCCTCGCAACCTTAGCCCTCAATAGGGTCCACATCCAGCATCCACTTCACTTTGCGGGCTTCTGGTAAGGTGTTGATAAGCGTAAGCGTGCCGCTGACAATTTGTTGCAGACGCACGCGGGAAGGATGTTGTAGCAGGAGCTGCCAGCGCCAGCGCCCGGCGCGTTTGGGAGCCAGTGCCGGAACCGGACCAAGCACCCAGAGGTGCTGGTCTGCCAGCGGGCTGGATTGCAGCAGATTTTTTAGCTGTTGCAGGAACAGCGGCGCCTGTTGGTTGTTATGATCTTCCGCACGGATGAGCACATGGCTGGTCCAGGGGGGAAGCTGGAGCGTCTGACGTTCCGCCAGTGCCTGCTCAGCGAAGGTGTCGTAACCTTTATGCAGAAGTGTTTGCAATAAAGGGTGTTCCGGATGGTGGGTTTGCAGCACCACTTCACCCTGTTTCCCCGCGCGCCCGGCACGCCCGGAGACCTGGGTATAAAGCTGCGCAAAGCGTTCAGCGGCGCGGAAGTCAGCGGAGAAGAGCGCACCGTCGACATCCAACAGGGCAACCAGCGTGACATCCGGGAAATGGTGCCCTTTCGCCAGCATCTGCGTGCCGATAAGAATACGCGCGCCGCCGCGATGTACTTCCGCCAGGTGTTGCTCGAGCGCACCTTTACGGCTGGTGGTGTCCCGGTCGATACGCGACAGCGGCACCCCCGGAAAAAGCGGGGCAAGCGCCTGCTCCAGTTGTTCCGTGCCCAGTCCAACCGGCATCAGATGGGTTGAGCCGCAGGAAGGGCATTGCCGTGGCACCTGGCGCTGGCTGTCGCAATGGTGGCAGCGTAGATGCTGCTGGGCCTGGTGTAACGTGTAGTAATGATCGCAGCGCGGACACTCGGCAATCCAGCCACAATCATGGCACAGCAGTGCCGGCGCGAAGCCTCGACGGTTCAGGAACAAGATGACCTGATTGCCTGCCTGCAAATGCTGGCGCATGCGATTGACAAGAGCAGGGGAGAGTCCTGCCTGTAGCGCCTGGCCTTTCAGGTCCAGAACATGCTGCATGGCGGGGCGGGCGTTGCCGGCGCGGCGCGTCAGGCGCAGCATCTTATATTTCCGCGCCCGCACGTTGTGGAGCGTCTCCAGGGCGGGCGTCGCCGAGCCGAGTATGATTGGAATCTGCTCGCTGTGGGCGCGATAGACGGCCAGGTCGCGCGCATGGTAGCGCCAGCCTTCCTGTTGTTTATAAGAGCTGTCGTGTTCTTCATCGATCACGATAACGCCCAAATTTTTAAACGGGGTGAATAGTGACGAACGTGTGCCAATGACAATCGCCGCTTCGCCGTTTTTGGCTTTTAACCAGGCCGACAGGCGTTCACTGTCATTGAGTCCGGAATGCAGTACCTCGACCGGGGCAGAAAAGCGTTCGCGAAAACGGGCGATGGTCTGCGGCGTCAGGCCAATTTCCGGCACCATCACCAGCGCCTGTTTCCCCTGTGCCAGCACATTTTCCAGCACGCTAAGATAGACTTCTGTTTTGCCAGAACCGGTTACACCCGCCAGCAGCCAGGCCGAGAACTGGTCCGCCGCGCTGTGAATGGCCCCCACCGCGGTTGCCTGTTCAGTGTTAAGGCGCAGACGCTCGCCGCAGACGGAAAAGCCATGCCGCCAGTCATGATGCGCGGGCTCCTCACTGTTGAGCTCTGCCAGCCCCTTGGTACGCAGTGCTTGTAGCGCGGCGTCATTGAACTCAAGCTCAGCAACCTGATGCCGCCAGATGCGCCCCTGGCGCAGGGCTGCCAGCGCCTGTTGCTGCTTTGGCGAACGTTTAAGGCTATTAAGGTCGACCGCCTGCCCTTGCTCGGTGGCAAACCAGAACCACTGTACTGCGGCACTGGCGGGTTTACCCTGGCGTAGCGGTACAGGAATTGCGTTGAAAAGCACATCGCCAATGGCGTGGTGATAATAATCCGCCGCCCAGAGCAGAAGCCGCCAAACCGGGACGGAAAAGACAGGAGCACTGTCCAGCACTTCAAGCACGCTTTTGAGCTCACTGAGGGGCAATTCACTGGTCTCACCGACGGAGACCACAATCCCCACCCGTTGCTGGGTGCCAAAGGGCACGCGTACCCGGCAGCCCGCGCTGGCGACCATGCTATCGGGAAGCAGGTAGTCAAAGGTGCGGGGCAACGGTACGGGTAGCGCTACATGGGCGACGGGCATCTCAGGATCCTGGCTTGAAAACTGGCGGGATAGTATACACATTGTTAAAGGTGGGGCGCGGATCAGTTTGCATACGTTGGTTAATTTCTGTATGATTCGCCGCCTTTGGTGCGTATTCACGTGCCAGAGATCCACTAATACATTAACTCGCGTGGTGTCTGGCGTTAGGGCTGGAAGAGCGACGCGGCCTTAAACTGAGGTTTCCCATGAAAAAAGGTATTCACCCGAATTATGTAGCTATTACTGCAACCTGTTCTTGCGGTAATGTGATCAAAACCCACTCTACCGTGGGTCACGACCTGAACCTGGACGTGTGCGGCAACTGCCACCCGTTCTTTACTGGTAAACAACGTGTTGTTGATACCGGTGGTCGTGTTGAGCGTTTCAACAAACGCTTCAGCATCCCGGGCAGCAAATAAGTTGCCAGATGAAAAAAGCGCCGCAAGGCGCTTTTTTTGTCCCTGAATTCCGCGCCCTTCTGTGTAACACCCCCTTGCTCTTCATCCCCTACCGCAGTTTTTCGCAACGCCAGTTCTTTTGATTTGGCACGCTGTTTCTTTTTAAAAAATCCAATGTTTCAGTTGGTGACATTAAGCCGACATATCTTTGCTTTTTTGCCACTTAAACGGAATGCTGGCAAAAACTCAAAGGTTTGTACATTTACACTAAAATACAATTCCTCACGTTATTAGGACATTTTTAATTTGTAGCTGTCTTTCACTCGTTACGCTGGCCTGCGAATCCATAGCTACACGCTTTTCTTTTATTGAAATTTACGTCAAAGAGGAATTTCCATGAAGTTGAAATATGCGTTGTTATTACTGCCGGTACTGGCAGGAACAGCCCATGCGGGTTACGTAGACTATCGTCATGAATATTACGATGACGGGCGTAACTATGATCGTGTATATATGTCACAGCGTTTTGCCAGCGGCTTTGGGGTGGCCTTAGAAGGTATTTCCCGTTCTGATGATGCGGATGCGAAAAAGCCGCTAAATAATATGGAAACGAACGGGATTGAGTATACAGCCAACTACCAGTTTACCTGGAGCAACCTGGTCTGGTTGCCTGGTATTGCCATCGAAACGGACGAGAACCAAACCATTTATAAGCCGTTCGTGCGTGTTCAGTACAATATCAACGACAACTGGTGGACCGCCTTCCGTTACCGTTTCGAGTACACTCGTCGTAACGCAGAAGGTCGTGATGACCGTCGCGTTAACCGCCCGGAAGTATGGATTGGTTATAATACCGGGAACTGGATGTTTGAGCTAAACGGTATTTATAAATTTGCTGAAGCTGAAAATCTTTATAACAATACCAAGCGTGATTATGAATATAACGGCCGTATTGCTTATAAATTTGGTTCCTGGGTGCCATTTGTTGAAGTAGGTAATGTGTCTTCTGGTTATAAAACGGCAACGACAGACGATCGCCAGACGCGTTATCGCGTCGGTATCGGTTATAACTTCTAATTACCTTTCTTTCTGTGTCTGAATAATGCGGCGGCAATATATATTGCCGCCGTATCCGCTCGCAATTTTTAAGTCGAAATTTTATATTTCGCTAAGGATTGGGTTAAACAATGTCTACACGCAAAATTGGTTTAGTGAATTATCTGGCGTACGGCTCCGGAGATTTTCTGGGCGCGGGTACAACAGCACTGACCGCCGCATGGTTACTTTATTTTTATACAACGTTTTGCGGCTTAACGCCGATTGAGGCGACCTTCATTTTCGCCATGGCCAGGGTGCTGGATGCCGTTGTCAGCCCGCTGATGGGTTATCTGACCGATAACTTTGGCAATACCTGGTTCGGTAAACGCTTCGGCCGCCGTAAGTTTTTTATTCTGCTCGGTATTCCCTGCGTATTTTCCTATACGCTGATGTGGGTTGGCCACATGAACTATTGGTACTATTTATTCACGTACCTGCTGTTTGATGTGGTGTACACCATGATTCTGGTGCCTTACGAAACGCTGGTACCGGAGATGACCGATGACTTTAAACAGAAAACCAAGTTTTCCGGGGCGCGTATCGCGCTGGCGCAGCTTTCCGCCATTCTGGCCGCATTCCTGCCGGGCATTCTGTTAAGCCATTTCGGCAAAGATAATGCCGTCTCCTTCTTCTATGCCAGTATCGTGTTCGCGGTGATTTGCGCGATCGTCCTGACGCTGGTGTGGACCTTCACCTGGGAGCGCCCGCGTGATGAAGAAGCGGAAGCGGCGAAACCGAAACTGACGCTTGGGCAAAGCCTGAGTCGTCTGATCATTGAGCTGAGTTCCACCTTCCGTATCCGTATTTTTCGTCAGCATCTGGGCATGTATCTTGGTGGGTATATTGCCCAGGACGTTTTCAACGCGGTCTTCACCTACTATGTGGTGTTTGTGTTGATGCAGAGCCCGACACTGGCCTCCAGCCTGATGGGAACCATGGCGATTCTGCAATTTATCGCGGTCATGGGGATGATCCCACTCTGTATTCGTTTCGGCGCTGCGCCGTCTTACCGTATTGTTGTGGTGCTGTTTGGTCTGGCTGCGGTTTCGTTTGCTCTGCTGTCGTTGGCCGGACAGAGCGATAACATGTCGCTGCTGTTGTTTATTTCTGGTATTGCCGGGTTAGGGCGTGGCGGCATCAACTATATTCCGTGGAATATCTATACCTATATCGCCGATGTGGACGAGGTGGTGACAGGTCAGCGTCGCGAGGGCATCTTTGCCGGGATCATGACGTTAACGCGTAAAGCCTCTCAGGCTGGCGCCGTGATGCTGGTGGGTATTGTGATGCAGATGTCCGGTTTTGTTTCCGGGCAGAGTACGCAGGTGCCCGGAGTGAGCCATACCATCCTGATGATTCTGAGTATCGGTACCGTGCTGGTGCTGTCGATCGGTTTCCTGGTGTCGTTGCGCTTCCGCCTGAACTTGTCCACGCACAGCGTTCTGCGCGAAGAGACGGCAAAAATGCGTAGTGCGGGCCGCCTGACGCCGGAATCCATCACCCCACAAGCGCGTAAGACTGTGGAAATGCTGGCGGGTATGCCTTATGACCAGCTATGGGGCAACAACGATATCGGCTATATCAATCGCCAGAAGGCGCGTGAAGCGCAATCTCACGCCTCAGTCATATAGGTGATCATTTGAGCAATGTTTTTGTGACACATGTCACAAAAACATTGCCGATAAGGGTAAACAGGCATATGCTTTTCACTGCGAAAGAGGTTATCAACAACGCGTGAAAGGAAAATGAATATGCTGAATGCACTCAAAAATGTCGTTGTGTCTTACTTCACTTCTCTGGCAGAGGTTCACCCGGAAGTGACCCGCTTCTGATTCAGCCAGCGCAACAGACAGACAAACAAAAAGGCAGAAGATTTCTTCTGCCTTTTTGTTTGTCTCTGCTCCATTACTGGGGATAGCAGTGCACATTCAGGCATGCTCTGTGGTTCTCCACTGCGCTTATAACGCTTCCCGCCGTTAACGTAAGCGACGTATCCAACGTCATTTCTGCGCTTTCCAGCCTCTGGTTGTAGGTATTCAGTATGCTGTAGCAGTGTGGCTAAAGCGCGAATGAGTGGCTTGCTGGATAGCTTTACTTTGCGACGAGCGAGACATCTGAAAGATGATATCGCCCGTCTGCGGTTCATAAGCCAGAACCGGGAAAACCATCACCGCGAGCAGCAAGAGGACAAACTTCTTTGTCATGATTTACATCCTTGTTCGAGACAAAAAAGGCGATTCAATCCATGAGCCGCCTTTTTAAATCAGTACTCCCACGTATCGGGGTCGATACCCAATTCGCGCATAATTACTTTTGCCTCCTCCGGGATTTCATCGCTGCGCTCTTTACGCAGGTCTTCATCGTTGGGCAAAGGTTGGCCGGTAAACGCATGCAGGAATGCCTCACACAGCAGTTCGCTGTTGGTGGCATGACGCAGGTTGTTAACCTGACGACGGGTGCGCTCATCGGTGAGGATTTTTAACACCTTCAGAGGAATGGAAACCGTAATTTTTTTTACCTGTTCACTCTTCTTACCGTGCTCAGCGTACGGGCTGATATATTCGCCGCTCCATTCAGCCATGAGATACCTTTAATCCTCTCAGTCATTAATAAAAGGTCAGAACCTGATCAACGCAGCGCCCGGACCATAATCTCGCGTAGTTTACCGTAGAGTCAGTACCGTGACACGGTGTATCGCTCTGCGTCACTTCACTAAAGCATATAATTTTAACGGCTATTGCGATTTTGCTCAATCTATACGCAAAGAAGTTTAGATGTCCAGATGTATTGACGTCTATTATTCTTATGTTTACTCTGGTGCCTGACTTTTCATCCATTAAGCCAGGAAGCCTTCACCATGACGCGTAAACAGGCCACCATCGCAGTGCGTAGCGGATTGAACGATGACGAGCAGTACGGTTGCGTTGTTCCGCCCATCCACCTCTCCAGCACCTATAATTTCACCGGATTTAATGAGCCTCGAGCCCATGACTATTCACGCCGCGGTAACCCGACGCGCGATGTCGTGCAGCGTGCCCTGGCAGAGCTGGAGGGCGGTGCGGGTGCCGTGATGACCAACACCGGTATGTCGGCGATTCATCTGGTGACCACGGTTTTCCTGAAACCGGGCGACCTGCTGGTTGCGCCGCATGACTGCTATGGTGGTAGCTATCGCCTCTTCGACAGTCTGGCAAAACGCGGCTGCTATAAGGTTTTGTTTGTCGATCAGAATGATGAGCAGGCATTAAAATCGGCGCTGGCGCAAAAACCAAAGCTGGTACTGGTGGAAAGTCCGAGCAACCCATTGTTGCGCGTCGTGGATATTGCGAAAATCTGTCAGCTCGCGCGTGAGGCTGGTGCGGTCAGCGTGGTGGATAACACTTTCCTGAGTCCGGCGTTGCAAAACCCGCTGGCGTTGGGTGCTGATGTGGTATTGCATTCATGTACTAAATACTTGAATGGCCACTCAGATGTTGTCGCGGGCGTGGTGATTGCCAAAGACCCGGAAACTGTCACAGAACTGGCGTGGTGGGCGAATAATATCGGCGTCACCGGTAGCGCCTTCGACAGCTACCTGCTGTTGCGTGGCCTGCGAACACTGTCTCCACGTATGGAAGTGGCGCAGCGTAACGCCCAGGCGATCGTTGAGTTTCTGAAAAAGCAGCCGCTGGTGAAAAAACTTTATCACCCGTCGCTACCGGAAAATCAGGGGCACGAGATTGCTGCGCGCCAGCAGAAAGGCTTTGGCGCAATGTTGAGTTTCGAACTGGATGGCGATGAGCAAACACTGCGTCGCTTCTTAAGCGGTTTGTCATTATTTACGCTGGCGGAATCTTTAGGTGGGGTTGAAAGCTTAATTTCCCACGCTGCCACCATGACACACGCGGGCATGGCGCCGGAAGCACGTGCTGCCGCCGGGATTTCAGAGACGTTACTGCGTATCTCAACCGGCATTGAAGATGGTGAAGATTTGATTGCCGACCTGGAAAATGGCTTCCGGGTCGCAGCTGAGGGATAAACATGAGTGTGAATGCGCAGGCAGGGGCGAAGGTTCGTCAACTGCATAAGTTTGGTGGGAGCAGTCTGGCTGATGTGAAATGTTACCTGCGCGTTGCGGGGATCATGGCGGAATATTCGCAACCGGGCGATTTGATGGTCGTTTCGGCAGCAGGCAGTACCACTAACCAGTTGATTAGCTGGCTTAAATTGAGCCAGACCGATCGTCTCTCTGCGCATCAGGTTCAACAGTCGTTACGTCGTTACCAGAGCGAGCTGATTGCCGGGTTGTTGTCACCGGAGGTGGCTGATGGCCTGATTAGCGAGTTTATTCGTGACCTCGAGCGCCTGGCCGGGTTGCTGGACGGTGGCATTACCGATGCGGTCTACGCCGAAGTGGTGGGGCATGGGGAAGTGTGGTCTGCGCGTCTGATGTCTGCCGTACTGAATCAGCAAGGGCAAGCGTCGGCATGGCTTGATGCGCGCGAGTTTCTGCGCGCGGAACGCGCGGCACAGCCGCAGGTCAACGAAGGCGCCTCCTGGCCGCTGTTCCAGCAACTGCTGGCGCAGCATCCGGATAAACGTATCGTTGTGACGGGCTTTATCAGCCGTAACGAGGCGGGCGAAACCGTACTGTTGGGGCGTAATGGTTCTGACTATTCGGCAACGCAAATTGGCGCATTAGCCGGTGTTACCCGCGTGACGATCTGGAGCGACGTGGCCGGGGTGTACAGCGCCGACCCGCGTAAAGTGAAAGATGCCTGCCTGCTGCCTCTGCTGCGTCTGGATGAAGCCAGCGAGCTGGCCCGTCTGGCAGCACCTGTACTCCACGCCCGAACCCTACAGCCGGTATCCGGCAGTAATATCGATTTGCAGTTGCGTTGTAGCTATAACCCGGAGCAGGGTTCCACGCGTATTGAGCGCGTACTGGCATCTGGCACGGGTGCCCGCATCGTCACCAGTCATGATGATGTCTGTCTGATCGAGTTTCAGGTCCCTGCCGGGCAAGATTTCAAACTGGCGCAACGTGATATAGATGTGATCCTCAAGCGCGCTCAGGTTCGTCCGCTGGCGACAGGCGCGCACGCTGACCGTAATTTGCTGCAACTCTGCTACACCTCGGAAGTGGTGGATAGCGTCTTTAAACTGCTCGACGAAGCCGGTCTGCCGGGCGAGTTGCGTTTACGTCAGGGGCTGGCGCTGGTGGCGCTGGTCGGGGCGGGCGTTTGCCGTAATCCGCTGCACAGCCACCGTTTCTGGCAACAATTGAAAGGTCAGGCCGTGGAATTCGTCTGGCAGTCAGATGAGGGGATCAGCCTTGTTGCCGTGCTGCGCGTGGGGCCAACGGAAAGTCTGATTCAGGGGCTGCACCAGTCACTGTTCCGCGCGGAAAAACGCATTGGCCTGATGTTGTTTGGTAAAGGCAATATTGGTTCTCGCTGGCTGGAACTGTTTGCCCGCGAACAGAGCGCGCTGTCTGCCCGTACCGGGTTCGAATTTGTTCTCGCAGGGGTGGTGGATAGCCGCCGCAGCTTGTTGAATTACGATGGTCTCGACGCCAGCCGGGCGCTGGCCTTCTTCAATGATGAGGCGGTCGAGCAGGAGGAAGAGGCGTTATTTCTGTGGATGCGTGCGCACCCGTACGATGATCTGGTGGTGCTGGATGTCACCGCGAGCCCGCAGCTTGCCGACCAGTATCTGGATTTCGCCAGCCACGGTTTTCATGTGATCAGTGCCAATAAACTGGCAGGTGCCAGCAGCAGTAATAAATACCGCCAGATCCACGACGCATTTGAAAAAACCGGACGTCGCTGGTTGTATAACGCCACCGTCGGGGCCGGGTTGCCAGTAAACCATACGGTGCGCGATCTTATCGACAGCGGCGACAGTATTCTGGCCATCAGTGGTATCTTCTCCGGTACGCTCTCCTGGTTGTTCCTGCAATTTGATGGCACCGTGCCGTTTACCGACCTGGTCGATCAGGCCTGGCAGCAGGGATTGACCGAGCCCGACCCGCGCGTCGATCTCTCCGGTAAAGATGTGATGCGTAAGCTGGTCATTCTGGCGCGTGAGGCAGGCTATGACATTGAGCCAGACCACGTGCGCGTGGAGTCCCTGGTGCCGACGAGCTGTGAAGAAGAGTCTATCGACCACTTCTTTGAGAATGGCGATGAGCTGAATGAGCAAATGACACAGCGTCTGGAAGCCGCTCGCGAGATGGGACTGGTGCTGCGTTATGTGGCGCGTTTTGATGCCAACGGCAAAGCGCGTGTGGGTGTGGAAGCGGTGCGTCCGGAACATCCGCTGGCGGCACTGCTGCCTTGCGACAATGTGTTTGCCATCGAAAGCCGCTGGTATCGCGATAACCCGCTGGTGATCCGTGGGCCGGGAGCCGGTCGTGATGTCACTGCCGGCGCAATTCAGTCGGATATCAACCGCCTGGCGCAGTTGCTGTAGTCGGTAGGTTTTCTCCCTCTCGCTGTGTGAGAGGGTTGGGGTGAGGGCATCAGCGCGCACTCACCCTGACCGCCATGAACTTTTTTCATCTTCGCTGAACATTCCTCACGCATTATGATGATTTTCCTGTTGACGCCCGTCCGCTTTTCCGTCATTTTTACATCTGGACGTCTAAACGGATAGATGTTCGTAGCGCAATAAATAACAACACGCGATTGATGAGGTAAGGTATGAGCTTTTTTCACGCCAACCAGCGGGAAGCCCTGAATCAGAGCCTGGCTGAAGTGCACGGTCAGATTAATGTTTCATTTGAATTTTTTCCGCCGCGCACCAGTGAAATGGAACAGACCTTGTGGAACTCCATTGATCGTCTGAGCAGCCTCAAGCCGAAATTTGTCTCTGTCACCTACGGTGCCAACTCCGGCGAGCGCGACCGCACCCACAGCATCATCAAAGGTATTAAAGATCGTACCGGCCTGGAAGCAGTACCGCACCTGACCTGTATTGATGCGACCCGTGATGAACTGCGTGCTATCGCAAAAGATTATTGGGACAACGGTATTCGCCATATCGTGGCGCTGCGTGGCGATCTGCCACCGGGTAGCGGCAAGCCGGATATGTATGCTGCCGACCTGGTGACCTTGCTTAAAGAGGTGGCGGATTTTGATATCTCCGTTGCTGCTTACCCGGAAGTGCATCCGGAAGCAAAAAGCGCACAGGCAGATTTACTTAATCTGAGACGCAAGGTTGAGGCGGGCGCTAACCGTGCCATCACCCAGTTCTTCTTTGACGTAGAAAGCTATCTGCGTTTCCGCGACCGCTGTGCGTCGACGGGCATTGACGTTGAAATTATTCCGGGGATCCTGCCGGTCACTAACTTTAAACAGGCGAAAAAATTTGCCGATATGACCAACGTGCGTATTCCGGCGTGGATGTCACAAATGTTTGAAGGACTGGAGGACGATGCCGAAACGCGTAAGCTGGTTGGCGCCAGCATCGCCATGGACATGGTAAAAATCCTCAGCCGCGAAGGGGTTAAAGACTTCCACTTTTATACCCTGAACCGCGCGGAAATGAGCTACGCCATCTGCCACACACTGGGCGTTCGCCCGGCGGTATAAGCCAGCGTAAATGCCGGGTGAGCGCATCATCCGGCGACGCTATATGCCACCTCGCCACAACAGAATGTGGTGTGCACATCATAGTTATCCTCCAGCACCACAATATCGGCGTCATAGCCGCGCTGCAGTTTTCCTTTGTGTCCGTCAAGCCCCAGCAGCCGCGCCGGGTTGATCGTGCAGGATTTCAGCGCTGCGCCAAACGGCACCATTGCGCCTTCGACCATATTGTATAAACCGCGATTCAGATGCAGCGTGCTGCCGACCAGCACGCCATTCTCACGTCGCGTGGCGCCATCTTCACCTAAAATCATCGGTTCGCCGCCAAACATATAACGTCCTGGCGGGCATCCCTTCGATTTCATGGAGTCGCTGATCATAATGATGTCGTCGTCATTCTTCACCCGGTACAGATGGGAGGCAGACACAAGGCTCACGAAGATACCATCGGCGATCACTTCCCCGTACAGGCCGTCCAGGCGAAAAGCAGCACCGAGAAGCCCCGGTTCACGATTCACATATTTCGCCATGCCGTTATAGACGTGGGTAACGTTTTTCGCACCGTTGGCGACTGCTTCCAGCACCTGCTCAAACGAGGCATCGGAGTGACCCATGTTGACGGCGATCCCCCGTTGCGCGCAGTAACGGGTCAGGGCGAGGCCTTTATCGTTTTCTGGCGCCAGGGTAATGGCGACAATGCGATTACGCGCCGCCTTTTCGAAAGCCTGGAACTCTACCACGCTGGCCGGGCGAATCTGTTTTTCTGGCTGTGCGCCGCGGTATTTCTGGCACAGAAAGGGACCCTCGAAATGAATTCCGAGGATCTCCGCGCCCGCATAACCTTCATCCATCACGCGGGAAATATTCTCCAGCGCAGAGATCAGTGTGGCATCTTCGTCTGTCACCGTGGTGGGGCAAAAAGCCGTTACCCCTTCTGCCGGGAGGTTAGCCGCCCAGCGGCGCAAGCCTTCGGGATTATTCTCGTTGGTATCGTAATCCCATCCGCCGTGAGCGTGGCTGTCGATAAGGCCGGGGATAATACGGCGCTTAGCAAAATCGAAGTTGGCGTTGTCAGACAGGCCCATGACGACATTGCTGATACGGCCATTCTCAATGTGAATCGTTGCCGGATAAAAGCCGCCGGAAAGCCAGACACGCTCGCTTTGGATGATCATGGTGTCACCTCAGAGAAGGAATAAGTGAAGCGGCTTCCCGGTCACAGATAATCGTGACATCGGGATGCAATAACAAAAAAGATGCCGGGAAAAGCGGGTCAATTGCCGTGCATTCATAGAGCTGTTTCATGACGTGCGCTTTTGACTCGCCGTTGGCAATCAACACAATCTCTTTGCTTTTGAGGATAGTCCCCATGCCAAGGGTAATGGCCTGGCGTGGCACATCTTCACGGCGTTCGAAGAAACGGGCGTTGGCTTCGATGGTCTCGTCATTCAGATCGATAACGTGGCACACCGGGCTGTGTGTACTGTGGGGTTCGTTAAAACCGATATGTCCGTCATGGCCGATACCGAGGACCGCGAGATCGAAATTGCCGTGATCCTGAATCATGCGTTCATAGCGGGCGCATTCAACCGCCAGATCGGCGGCCAGCACATCGGGCACAAAGCGGTTTTCAACAGGCAGGTTGGCATGCTGGTAAAAGTAATTTTCCAGGAACCAGTAATAGCTCTGTGGATCGTCTTTGGTCAGCGGGATGTATTCATCAATATTGAACGAATACGCCCGCGAAAAATCCGCTTCGTTGTCGCGAGCCATGCGGCTCATCTCTTGTAATAAGCCGATTGGCGTGCCGCCGGTGGGCAGCGCCATCACTAAATCCGGTTTACGCTCCAGCGCCTGCGCGACACGTTTTGCCGCCAGTGTGCTCATTTCAGCGTAGTTATCCGTCAGGGTAAAGTTCAGCATCTGTTTTCCTTAACCGCCGATGGTAGCCTTGAGGCCAATATCTTCGGCGTACTGTTTTATCTGTGCGATCATGTCCCGCTGAACGGGCGGGAGATCATGAAGAAGGTAAGGCATACCGAGCTTTTCATATTTGCCGATGCCATAAATGTGATACTCCAGAATATCCACCTGCTGTACGGCGCTGCCGAGGCTGTGGATAAAATCAAGCCGCTTGCGGATATCTTCCGGCTGATCGTTACGCGTTGGGACGATCACCATGCGCGCCAGAATGGGCTTTCCTGTGGCGGCGATCGCTTTTGCGTTTTCCAGGATCAACCGGTTATCCACCCCCGTACAGGCAAGGTGGATTTCCGGGTCGAACGCTTTAAAGTCGTAAGAAACCATATCCACCGTGTCCACCAGGGGCAGCAGCTTGTCACGGCGTATGTTACCGGCAGTGTCGAGACAAAGATGAACACCTGCTGCTTTTAGATGCTGCGCGGTCTGCGTGATAAATTCCGCCTGCAGTGCGGGTTCACCACCGGAGAAGGTCACGCCGCCGTGGCTTTCGTCGTAAAACGCTTTATCGCGTAACAGCAGATCTGCCAGTTCGCGAGAGGTCATCTCTTTACCGACTTTTTCGTAGGCGTCGTAAGGGCAAATATCGACCATCTCAAGCAGGTTGCTACACTGTTTACGGTCAATATTCACCCCCTCGCCAGGTGCAGCAAAGGTAATGGCGTTATTCGCTGCCGCCTGCACACAGGAACCGCACTGACGGCAACGTTCTTTAAACCAGAACACGTTAAAGCCAGGCTTGATGGTTTCCGGATTCGCACACCACTGGCAGCGCAAATTACACTGCTGCATGAATACGGTACTGCGTATCCCCGGACCATCTTTGGTCGAGTAGCGTTGAATGCGGGATATCAAACCTGTTTTCATGGTGCTCTCCGCCTTACCAGGCCAGTTCTGTACGGGCGATAATCGCATCCTGCGCTTCCGGCATCAGCGTTGAGAACAGCGCACAATAACCGGCCACGCGGACCATCAGGTTCGGATAATCTTCCGGGTGTGCTTTCGCCGCCCGCAAAATATTTGAATCGATAATATTGAACTGGTTATGGAAGATATTTTTCTCGCGGCTGGCCTCCATGAAGGCGGTGAATTTTTCCAGGTTTTCGTCGCCTTCCAGCGCGCTCGGGGTGAATTTCATATTCAGCAACTGACCGCCAGCGATTTTCTGGTTTGGCAGTTTCGAAACGGAGTTAATCACTGCGGTCGGGCCTTCTTTATCCGCACCGAGGCATGGAGACGCGCCTTCGTTTAGCGGCAGAGTTGCCAGACGACCATCCGGCGTTGCCCCTACATCAAAACCGTTCGGTACGTAAGAGGTAATGTTGGACGTGGACATGGTATAGCCGCAGCCCTTCGGTCCTTTACCGTAGCGATCGGTTTTGTATTTCGGCAACAGTTTCAGGTAAGACTCGAATACGTCGGCGACAATATGGTCGACATAGTCGATATCGTTACCGAACTTCGGTGCGTTGCGGCACAGCTTACGCACGCGGGCGCCTTCAATGCCATCGAAGTTGCTGTCCATCGCGTCGCGCAGTTGTTTGAGCGTCAGTACCTTGTCATCAAAGACCAGTTTTTTCACTGCGGCGAGGCTGTCGCCCACCACGGAAGGGCCGATGTTGGAAGAGCTGACAAAGTCATATTCCGCGCCGCCGTTTTTCAGGGTCTTACCGCGCTCCAGCGAGCAGTTAATGGTCGCAGAGGCAAAGGCATCGGCATCGTGATATTTCAGTGCGCGATCGCATACCAGATCGCAGTCCACCGCCAGATCGGAGTAGAACTCCAGCAACTGGTTCCATGCGGCCCAGACTTCGTCATAAGACTCATAATTGATCTCGCGCCCCTCTTTGCCGTTTATTTTGACCAATTGGACGCCGGTCGCCGGATCGCAGCCGTTGTTCATGACCAGCTCAAGGATTTTGCCGAAGTTCACATAGGTCATGCCGGTGGCGCGATGCCCCCAGCGGCCCGGAATTGCGGTTTCCACACAGCCCATTGAGGCATATTCGCGCGCCACTTCTTCCGTCAGACCAAGGGTCATCATCGCCGGGATCACCACTTCGTCGCAGAAGATAGACGGCATGCCAAAGCCTTTACGGATCAATTTTGCAGCGTCCTGCATCAGTGAATGCGGGGTGTCTTTGGAGAAACGCACACTCAGGTTTGGCTCTGGCAGACCGGTCAGCGCCATGGCTTCCAGCGACAGATAAGAGAGATCGTTGGTGCCGTCAGTACCGTCCGGCTTCATGCCCCCCACCATCAGGTTGGAGTAGAGCGGGTAGCCGCCGCTGTACTGGGTGTGGCCCCACGGACGTACTTTGTTCAGGCTGTTGGTCATGATGAAGAAGTGGGTCAGGATCTCCAGCGCCTTCTCTTTGCTGATTTTGCCGGCGTTAATGTCTGCTTCGTAGTACGGCCAGACGTACTGGTCAAAACGGCCGAAGGAGAAGGAGTGACCGTTACTTTCGATCATCATCAGCAGGTGGGTCAGATAGACCGCTTCCACGGCTTCGTAGAAGCTCTGCGCTTTGCCTTCCATCAGATGGGCGAACATCTCGCTCATTGCCAGCAGCTCTTCGCGGCGTTTGGTGTCGGTGGTTTTCCCGGCTTCTTCTTTTGCCAGTACAGAGAAGCGTTTGCAGTAGTTCAGCGCCGCTTCCATGGTGATGATAACGGCCTGGTAGAAGTCGGTCTGTTCTTCGGTCAGGTCTTTATCTTCGGCCAGATGCTGTCTGGCGATATCGCGCATGCCGCCGTAGCCGACTTCCAGCACGAAATCATGATTGGGGATGATGTGACCGTCACCAGACATGCTGATGCCGCCACGGTGCAGAACGCCCTGTTTCTCCGCCAGGCGGTTAATTTGCGGCAGGTTTGCCAGCACCTCATCCTGGTGAGTTTTACCCTGCCAGTAATCTTGCAACACGCGCAGGCGCGCTTTGGTCTCTTCTGAAACCTGGAAGCTGTCACCGGAGCGTTTGTCGAATTCGTCCAGCTCGTCGATAACCCAGTTGAAGGAAAATTCCGGGAAGACGGGTGCGGCGAAGTTTGCACTGGCCTGGTTACCGACGATCAGCATGTCCGGCTCAATGTAGATCGTCATTTTTTCCAGAATGTCGGCCAGCGCGAGGGCGCGGCGAATAACGATCGATTTCCCTTCTGAGCGTTTGAAGGAGTCGGTAATGATTTCGGCACGTTCCGGGCAGAGGGTCGCCACGCGATGGAACATCTGATCCTGTTTTTTGGCGATGCGCGCAAAGTCGCAATCATTGTTGGTGGGTTTGAAGCTGAGCAATCCGTTCATAAATTCCCTCACTGGTGAAATGGTTTTATTGCATTTCATGCCTGAGGTGTGCTTTTGTCAACCATAAAATGATCTATTGTGTTCCTTTTGTCACAAAAGAATCCAAATGGAACATTTAAAGGCACAAAAAAACACAAGCGCCCGTGAAGGGCGCGGAGGGTTATTCGACGCTATCGGCCAGGATGAGCTCAGCACAGTGGCCGTTAAGAAGGGTCAGGACGTCGGCAGAAATGCCGCTTTGGCTGATGACGACATCAAAATCGCCCAGTTGGCCATGCCCGGCAAGGAAGGTCTGGCCGAACTTGCTTTTATCGGCCAGCAGGAATTTTTGCCGTCCGGCACGCGCCAGCGCACGCTTCACATGAGCATCAGTGATTTTGGGGACCGTCAGTTCCCCTTGTTCGTTGATGCCCTGAGTGCTCAGAAACACTTTGTCGGCATGCAGCGTAGTGAAGAACTCAGCCGTGCTAAAAGAGACCATTCCCTGGGTGTCATCTTCATACTCGCCGGGTGCGACAATCAATTTGATGTTGCTGCGGCCCTTGAGCAGGTTAACCACCGGCACGGAGTTGGTGATCACCATGATTTTTTTATCAAAGAGACATTGAGCAAACGCCAGCGCCGTGGTGCCGCAGTCGATAATGATCGTGTCACCATCTTCCACCCGTTCAGCCGCTTTTTGTCCAATCAGGTGCTTATCATCAACCATCTGTACGGATTTGAGCTGAAAACTGGGTTCCACGCTGGCACCGCTTGTCAGATACGCGCCGCCGTAGCTGGTTTTCACAATGCCCTGCTTTTCGAAGAAGGAGAGGTCGCGGCGAATAGTCATTTTGGTGACGCCAAACTTCTCCGCCAGGTCATTGACCACGACCTTTTTGTCCTGCTGCAGAATGGCATAGATGCGCATTCTTCTGTCTGATGATTGCATGGTGCGGGTTCGCTAAGAGGAAAAACGCACTATAAAGCACATAAACTGCAGTGACAATATCACTAGAAAGGAACATAAAGAAACACTCCCGGACACTGCCGGGAGTGTGAATGGGTTATTCCCACTCTTGAAGGAAGCGCTGACCGTACTGGTCGGCGACCAGGAGCGCAGCGTACACCTGATCTGCTGTTGCCCCACCCGGCATGTTGTGGATGGTTTCGCCTTCGGCACAGGCCGCTTCTGCCACGATGCGCATTTTTGCAGGAATGTCTTCGGTAATATCCAGCTGTGCCAGCGTAATGGGCAACCCAACGGCGTGAGTAAGCGCGGCGACGGTTTCAATTTCTTCCGCTGGCGCGTTTTCCAGAACCAGTTGTGTCAGCGTACCAAAAGCGACTTTCTCGCCGTGGTAGTAGTGGTGCGCATCGGGAATGGCCGTCAGGCCGTTATGCACCGCGTGCGCCGCTGCCAGACCGCCGCTTTCAAAACCCACGCCGCTCAGATAGGTATTGGCTTCAATAACGCGCTCTAGCGCCGGGGTGACCACGTGCTGTTCTGCGGCCAGCATCGCTTTTTCGCCCTCTTCAAGCAGCGTGTTGTAGCAAAGCTCCGCCAGCGCTAATGCAGCCTGAGTGCACTGACCACCTGCCATGGTCGTGGCGCCGCTGCGTGAACAGGCGCGGGCTTCGAACCAGGTTGCCAGCGCATCACCGATACCCGCAGCCAGTAAACGAGCCGGTGCACCAGCCACGATTTTGGTGTCGACAATGACGCGGTCCGGGTTATTGGGCAGCAGGAGATAACGGTCAAATTCACCGGCGTCGGTATAGATGACGGAAAGCGCGCTGCACGGCGCGTCGGTGGAGGCGATGGTCGGCGCGATGGCGACAGGTACGCCCATAAAGTGCGCCAGCGCTTTCGCGGTATCCAGCGTTTTACCGCCGCCAATACCGAGCACGGCGCCGCAATGTGCGCTTTCCGCGATAGCACGCAGACGGTCTATCTCATTTTGTGAACATTCGCCGCCGAAAGGCACCACTTCGCAGGCCAGTCCGGCATCGGCCAGGCTTTTTTGCAACGCCTCCTGGGCAAAACCTAAAACAAATTTGTCTCCCACCACCAGCCAGCTTGCTGCCAGTGGTTTGAGATACTCACCGAGACGGGTGATAACGTCTGCACCCTGAATATACTTACCTGGGGATTGAATAATGCGGTCCATATATTTCCTCCATTGGCGATGCGGGCCACGTACCGTGACCCTGACGCCCGGTTACAGGTTGAGATTGCCAAATGCGTTATTCCAGTCCTGCTCAAACTTCTCTATTGCTGACTCTACCGCAGGGGTATCGAGCATTTGTTGCGCTACATCCAGGGGAAGCGTGATCGCTTCGCAACCTGCCAGCAGGCAATCGAGCGCCTGGCGAGGGGTTTTGAAGCTGGCTGCCAGCACTTTGCTTTCCGGGGCATGTTGTTCCAGCAGGCTTTGCAGTTCTTGCACGGTGCGAATACCGTCTCCGCCCTGAGCGTCGACACGGTTGACGTAAGGTGCCACATATTTCGCGCCAGCCAGGGCGGCAAGCAGCCCTTGTGCCGCGCTGTAAACAGCAGTGCCGAGTGTCGGAATGCCTTCTTTTTTCAGAAGCTTAATGGCTGCAAGACCTTCGGAGGTTACCGGGATTTTGACAACAATGCCGGGTACGGCATTGCTCAGGTGTCTGGCTTCTTCCACCATCCCCTGCGCGTCGCGGCTCATGGTCTGAGCGAACAGAATACCTTCCGGGCCGATAGCCTTTTGCAGGCGTGGTAACACATCCCAGATGGATTCTTTACCCGCAGCAACAATGCTTGGGTTAGTGGTCACGCCCGCGATGGGGAAGATGCGCGCCAGACGTTCGACTTCTTTCACATTGGCGGTGTCCAGATACAGTTCCATGATGCGTCCTCTTAAAGTTCAAGTTCGTGTTGCAGCAGGCTGGCGATAGCGTCGGCAGAAGCGGCGTTGACCAGCGCGTTGCGGAATTCTTCGTGCATAATGCGGCGGGCCAGGCGTGAGAAAATACGCATATGCTGGTCGCCTGCGGCGTGTTTGTTGAGCGTCAGCATGATGATGAATTGCGCATCGTCATCGCCCCAGCGTACCGGCGCCTTCAGGCGCGCCACGCTGATGGTGGACTGCTCAATATGTTCAGATTTGCTGTGCGGAATAGCGAAGCTAAAACCTAATCCGGTGGAGAAGACCGCCTCGCGCGCCCACAGATCGGCTTCCAGCTTGCGCGGGTAGCGGCAGCGGCTTGCCAGCAGCAGGTTGTCGGTCATCCCTTTGATCACCTCTTCTTTGCTGCGCCAGTCGCTGTTCAGGGTGATGCATTGGGCGGTAACCAGCGGCGCGTCTTGCTGGGTCATGCGGAACTGCGCCAGCAGATGCTCTACCTCCAGCGAGGTGCGGCAAGCCATTGCCTGGTTCATTAACTGGCGGCAGGCGCGGCTGTCGAGTTGCGCCATCCGTGCTTTAGCGGCGGGAATTGACGGCGCGCTCATGCTTATCTCGTCCAGTCCCAAACCGACCAGCAGAGGGAGCACAGACCCTTTCGCGCCAAGTTCGCCGCACAGGCCAATCCATTTGCCCTGACGATGTACCGCCTGCACCGCATAATCCAGCGCGCGCAGGAAAGCAGGGTTCAGGCTGTTGTAATGACGAGTGACTTTGGCGTTGTCGCGATCAACCGCCAGCAGATACTGCGTCAGATCGTTACTGCCAATACTAAAGAAATCAATCTCTTCGCAGCACTGATCGATAATAAACATGACTGATGGCACTTCCAGCATGATGCCGAGCGGGATCTTTTCATCAAACGGAATGTGTTCATTACGTAGCTGCTGTTTGGCCTCCGCCAGCTTCTCTTTGACCCACAGGATCTCTTCCATTGAGGAGATCATCGGGATCATAATTTTCAGCTTGCCGTGCGCGGATGCGCGGAGAATCGAGCGCAGTTGTGTCGTAAACAGCGTGGCGTACTCTTCATAAATACGGACAGCACGATAACCAAGGAACGGGTTGGCTTCGGCAGGAATATTCAGATAATCAACGGGTTTATCGCCGCCGATATCCATGGTGCGCACGATAATGCTGCGTCCCTGAGCGGATTCCAGCGCCTGGCAAAAAATGTTGTACAGCTCGTTCTCATCCGGCGCGCAGGCACGGTCCATATACAGCATTTCGGTTCGGAACAGGCCAATGGCTTCCGCGCCGTTGCCAAAGGCCGCCTGCGCTTCCACAGAGTGGGCGATATTGGCGGCAACTTCCATGCGAATACCGTCAGCCGTGCGTGCTTCCTGAGTCAGCCAGATGCGCTGCTGCTCGCGCAGGGCTTCTTGTACGCGGGCCTCCTGCTGATAGTAACGAGCAACGGGTTCATCAGGTGCAACGACGATGGCGCCTGCGTTGCCGTCGATATAAACCGTCTGCTGTAGCCATGGTGACAACGCCTCAATTTCCACGCCAACCAGCGTTGGAATGTTGAATGAACGGGCGAGAATAACCGTGTGCGAGGTGGTGCCGCCGCTTTTTAACAGCAGACCTTTGAGAAAGGTTTTGTCCAGTTCGAGGAACTGGCTTGGCGTGAGTTCATCGGCCATACAGACCGCGGGCTGGGTGAGTTTTCCCGGCGCCGGAAAGCGCTGTTCGCCATAGATTTGCTGTAAGAGCTGGAAGCAGACATCACGAACATCCAGCGCGCGCTCCTGTAAATAGCAGCTGCTGGAACGGGCGAATTCCTCGCAGAAGTGGCTGGCGCTTTCGATAATCGCCTGAGCGCAGCTTAACCCGCGGGAAACACCTGCCAGCAGATGCTGACGCAGTGAAGCGTCACCCGCCAGCGAGCGGTGAGCTTCCAGAATCGCGCTGGTGGCACCGTCGCTGTCGAGCAGGCGGAACTCAATATTCTTGATTAATAGCGTCAGACCATTGTCCAGCGCGGATTGTTCTGTTTCCGCATCTTTAGCGGGTGGCAGGGAACCCAGCGCGTCGAGATCCAGTGAGGAGAGCCGCGTCAGAACGCCCCCGGCGCTGCCAGTGCATACGCTGCGGGCGCGGAAAATCTGCGGATTCAGGTTTGTTAGTGAGGCCGGAAGGGGGTCCAGTTCACTGCTTTTAACCTCTGCCAGCGGCGCATCACAGTGCGGAAATTCATCACGCAACCACTGACTCAGGCGCTGGTGGGCCGCCTGTTCGTCGGCCCCAGAAATCAGTAACTGACAACTGTCGCCTGCCAGCGTGTCGGTGCCGATGAGTGCCAGCGCGCTCTTCGCATTACCCTTCCGGTCGGTGCGCAAATTATGCCACTCAATCTGTGAGGTAAAGGTGTTACAAAGCGTCTCAACGTGGCTTGCCGGACGTGCATGGACGCCATTGGGCAGCTCACAGGTAAATTCCACAACCAGGGCCATAGCCTCTCTCCCATAACAATTACTTGCTACAGGATAAAAGGCCAACCGCTGAAGGTGCCACGCGACAAATCTGCCAAAAACTGGACAAATGTAATGTAAGTCTCAAAGTGAGAGATAACTCACAAGTCAATGCCTGTCATATAAATTCCGAGATTAACTAAGTTATGAGGCGGATCGCATTTTTGTACTGATATTACAAAAATCCAGTAAATGGCCTTTTTATCCACTGTCTGCACCTTATCGGATTGCCTATTGTTTCCCGCATCAACGTTATGGATATGGGCCTTCACTGGCCCGGGAGCGACTTATGAAAGAGTTGGTGCAGATCCTGAAAAACACCCGTCAGCACCTGATGACCGGGGTTTCGCATATGATCCCCTTTGTAGTGGCAGGCGGTATTTTACTGGCGGTCTCCGTGATGCTGTATGGCAAAGGCGCTGTACCCGATGCCGCGACGGACCCTAATCTCAAGAAACTTTTTGATATTGGCGTCGCAGGGCTGACGCTAATGGTGCCTTTCCTTGCCGCGTATATCGGCTATTCCATTGCCGAGCGCTCTGCGCTGGCGCCTTGTGCGATTGGCGCATGGGTAGGTAACAGCTTCGGCGCCGGATTCTTTGGTGCGCTGATCGCCGGGATTATCGGCGGCATTGTGGTGCACTATCTGAAAAAGATCCCCGTGCATAAGGTGCTGCGCTCGGTGATGCCCATCTTTGTTATTCCTATCATCGGCACCTTTATTACCGCAGGCATCATGATGTGGGGGCTGGGTGAGCCGGTCGGCGCGCTGACCACCAGCCTGACCGCATGGCTGCAAGGGATGCAGCAGGGCAGCATCGTGGTACTGGCCGTTATTTTAGGACTCATGCTGGCTTTTGATATGGGTGGTCCCGTTAACAAAGTCGCTTATGCATTCATGCTGATTTGCGTGTCGCAAGGGGTTTACACCGTGGTGGCAATCGCCGCTGTGGGTATCTGCGTTCCGCCGCTGGGCTTAGGGCTGGCGACGCTGATTGGCCGTAAAAATTTCTCTTCAGAAGAGCGTGAAGCCGGTAAAGCCGCGCTGGTGATGGGCTGCGTTGGGGTAACCGAAGGGGCGATTCCTTTTGCGGCCTCCGATCCGCTGCGCGTGATCCCCTCCATTATGATTGGCTCTGCCTGTGGTGCGGTAACGGCTGCGCTGTCTGGCGCACAGTGTTATGCCGGTTGGGGCGGCTTAATTGTTCTGCCGGTTGTGGAAGGCAAGCTGGGTTATGTTGCGGCCGTTGCTGTTGGCGCGGTGGTGACAGCGGTCTGCGTGAACGTGCTGAAAAGTCTGGCGCGGAAGAAAGTGTCTCAGGTTGACGAGAAAGAAGACGACCTGGATTTGGATTTTGAAATGAATTAAGTGAGGAATGAGCCATGACTAAGATTGTTGCAGTAACCGCATGTCCTTCTGGCGTTGCGCACACCTATATGGCAGCCGAAGCGCTGGAAAGCGCGGCTAAAGCCAAAGGCTGGGAAGTAAAGGTTGAGACTCAGGGTTCGATTGGTCTGGAGAACGAACTGACCGCAGCGGACGTGGCGGATGCCGATATGGTGATCCTGACCAAAGATATTGGCATTAAGTTTGAGGAGCGTTTTGCGGGTAAAACTATTGTTCGCGTCAACATTAGCGATGCGGTGAAACGCGCCGACGCCATCATGAACAAGATTGCTTCGCATCTGGCGCAAACCGCTTAACGTTATTTTGTCGGATGGCGATCGGCCTACCCGTAGGCCGGATAAGGCGTTCACGCCGCCATCCGGCAACAAGCTTGTCCACAGGAGTTCCTCATGACCAACCGTATTCAACGCCTCAAAACTGCGCTGTTTCAACACAACCGTGAAATTTCGCTTGAGCGCGCGCTGCTCTACACCGCCAGCCACCAGCAGACGGAGGGGGAGCCGGTTATTTTGCGTCGGGCGAAAGCGACCGCGTATATCCTTGAGCATGTTGAAATTTCGATCCGTGATGAGGAGCTGATTGCCGGGAACCGTACCGTTAAGCCGCGTGCGGGGATTATGTCGCCGGAAATGGACCCTTACTGGCTGCTTAAAGAACTGGATCAGTTCCCGACGCGTCCGCAGGATCGCTTTGATATCAGTGAAGAGGATAAACGCCTCTATCGCGACGTGCTGTTCCCGTACTGGGAAAAACGGTCGATGAAAGATTTCATCAACGGGCAGATGACCGATGAGGTGAAGGCCGCCGTCAGCACCCAGATTTTTAGCGTTAACCAGACGGATAAAGGGCAGGGGCATATCATTATTGATTACCCGCGCCTGCTGAACCACGGGCTGGGCGAACTGGCGGCGCAGATGCGCCAGCACTGCCAACAGCAGCCGGATAACCATTTTTATCAGGCCGCGCTGTTGCTGCTTGAAGCATCGCAACGGCACATTCTGCGTTACGCTCTGCTGGCGGAGAAAATGGCGGAAAGTTGCCCGGATGCACAGCGCCGTCAGGAACTGCTGACCATTGCCGCTAACTCCCGCCATAACATGCAGCACAGGCCGCAGACCTTCTGGCAGGCGTGCCAACTGTTCTGGTACATGAATATCATTTTGCAGTATGAATCCAACGCCAGCTCGCTCTCGCTGGGACGTTTTGACCAGTATATGCTGCCGTTTTATCAGGCCTCGCTGACCCAGGGCGAAGATCCGGCATTCTTAAAAGAGATCCTTGAATCGCTGTGGGTGAAATGCAATGACATCGTGCTGCTGCGTTCCACCAGCAGCGCACGCTATTTCGCCGGATTCCCGACAGGGTATACCGCGCTGCTCGGCGGGCTGACGGAGAATGGACGCAGCGCGGTGAATGTACTTTCGTTTCTCTGCCTTGATGCTTATCAGAGCGTACAGTTGCCGCAGCCGAACCTTGGCGTGCGCACCAACGCGCTGATTGATACGCCCTTCCTGATGAAGACGGCGGAGACGATTCGCCTTGGCACCGGTATCCCGCAGATCTTTAATGATGAAGTGGTGGTGCCTGCGTTTCTGAACCGTGGCGTTTCGCTGGAAGATGCGCGTGATTACGCGGTGGTGGGCTGCGTGGAGCTGTCGATTCCCGGCAGAACCTACGGCCTGCACGACATCGCCATGTTCAACCTGTTGAAAGTGATGGAAATCAGCCTCTACGAAAACGAAGGCAACAGCGCGCTGACGTATGAAGAACTGCTGGCGCATATTCGCGCCAAAATCAGCCACTACATCACGCTGATGGTGGAGGGCAGCAATATTTGCGATATCGGCCATCGCGACTGGGCGCCGGTGCCGCTGCTCTCTTCGTTTATCAGCGACTGTCTGGACAAGGGACGTGATATTACCGATGGCGGCGCGCGCTATAATTTCTCCGGTGTGCAGGGCATTGGCATCGCCAACCTGAGCGACTCTCTGCATGCGCTGAATGGGTTAGTATTTGAGCAGCAGCGCTTAAGTTTTGACGCGTTGCTGTCGGTATTAAAAGGCAACTTCGCCACCCCGGAAGGCGAGAAGGTTCGCGCCAGGCTGATCAACCGCTTCGAAAAATACGGTAACGATATCGATGATGTGGATAACATCAGCGCTGAACTGCTGCGTCATTACTGCAAAGAGGTGGAGAAATACCAGAACCCGCGCGGCGGGCAGTTTACGCCGGGTTCTTACACCGTCTCCGCGCATGTGCCGCTGGGTTCGGTAGTGGGGGCGACGCCGGACGGTCGTTTCGCCGGGGAACAGCTGGCGGATGGCGGTCTGTCGCCGATGCTGGGCCAGGATATGCAGGGGCCGACGGCGGTACTGAAATCGGTGAGTAAACTGGATAACACGCTGCTGTCGAACGGCACCTTGCTGAACGTGAAGTTTACCCCTGCGACCCTTGAAGGGGAGGCGGGCTTACGCAAACTGGCGGATTTCCTGCGTGCGTTTACCCAACTCAAGCTGCAACACATTCAGTTTAACGTGGTGAATGCCGAAACGCTGCGGGAGGCGCAGCAACGCCCGCAGGATTTCGCCGGGCTGGTGGTGCGCGTGGCGGGCTACAGCGCCTTCTTTGTCGAGCTGTCGAAGGAGATTCAGGATGACATCATCCGCCGCACCGCGCATCAGCTGTGAGGTCGTGGAGCCGCGCAGCGATGAGGTTGCACGCATCTTCAACATTCAGCGTTATTCGCTGAATGACGGACAGGGGATTCGCACGGTGGTCTTTTTTAAAGGCTGCCCGCATACCTGCCCGTGGTGCGCCAATCCTGAATCTCTTTCTCCACGCATTGAAACGGTGCGGCGGGAGAGTAAATGTCTGCACTGTGCGCCCTGTCTGCGCGATGCCGACGAATGTCCTTCCGGCGCGTTTGAGCGTATTGGCCGCGATATCACGCTGGATGAGCTGGAACGCGAAGTGCTGAAGGATGATATTTTCTTTCGTACCTCCGGCGGCGGGGTGACGCTCTCCGGCGGTGAAGTGCTGATGCAGGCGCCTTTCGCCACCCGTTTTTTACAGCGTCTGAGGCGGTTGGGGATTCAGTGCGCCATTGAAACCGCAGGTGATGCCCCGGCCAGCCGCCTGTTGCCGCTGGCAAAGGCGTGCGATGAGGTATTGTTCGATCTCAAAATAATGGATGTCGTTCAGGCGCGTGAGGTGGTCAATATGAATCTGCCGCGCGTGCTGGAGAATTTGCGGCTATTAGTCAGTGAGGGGATCCATGTGATCCCCCGTCTGCCGTTGATTCCGGGCTTTACCCTCAGCACAGAGAACTTACAGCGCGCGCTGACGTTGTTGACATCATTAGGCATAGAGCAGGTACACCTGCTACCGTTTCATCAGTATGGCGAACCGAAATATCGCCTGCTGGGGCAGCAGTGGTTGATGAAAGATGTCCCTGCCCCGTCGGCGCAAGAGGTGGCGGCATTGTGTGAAATAGCGGAATGCGCCGGATTTCAGGTAACCATAGGGGGTTAACATGGCAGTCGCACCTGTACGATATCTGGTGGCAGTGACCGCTTGCGTGAGCGGCGTGGCGCATACCTATATGGCTGCTGAACGGCTGGAAAAGCTCTGCCAGCAGGAGAAGTGGATCATCAAGATTGAAACCCAGGGGGCGCTGGGGACTGAAAATCGCCTGACGGAAGAGGATATCAGCCGCGCCGATGCAGTATTGCTGATAACCGATATTGAACTGGCGGGCGTGGAACGATTTACCCAAAGCCGCTACGTCCAGTCGGGCATTAGCGCTTTTTTGCGGGAACCTCAGCGGGTGATGAGCGCGGTGCGTAAACTTCTTTCAGCGCCGCAGCATACCCATCTTATTCTGGAGTAGTCTTCTTTTCCGTCAACTGGCTGTGATACTGCCGACGATACTCTGACGGCGAACGTTCCGTATTTTTCCGAAACAGACGGCAGAAGTAGTTGCTGTCGACAAACCCACAGGTGTGAGCCACCTCTTTGACCTTCAGATCGTAACCCTTCAGCAGCGTTTTGGCATGTTCCAGCCGCGTATGGTTCAGGTATTCGTTAAAGCCGATGGCTCCCGTTTTCTGAAACAGGTGTGAGAGGTAATTCGGCGAGATATAAAACGCCTGCGCCACCGACTCACGGGTTAACGGCATAGCGTAATTTTCGTCGATATAGTCGCGAATGGCTTCGAAAAGTGCCTGGCTACGCGAGGCCGTTTGAATCTGACTGCCCAGCAGGTCGGCGCAGTGGCTCAGCAGGCTGGCGACGATAAGGCGAGCGGTTTGCTGTTCTTTCGGCTGCATTTGCATCTCGTGCAAGGTTTGCAGAAGGAATGAACCAATACGAGGACCCCGGCGCGCGACGTGTTGTTTGGCCAGGTTATGTAACTCAGCGCCATCCCAGTGAGTGACGCTGAAACCGAGTTGTTGCTTACCGAACAGTACGCTCAGCATAGTGACAGGCTTCTGCCATTGCGGAGCGTTCCAGCCGCCAGCGGGGATGTAAAGCACATCCTGTTCGCTCATCAATGACGTCTCTCCATTGATGCCCATATCTGTCAGCGTTCCTTCCAGCACAATT
Organism: Citrobacter sp. UYEF32; assembly: GCF_040546205.1. Taxonomy (NCBI): domain Bacteria; kingdom Pseudomonadati; phylum Pseudomonadota; class Gammaproteobacteria; order Enterobacterales; family Enterobacteriaceae; genus Citrobacter; species Citrobacter sp. UYEF32. The sequence goes on along the minus strand of NZ_JBEPNI010000010.1, from coordinate 16,025 downwards.
TCCAGACGCGGGAAATCCACCTGTAACGCTGAGGCGGGTGCAGGACCTGTGGCGGTAGCAAAACAGATGTACCGCAGAGGTGTCTGGCCGCTAATCAGGCGGGTAAGCAGATGGCTGACATCGTAATTCATGGTTTCCTTTTCCGTGCGCGCGAACCGCTCAACCTTAACTGGCGGCATAAAAAAAGGCCACACAATGTGTGACCTTTTACGCCAGGCTGTGAGGGTTAACCGGTATTACGCATACCTGCCGCTACGCCTGCGATGGTGACCATCAGCGCCTGCTCTACACGGCGATCCGGCTCTTTACCTTCCTCTTCCGCTTTACGGGAACGATGCAGCAACTCAGCCTGCAGCACGTTCAGCGGGTCGGTGTAAATATTACGAAGCTGAATAGACTCGGCAATCCACGGCAGGTCGGCCATCAAATGGGAGTCGTTGGCGATCGCCAGAACCACGTTGATATCGGCTTCGAGCAGTTTACGCAGCTCGCTGCCCAGTGCCCACAGTTCTGGTTTCACCAGACGCTGGTCGTAGTATTCCGCCAGCCACAGATCCGCTTTGGAGAAAACCATTTCCAGCATACCAAGACGGGTTGAGAAGAACGGCCAGTCGCGACACATGGCTTCCAGCTCGCTCTGTTTGCCGTCTTCTACCACTTTTTGCAGTGCCGCGCCCGCACCCAGCCAGGCCGGGAGCATCAGGCGGTTTTGCGTCCAGGCGAAAATCCACGGAATGGCGCGCAGAGATTCTACGCCGCCGGTCGGACGGCGCTTGGCCGGGCGTGAACCGAGCGGCAGTTTGCCCAGTTCCTGCTCTGGCGTTGCAGAGCGGAAGTACGGCACGAAGTCTTTGTTTTCACGCACGTAGCCACGATACAGATCGCAGGAGATATCTGACAGCTCGTCCATGATGTGACACCAGGACTCTTTCGGCTCCGGCGGAGGCAGCAGGTTGGCTTCCAGAATGGCGCTGGTGTACAGCGACAGGCTGCTGATGGTCACTTCCGGCAGACCGTATTTGAAGCGGATCATCTCGCCCTGTTCGGTCACGCGCAGGCCGCCTTTCAGGCTTCCCGGCGGTTGTGACAGCAGTGCCGCATGGGCCGGGGCACCGCCACGACCAATCGAGCCGCCACGGCCGTGGAACAGCGTCAGTTCAATGCCCGCTTTCTCGCAGGTTTTGATAAGCGCATCCTGTGCCTGATATTGCGCCCAGGATGCGGCCATCACGCCCGCGTCTTTTGCGGAGTCGGAATAGCCAATCATGACCATCTGTTTGCCCTGAATAAAGCCGCGATACCAGTCGATGTTCAGCAACTGGGTCATCACATCGTTGGCATTATTCAGGTCGTCAAGGGTTTCAAACAGCGGTGCAACCGGCAGGGCATAGTCGATACCGGCTTCTTTCAGCAGCAGGTGAACACCCAGCACGTCGGATGGGGTCTTCGCCATGGAGATCACGTAGGCGGCTACCGATCCTTTCGGGGCATCAACGATCGCTTTGCAGGTCCGGAGAACCTCAAGGGTTTCATTGCTCGGCTCCCAGTTACGCGGTAGCAGAGGACGCTTGGAGTTCAGTTCGCGGATCAGGAAAGCCTGTTTATCGGCTTCGGACCAGCTTTCATAATCGCCGATACCCAGGTAACGGGTCAGCTCGCCCAGCGCTTCGGTGTGGCGGGTGCTCTCCTGACGAACATCAATACGCACCAGCGGCACGCCAAAACATTTCACGCGGCGCAGGGTATCGAGCAGTTCGCCATTAGCGATGATGCCCATGCCGCATGCCTGCAGCGATTTGTAACAGGCATATAGCGGTTCCCATAGCTGTTCGTTCTGGCTCAGCAGACCTTCTGGTTTCGGCAGTCGTTGGCCTTTCAGGCGCGCTTCCAGCCAGGCCTGCGTTGCCATCAACTGGCCGCGCAGTTTTTTCATCAGGTAACGATACGGTTCCTGCGCGCCTTCAGCACCGGCCAGCTCGCGAAGCTCGTCGGTACATTCGACCATCGAGAGCTCAGAGATCAGCAACTGAATATCTTTCAGGAACAGGTCGGTCGCCTTCCAGCGGCTCAGCAACAGGACGTGACGGGTAATGTCTGCGGTGACGTTCGGGTTGCCGTCGCGGTCGCCGCCCATCCAGGAAGTAAAGCGTACCGGTACGAAATCGACCGGTAACTTGTAATTCAGGTTCTCTTCAAGCTGTTCATTGAGCTCGCGAAGATAGTTAGGCACACCTTCCCACAGGCTGTTTTCCACCACCGCAAAGCCCCATTTGGCTTCGTCGACCGGGCTGGGACGGTGTTTACGGATTTCATCGGTATGCCAGGACTGCGCAATAAGCTGGCGCAGACGGCGCATCAGTTGATGGCGCTCATAATCGGCGATATCGGTATTATCTAACTGCTTTAAGCAGTTGTTCACTTCCACCATTTTATGGATCAGCGTACGGCGGGTGATCTCTGTCGGGTGGGCGGTCAGCACCAGCTCCAGCGACAGCGATTCGACGGCTTGCTTGATGGTCGCTTCGTTGAGATCGGGTTGGTCTTTCAGTTTACGCAGAGTACGAGCAATCACTTCCGGGTTGCTTGCAGCTTCGCCTTTTGGCGAAATGCTGTGGTATTGCTCAGCGGTGTTGGCAAGGTTCAGAAACTGGCTGAATGCGCGGGCAACCGGCAACAGTTCATCATTGGACAGGTTTTGCAGCGTATTGAGCAGCTCCTGACGACTCGCTTCATTACCAGCACGTGAAGATTTGGACAGCTTACGGATTGTTTCGACCTTATCAAGAATGTTCTCTCCCAACGCATCCTTGATGGTATCCCCCAGCAGCTTGCCGAGCATACTGACATTACTACGCAAAGCGGAATATTGTTCGTTCATGTTAACCCAGACACCCCATCTCATTTTATTTTGTTATATCCACCGTCCTGCAACGTGAAACGGATAGATATCAGACACCGCCTTTTATAAAGCCACGTAAAACCCACGACGTCAATTGCGGCGAAATCGGTTCAGCAAACGAATAAATGGCGTGAATTTACGAAATTTAATTCGCTTCCCGGCTAATAAGCGTTGCTTATGGAATTGTGAACAACGTCACTCTATTTTATCCTCACTCCGAATGTGGTTAATCGGAGTGAGGTGGTGACAAATCAATGCCAGCAGAAGTGATGAACCACCTGTGTAATTAACTCACGGGTGGGTTTAATAAAGCGGGTCTCAAGATATTCATCGGGCTGATGAGCCTGATTGATTGATCCTGGCCCCAACACCAACGTCGGGCACAGCCTCTGGATAAACGGCGCTTCGGTGCAGTAGTTCACCACTTCTGTTTCTACACCCAACAGTTTTTCGACCACATCGACTAGTTGATGGTCCTGCGGGCATTCGTAACCCGGGATCGGCGGATGAAGTTCAGAAACCGTCAGGCGACCTGGCCAGCGGCTGCTTACTGGTTCGAGCGCATCATTGAGCAGGCCGTTCAGATCGTCGAGAGTCATACCCGGAAGCGGGCGGATGTCCATATGCAATTCACAGCAGGCGCAAATACGGTTGGAGGCGTCACCGCCGTGGATGCTGCCGAGGTTCAGTGTCGGATAGGGCACGGTGAACGCATCGTAGTGGAAACGCTCTTTCAGATTGTCGCGCAGTTGCAGAATATGGCCGATGGCATCATGCATCAGTTCAATGGCGTTCACCCCGCGTGCGGGATCGCTTGAGTGGCCCGATTGCCCCAGTATGCGAATGGCGCTGGAGATATGGCCTTTATGCGCGCGGACCGGTTGCAGTGAGGTCGGCTCGCCGATGATGGCGCAATCCGGTCGCAACTGTGTATTTTCGGCAAAGTAACGCGCGCCTGCCATGCTGGTCTCTTCATCGGCAGTCGCCAGAATGTAGAGCGGTTTTTTCAGTTTCGTCACATCAACATCACGCAACGCATCAAGAATGAAGGCGAAGAAGCCTTTCATGTCGGCAGTACCCAGGCCGTAGAGCTTATTATCATGCTCGGTCAGGGTGAACGGATCGCGCGTCCAGCGACCATCATCAAAGGGAACGGTATCGGTATGGCCGGTCAACAGAAGGCCGCCTGCACCCTCACCGATGCTGGCTAATAGATTAAACTTGTTGCGTGTGCCGGGGACGGGTTGCACTTCAACCTTGAACCCGAGGTCGCCAAACCATCCAGCAAGCAGATTGATTAAAGAAGCATTGCTTTGATCAAGGGCTTCTTCCGTTGCGCTGATAGACGGAGTGCCAATCAGGGCGCGGTAAATCTCGATAAATGGTGGCAAATTCATTTTCATTGTTGACATACCTGAGTTCGTGATAGTATCAATATTCATGCATTAATAGTGAATAAAAATACATTAATGCTGAGCGTAAAGGAACCCATCCGGCGCCTTTACAGCGCGACGTGGGATTGATGCCGAATCACTCCCTGGCAAACATGACGTACTAAGAAGGTAGACTGCCCCGATGTTGAACACATTAATTGTGGGTGCCAGCGGTTACGCCGGCGCAGAGCTAGTGACCTATGTAAATCGCCATCCTCATATGAACATAACCGCTTTGACGGTTTCAGCGCAAAGTAATGATGCAGGAAAATTGGTCTCTGATTTACATCCGCAGTTGAAAGGCATTGTCGACCTGCCGTTGCAGCCGATGTCGGATATCAGTGAGTTCACTCAAGGTGTGGATGTCGTGTTTCTGGCGACGGCGCATGAAGTGAGCCACGACCTGGCGCCGCAATTCCTCGCAGCGGGCTGCGTGGTTTTTGACCTGTCTGGTGCGTTTCGTGTTAACGATCCCGCGTTTTATGAAAAATTCTATGGCTTCACTCATAAGCATCCGGACCTGCTCGCGCAGGCAGTGTATGGCCTGGCGGAGTGGAGTGCGGATGCGCTGAAAGAGGCGAATCTGATAGCCGTGCCGGGCTGCTACCCAACGGCAGCGCAACTCTCCCTTAAACCGCTGATTGATGCGGGCGTGCTGGATCTCAACCAGTGGCCGGTCATTAATGCGACCAGCGGCGTGAGTGGCGCAGGGCGTAAAGCTGCTATCTCGAACAGTTTCTGTGAAGTCAGTCTGCAGCCGTATGGCGTGTTCAATCATCGCCATCACCCGGAAATCACTACTCATCTGGGTGCTGAGGTTATTTTTACCCCGCATCTGGGCAATTTCCCGCGCGGCATTCTGGAAACCATTACCTGCCGTCTGAACCCTGGCGTAACACAGGCGCAGATCGCGGAGATTTTCCAACAGGCTTATGGCGATAAACCGCTGGTGCGCCTGTACGACAAAGGCGTTCCGGCGCTGAAAAATGTGGTTGGCCTGCCGTTCTGTGATATTGGTTTTGCCGTGAAGGACCAACACCTGATTGTCGTGGCCACCGAAGATAACTTATTAAAAGGTGCGGCTGCGCAAGCAGTGCAGTGTGCCAATATTCGTTTCGGCTACGCTGAAACCCAGTCTCTTATCTAATTGAGTGCAGGCCTGATGATGAATCCATTAATTATTAAACTCGGCGGCGTACTGCTGGATAGTGAAGAAGCGCTGGAGCGTCTGTTTACCGCGCTGGTGAATTACCGCGAGTCGCACCAGCGCCCGCTGGTGATTGTCCACGGCGGCGGCTGTGTGGTGGATGAGCTGATGAAACAGCTCAACCTGCCGGTGAAAAAGAAAAATGGTCTGCGCGTGACCCCGGCCGATCAAATCGACATTATCACTGGCGCACTGGCGGGGACGGCGAACAAAACCTTGCTGGCCTGGGCGAAGAAACATCAGATTGCCTCTGTCGGCCTGTATCTTGGCGACGGTGACAGCGTGAAAGTGACGAAACTGGATGAAGAACTGGGTCATGTCGGCCTGGCACAACCGGGTTCACCGAAACTGATTAACACGCTGCTGGAGGGTGGTTTCCTGCCAGTGATCAGCTCTATCGGCGTGACGGATGAAGGCGAACTGATGAACGTCAACGCAGATCAGGCGGCGACGGCACTGGCGTCAACGCTGGGCGCAGACCTGATTCTGCTCTCTGATGTGAGCGGTATTCTGGATGGTAAAGGCCAGCGTATTGCCGAGATGACGGCGGCGAAAGCGGAGCAGTTAATCGCCCAGGGCATCATCACCGATGGCATGATTGTGAAAGTGAATGCGGCGCTGGATGCTGCGCGTACTTTGAATCGCCCGGTGGATATCGCCTCCTGGCGGCATGCAGATCAGCTACCGGCGCTGTTTAACGGTACACCGATCGGCACACGTATTCTGGCTTAAAATTTTCCCTGAACCCTCTCCTGAGAGGAGAGGGTGAGAGACAGGCAACACTAAACGAATTTAAGGAAGCATGTTATGGCACTTTGGGGTGGGCGTTTTACTCAGGCAGCAGATCAACGGTTCAAACAGTTCAACGACTCTTTGCGCTTTGACTATCGCCTGGCGGAGCAGGATATCGTTGGCTCTGTGGCCTGGTCCAAAGCGTTGGTCACCGTGGGTGTACTAACCAACGATGAGCAGCGACAACTGGAAGAGGCGCTGAATATCCTGCTCGAAGAAGTGCGCGCGAATCCGCAGCAGATCCTCGAAAGTGATGCCGAAGATATCCATAGCTGGGTGGAAGGTAAACTGATCGATAAAGTCGGCCAGTTGGGTAAAAAGCTGCACACCGGGCGTAGTCGTAACGATCAGGTCGCGACCGACCTCAAACTGTGGTGTAAAGACACGGTGGCTGAGCTGCTGACCGCAAATCGTCAGTTGCAGAGCGCACTGGTGGAAACCGCGGAAAATAACCAGGATGCAGTCATGCCGGGTTACACCCACCTGCAACGTGCGCAGCCGGTCACTTTTGCCCACTGGTGCCTGGCTTATGTAGAAATGCTGGCGCGTGATGAAAGCCGCCTGCAGGATACGCTTAAGCGCCTCGATGTGAGTCCGCTGGGCTGCGGCGCGCTTGCAGGCACTGCTTATGAAATCGATCGTGAGCAGTTGGCAGGCTGGCTGGGCTTTGCGTCCGCGACCCGCAACAGCCTGGACACCGTTTCTGACCGTGACCACGTGCTGGAACTGCTCTCCGACGCCTCTATTGGTATGGTCCATCTCTCCCGTTTCGCCGAAGACCTGATTTTCTTCAACACCGGTGAAGCCGGGTTTGTTGAACTGTCCGATCGCGTTACTTCCGGCTCCTCCCTGATGCCGCAGAAGAAAAACCCGGATGCGCTGGAGCTGATCCGCGGTAAATGTGGCCGTGTGCAAGGCGCCTTGACCGGCATGATGATGACCCTGAAAGGTCTGCCGCTGGCCTACAACAAAGATATGCAGGAAGATAAAGAAGGGCTGTTCGATGCGCTCGATACCTGGCTTGACTGTCTGCACATGGCGGCGCTGGTGCTGGATGGCATTCAGGTGAAACGTCCGCGTTGCCAGGAGGCGGCACAGCAGGGTTATGCGAACGCGACTGAGCTGGCAGATTATCTGGTTGCCAAAGGCGTGCCATTCCGTGAGGCGCACCATATTGTTGGTGAAGCAGTAGTGGAAGCAATCGGTCAGGGCAAACCGCTGGAAGAGCTGGCGCTGGCGGATTTGCAGAAGTTTAGCGCGGTGATTGCCGATGATGTCTATCCGATTTTGTCGCTGCAATCTTGCCTGGACAAACGCGCCGCAAAAGGCGGTGTGTCACCGAAACAGGTTGCTCAGGCCATTGCGGATGCGAAAAATCGTTTAGTTTGATTTGTGCGGGCTGGTGCCCTCACCCCGGCCCTCTCCCACAGGGAAAGGGAGCAAACACTAAAAATGGCAACTTCGGTTGCCATTTTGCTTTTATCCCGGGCTTTTTTACGCAAAAAAAAAGCGGACCACGGGGTCCGCAAATGTTCACGTTGGCTTTAGTTGTTCAGAGAGAAGGTTGCAGTGGCATCAAGGGTAATGTCTCCCGCTGCGTTTCTTGAGCTAATTATTGAACAGAATGCTTGATAGGGATAATCGTTCGTTGCTATTCTATCTATCGCCATGAACTATCGTGGCGACGGAGGATGAATAATGAATATTCGTGATCTTGAATATCTGGTGGCGTTAGCCGAACACCGCCATTTTCGCCGCGCAGCGGATTCCTGCCACGTCAGCCAGCCAACACTGAGCGGGCAAATTCGTAAACTGGAAGACGAGCTTGGCGTTATGCTGCTGGAGCGTACCAGCCGCAAAGTCTTGTTCACTCAGGCCGGTTTGCTGCTGGTGGATCAGGCACGTACCGTGCTGCGTGAGGTCAAAGTGCTCAAGGAGATGGCAAGCCAGCAGGGGGAGACGATGTCCGGCCCGCTGCATATTGGCTTAATCCCTACCGTTGGACCCTATCTGCTTCCGCATATTATCCCTATGCTGCATCAGACATTCCCGAAACTGGAAATGTATCTGCATGAGGCGCAGACGCATCAGCTTCTGGCGCAACTGGACAGCGGCAAGCTCGATTGTGCAATCCTGGCGTTGGTGAAAGAGAGTGAAGCCTTTATTGAGGTGCCGCTTTTCGACGAACCCATGATGTTGGCGATTTATCAGGACCACCCCTGGGCGAATCGCGACCGCGTCCCGATGTCCGATCTGGCGGGTGAAAAGCTGCTGATGCTGGAAGATGGACACTGCCTGCGCGATCAGGCGATGGGCTTCTGCTTTGAAGCGGGTGCAGATGAAGACACTCACTTCCGGGCGACCAGTCTGGAGACACTGCGTAATATGGTGGCTGCGGGCAGCGGTATTACGTTGCTACCGGCGCTGGCGGTACCGCGTGAGCGTGTGCGGGATGGTGTGGTGTATCTGCCCTGTATTAAACCGGAGCCGCGTCGTACTATTGGTCTGGTCTATCGTCCGGGTTCACCGCTGCGTAGCCGCTATGAGCAGCTGGCAGAGGCCATCCGTGGTGCGATGGATGGCCATTTCGACAGTGCGTTAAAACAGGCGGTTTAAGCCATTTAGCGCAGCTACCCGATAGGCTTCCGCCATGGTCGGGTAGTTAAAGGTGGTATTAACAAAGTACTCGATCGTGTTACCGCCACCTTTCTGCTCCATAATCGCCTGGCCGATATGAATGATTTCGGCCGCGCGTTCCCCAAAGCAGTGAATCCCTAAAATCTCTTTGGTTTCGCGATGGAACAGGATTTTCAGCGTGCCAACGTTCATACCCACAATCTGCGCGCGCGCCAGATGCTTAAACTGTGCCCGGCCCACTTCATAAGGTACTTTCATTGCCGTTAGCTGCTGCTCGGTTTTGCCCACAGAGCTAATTTCCGGAATGGTGTAAATGCCGGTTGGAATGTCTTCAACCAGGTGCGCTGTCGCTTCGCCTTTCACCATCGCCTGTGCGGCAATACGCCCCTGATCATACGCTGCTGAGGCAAGGCTTGGATAACCGATCACATCACCCACCGCATAAATATGCGGCAACGCTGTCTGGTACATACTGTTGACTTTCAACTGACCACGACCATCAGCATCCAGACCAATATTTTCCAGTTGTAAACTGTCGGTGTTACCGGTGCGTCCGTTCGCATAGAGCAGGCAGTCTGCTTTCACTTTCTTGCCCGATTTCAGGTGCATAATCACACCATCATCCATTCCCTCGATCTGCTCGTACTCTTCGTTATGGCGGATAACGACGCCACTGTTCCAGAAGTGGTAGGAAAGGGAGTCCGACATTTCCTGATCGAGGAAAGCCAGCAGGCGATCGCGGGTGTTGATCAGATCAACTTTGACATTCATTCCCCGGAAGATCGAAGCATATTCGCAGCCGATCACCCCCGCACCGTAGATAATTACGTGGCGAGGTTCATGGTGCATATTCAGAATCGAGTCGCTGTCGTAAATGCGCGGATGAGAGAAGTCCACATCGGCCGGGCGATAGGGGCGGGAGCCACAGGCTATCACGAACTTCTCGGCGGTGAGGGTTTCTACTGAGCCGTCCGGACACTCCAGCGAAACTGTGTGTGGGTCAATAAAATGGGCGTTACCCTGCAAGATCTCGCAGCGATTACGCTCATAAAAGCCTTGCCGCATCTGCGTTTGTTGGTTAATCACGCTATCCGCATGGTTGAGAATGTCGGCGAAAGAGGAACGAAGAAGGCGGGTGTGGTCGCTATATAAAGGGTTTTGGTTAAATTCGATAATACGGCTGACCGCGTGGCGAAGGGCTTTCGAGGGGATGGTTCCCCAGTGGGTACATCCTCCGCCCACGTTGTGATAGCGCTCAATCACCGCTATCCGGGCACCTTGTTTAACCAGCCCCATAGCAGCGCCTTCGCCGCCGGGACCGGAGCCTATAACTATTGCGTCGTAATCGTAGGAATGTGGCATGGGAGGGCTTACCTGTTCTTATACATAAAAACAACATAATAGTAACATCGTTAGCGGCATAACCCAATTATCGTTGTGCTTTTTTCATGCAGCAAAGCAGAAAGAGCTCGTAAACAATCATTCACAATCCAGTACAATCCGATTAGTTTTATTCTCTGGTATAGTGCCAGCAGGTCTGCGGAGGGATTCAAGCATCGTGATGGGCGTTAGAGCGCAACAAAAAGAAAAAACCCGGCGTTCGCTGGTGGAGGCGGCATTTAGCCAGCTTAGCGCTGAGCGTAGTTTTGCCAGCCTGAGTTTGCGCGAAGTTGCGCGTGAAGCGGGCATCGCCCCGACGTCCTTTTATCGCCATTTCCGCGATGTGGATGAGCTTGGCCTGACTATGGTCGATGAGAGCGGCTTAATGCTGCGCCAGTTGATGCGTCAGGCGCGACAGCGTATCGCAAAAGGCGGCAGCGTTATTCGAACGTCCGTTTCGACCTTTATGGAATTTATCGGCAACAATCCGAACGCATTTCGTCTGCTGCTACGTGAACGTTCCGGCACCTCAGCGGCATTCCGCGCTGCGGTAGCACGTGAAATCCAGCACTTTATTGCGGAACTTGCCGATTATCTTGAACTCGAAAACCATATGCCGCGTGCGTTCACCGAAGCGCAGGCCGAGGCAATGGTCACTATTGTTTTCAGCGCGGGTGCCGAAGCACTGGATATCGGCGTTGAGCAACGCAGGCAATTAGAAGAGCGACTGGTATTGCAACTGAGGATGATCTCCAAAGGTGCGTATTACTGGTATCGCCGTGAACAAGAAAAAATGGCGCATCAAACCGACGAGTGAAGGATAAGTAATGAAACAATCTGTCCAGGATAAAGGTACGTTGTTGCTGGCACTGATCGCTGGCTTATCGATTAACGGCGCATTTGCAGCGATTTTTAGCTCGATCGTGCCTTTCTCCGTTTTCCCGATTATCTCACTGGTGCTCACGGTGTATTGCCTGCATCAGCGTTATCAAAACCGAACCATGCCGGTCGGGTTACCGGGGCTGGCAGCGGCTTGCTTTATTCTGGGCGTGTTACTTTACAGCACCGTGGTACGAGCGGAATATCCGGCTATCGGCTCTAATTTCCTGCCTGCGGTATTGTCCGTGATCCTGGTTTTCTGGATTGGTTATCGTATGCGTAACCGTAAGTCGGAACTGTAATCCAAATAAATAAAGCGCATCCGGCCCTTGAGCTGATGCGCTTTTTTTTACTTCGCCGTGAGCAATACGCCGCACTCCATATGGTGCGTGTAAGGGAACTGATCGAACAGCGCAAGGCGTTCAACGCGGTGCGTCTGGCTCAGAGTTTCCAGGTTCTTACACAGCGTCTGCGGGTTACAGGAGATATAAAGAATGCGCGGATAGGCCTGCACCATCTTTTCTGTCTCGACGTCCAGTCCGCTGCGCGGCGGATCGACAAAAATCGTCTCGCACTGATAGCCTTTCAAATCGATACCCTGCAAGCGGTTGAAGTCACGTACACCGTTCATTGCCTGGGTAAACTCTTCTGCCGACATACGAATGATTTGCACGTTATCGATATGATTCGCTGCGATATTGTATTGCGCGGCCGCAACCGAAGGCTTGGCGATTTCTGTGGCCAGAACGCGGTCAAAATTACGTGCAAGTGCCAGGGAGAAATTGCCGTTGCCGCAGTAGAGCTCCAGCAGATCGCCCGCTGAATCTTTCGTCGCGCCCAGCGCCCACTCCAGCATCTGAATATTCATCGCCGCGTTAGGTTGTGTGAAGCTGTTTTCAACCTGGCGATAAATCATCTCTTTCCCGGCGACCGGCAGACGCTCGTCGATATAATCCTGATCCAGCTCGATTTTAGTTTTGGTGGCGCGCCCGATCAGATGCACATTCAGGTTTTTAGCACGTAAAGCATCACGCAGACGTGTAGCCTCTTCACGCCATTCGTCATCCAGCTTTTTGTGATACAGCAGGGAGACAACGGCCTGGTTGCTCATGGTGGTCAGGTAATCAATCTGGAATAGCTTGTGGCGCAGCACCTTATTGCCGCGCAGGCCTTCCATCAGCTCTTTCATTAACTGATTAATCAGCTCGCTTGCCGCCGGGAAGCTATCGACACGGATTCGGCTTTTCGTCTGTTGATCAAAGATAATGTGGTAGAGATCGTCACCGTCGTGCCAGATACGGAATTCGGCGCGCATGCGGTAATGGCTGACCGGTGAGCGGAACACCTCCGGAACGGGCGCGGAAAAAGGCGTCATCATGGCTTGCAGACGTACGACTTTCTCAGCCAACTGGGCTTCGTACTGTTCTGTTGGCAGGTGTTCGGGTGTCATTGTGTTTCCTGAATGATTAAGAATAACGCGGGGATTGTAGGGATTGCTCAGGGGATGTCCAGTCCCGGATGTTTTTTCGCTTCCTGGCATAGCAGTCTGGACATCTATATGTTTCTGAATGTAGCATCCTTGTTCCGGTCCTGTGAGTTAAAAGGGAATCCAGTGTAAATCTGGAGCTGACGCGCAGCGGTAAGGATGTGTGGGATGATAGCGAAAGCAGACACTGCATATATATGTGGGAAGTCATCATCTTGTTGTACCTCCTAGCCCGAAGACCTGCCGGAATTACGTCGCATTTGGTGCCATCATCGCGAGCTATTGATGACACCTGCGGCATCCTTATTATTTTGTGGATGCTCTCACAATGATTAAAAAAGCTTCGCTGCTGACGGCGCTCTCCGTCACAGCTTTTTCCGGCTGGGCGCAGGATGGCAACCCGGACACTCTGGTGGTAACAGCAAACCGTTTTCAACAACCGGTGAATACCGTACTGGCGCCCACCGATGTGGTGACGCGTGAAGATATTCAACGCTGGCAGTCAAAAGATCTTAACGATGTGATGCGTCGTCTGCCGGGGGTGGACATTGCCCAGTACGGTGGAATAGGGCAGAGCTCCTCTCTTTTTGTTCGCGGTACCGAAGCGCGTCATGTACTGGTGCTGATTGACGGTGTACCGATGGCGCGTGCCGGTATTGGCAATGCAATCGATATTGGTCAGATCCCGGTCTCGCTGGTACAACGTATTGAATACATCCGTGGGCCACGCTCTGCGGTTTATGGATCCGGTGCCATCGGCGGCGTGGTTAACATCATTACGATGAGTGACGATGAGCGCGCGCAGATTAACGCAGGGATGGGGACCAACGGTTACCAGAACTATGACGGCGCGATAAATCAACGCTTTGGCGATACGATGGTCACTGCTGCTGGTGCGTATCAGACGACCAAAGGTTTCAACGTTCAGCCGGATTCAACCTACGCGGATGACAGCGATCGCGACGGTTATCGCAATAAACTGTTCTGGGGCGGTGTTCAGCATAAGTTTAACGATAGCGTCTCAGGTTTCTTCCGTGGCTATGGCTACAGCTCCAATACTGACTATGACCAGGGCAGTGGTGGTTACGCAGGTGGTGGCGATGAAAGCCAGAACTATACCCAATCATGGGATACAGGCCTCAATTATCATTCCGGCATCTACTCATCTCAGCTGATTGCCAATTATCAGCACCTTAAAAATTATAATTACAATGCGCAAGATGGTCGCTATGCAGCGAGCGCAAGCCTGGACAATATGGAACAGCGGTACATCCAGTGGGGTAACAACGTCGAGGTGGGACATGGTTCCGTTAGCGGTGGCGTTGACTGGAAACAAGAGAAACTGCAATCCAGCGGCACATCCAGTACGGATATCTATAAGCGCGACACCACCGGACTCTATTTGACCGGCCAGCAGCAAATAGACAAAGTAACCCTGGAAGCGTCCGGGCGTGAAGACCATGACGAGCAGTTCGGTTGGCATGGTACCTGGCAGACAGCAGCGGGTTGGGAGTTCGTTGATGATTACCGAGTGACGCTTTCTTATGGGACCGGATTCCTGGCGCCATCGCTTGGGCAGCAGTTTGGCGCGGAGCGGTTTGGCATTGCTTCCAACCCGAATCTGAAACCGGAAGAGTCGAAGCAATGGGAAGCAGGGCTTGAAGGCCTGACGGGGCCGCTGGACTGGCGTCTGTCTACGTATCGTTATGAAATCAATAACCTGATTGATTACGATAACAGCGCTTATTACAACGTAAAATCGGCAACGATCAAAGGCCTGGAGTGGACCGGAAACGTGACAACAGGTCCTGTCGATCACCATTTGACGCTGCAATATATCGATCCGCGTGATGACGAAACCAATAAGGTGCTTGCTCGCCGTGCGAAGCAGCAGGTTAAGTATGAACTGACCGGGCAGATTTATGACCTTGGCTGGAATGTGGCGTATCAATATCTGGGGCAACGCTATGACAACGCCTATGACGCAACTACCTATACCTCCCATACCGTTAAGCTGGGCGGTGTAAGCGTCTGGGACATTGGATTGTCATATCCGATGACCTCACATCTGACAGTTCGTGGTAAAATAGCTAACCTGTTCGATAAAGATTACGAGACAGCTTATGGCTACCAAACTGCAGGACGAGAATACACCTTGTCTGGCAGCTACACCTTCTAAACTGCGGCCCACCGTGCTGGTGTTTGATTCTGGCGTAGGTGGGTTATCTGTTTATGATGAGGTCCGGCATCTCCTGCCGGACCTGCATTACATTTACGCGTTCGATAATGTCGCCTTTCCTTATGGTGAAAAGAGCGAAGAGTTCATTGTCGAACGTGTTGTCGAAATCGTCACTGCCGTTCAGGCTCAATATCCCCTGGCGCTTGCCGTCATTGCCTGTAATACCGCCAGCACCGTTTCTTTACCTGCGCTACGTGAGAAATTCGCTTTCCCGGTTGTTGGGGTGGTTCCCGCGATCAAACCCGCTGCACGCTTAACGGCGAATGGTGTGGTGGGGTTACTGGCCACACGTGCAACCGTAAAGCGTCCTTATACCCACGAACTCATTAAGCGCTTCGCTAACGAATGCAAAATTGAATTGCTGGGTTCAGCGGAGATGGTTGAGCTTGCGGAAGCGAAGCTGCACGGTAAGCCCGTTCCGTTGGACGAACTCAAACGCATTTTACGCCCGTGGCTGCGGATGCCTGAGCCGCCGGATACCGTGGTGCTTGGATGTACGCATTTCCCTTTATTGCAGCATGAGCTGTTGCAGGTGCTTCCGGAGGGAACGCGGCTGGTGGATTCGGGGGCGGCTATAGCGCGTCGTACGGCCTGGTTGCTTGAGCATGAGGCGCCTGAGGCTAAATCAGCAGATGCAAATCTGGCGTATTGCATGGCCGTCACACCTGAAACTGTTCTTTTATTGCCCGTTTTACAGCGCTATGGCTTCGGGACGCTCGAAAAACTCGCGCTTTAGTGGCCTTTTGAGCAAAAAAGAGACGGTTGAAAAGTTTTTTAAAATTAGGGCTTGTCACTTCCTGAGAACTCCCTATAATGCGCCTCCACTGACACGGAACAACGGCAAACAAGCCGCCGGGTCAGCGGGGTTCTCAGGCGAATGCCGGTGAGAACTCCGCAGAGAAAAGTGAAAATAAACACTTGACTCTGCAGCGGGAAAGCGTAATATGCACACCCCGCGCCGCAGCGAAAAACGAAGCGGCACTGCTCTTTAACAATTTATCAGACAATCTGTGTGGGCACTCAAAGTGACATGGATTCTTAATGTCTTCGGACACTAAATGAATACCAAGTCT
>NZ_JBEPNI010000009.1:0-234711 GCF_040546205.1 Citrobacter sp. UYEF32 | reverse complement strand
AGAAGTGAAACGCCGTAGCGCCGATGGTAGTGTGGGGTCTCCCCATGTGAGAGTAGGGAACTGCCAGGCATCAAACAAGTAAAAAGCCCATCCTCCAGGATGGGCTTTTTGCGTTTTTATCTCCTGAAAACGATTTTCGACAACTTTCCGTCTCTCCAGCCTGCATAGCATTGCCTTTTAAATAGCCTATCCTTATCCATTCGAGATGTTTAAGGAGACGATAGTTGACCAGCCATTCCTTCAATTACCAGCAAGATTTCGCCAGCATTAATTTTCGTGATCATCCTGAGCGCTATCAGGTGGGACGTGGTGAACAAGGCGTTTTGCTGGTTGAGCCCTATAAGAGTGAAATCCTTCCCTGGTGGCGTTACAAAGATCCTGAGTCCGCTACAACATCAGCTGAAAAAATTTACCAATTATTCGAAACCTATCGACAACAAAATGACTTTGTTGGCATGGATATGGCCCGCAAATTTATACAAATGGGATATACCCGCGCCCGGCGTTACGCCAACTATAAAGGGGGTAAAAAGTATGCTGAGGACGGTAGCATTCAGCAAAGAGGAAATGACCCGGTAAAAGCAGCCGCAGCGGCGATCTTTAAAAAATGGTGGGATAAGATCCGCCAGGATAAAGATTATCTCCGACGCAAGCGCGAACATATCACACGCTGGGGATAAGCGCATTCTTAGGCTAACATTCTGAAATGATAGCAGGCAAATCATTAACACTGTATTAACTTTTTACCCCGGCGTAATCTGATTTATATAAAAAATCGAAGATGTCCAATCAAAGGGGGAAATATGGCAGATGTCACCACTCGTCCTGAGCATAAAACAACCGATTTGACCGATGTACGTCGCAGAGTGTGGGCAATCGTTGGTGCGTCATCGGGAAATCTGGTGGAGTGGTTTGATTTCTATGTTTATTCATTCTGTTCGCTCTACTTTGCTCACATCTTTTTCCCTGCCGGAAATACAACGACCCAGCTACTTCAGACGGCAGGCATTTTCGCCGCCGGATTTCTCATGCGTCCGATTGGCGGCTGGCTGTTTGGGCGTATTGCTGATAGGCATGGGCGCAAAACGTCGATGTTGATATCAGTATGCATGATGTGTCTGGGATCTCTGGTGATCGCTTGCTTACCGGGCTATGAAAGCATTGGTACGTGGGCCCCGGCATTGTTATTACTGGCAAGACTGTTCCAGGGGTTATCTGTGGGTGGCGAATACGGCACCAGTGCAACTTATATGAGTGAGATTGCCGTTGAAGGACGTAAAGGGTTTTATGCCTCTTTCCAGTACGTAACTTTGATTGGGGGTCAATTGCTGGCGCTTCTCGTGGTCGTTGTTCTTCAGCAGATCCTTGATGATGCTGAGTTACGTACATGGGGCTGGCGTATTCCCTTTGCAATTGGCGCCGCACTGGCTGTAGTCGCGCTCTGGTTGCGTCGTCAACTGGATGAAACATCGAAAAAAGAGGTACGAGTATTAAAAGAGGCTGGGTCGCTTAAAGGGTTATGGCGTAATCGCCGGGCGTTTGTGATGGTGCTCGGCTTTACCGCAGGCGGTTCACTGAGCTTCTACACCTTCACGACATATATGCAAAAATATCTGGTTAACACGACCGGTATGCATGCCAATGTGGCCAGCATTGTGATGACCGTGGCGTTATTTGTTTTTATGCTTATTCAGCCCGTGATAGGTGCCTTATCCGATCGCATTGGTCGCCGTGCTTCCATGCTCTGTTTTGGTGGGCTGGGGACGCTCTTCACGCTACCTATTTTAAGTGCGCTACAGTATGTCTCATCACCCTATGCCGCCTTTGCATTAGTGATGACGGCACTGCTCATCGTGAGTTTCTATACATCAATAAGCGGTATCCTGAAAGCCGAAATGTTCCCGGCACAGGTCCGTGCGCTGGGCGTGGGCTTATCTTACGCCGTTGCCAATGCGTTATTCGGCGGGTCGGCTGAGTACGTTGCGCTGTCGCTGAAATCGGCAGGTATCGAGACGGCCTTCTTTTGGTATGTCACTGCGTTTTGCGCACTGGCATTTATCGTTTCGTTGATGCTACACCGGAAAGGTAAAGGTATTCGTCTTTAGTGATTGGCTAGCTGCCAGACGGCGTAACCCGTGGTAGCGCCTGCAACATCCCAGGCAAAATCTTTCCAGCTCCAGCCGCTTCCTGCCGGGCGGCTGTCCCAAAACTCTTTTGATGCGCCAAGGCTAACAGAAAACATCAGGCCATAAACGGCACTACGATCGCGACTAATTCCCTGATGTTGTGCATACTCGTTGCCCGCAGCGGAGAGCATGGCAGAAGCAATAAAATGCTGTGCTTTATCCTGCCCGCTCCATTGGTCATTTGCCATGTGCGCACACCCGGTTAAACACAGTACACTCGTCAATATTAAGCATCGCATCATAGAGGAACCTGAAAAAAAGCCCCATCAAATGACGGGGCCGGGTGTTACAGAATGCGGCTGATAAGTTTATCGATACGAATTCGACGTAAGCGGCGAATGAGCTTGCGTACTTTTACCGGATAGTCGGCGATACTTTGCAGATCGCGATAATGGTTAACTACCGTGGTATGGGTACGGATAAGATCCAGCTCTTTGTCACGCTGAGCCGCTAATTGATGTTTCGGGTCGTGGATCAGAATGGCATTTTCCAGATCCAGGCGCCAGGCACGCGGATTAAGGTTATTCCCCGTCAGCAGCACCCATTCGTCATCAACCCACATCCCTTTCAGGTGATAGCTGTTGTCGTCGTCTTTCCACAAGCGCACGACCAATTGATCGGTATTGACGTAATACTGCAGACGGCTCAGGAAACGGCGCAGGTTAATTTCATACAGATAAGGCAGGGCGCCAATAATTTTAAACGGTTGATCTTCTGGAATAAAAAAGTCATTAGCCGTTTTATCGCCAACGATAATTTCGACTTTTTTGCCTTCACGCAGGAGCTGCATAATATTGCGTACCAGCACAGCTGGCAGGTTGAAATAAGGTGTGCAGATAACCAGTTTCTCTTCCGCACAGGGCATCAAATGGAAAATGGTCTTATTCAGCAGGCTGGTTTTTCCAAGTCCAACTAATGGCGTAACCGAAAGCTGATCGTTATCGGCATCGCCCTCAAAATGATAGGCCGCGTCGCGTAATTCCTGACGATACAGACGAATATCATTTTTGATTTCAGGGCTTTTAGGACGTTGCGCGTTGTCGAGACGATTTACGCCGCGCCCTTCAATCAGGTTTTGTTTGACCCAGCCCAGCATGATATCGGCCATTTTGGGATTGCGGATAAGCTGGTAGCGGTCGTAGCGGTATTTATCGTGTTGGTGGAGATAGACATCGTTCAGGCTCGCGCCGCTATACAGCACGCTATCGTCGATAATGAAGCCTTTAAAATGCAGTACGCCAAGCGCCTCACGGGTATTCACTGGCACGCCGTAAACGGGAATATCAATGCCTGGGTTTTCCTGCGCCATACGGCAATACCAGTCGGCATTGGTGTTGGATGCTGCCACGCCAATACGACCACGTTGTGCCCGGTGCCAGTCGACGAGCACGCAGATTTCAAGCTCAGGGCGCTGACGTTTGGCGTCATAGAGGGCGTTCAGGATACCTTTACCGCCATCATCCTGCTCAAGGTAAAGAGCGATGATGCAGATACGGCGTGTTGCGCTGGCAATTTTTTCCAGCAATGTCTCCCTGAAAATAGCGGGAGAGTAGAAAAACTCTACATCATCAACTGATTGGGAAAGCTTGGGTAGTTGGGCAAGGTGTTGTTGATGTTTATTACGCTTAAATTTTGACAACATCACAGTGCGTTTCTTCTCTGTTTATTGAAAGGGCTTCTGTCCGATAACCCCGACAGAAGCGGACAATGATAACACCAGTACCTGTGAAAGTGGTCAACATTTCCAGTACCTTACTCAGGATTCACCGGTCTGCTTCAGATTCAGGGACAATCCAACGATCCCGTCCTCAAGCTGAATGTCGACCTCGAATCCCAGTTTACGCGCCAGAGTCACCATGCCGCGATTGTTTGGCATAGTAATACCATTCAAACGCTTAAGTCCGTGATCCCGAGTGTAACTGATGAGCTTTTCCAGTAATCGTCGCCCAAGACCCAATCCTTTCAAATCGGAACGAACCAACACAGCGAATTCGGCATCAATGTTATCCGGGTCAGAGATGGCGCGGGTTACGCCAAGGATCTCATCCTTTCCTTCTACCTGACGCACTGCAACAAATGCCATTTCCCGATCGTAGTCGATCTGCGTCATATTCGCTAAATCATCATGAGTAAATTCGTTGATCTCGCTGAAATAGCGGTAGTACAAATCTTCCTTTGTTACCCTGGCGATGAACGCCTGTAGCTGCGGTTCATCCTCAGGAAGAATAGGGCGGAAAAGCGTGGTCTCGCCGTTTTTTAGCTCAACGGTCTCTTCTAGCTGCTGCGGATAGGGGCGAACCGCGAGACGACTTTCACCGTTGCCGCTAAACGCCCCGACCGTGAGGGTGACATCAAGTGCGGTGAATTCATTGCCGGAGGCAAGCAGAGGATGAATGTCCAGGCGCTGGATTTCCGGACAGTGCACAATAAGGTTTGAGACCTGCACCAGGAATTGACTTAGCCCGGCGATATCCAGTGTGCGCAGGGCGCTACGCCCGCGGATCTTCTTATTTTTAATGGCCTGGATAACCAGATAACGCGCCAGATTCATATTCAGCGGTGGTAGCGCAACGGCGGCCTGCTCCTGTGCGCGCCACTCGACGCCGCCTTCTCCCAACATGATAAGCGGACCGAACACCGGATCGGATTCGACGACCACACGAAGTTCCTGCGCACCGGCACGGTTTGCCATGCTTTGTACCTGCAAGCCGTGAACACGCGCCTGCGGCCAGTTCATTTTGACGCGGTCGATAATCGCATCCGCGGCCTGCTGGACCTCTGCCGCGGTGCGCAGGTAAAGCATAACCCCCTGGACCTCAGATTTATGAGGAATATCCGGCGAGCGTAATTTTAGCGCTACGGGGTAACCAATCTGTTCGGCAATATGTACCGCTTCGGCGCTATCACCAGCAATCCACGTCGGCAGTGTCTGGATACCCCAGGCGCTGAGTATCGGCTGCACTTCATGAGTATCAAGCGTGGTTGCCCCTTCTGTGATCGCCTGTTGCAGTAACTGATGGGCTTCGGCTGTATTGGCCGTCAGGTGAGTAGGCAAGGCGGGCGTTTCACGTAATTGCTTCTGGTTACGCCGGTATTCAACCATATGCATAAATGCGGTGATCGTCCCTTCTGGCGTACGGTATGTCGGCAGGCTCGCTTCGCTGAATAACCGTCGCGCTTCCTGGGAAGAATACTCGCCACACCAGTTTGTCAGCACCGTAATGTATTTACCGCGTGGATGTTTTTTCAGCGCCTCAATGAGCGCCAGCGCGCTCTCTCTGCCAGGGGCGGCGGCGCTCGGAGAATGAATAACCATCAGCGCATCAAAATCCTGGCTGTCGAGCAGGATCTCAAGCGCGGTGGTGTAGCGATCATTGCTGGCATCATCGCGTAAATCCAGCGGATTACCCACATTGACATAATCGGGTAATCCATTGCGAAGCCTTGCCAGCGTATCGTCACTCAACTTTGCCAGTTTGCCATTACGTGACCATAGCTGATCGAGCGCCAGTGCGGCAGGGGCGGCACCGTTACTGATGATCATCAGCCGGTCGCCGCGAAGCGGGCGCATGTGACTGAGCGTTTCGACGGCGGAAAACAGTTCGTGGGTGTCTTGCACACGCAGCAGACCGGCACGCTGAATGGCGGCATCCCAAGCCGGATCCAGCCCGGCACGGGTTTGCAAAAGCCGCTGGGCTTCGGGGCTACGGCCACTCTTGATAACCAGAATGGGTTTATTGCGTGACGCGCTGCGAGCCGCCGAGACGAACCGGCGCGCGTCGCTTAAATGTTCGAGATAGAGCAGAATGGCGCTGGTTTTGGTATCACGTGCCAGGAAGTCCAGCAGTTCATCGACGTCGATATCCAGGCTGTCACCCAGCGCAATAAAATAGGAAAACCCCATCTCACGTTGCTGAGCCCAGTCCAGGATGGTGTTGGAGACGGCGGCGGATTGCGAAATAAATGCAAGCTTGCCACGGGTGATCGGTACCGGGGAAAAGCTGGCATTAAGACCCTGCCAGGGCGCGAGTAACCCCATACTGTTTGGCCCGAGCAGGCGCATCTGGTAACGCCCTGCACAGTTCAGCAGTTCGGCGTGTTGCTCAGGGGTGGCAGAAAGAATAATGCAGGTTTTACAGCCCTTTTTACCAAGCTCTTCCAGCAAAGGCAGATTACGTTTTGCATTGGTACAGAGCACGGCGAGGTCCGGCACATAAGGCAGGCTGGCGATATCGGGCCAGGCCAGTACACCAAGTACGGCTTTGTACGCGGGTGTCACCGGTAAAACCGGCCCGGCAAAACCGCCAGCCAGAAGATTGCGCATCATCAGGAAACCGGCGCGATCCGGTTTCATTGATGCCCCGATCACGGCGATCGACTTGGGACGTAACAACGCTTCCAGCCCACGTTGGCTCATACCGGCCTCCAGTAAAGAGTGACCTGATGATTTTAAACGTTTTCTGGTTCTTTTGCTGTGACGCTACGCTGATGATTCGCTTTACCCGCCAGGTAACGTTCGCGAAAGAGGGAAAAATGGGCGCCCAGACTTTTCGCGGCAGCTTGATCGCCTGCTAAATCGAGAAGCGCAATCGCGACTTCGGCGGTGCAGTACTGATCGTCGGCATGCGACTCGCGCAGACGATAGGCTGAAATCCGTGATAAATCGACGGAGATAACCGGCAGGGCGTCCAGATAGGGGCTTTTGCGAAACATTTTGCGTGCTTCGGTCCAGGTCCCATCCAGCATGATAAATAGCGGCGGTTTTCCACAGGGCGGTGCGGATAATACCTGCCGTTCGTTTCCTGCATAGGATGCGGGAAAGACGACCATCGGCTGATAGTCTTCGCTGTTGCATAAATCAATAAGCGCCTGGGGTGGCTCAGTACGTGACCAGAGAAACGCCGTTGTGTCAGGCAGAATATCGGCGATAAGCCTGCCAGTATTGCTGGGCTTCATGGGTTCCGTATCGAACATCACCAGGCAGAACCGGCTGCGGGCCGTACTGGGTCGCAAGGTGTCGCACAGGCACTGTTGTTTTGGCAGCAGGCAGCGCTGGCAGCGAATAACGCGATTGCCTCGGGCGAGGAAAGGGCGAGTGGAACGAGCAATACGCATTGCCCGGAGCGTGAGTACGGCGTTATCAGTCATGAGAATCGCGTGAAAAACGCCATTGTCGCAGAGCTGAAAACGGGGCACAAGATGTGCCCCGCCAGGATTAGAGAGATTCGTTAAGCCAGCTATTAAAAGGGGCTTTGGGAACGGCGCCGCTCAAGATGTCGACAACCTCGCCATTTTTGAACAACATAATGGTTGGGATGCTGCGGATACGAAAGCGTGCGCTGAGTTCGCGTTCGGCTTCGGTGTTCACTTTTACGAAGCGAACTTTGCCGCTACGCTCTTCCGCCACGTCTTCAAAAATCGGCGCGAAGCTACGGCACGGACCACACCAGGGCGCCCAGAAATCGACAACGACCGGCAGGTCATCTTTCAGCAGTTTATCCAGTGTTTCGCCAGTGGCGTTAATCACATCGCCGTCGAACAGCTCATGTCCACAGCGTCCGCATTTTGCGACATCGCTAATGCGCGCTTCGGGGATGCGGTTAAGCGCCTGGCAGCTTGCACATACGGTATTCATAACTAACCTCGGGAGAGCAGTGGTACAGAGTGGCACAAGGCCGATATGTTTCTAATATGTTACATATTATTGATGAAGTGGTTTTAAACGACAACGCGTTTTATTCAATGAGTACAATAGTCGATAGCTTTTGAACGAATTAATGGCTAAGCGCCGACACATCAGGTAATCTGCGCGCTCGCGCAGCGCTGGTGGAGAAAAGCATGAACGATGAACTGAAAAACAAAAGCGGCAAAGTCAAAGTGATGTATGTCCGCAGTGATGATGATTCCGATAAACGCAGCCAAAACCCGCGTACCGGGAAAGGGCCTGCTCGTAGCGGATCGTCTCGTGCCGATGCTGGCCGTCGCCCCGCTCGCGAAGAGAAAAACAGTGGCCGCCGTCCTGCTCGCGAAGAGCGAAGTAATGATCGTGGTCGCGACCGTGACCGTCCACAGAGTGATTCCCCGTGGCGTACCGTTTCCCGCGCGCCGGGTGACGAGACACCAACAAAGCCGGATCACGGCGGTATCAGCGGTAAAAGCTTTATCGATCCGGAAGTACTGCGTCGTCAGCGTGCGGAAGAGACCCGCGTTTATGGCGAGAATGCCTGTCAGGCGCTGTTTGCCAGCCGTCCTGACTGCATCGTGCGCGCCTGGTTTGTTCAGAGCGTAACCCCGCGCTTTAAAGAAGCACTGCGCTGGATGGCGGCTAACCGCAAAGCCTACCATGTGGTTGATGAGGCTGAGCTGGCAAAAGCGTCCGGTACTGAACATCACGGTGGCGTTTGCTTCCTGATCAAAAAACGTAACGGTACCAGTGTTGAGCAGTGGGTGGCACAGGCCGGCGCCGAAGATTGCGTTCTGGCGCTGGAAGATGTGGGTAACCCGCATAACCTGGGTGCGATGATGCGCAGTTGCGCGCATTTCGGCGTGAAAGGCGTTCTGTTGCAGGATGCGGCCGTTATCGAATCCGGTGCTGCAGTTCGTACGGCGGAAGGCGGTGCGGAGCACGTGCAGGCGATTACGGGCGATAGCGTTATCGAGGCGCTGGATGCTTTCCGCAAAGCCGGTTATGCCATTGTGACCACATCCAGCCATAAAGGCACGCCGCTGTTTAGCGCCACGTTGCCGAAGAAAATGGTGCTGGTGCTGGGTCAGGAGCGTGACGGTCTTTCCGATGCTGCGCTTGATAACGCGGATCTGAGCATCTCGATTAACGGCACCAATAACGTTGAGAGTCTTAACGTGTCTGTAGCAACGGGTGTGTTGCTGGCAGAATGGTGGCGTCAAAACAAAGCCTGATAAAACCACGATCAGCATGCCTTCACGGCATGCTGATTTCTTCTCTCCTCTGTCTGTTCGCTTTACCCCCAGAGCAGATGCATCATCAAAATGAATGCTTCCATAACCCATGCTGATTGCACCAACTGTATGCGGTGAACCCTCGTTTACAGTTAAATTTGCATCGGCTGCCTTTACAGACCGGACGATCGCAGTAGACGTACGCATCGTTTTCGGCCAGTGCGAAGGTGGCTTCTGGCAGATCGCCTGGCCTGAGGAATTTAAACTGGCCACCCTGAAAGGTATAAACGTAGATCCACAGCAGGCGGTGATCGTCTGTCATCGGATGTGACGTTGTACCGATATTCACCGTCAGGGTATTTGATTCAAAGCCGCCGGAAATCGTCATCTGCGGCAGGTGGTCTTCTGCCAGCGCATCGTCTGTATTCTGCGGGGTTAATGCACTCAGCGTTTCGTCACAACAGCGTAGTTGTGTCTCGCCGCCGTTGTTATTAATGGTCACAAGAAATTGTCCGCACCGGGGACAGTGATAAAACGTAGGCTCCCCCTGGATAAAAGACGGCTTGGTGCTGTTTTTTATTCGTGTCGATGTTTTCGGCTGTGTTCTGCCGGAAAGGTTATTGTTAATAAGCACATTGGTATCCTTATTTGGATATGGCCTCGTCGAGTGCCGGGGATGCGTTTTCTCGGGAGGCAAGAGCCAGGCGCTGAACGATATCTTTGCGTAACATGAACTTTTTGACTTTCCCGGAGGCCGTTCGCGGTAAATTGTCGACCACCACCAGGTGCTCCGGATATTTATATTTAGCGATGCGTTTATGGGTAAAGAAACGGATGATATCTGCCAGTACCAGAGGTTGTTCTTTATGGGTCAGTACCACATAGGCACATGAACGTTCTCCCAGCCGCTGGTCTGGCATCGCGACGACGGCGGCGTCTCGAATATCAGGATGCTGCAACAGAATATCTTCCACTTCCCGGCTACTGATATTTTCACCGCCGCGAACAATGATGTCTTTTTTTCGCCCGGTAATTTTAAGATACCCTGCCTTGTCGACCCGGCAATAATCCCCGCTGTAATACCAGCCTTCATCATCAAGTGCCTGTGCCGTTAATTCCGGTTCATCGAAATAGCCGACAAACACATTCGGGCCGCGAGAAGCTTCTTCACCTTCGGTATATTCCGGCAGAGTGTTTCTCTTTTTATCGACGACTCTGATCTCCACTCCGTTTACCGCCGCCCCGTCCGTATTCACCTGGCGAATAAGCGAGTCTTCGGGACGGACGATGGCATGTGGCGCACTCTCCGTACTGCCATATACCCCCAGCAATGGAACTCCGGCTTTGTGGTAATCACGCACCAGTTTGCCCGGAATAGTGGTCCCGCCGCACAGAAAAAAGCGCAAAGAAGAGATATCGCACTGGCGGGCCTGCATCGCCTTAAGCAGATCGCACGCAAACGGTGTTGCCCCCATAATGCAGGTGCATTTTTCCCGTTCAATGATCTCAAGGCACTGCTCCGGGTTAAAAATATCCAGCAATACGCTGCGGGCACCCATCATAAACGGGGCGGTGACCCCATGCATAAAACCCGTGGCGTGGGCGAGTGGTGCTGGCATCAGCATAATATCCGTGCTGTTCAAATTAAGCGTTGCGCAGTAGGCCCGTTCGCTGGCAATGATATTATTGTGCGTCAGCATTACCCCTTTAGGGTGGCCCTCTGTACCGGAAGTGAACAGCAGTGCGGCCAGGTCATCGCTTTTTGTCGCAATGGCCTGAGCTAATGGTGGCGTGTTTGCCAGTATCTGGCTCAAAGACAACTCGTGCCGGGCGGGCTCGAGCTTATCGACCACAATCACCTTCTCCAGCCAGGGAAGCAGCGGACGCAGCGCGGGCAGCATTTGAATGGGACGAACATTTTTAAAGCGCGTTGCGGTAAAGAGAATACGAGCCTGACATTTGTTCATGATCCAAGCCAGTTCAGACTCCCGAAATGCCGGGAGCAGCGGCACGACGACGGCGCCGCATTTGAGACAGGCAAGATAGATAACGGTAAACTCACACCAGCCGGGAAGTTGCAGGGCGACCCGATCACCCGGCTGGATACCGTTTTCCACAAGCCACATCGCCAGTGCGCCTGCTGCGTTATCGAGTTCACGGTAGGTATACGCTGTGCCGTGGTTGTCGCTGACGGCGATTTTATCCGCCGACGCCTTTGCCGACAGATGCCAGTAATCCGCCAGCGTCGCGTCACCCCAGTATCCTTGTTGTCGATAACGCATTTTCAGCGCCTCGTTGATTTTCATGGTTGTCATTCCGTCGTTGTCCCTGGACATAACTTGGCCTAATGAGTTTTGGCGATAGCTCTTCGTTGCTTTTTGCAATACAGCGCCAGCGCGCCTGCCACCAGAGGAAGCGGCAGAAACATAAAGACTTCACTGAATGTCCAGCCCGCCGCCAGCATGGCTGAACCCGCACCTGCGCTGGTTATGGCACCCAGACGGCCAACTCCCGTCGCCCAGCTCACGCCGGTGGCCCGAATGGACGTTGGATAAAAATGAGCGGCCAGCGCATAACAACCGGGGCTGATACCATTGACGGTAAACCCGAGCATCAGAACCAGAACACATAGCACCGGCAGTGACGGGATATGCATCCCCAGAATCAGTGCGCTGCAGGCGCCCCCCAGCAGGGTCAGAATGATGGCGCAATGCCTGCCCCAGCGGTCCATTTCAATGCCGATGCAGAAATTGCCCATCATGCCGCCAATCTGAAATACCGAACCCATGATGACGGCCTGTGACAGCGTCATCCCGGTGTCCCTGACCATCAGCGGAAGCCAGCTTGATAACAGATAGACACAGAACAAACCGGCAAACAGTGTTAGCCACAGCGCGAGGGTGCCAAAGGTGTATGGCGGATGCAGAAGCGATCTGGCAGTACTGGCATGTGCTTTTTGCGGCTCAGAGGTATAAAAATGGGTCTTTTCGTCGGCAATGCCGGGGACGAATTTATTCAGCAAGTGCGTCAGACGCTGTTTATTCGCGGGGTCTTGAACCAGATATTGCATCGATTCCGGCAGGTAACGTATCAGGATCAGCGCGAATATTAACGGTAATACCCCGCCGGTAATTAAGACGGAACGCCAGCCAAAGGTACCGAGTAATTGCTGGCTCAGCAGACCGCCCAATGCCGCACCGGTATTAAAACCGCAGTGGATTACGGTTGCCAGGCGCGAGCGATAACGCCAGGGGGCATACTCTGCCACCAGCGTGGTGATATTGGGCATCGCAGCACCCAGCCCCAGGCCTGTAATAAAGCGAAAAAAGGTCAGGCTGGATAAATTCCACGACCACGCAGAAAGCAGGCTGCTTGCACCAAAAAATATGACAGAGCCAATGATGAGTTTTTTACGCCCATAGTGGTCAGCCAGCGGCCCGGAAATAAGTGAACCGGCAGCCAAACCAAATAAGCCGCTCATCATCACCGGACCTAACATATGGCGGGATATCTGCCAGTCATCGATCAAGGCCGGAGCAATAAAACCTATTGCGGTAACATCAAAGCCATCAATACCTAATACAAAGAACCCTAAAAAAACTATCAGCCACTGGCGTCGGCTAATCGGGTGCTTATCCAGAACGGTACTGATATCAATTTTTTCCTGAGTTGACATAAATCCTCCCCGCACGGGAGAGTGACGTTCACCACAAAGGGTGACGCGAGCAAAAGAGGGGATCAGCCAAAACGAAATTCAACGCCGAAGTTCCCCTGCGGATATTCCCATTTCTCTAATATTGTCCCTTCGCACAACACACGACATGTGCCACATTCCAGACAGCCGGCATAATCAAAATGGATATTTCCTGCCTCATCCTCGCGATATAGCCCGGCAGGGCAGGCAGTGATCAATTTACGAAATTGCGCTTTGTCAGGGTCGGCCACAAGAATAATGTGTGGGTTAGTTTCATCCACTCTGAATTTGTTGACGCCCAGTTTCACATCGACATTTACCGTGCTCATAATGCGCGCCCTCCAGCGATGCCGTCTTTTAATAAATTCATTAACCCGACGCGTTTTCCTTGTTTCAATATCGTCTTCCAGAAGGGCGTCGGTTTGGCGCCATCCACAGTGAAAAGTTCGGACATGATATTGGCCGCCATCTGTGGGTATTGCGTAAAGAGGCGCGGGTTTTCCATCAGGCCAGGCAGCTTGCGATAGTGCCGCATATCCTGCAAGACGCAGCTTTTCTCCAGCGCCTGCGTGTATTTTTCAAGCCGGGCATAGCTGAAATCATTACTCTCTTTTGCGGCAATGATGGTTTGCGCTGCGATATTCGCGGCCTCAATCGCCAGATCCATACCCCGCACGGTAAAGCCGAGGTTCAGACACATTCCGGCGGCATCACCCACGACCAGCACGCCATCGCCCGCCAGTTTTGGCAGCATCTCGATTCCGCCTTCTGGTACCAGATGAGCGGAATACTCAAGCAGCGTTCCCCCTTCGATAAGGGGGCGCACCGCCGGGTGCTGTTTAAAATCCTCCAGCATCTGCGGAACCGATTTTTGCGCTTTTTCAATACCCCCCAGGCCGCACACCAGACCCAGTGAAATGGATTCACGGTTGGTATAGAGAAACCCTCCACCCATTAAGCCATCCGACGGGGAACCGGCAAACAGCCAGGCCGCGCCTTCGTCACCCGTTACGCCAAAGCGGTCCTGAATGGTTTGGGCTGGCAGTGAAATGAGCTCTTTAACCCCGACGGCGTAATGATGAGGGTTCGATTTTTGTACCAGTCCAATTGAACGACCTAACAGCGAATTTACCCCGTCGGCCAGCACCACCACGTTTGCCTCAAGGACATCCTCCCCGGCCTGAACTCCGGTTACCCGCCCCTGCTGGCGGATTAACGCATCCACCCGCACGCCTGTGATGAACTGTGCGCCAACCGCTTCGGCTTGTTCCATCAACCAGCTATCAAATCCATGACGCAGAACTGTCCAGGACGCTTGTTCCGGGTTCGCATTGCGAGACGGCGCCTGATAATCCAGCGTGACGGCGCTGTCATTGGTCAGAAAAGAGATCTTCTCTTTGGTAATTTTTCGCTCAACGGGGGCGCTTTGCGCAAAACCGGGGATGATCTTTTCCAGGCTGTGGGCATAGAGCCGCCCGCCCGTCATATTTTTACTGCCTGCGGTATCACCCCGCTCAATGACCAGTACGTCCAGCCCGGCTTTCGCCATCACATACGCGGCGGTGCATCCCGCCACTCCGGCCCCCACGATAATCGCGTCAAATTTTTCGTCCGACATACTTTTACTCCATTGCCGCCAGAAAGACTGGCGGCTTGCGTCTTATCGTTTTAATAATTCCGTTAACAGGGGGACGACCTTATAGATATCGCCCACCAGACCATAATCGGCGTACTGGAAAATCGGCGCGTTTTTATCTTTGTTAACGGCGATAATGGTTTTGGCGCCATTGCCACCGACCATATGCTGGATCTGCCCGGAAATGCCCAGGGCGAGATAGATATCGGATTTCAGCAGCACGCCGGAAACGCCAACGTAACGTTCGCGATCCATCCAGTGTTCGCCTTCGGCAATCGGACGCGAACAGCCCACTTCGGCATCCAGCGCAGAGGCCAGATCCCAGACCATTTGCAGATCCTCTTTCGCCAGTAGGCCACGGCCAATACCGATGACACGGCGCGCTTTGCCAAGGTCGACGTTACTGGCCGTTTTTGACCGCCGTTCACGACAGAGCATTTCATTGGCGGGTGGGATGTAATCCACCTGAGTGAGTGGGGGAGTAGCGGCGTTTACTTCGGCCAACGGCTCATAAACACCGCTCGCCAGCGTGATGACGGCGACAGGGGTATTCACTTTTTCCCGCCCAAATGCCAGCCCGCCATACATGCGATGTTCGGCGTACAGGTCGTCGCCGTTGCGTTCCAGCAGGGTCACGTCATTCACCAGCGCGGATTGCAGCAGCACGCTGAGTTTTGCCGCCAGGCCTTTGCCACGGCGTGTCGCGGCCAGTAGAATCAGCGTTTTGCCGTCTTCTTTTCTGATAAGCGAGGCGAATGTTTCCGCATAGTTTTCGACGCGCTGCTTATCGGTTTTGCCACACAGCAAATAGACCGCGTCTGCCTGTTTAACCTCAGTAACGTCACGCTCATCCCATATCACTGCGTTAACGTGTTCACCCAGTTGTCGTGCGCCAGCGAGCAGATCTGCATAGCGATCGGCACTGTCGCTGAATACCCAAACATTATTGATTTTGCCCATGATGCTTCTCCGCTGCCCTTAGCTCAACGCGTTGGTCAGATAATCACGCAGGCGAGAGACCTCTTCCTGCCCGTCGCCTTCAATGATGATGTGTTTGCGTTCCGTCTGTTGCGGCGCGTAGACGCCAGCTAATTCAGTCCGCGCTGAATCCGGTGCCCAGTCAATGTCACCCGCGCTCCATTGGGTGACGCTTTTCTTCCCGGCGCCGAGGATGGCTTTCATCGAGGGGATGCGTGGCAGGTTGATATCCGATGAGACGCACAGTACCGCCGGGAGTGGCACATCCAGCACTTCTATTTCATTTTCCAGCGTGCGCTCAACGGTGACGAAGCCCTCTTTGAGTTCAATTTTGCTGACGCCGTTCACCGCCGGGAGCTGCAACATTGCACCGACCAGCAGCCCGGTTTGCTGGGCGTACATATCGCCGGAACCTTCGCCACAGATCAGCAGGTCGAAGGCGATTTTCTGGCTCGCGGCAGCAATAGCGCGTGCGGTGTCATAGGGCAGGGAACTGGCCAGACGATCATCGCGAACCAGGTAAAGCGCATTGGGACCACGTGAAAGGGCGTCTTTACGCAGTTTGGCGTTATCGAGCGCTTTTCCCCCTACGCTCAGGGCCACCACTTCATGGCTTTCCCCCGCGAGCTGAACGGCGGCCTCAATTGCGTTGAGATCAAAGGGGCTGATTTTTTCCCCGGCCTTGTCTGTCGCCAGGGTTCTGTCAGCCGTGATAACGATATCTTGTTCCTCAGGAACCAGTTTGTAGCAGGCAATAAATCTCATGGCATATCCTATTATTTTTCATACTGTTTCAGGATCTGGCGAGCGGAGATGTAAACCATAATCTCGTCTGTGCCGCCGCCAATGCGGTTTACGCGGGTGTCGCGCCAGAAGCGGGATACGCGGCTGTCATCGGTGTAGCCGAGACCGCCCAGAATTTGCATCGCATCGTCAATCACCTCGCAGGCCGACTGAGCGCAGTACAACTTGCACATCGGGGCGGACAGACGCATCGATAAATCGTTGTCGCACTCCCAGGCGGTGCGGTAGACCATGTTTTTCATGTTCTGAATTTTGATGGCCATTTGGGTCAACTTGAGCTGTATCATCTGGAACTGGCCAATGTTTTGGCCGAACTGAATGCGCTGATTAGCGTAGCGCGCAGCATCTTCGAAGGCGCATTCCGCCACCCCCAGCGAGTGGGCGGCAATGACCAGGCGTTCGATATCGAAGTTTTGCATCATATGGATAAAGCCATAACCTTCCTGGCCCACCATGTCGCTCTCTTCTAACTCAACGTTATCCAGAAAGACTTCGCAGTTGCTGACCATATGCCAGCCGACTTTATGCAGATTGTTGCGTTTGACGCCGGGGGAATTGGGATCCAGCCACCATAAGGTGAAACAGCGCTTAGGATCTTCCGGCTCGGGATTGCGTGCCAGCACCAACATGTAGGGGTAATCTTTTGCACCGGTGATAAAGGTCTTTTGACCATTCAGATACACTTTGCCGTTCTTACGGGTGTAGGTGGTGGCGATGCGATTGTTGTCTGAACCGGCCTGGGGTTCGGTAAATGCCAGAGAGTAGGCGGGGATCCCCGTCAGGCCCACCTCGGCGGTTTTGGCCAGTTGCTCTGCGTTACCAAACCGCTGCATGTTATGGATGCATTGCCCCTCGGTCATGATGTAGGCCGGGGCGCCCATGCGGGCAATCTCTTCGAGCACCAGTACCTGGGTCATCATGTCGGCGGGCACGCCGCCCAGCTCTTCGGGAATGCCCAATAAACCAATGCCGCTTTCGGCTAAGGCATTGAAGAACTCGCGCGGGAAAGTCCGTGTCTCATCGCATCTTTTGAAATACTCTTCGGGAAAATTACGGGTAATCAACTCCCGAATACTTGCTAATAGTAATTCCTGTTCTTCGGTCAGGCTAAAGTCCATGACGCATCCTCTTGATAGGTTCTCCGGTGGGGATTTATAAAATAAAGCACTCCCCGGCATTATTTATCGCCGATCATTCTGTCCTGTTCGCCAGCTTTTATAATTACTGGTTCGAATGTTGTTTTATCTGGAATAATAATTACAGGTGTCGCGAGGATATATAGACATATCTCACTTGTTCCTGGACAAAACGAACATCAAAGCCCGTTTTGTGATGCGTGTTGGTAATTTTTAAATTTTTTATCGCCTGATTATTTTATTTATATCTTTGTTTTTATTGTTATTTTATATGCTATCGCTACATCATGCATGTTCGATTTGTCCAATAATTGGTTGGATATGTCAATATCAAGCCTTTGCGCCACTTTTTATAATCCCGGTGTCAATTCGTGAAGAAAGACGAAAAGGGGCCCAGGATTTATTGCAACTTACATTGGTATCGTCTGAATTCTTCAATGGTTATTTAATCATTTAATATGAAGTGGGGTTGGTATATGGCTATTTTATCTCAACAGCAACTGGAAGCACTGAAACAAAAAGTCAGAAAAGTCACGGAAACAGAGTTGGAGGAAATCCAACTGGTGGTTGAGCGAACTAATGTCTTCCCGGACTCCTATTACGACGTATGTCGCAAAAATGATTTATTTCGCCTGGCCATTCCTGAAGAGTTTGGCGGTCTGGGACTGAACTGCGAGCAATTCTTTTCCGTCATGGAGGAGTTCTGCCGCGGCCCTGGCGGTATGCGTATGAACCTGCACCATGCTAACGGCCTGAACTGGCGCATCATGTATGACCATGGCGCCCCCGACCTTCGCGCTAAATGGCTGCCGTTACTGGCCAATAAAGATGCTTACATCAACTTTGCACTGACCGAAGCAGAGTGTGGTTCCGGGGCGGATATTCGGACAACCGCAGTAAGAAAAGGGGATAAATACATTCTCAATGGTACCAAGACCCTGATCTCCCATACGGATATTTCTGACGGTAGCTACGTTATTGCGGTAACGGATGAAAGCAAACGCAAAAAAGGGGGATTAACCGCTTTCTTTATCGAAACCAACACGCCGGGTTATTACATCGATCCGATGCCACACATGATGGGCTGCCGTGGCGCGGGCCATGCGTATCTGCGCTTTGAAAACTGCGAAGTGCCTGCGCACAACATTATGGGCAAAGAGGGCGATGGTCTGGATATCTTCATGGATGCGTTGGCGCACTCCAGAGCGATGATTGCTGTCACCTGCCTGGGCATGTCGCAGCGCTTCCTGGAACTGGCAATTGCCCGTGCGAAGGATCGTGTGACGTTCGGTAAGCCACTGGTAGCGCGTCAGGCCATTCAGCAAACGCTGGCAGACATGGGCACTCAGGTTCATGCCCTGCGCGTAATGCTGCGTGATTGCGCGCAGAAATTCGACCGCGGCGAAGACATCGAGATGGTTTCGGCGATGTGCAAACTGCACGGTATTGATACGGTGCGAACTGTGTCGGATAGCTGCCTGGAGATCTTCGGTGGGATTGGTTACTTCGAAGATAACCCGTATGGCCCGGTGGAAAGAATGTATCGCGATGCACGCGCGCTGTGGTTTGAAGAAGGCCCGCGTACCGTTCAGCGCCTGACGATTGCACGTCCGCTGATTGCCGCCGCGGGTGAAATTCGCTAATCCGCCTGAGCCCATGCAACGAAGGGATATCACGGGATGTTATTCCGTTATATCCCGCCTGTGATCGCACACTGCGCGTGATTTCGTGGGTGCGATCATTCTTATTTTCTCGCGAGAGTGACCTATGAGTACATCACCTGGGAATAGACGTTGGGGCATTATTGTTCTGCTGATTATTGATTATTTCGTTATGTTTGTTGCCCGTAGCAGTATGTCGATGTGCGGGCCGGCACTGATGCATGAATATGGCTGGACCGCCATACAGTTTGGCTGGGTCTCCACTGCATTTTTTATTGGCTACGCGATAACAATGTTGCCGGCAGGGCTGCTGGCTGACCGCTTTGGCGGTGGGATTGTGCTGGTAACCGGTACCTTGTGGTGGGTCGTTTTTACTTTCTTAACACCGCTAGGTTCCACGCTCGGCATCATGATGCTGCTGCGTATTCTGGTTGGCGTCGGGCAGGGGCTGCTGGTTCCGGCGAACTTTTCGCTGGCGGCCAGATGGGTACCTAAAAATGAATCCGGCAAAGCGACCGGCTTACTACAGGTTGGTTGTCCTGCGGGGATCGCCTTTGCCATGGTGCTGGCGGCCTGGATTATTCAAACCTGGGGCTGGAAATCCGTTTTTTACATCGTCTCTGTGCCGGGGTTAGTGTGGTGCCTGCTGTGGTGGTGGCTGGGTAACAGTCGCCCGCAAATGGATAATCGCATCAACCGTCAGGAGCTTGCGTATATTCAGGCGGGGCAGGCTGTTGCTAACGCGGAACCATCCGCTCAGAAAGAGACGGCAGGGGGCGATCTGACGAAAGCCGATATCCTGTCAACACCCTCTATCTGGGCCTGCGCGTTGTGTTACTTCTGTACGAATTATCTGTTTTTTCTCTTTATGACCTGGTTGCCGACCTATTTCGCGATGGGACGCGGTATCGATCTTAAACAAAGCGCGATTTACTCCATGCTCCCGTATCTGGTGGCCATTCTGGCCTATCCGCTCGGCGGTCTGGTCACGGACGCCGCCTGTCGGCGCTTTGGGCAAAATATCGGGCGTAAGCTCTCTCCGGTTGCCGGACTGCTGCTGGCCGGGGTGTTTCTGATTCTGGGGACGCGAGCAAACAGCCTCTGGAGCGCGGCTACGCTCATCTCCGCCTCGAATTTTTTCCTCTGTTTCACCATGGCTGCGCATTTCTCCATTCCGATTATTTTCTCCCAGAAAAACACCGGCATGCTGGTGGGGTTGAACGGCGTATTTGGCACGCTGGCGGGTATTCTTTCGCCGGTTCTGGCGGGATGGGTTATTGATGTTTCCGGACAGTATGAGTACGCGCTCTATCTGGGGGCAAGCATCGCCATTCTGGGCGCATTCTTCATGCTTATCGCCCGGATTAAACCCATTGAAAAGAAAGGATTGCACGGGAATTTGCGCGGCGCGGGCGGACTGGCGGGGCGACAGGGTTTTTCCAAAATGAAGGAGCATGACTTATGAGGCCATTAGAAGGCATTAAAGTAGTGGATTTAACGTCATTCCTGGCAGCACCCACCGTGGCACGTATTCTGGGTGACTGGGGGGCGGATGTGATCAAAATCGAACCGCCGTCTGGCGATCCGGGACGTACTCAGGCTTCTGTGTTCAACATGCCTTACGAGGATGACGAAAACCCGGCATTTGATATCTCTAATGCTAATAAACGATTCCTGTGCCTGAACCTGAAAAAAGAGAGCGCGAAAGCTATTGCGTACCGCATCCTCTCGACGGCAGATGTCGTTGTGACCAGCTATCGCACAAAAGCGCTTGAACGGCTTGGGTTTTCCTGGGAAGAGTTGCACTTGCGCTTTCCACGCTTAATCTTCGCGCAGATCCTGGGGTATGGCGAAAAAGGGCCGGAAAAAGACACCGCCGGGTTTGATGCGACGGCTTACGTTTGTCGCGGCGGGATCCTTGGGTCAACCAATGAGCGCGGCGAAACCCCGATCAACTCGGTAAACGGCTTTGGTGATTTTCAGGCGTCCATGTGCCTGGTGTCGGGTATTTGCGCTGCGCTGTACGGGCGTACGCTTTCGGGAACGGGCGAGAAGGTGACGGTTAGCCTGCACCATACGGCGCTGTTTATGATGAGCATTGCCGTGACCTCAGCACAGTACGGCAACGTCTATCCGAAGTCGCGCTGTGAAGTCTCCAACCCGTTCAACAACACCTATAAAACCCTTGATGGGCGTTGGATGGTGATTTGTATTCCGGAATACGATCGCTTCTTCAATAAGTTTATGGTGCTTCTTGGCCGTGAGGATCTGGTCGACAGTCCGGAATTTTGCCGTATTGCCGATGTGAACCAGTTTGGTCGTAATCGGGACATTATCAATATTATCAGTGAGCAGGTCGCCAAACGTCCACTTAGCGAGATGATGCGGCTCTTAAAAGAAAACGATTTTGCCCATGAGAAAGGATATACCCCGGATGAGATTCTGGAAGATGACCAGGCATGGGCGACCGACTGCCTGCGTCACGTTGAGTACCCCACGGGAAACAAACGGGTGCTGGTGACGCCGCCTGTTACGATCCACGGCATGGGAGAATCGCAGATCCAACCGTCCCGGCGACTGGGATATCACTCACAACAAATTCTGAATGAATATGGATACTCAGCTAAAGATATCGAGTCGTTACGTCAGGAGGGGGCAGTCATTTTACCCGCCTGACGATCTCGTTTTTTAAATCGTTTGCTGCGCTGGTCTTCGAGTGCTGAACGCAGATATTGCGGAATAAGTCCGCTGTTTTCACAGTTCCCGACAGACCAGCCAGGCCGTGCAGCAGCACTGAGAAGAGTAGAGGAGCATTGATGGCAACCACTATTCCTACTTATGCATTATACGGTGAGCAGTCTGGGCTTAGCTGGGAGAATTTTTTCAATGTCGAGATGATCTCCTTGCGATCAAAGGATCTGAACTGGCGGGCAAGCCCGCATGTACATGACTCGCTTATTCAGGTGTTATTCATCCAGCGAGGGCAGGTCGAAGTATTGATGAACTGCACGCGACAACTGGCCAAAGCCCCCTGTCTGATTCTGGTCCCCGCGCAGACTGTTCACGGTTTTCACTACACGCCAGATACCGAAGGACTCACCATTACGGCTTCGCAGCGGCCGCTTGAGTCGGTCATTGGCGTGCTGGCACCCGATATCCTCAAGCTGGTGCATAAACCGTGCATTATTTCGCTGGAGTATTTCCCCGACGAGAAGGATGCCATCTGGGCGTTTTATTACTCTATGCTGAATGAATTACGCGTGCCCATGATTAACCAGACAGCAATGTGCGCGTCGCTGTTTATCTCTATGTTTGTTCATCTATCGCGGATTACCGAGCCCGGTCTCGCCGATCAGCAGATGGATAACTCGTCGCGCAAGGCATCGCAGATCAACAAATTCCTCGCCATCGTTGACCAGAAATTTCGCCAGCGGCTGACGGTGAATGATTACTCCTGCGAAATGGGAATGTCGCCCGGACATCTCTCGCGTCTGTGCCGTTTAACGCTGGGGATGTCGAGTCTGGATGTGATCAATATGCGGGTGATTCAGGAAGCGCAGCGCGAGCTGGTTTATACCTCAAAGACCATCAAACAACTGGCTGCCTTTCTGGGATTTAACGATGAGGCCTATTTTACCCGTTTCTTTCACAAACATACGGGCGTGAGTCCCAGTCAGTTCCGGGAACGAGCCGTGCGGGAAATTGCGACGGGAGAAGAGTACCTGTAAATGCGTTCAACACATCCCGCCATTGCTGCGGGATGTGAGCTGCGATATTTATTCACTTTCCGCCGGTAACACAGGCATCCAGTCGATCGGTGTCTGGCCGTGTTTTTCCAGCCATTCATTTGCCAGAACAAAGTGCTTACACCCGAAGAAGCCCCTGTGTGCGGATAACGGTGACGGGTGGGGCGCTTTCAATACATGGTGGCGTTTACCGTCGATAATTGCCCCTTTCTTTTGCGCATGCGATCCCCAAAGTAAAAACACCACGCCTTCACGGTGTTCATTGATGAGACTGATCACTTTATCGGTAAAGGTCTCCCAGCCAAGACTTGCATGGGAGTGCGCCTGCCCGGCGCGCACCGTTAAGACAGTATTGAGAAGCAGCACGCCCTGATGCGCCCAGCTTTCCAGATAACCATGCGTCGGGCGAACGAACCCGGGTATCGACTGTTCGAGCTCTTTATACATATTCAGTAATGATGGCGGGATGGCGATACCGGGACGCACCGAAAATGCCAGCCCATGGGCCTGACCGGGGCCGTGATAGGGATCCTGACCGAGGATCACGACTTTGACATCGCCCAGTTCAGTAAAACGGAACGCATTGAAGACATCTTTTTGCGGCGGATAGATGGTGACACCGGACTGCCGTTCTGTCGCTACCGCGCTGAGGGTATTGATAAAGTAAGGCTGTTGTTTCTCTTCTGCCAGCACATCGTGCCATGTTAATGAGGTGGTCATCCCGCTCTCCTGCCAATTTCAGTGACTGTAGCTTAACTGCTTCTTCCGCTGGCGCAAAATCGACACGTAAAACAGAACGTTAGAAGCTTAAAAAAATTTGAAAATTTACAAAAACTTTAAGGTGTGGAAGGTTGCTAACTTGATGTAAAACAATAAATTCCGCCTATCACCTTTTTCGTGGTGTGGTTTTTATTGATTTTAATCAAAGAATCAGGGGTGTGTGGAGGGTATATATACACTCAAGCAACAATGGTTTTACCAATTGGCCGCCACAAGGCCGATCAAATCAAAAATAATGCCTAAGGGAGGCACATCATGATTACGGGTATCCAAATTACTAAAGCGGCAAACGATGATCTGTTGAACTCTTTCTGGTTGCTCGACAGCGAAAAAGGCGAAGCGCGCTGTGTTTGTGCGAAAGCCGGTTATTCCGAAGATGAAGTCGTTGCTGTGAGCAAACTGGGTGACATTGAATACCGTGAAATTCCGATGGAAGTGAAACCGGAAGTTCGTGTAGAAGGCGGTCAGCATCTGAACGTAAACGTGCTGCGTCGCGAAACGCTTCTGGATGCTGTAGAACATCCGGAAAAATATCCACAGCTGACCATCCGTGTTTCTGGCTATGCCGTACGTTTCAATTCTCTGACGCCGGAACAGCAGCGCGACGTTATCGCTCGTACCTTTACTGAAAGCCTGTAATCCGCAGGCTGCAGAAATAAAAACGCCGGGCTATCCCGGCGTTTTTTTACTCTTCGTTATTTTGTTGTTCTGTCGCGGCGGCGCTTGGCTTACGGCGCTTACCAATATTTTTGGTATCGCGGTGGCGCTGTTTAACGCGCGGCTTCTCTTTTTCTTTCTCTTTTTTCTTCTCTGCACGCTTAGCCAGCACTTTCTTCGACGGCTTACCGGTCATTTTTTCGCTCGGCGCGCGCGTAGTGGGGCGCAGTTCATCAATCACGCGGATTTTCAGCGGTTCTTCAACGTAGCGACCAATCTTCTGCAATAGCAGATGATCGTGGGTTTCGACCAGTGAAATCGCGGTCCCTTTGCGTCCCGCGCGACCGGTACGGCCGATTCGGTGCAGATAGGTGTCACCACTGCGCGGCATATCGAAGTTAAACACATGGCTCACGTCAGGAATATCGATACCACGGGCGGCGACATCGGTGGCAACCAGCACATTAACGCGACCGTCGGTCAGGCGTTTGATGCCTTCAACGCGTTTCGCCTGTGCCATCTCGCCTTCGAGATAGCAGTTGTTGATACCCGCTGCACGCAATTGCTCCGCCAGTTCATGGACACGCTCGCGTTTACGCACGAAGACGATTGAACGGGTCACGCCGTCTTGCTTGAGCAAATGCTTGAGCAATTCCAGCTTGTGTTCGTAGTTGTCTGCGCGGTAGTACCACTGGTGGATCTTTTTACGCTCGCGGGTGGACGGCGTTGCAGAAACTTCAACCGGATCTTCCAGCAGACGCTCGGCGAAGTCTTTGATCGCTTCTCCTTCCAGCGTTGCGGAAAACAGCATGGTCTGTTTGCGCCAGCGTGTTTCGCCAGAAATATGCTCGATGTCCTGCGCAAAGCCCAGATCCAGCATGCGATCCGCTTCGTCGAGGATCAATGTTTCGACCGCACGGCAGTCAAAATTCTCTTCTTTAATGTATTGCAGCAGTCGGCCTGTGGTTGCGACCACGATATCCTGGTTTTCGCTGAACACTTCGGCGTGGTTCATATAGGCCACACCGCCGGTGATGGTGGCAATATCCAGGTGGGTATTTTTTGCCAGCTCGCGGGCGTGGTCGGCAACCTGCATCGCCAGTTCACGAGTCGGCGTCAGGATGAGAATGCGCGGCGGGCCGGATTTCTTACGTGGGAAGTCCAGCAGGTGCTGCAACGCTGGCAGCAAATATGCCGCCGTTTTACCCGTACCGGTCGGCGCTGAGCCAAGTACATCACGCCCTTCAAGCGCAGGCGGAATGGCGGCGGCCTGGATGGCGGTCGGGCGTGTGAAACCTTTCTCCTGGAGCGCGTCCAGTAGGCTGTCGTCGAGTTCGAGTTCGGAAAAAGTCGTTACAGTCATGATCTACCTCTGTGTGGGGCGCTGATTATAGACGTTACGGCTGCAATCTTCATCTGTTTGTAAGCTTATTACTTTTCCGGCGCTTTGCTTTCACCTATGCTACGTCTGTTTCCGTATAGAGGTTGTAAAGATGCCCCACCAGAAGGCGCAGTTGCGCCGCGATGGTTTCACATTTAAAGCGTTTTTTGTTGCACACGATCGTTGCGCCATGAAAGTCGGCACCGACGGCATCTTACTCGGTGCGTGGTCGCCTGTTTCGCGGGCGAAAAGGGTGCTGGATATTGGCACGGGCAGCGGGCTGGTGGCGCTAATGTTGGCGCAGAGAACAACCGATGCGGTTGTCATCGATGCAGTAGAACTCGATGAGCAAGCGGCCGCACAGGCTCAGGAGAATGGGCAGGCGACACCCTGGGCTGCGCGTTTTCATGTCCATCATGCGGATATTCGCGATTGGTGTGCGGGGCAAACGGCACGTTACGATCTGATTGTCAGTAACCCGCCTTTTTTTGCGCAGGGCGTGCAATGTGCGACCCCGGAGCGGGAACAGGCGCGCTATACCACGACGCTGGATCACGCAGCGCTGCTGGACTGTGCGGCGTCGCTTATCACCGAAGACGGTTTCTTCTGCGTGATCCTCCCGGTAGACGTGAGTGAAGCCTTTGCCCAAAAAGCGCAGGGTATAGGCTGGCACTTACGGTTACGTACGGATGTGGCGGAGTATGAAAATCGCCCGCCGCATCGCGTATTAATGGCCTTTTCGCCAACGCCGGGGGAATGCTTCACCGACTGGCTGGCGATCCGCGGTGCCGATCAGCATTATTCTGAAAGTTACACCGCGCTCACTCAGGCTTTCTATTTATTCATGTAAGTGCGTGGCGACAAAACCGTTGGGCCGGATTCAGGCAACTGATCCGGATAATCCAGCGTATAGTGCAAGCCGCGGCTTTCCTTACGTTCCATAGCGCAGCGCACGATAAGCTCTGCCACCTGTACCAGGTTACGTAGTTCCAGCAAATTGTTCGACACGCGGAAATTGGCGTAGTACTCGTCAATTTCCTGCTGGAGCAAGGTAATACGTCGTAAGGCGCGCTCCAGACGTTTGGTGGTACGCACAATGCCAACGTAATCCCACATAAACAAGCGCAGCTCATGCCAGTTATGCTGGAGAATCACACGTTCATCGGCATCGTCGACGCGGCTTTCATCCCAGGCGGGAAGCGTGGGGGCAGGGCGGGTCATGCCGATCCGACGATCAATATCTTCTGCCGCCGACCAGCCGTAAACCAGACATTCGAGCAGCGAGTTAGACGCCATGCGGTTGGCGCCATGCAGGCCCGTATAGCTCACTTCGCCAATCGCATACAAGCCATCGACATCGGCCCGACCATGTTCGT
This sequence comes from Citrobacter sp. UYEF32, assembly GCF_040546205.1. Classification (NCBI taxonomy): domain Bacteria; kingdom Pseudomonadati; phylum Pseudomonadota; class Gammaproteobacteria; order Enterobacterales; family Enterobacteriaceae; genus Citrobacter; species Citrobacter sp. UYEF32. The sequence goes on along the minus strand of NZ_JBEPNI010000009.1, from coordinate 207,758 downwards.
CCACCATGACGCCGCCGCAGGTGTAATGCGCGGCAGGCACGATAGGTACCTGATCTTTGGTTAAATCGATCCCCAGCCCCAGCAGTTTTTCATAAATCATCGGGAAATGCTGGCGGACAAAATCCTCAGGTTTATGGCTGATGTCGAGATACATACAATCAACCCCCAGACGTTTCATCTCGTGATCAATGGCGCGCGCGACAACATCGCGCGGTGCCAGTTCGCCGCGAGGGTCAAAATCGGGCATGAAACGGGTGCCGTCCGGACGTTTAAGATGCGCCCCTTCACCGCGCAGAGCTTCGGTGAGCAGGAAATTGCGCGCCTGTGGGTGGAACAGGGCCGTTGGGTGAAACTGATTGAACTCCAGGTTTGCCACGCGACATCCGGCACGCCAGGCCATGGCGATACCGTCGCCGGATGAGATATCCGGGTTGGTGGTGTACTGGTACACTTTTGATGCGCCGCCCGTCGCCAGCACGACGGCTTTTGCATGGCAGGTTTCCACAATCTCTTTATTACGGTTCCAGATCCATGCGCCCACGACGCGACGCGTGCCGGGCAGGCCGATTTTATCGGAAACAATCAAATCCACCGCGTTGCTGCGTTCAATGATATGAATGTTTGGGTGATTCAGCGCCTTGCTGACCAGGGTGTTTTCAACCTCTTTTCCGGTGGCATCGGCGGCATGCAGAATGCGGCGGTGGCTGTGGCCGCCTTCGCGGGTCAGATGATAGCTTTCGCTTCCTTGTGCATCCACCTGCATATCGAACGCGACGCCCTGGTCGATCAGCCACTGTACGCACTGACGGGCGTTACTGGCAACAAACTCTGCTGCCTGACGTTCGACAATACCAGCCCCGGCAATCAGCGTATCTTCGACATGAGACTCAACGCTGTCGGTTTCATCAAACACAGCGGCAATACCGCCCTGTGCGTAAAAAGTTGAGCCTTCACTCACCGGCCCTTTGCTTAACACGATAACGTTGTGGCGTTCAGCGAGGCGCAGAGCAACAGACAGGCCCGCGGCACCGCTGCCGATGACCAGCACATCGCACGAAAGTTCGGGGGTTGTTTTCATGATGGTGTGTTTAATTTACTAAACAAGGTTCGGGCAGAATAGCACCGTATTCCGCTCTGGCGTAGCAATTTTTTAATGATTTGTACTAACGGCTAAACATGCGAGGGCGGCATAAATGCGTTGCCCGCAAGAAAATCGTTATCTGGCAGATTGTTAGCTGATATGGATTAGGTGATGAAAAAAAGGCTGTGTTGCGTTACTCTCTGGCGGTCTTCGGGTCTTTTCATAATCAACATACCCGATACAGAGTTTGTGGACTTATAATGAGTCATAATGAAAAGTCTGCAGAACGATTCACAAAAACAAAGGCGTAACGGAACTTTTTACTGAACCTTCGCTCTAAATGGCTGCTTGCTCATTAGTGCAGTTTTGGAGTGGCGTTTCATTTACGCGTGGAAATAGGTTTTGGGGAGATTTTACCTCGGATGAGCGAGCAGTTAACGGATCAGGTCCTTGTTGAGAGGGTCCAGAAAGGAGATCAGAAGGCGTTCAACTTACTGGTAGTGCGCTACCAGCATAAAGTGGCGAGTCTGGTTTCCCGCTATGTGCCTTCTGGCGATGTGCCTGATGTCGTACAAGAGTCATTTATTAAGGCTTATCGCGCGCTGGACTCGTTCCGGGGAGATAGTGCTTTTTATACCTGGCTATACCGTATCGCTGTGAATACAGCAAAAAATTATCTGGTTGCTCAGGGACGCAGGCCGCCATCAAGTGATGTCGACGCGATTGAAGCAGAAAACTTCGAAAGTGGCGGTGCGCTGAAAGAAATTTCGAACCCTGAGAACTTAATGTTGTCAGAAGAACTGAGACAAATAGTTTTCCGTACTATTGAGTCGCTCCCGGAAGATTTACGCATGGCAATTACGTTACGGGAGTTGGATGGTCTGAGCTATGAAGAGATAGCCGCTATCATGGATTGCCCGGTAGGTACAGTGCGTTCACGTATCTTCCGAGCGCGGGAAGCTATTGATAATAAAGTTCAACCGCTTATCAGGCGTTGACGATAGCGGGATACTGGAAAAGGTATTAGGCATGCAGAAAGAACAACTTTCCGCTTTAATGGACGGTGAAACGCTGGATAGGGAGCTGCTCTCTGAGCTGTCTCGCGATCCTGAAATGCAGAAAACCTGGGAGAGCTACCATCTCATTCGCGACGCAATGCGCGGTGATACGGCTGATGTTCTCCACTTCGATATCTCAGCCCAAGTTATGGCCGCGATTGAAAATGAGTCTGTTCAACCGACGACACCATTAATCCCTGAGGCTCAGCCTGCGCCGCACCAGTGGCAGAAAATGCCATTCTGGACAAAAGTCCGTCCATGGGCCAGTCAATTGACGCAAATGGGCGTGGCTGCATGCGTATCGCTTGCAGTTATTGTGGGTGTCCAGCACTATAATGGTCAGTCTGAATCCACCCAGCAGCCAGAAGCGCCGGTGTTTAATACACTGCCGATGATGGGCAAAGCCAGCCCGGTAAGTCTGGGTGTTCCGGCTGATGCAACGGCGGATGTCGGTCAGCAACAGCAGGTGCAGGAACAGCGTCGCCGTATTAACGCCATGTTGCAGGATTACGAACTGCAACGTCGTCTGCACTCCGAACAGCTTAAGTTTGAGCAGGCACAAACCCAGCAGGCTGCTGTGCAAGTGCCAGGAAATCAAACGTTAGGAACCCAATCGCAGTAATGAAGCAACTTTGGTGTGCCATGTCTTTTGTGGCAGCAGGCCTGTTCTTCTCAAGCAACGCCTCGGCAGATACCTCGTCCGGGGCGTTGTTACAGCAGATGAACGTGGCGAGCCAGTCACTCAACTATGAACTGTCCTTTATCAGCATTAACAAGCAAGGGGTAGAGTCTCTGCGTTACCGCCACGCGCGTGTAAACAATCAGCCTCTCGCTCAGCTTTTGCAAATGGACGGCCCCCGCCGGGAAGTGGTACAGCGTGGCAATGAAATAAGCTACTTTGAGCCGGGCCTTGAACCCTTTACGCTGAATGGCGACTACATTGTCGATTCGCTCCCTTCGCTGGTATATACCGATTTCAAACGCCTTGCGCCTTATTACGATTTCATTTCTGTCGGACGTACGCGTATTGCCGATCGCTTGTGTGAAGTGATCCGGGTTGTTGCCCGTGACGGAACGCGTTATAGCTACATTGTCTGGATGGATGCGGAAACGCGCCTGCCAATGCGCGTGGATCTGCTCGACAGAGATGGCGAAACGTTGGAACAGTTCCGCGTGATTGCCTACACCGTAAACGGGCAACAGATCGCCAGCAGTATGCAGACCCTGGCAAACGCCAACTTGCCGCCGTTGCTGTCCGTTCCGCAGGGCGACAGCGTTGCCTTTAACTGGTTGCCTTCCTGGTTACCGCAAGGTTTTAGTGAAGTCTCCAGCAGTCGTCGCCAGCTTCCTACCATAGACATGCCTGTCGAATCCCGTCTTTATTCCGATGGCCTGTTTAGTTTCTCGGTGAACGTCAATCGTGCTAATCAGAACAGTGCCGATCAGATGTTGCGTACCGGACGCCGGACCGTGAGTACAACCATCCGTGATAACGCTGAAATTACCATTGTGGGTGAATTACCCCCACAAACGGCCAAGCGTATTGCGGACAGCATCAAATTCAGGGCAGCACAATGATCAAAGAGTGGGCGACCGTCGTCTCATGGAAAAACGGTGAAGCGCTGGTGGAGTGCGACGTTAAAGCCTCCTGTAGCAGTTGTGCTTCACGAAGTGGATGCGGGAGCCGCGTACTGAACAAACTTGGGCCGCAAATGACCCATACCTTGTCCGTACCGTGCGATCAGCCGCTGGTTGCCGGGCAAAAAGTGGAGCTGGGGATTGGCGAAGCCAGTTTATTGACGTCAGCGCTGCTGGTGTATATGTCTCCGCTGGTTGGTCTTTTCCTGATGTCGGCGCTCTTCCAGACCCTTTTTAATCAGGATCTGGCCACGTTGTGCGGCGCCATATTGGGTGGGGTTGGCGGTTTTTTACTGGCGCGGAGTTTTTCGCCAAAACTGGCGAATCGTTCCGAATGGCAGCCGGTGATTATCAGCGTTGGCCTCCCTCCCGACCTGGTGCGCATCGACAATTCACCTGCCGAATAATGCCAGTGATTTTCCTGTCTTACCGGGGGGAATGCGCGGCCTGGTTTGTTGCCAGTATGAGCATTTCCCCGCATTGTGGTTGTAGTGTAGAATGCGGCGTTTCAGACTTTTGACGTCAGGCTCCGAACCGCGGCCTCTTAGTTATTCGTAAGGCAAAAAATCTCCCTATATGAAGAATATACGTAACTTTTCGATCATTGCTCACATCGACCACGGTAAGTCGACGCTGTCTGACCGCATTATCCAAATTTGTGGCGGCTTGTCCGATCGCGAAATGGAAGCTCAGGTTCTTGATTCTATGGATCTCGAACGTGAACGCGGTATTACCATCAAGGCGCAGAGCGTTACGCTGGACTTTAAAGCGTCCGATGGCGAAACCTATCAACTGAACTTTATCGATACTCCTGGTCACGTTGACTTCTCCTACGAAGTTTCCCGTTCGCTGGCCGCCTGTGAAGGTGCGTTGCTGGTGGTGGATGCCGGCCAGGGGGTAGAGGCGCAGACGCTGGCAAACTGCTATACCGCCATGGAAATGGATCTGGAAGTGGTGCCGGTACTGAATAAAATCGACCTGCCTGCAGCCGATCCGGAACGTGTTGCGGAAGAAATTGAAGATATCGTTGGTATCGATGCCACCGACGCGGTGCGTTGCTCTGCAAAAACCGGTGTGGGTGTTGTCGATGTCCTCGAACGCCTGGTGCGCGAAATTCCGGCACCTCAAGGTGATCCGGATGCACCGTTACAGGCACTGATTATTGACTCCTGGTTCGATAACTACCTGGGCGTCGTGTCGTTGATCCGTGTGAAAAACGGTACGCTGCGTAAAGGCGATAAAGTTAAAGTGATGAGTACCGGCCAGGTCTATAACGCTGACCGTCTGGGCATCTTCACACCGAAACAGGTTGACCGTACTGAACTGAATTGCGGCGAAGTAGGCTGGCTGGTTTGCGCTATTAAAGACATTATGGGCGCGCCGGTGGGCGATACCCTGACGCTGGCGCGAAATGCGGCTGACAAAGCGCTGCCGGGCTTTAAAAAGGTGAAGCCGCAGGTTTATGCCGGTCTGTTCCCGGTAAGCTCCGACGATTACGAGAACTTCCGTGATGCGCTCGGCAAGCTGAGCCTGAACGATGCATCGCTGTTCTACGAACCGGAAAGTTCTACCGCGCTGGGCTTTGGTTTCCGCTGCGGCTTCCTTGGTCTGCTGCATATGGAGATCATTCAGGAGCGTCTGGAGCGTGAATACGATCTGGATCTGATCACCACCGCACCAACGGTAGTCTACGAAGTTGAGACCACCTCGAAAGAGGTTATCTACGTCGACAGCCCGTCCAAGCTGCCACCGCTGAACAATATTTATGAGCTGCGTGAGCCGATCGCCGAGTGTCATATGCTGCTGCCACAGGAGTTCCTGGGCAACGTGATTACGCTCTGTATCGAGAAACGTGGCGTGCAGACCAACATGGTTTACCACGGTAACCAGGTGGCGCTGACCTATGAAATCCCGATGGCGGAAGTGGTGCTCGACTTCTTCGACCGTCTGAAGTCAACCTCCCGTGGCTACGCGTCACTGGATTACAACTTCAAACGCTTCCAGGCTTCCAACATGGTACGTGTGGACGTGCTGATCAACGGTGAGCGTGTTGATGCGCTGGCGCTGATCACCCACAACGACAACGCACCATACCGCGGGCGCGAGCTGGTTGAGAAGATGAAGGATCTCATCCCGCGTCAACAGTTTGATATTGCCATTCAGGCGGCCATTGGTAACCACATCATTGCCCGTTCGACGGTAAAACAACTGCGTAAAAACGTTCTGGCAAAATGCTATGGCGGTGACGTTAGCCGTAAGAAAAAGCTGCTGCAGAAACAGAAAGAAGGTAAGAAACGCATGAAGCAGGTCGGCAACGTCGAACTGCCGCAGGAAGCGTTCCTCGCCATTCTGCATGTCGGTAAAGACGGCAAATAACCCTTAAGGAGTTGGCATGGCGAACATGTTTGCCCTGATCCTGGTCGTTGCGACCCTGGCGACGGGATTTCTATGGTGCCTGGATAAGTTTATTTTTGCACCCAAACGCCGTGAGCGTCAGGCTGTTGCCCAACTGGCAACAGGTGATGCCCCCGATAACAAAACGCTAAAAAAAGTCGGCCCGAAACCGGGCTGGCTGGAAACTGGCGCATCGGTTTTCCCGGTGCTGGCGATTGTTCTGGTCGTGCGTTCATTTATTTATGAACCCTTCCAGATCCCGTCAGGTTCGATGATGCCAACGCTGCTGATTGGTGATTTTATTCTGGTTGAGAAGTTCGCCTATGGCATTAAAGATCCGATTTACCAGAAAACCCTGATCGAAACCGGTCATCCGAAACGGGGTGACATCGCGGTATTTAAATATCCGGACGATCCGCGTCTTGATTACATCAAACGTGTTGTCGGCTTGCCGGGCGATAAAGTGAGTTACGATCCGGTCGCCAAAGAGGTTACCGTTCAGCCAAAATGCAGCTCCGGCCAGGCTTGTGATAACGCGCTGCCAATCACCTACAGTAATGTTGAACCGAGTGATTTCGTGCAGACCTTCGGGCGCCGCACGGGCGGGGAAGCCAGCAGTGGTTTCTTCCAGTTGCCGAAAGGCGAGAACCGTGATGATGGTATTCGTCTGGGTGAGCGCAAAGAGACGCTGGGGGATGTCACCCACCGTATTCTGACCGTGCCGGTCGCGCAGGATCAACTGGGCATGTATTACAAACAGCAGGGCCAGCCGCTGGCGACGTGGATTGTTCCGCCGGGTCATTACTTCATGATGGGCGATAATCGCGATAACAGCGCTGACAGCCGTTATTGGGGCTTTGTACCAGAAGCCAATCTGGTGGGCAGAGCTACCGCTATCTGGATGAGTTTTGAAAAACAAGAAGGTGAATGGCCAACCGGCGTGCGCTTAAGTCGCATTGGTGGCATTCATTAATTCAACGGGGTGCGGACAGAATATCCGCACCCCGAATTATTTCCGCGATAAATCCGTTCAGACTAACGACATCCCATGTCGTTGCGTATAGAATGTTCCCCCGAAGTTTCAGGCTGGCTCCTCAGGGCGCCACAGCACACGAAACCGCGTTGGTTCTTACACTTCATCATGCGCGCCATCGATTAAAAGAGGCTGCCAATCGATGATATGTACTTTCAGGTCGGTTTCGTGTGCTGCATTGTTGACGCATTCATCTATTGGTATCGCATGAACCCCATCGTAATAAATCGGCTTCAGCGGAAGCTGGGCTACACTTTTCATCATCAGGAGCTGTTGCAGCAGGCATTAACGCATCGCAGTGCCAGCAGCAAGCATAACGAGCGTCTCGAATTTTTAGGCGACTCCATTTTAAGTTTTGTGATTGCCAATGCGCTATATCACCGTTTCCCGCGTGTGGACGAAGGTGATATGAGCCGTATGCGCGCAACGCTGGTTCGCGGAAACACACTGGCGGAAATTGCCCGTGAGTTTGAACTGGGTGAATGTCTGCGCTTAGGGCCTGGTGAACTGAAAAGCGGTGGTTTTCGTCGTGAATCCATTCTGGCCGATACCGTAGAAGCGTTGATCGGTGGGGTATTCCTCGACAGCGATATTCAGACTGTCGAGAAACTGATCCTGAACTGGTATCAAACACGTCTGGACGAAATCAGTCCGGGTGATAAACAAAAAGATCCAAAAACCCGTTTGCAGGAATTTTTGCAGGGTCGCCACCTCCCACTGCCGTCTTATCTGGTGGTGCAGGTGCGTGGTGAAGCACACGATCAGGAATTCACTATCCACTGCCAGGTCAGTGGCCTGAAAGAACCGGTAGTAGGCACAGGTTCAAGCCGCCGTAAGGCAGAGCAGGCCGCAGCCGAACAGGCGCTGAAAAAACTGGAGCTGGAATGAGCACTGAAACTGAAAAAACATATTGTGGGTTTATCGCCATCGTTGGTCGCCCTAACGTGGGTAAATCCACGCTGTTGAATAATCTGCTCGGGCAGAAGATTTCCATTACCTCGCGCAAAGCGCAGACCACCCGTCACCGCATCGTGGGTATTCACACCGAAGGGGCTTACCAGGCCATCTACGTGGACACCCCCGGCTTGCACATGGAAGAGAAGCGCGCGATTAACCGCCTGATGAACAAAGCGGCGAGCAGCTCGATTGGTGATGTAGAACTGGTCATTTTCGTCGTGGAAGGCACCCGCTGGACGCCGGACGATGAAATGGTGCTCAATAAACTGCGTGAAGGGAAAGCGCCGGTTATCCTGGCTATCAACAAAGTCGATAACGTGCAGGAAAAGGCCGATTTGCTGCCGCATCTGCAGTTCCTGGGTAGCCAGATGAACTTCCTCGATATCGTCCCAATCTCTGCTGAGACCGGCTTTAACGTTGATACTATTGCCAGCATTGTGCGCAAGCATCTGCCGGAAGCGGTTCACCATTTCCCGGAAGATTATATTACCGACCGCTCTCAGCGTTTTATGGCGTCCGAGATCATTCGTGAAAAACTGATGCGTTTTCTGGGCGCTGAATTGCCGTATTCCGTCACCGTCGAAATTGAGCGTTTTATTACCAATGAACGTGGTGGTTACGATATCAACGGGTTGATCCTCGTTGAACGCGAAGGGCAGAAGAAGATGGTGATTGGCAACAAAGGGGCCAAAATTAAAACCATCGGTATCGAAGCCCGTAAAGACATGCAGGAGATGTTCGAAGCCCCGGTTCACCTGGAGCTGTGGGTGAAAGTGAAATCGGGCTGGGCCGACGACGAGCGTGCACTGCGTAGTCTTGGCTACGTTGACGATCTTTAAGAGTTGATACTCTATGGATTTCGAGTTGCAGGAAGGCGGCAAGACCGTGAATCCCCTGGAGCTTACATCGGTAAGTGACTGGGGGGAGTGGGCGCAGCTAACGCGCCTGCAGCTTGAAAGACGACGAGTATGATGGAGGGCTGGCAGCGCGCATTCGTCCTGCATAGTCGCCCCTGGAGCGAAACCAGCTTAATGCTGGACGTCTTCACGGAAGAGTCGGGTCGCGTGCGCCTGGTCGCTAAAGGCGCACGTTCAAAACGTTCCAACCTGAAAGGCGCGTTACAGCCTTTTACCCCCTTGCTGGTACGCTTTGGCGGACGCGGCGAAGTCAAAACGCTGCGCAGCGCTGAAGCCGTCTCTCTGGCACTTCCCCTTTCCGGGATTACGCTTTACAGCGGTCTGTATGTCAACGAGCTCCTGTCACGGGTTCTTGAACATGAGACTCGCTTCTCTGAACTTTTCTTCGATTATCTGCACTGTATCCAGGCACTGGCTGGCGCAATCGGTACTCCCGAACCGGTTTTACGTCGTTTTGAACTCGCGTTGCTGGGGCACCTTGGATATGGCGTAGATTTTCTGCACTGTGCAGGCAGCGGTGAACCTGTTGAGGACACCATGACCTACCGTTATCGCGAAGAGAAGGGATTTATTGCCAGCGTGGTGGTGGATAACAGCACCTTTACCGGGCGGCATTTGCGAGCGCTTGCCGAACGCGAATTTCCCGATATGGATACGCTCAGGGCGGCGAAACGCTTTACCCGCATAGCGTTAAAGCCGTATCTTGGGGGCAAACCGCTCAAGAGCCGGGAACTGTTTCGCCAGTTTATGCCGAAACGTTAACGGAGCCGAATTTCCGACTCGCTTTCGCCTTTGCGCATGTGAGCAGAAGGGCGGGGTGAGTAGAACGTAAAGACGAACGAAAAAGAAAACGAGGATTGTGATGGCTGAATTACTGTTAGGCGTCAACATTGACCACATTGCCACCCTGCGCAATGCGCGCGGCACGGCGTATCCGGACCCGGTACAGGCGGCATTTATTGCGGAACAGGCCGGTGCGGACGGTATTACCGTGCATTTGCGTGAAGATCGTCGCCATATCACTGACCGCGATGTTCGCGTACTGCGCCAGACCCTGGACACGCGAATGAACCTTGAAATGGCCGTTACAGAAGAGATGCTGGGGATTGCGGTCGAAACGAAGCCGCATTTCTGCTGCCTGGTGCCGGAGAAACGCCAGGAAGTGACCACCGAAGGCGGTCTGGATGTGGCCGGGCAACGTGACAAAATGCGTGATGCCTGCAAGCGTCTGGCGGATGCCGGTATCCTGGTCTCGCTGTTTATTGACGCCGATGTTGAGCAGATCAAAGCGGCTGCCGATGTTGGCGCGCCATACATCGAAATTCACACCGGTTGTTATGCCGACGCGAAAGACGAAGCGGAACAGGCAAAAGAGCTGGATCGCATCGCTAAAGCGGCGAGCTATGCGGCAAGCCTCGGGCTGAAAGTTAATGCCGGGCACGGCCTCACCTACCATAACGTGCAGGCTATCGCACGCTTGCCGGAAATGCATGAGCTGAACATTGGCCATGCCATTATTGGTCGTGCTGTCATGAGCGGTCTGAAAGAGGCGGTCGCGGAAATGAAACGCCTGATGGTGGAAGCGCGTAAGTAATGGCTATTCTTGGCATTGGCACAGATATTGTCGAAATTGAGCGTATTGAAGCGGTGATTGCCCGTAGCGGCGATCGCCTGGCAAAACGCGTGTTAAGCGACAATGAATGGGCCATCTGGGAGAGGCATCAGCAACCGGTGCGTTTTCTCGCCAAACGCTTTGCCGTCAAAGAAGCGGCGGCAAAAGCGTTTGGAACGGGTATCCGCAACGGGCTCGCGTTTAACCAGTTTGAAGTATTTAACGACGAGCTGGGCAAGCCCTGTCTGCGACTGTGGGGGGAAGCGTTAGCGCTTGCGGAAAAACTGGGCGTGGCGCACATGCATGTCACGCTGGCAGATGAGCGCCGCTATGCCTGCGCGACGGTGATTATCGAGAGTTAAGGACCTTATTTCACAGGGCGTCATTGGCGATGTCAGTTTGAACTCGCATAGCAGAAACCGGAGCGTACTCAGGTACGTGAGGATTGCGAGCACTGCCCTGGCTTAAAATGACAAGTAATAGCCCTGAGTGAGGTTCTAGATCTTATCCGCGTGGTGCATTTGTACAAACTTGTCCCACAACTGCTCTTCGCTTTCGACATGTGCCGGATCTTTCAAAATGGTATTGGGGATCGGGCACACTTTCTGGCAGGTCGGTGTTTCGTAGTGTCCAATACATTCCGTGCAGCGATCGCTGTTAATCTCATAAATGCTCTCGCCCATCGAAATGGCCTCATTAGGGCATTCGGGCTCGCACATATCGCAATTGATGCATTTTTTGGTGATTAACAGCGCCATCAGGAAAATCTCAGAAACCTCACACAAACAGGGCGGGCATTATACGATCATTCCCTATTCAAACCAGTTTTTTTACCAGCTCCTCGCTGTGACGAATACGTTCCGGCGCATGTTCCAGATCGCGCTGAACCAGGGCCATAAATAACAGATCGGTGAGCATCGTTTGGGCGCTGGTCGATGAGATGGCTGCGCTGCGGGTCGCCTGCTCTTCGGCAATCGTGTACAGACAGTGGCTGGCGCGCTGTTGCAGGGCATTAGGTGTGAAACCGGTAATCGCCAGAATGCGTCCACCGGCGCGCAACATTTCATCGGCAGCCATATTGATCTCACGGCGCTCACCGGAATACGAGATCGGTAACAACAGATCTTGCGGATCCATCGCCTGCACCGTGGCCAGCAGGGCGTGCATATCCTGCTCGACTATGGCATTCAGGCCAATTTTCATGAGTTTCCAGCCGAAATTACGCGCCACCAGACCGGACGCGCCAATCCCGGTCAACACAATACGTCTTGCCGTGCGCAGCATCTCCACGCTTTGCTGTAGCTTCTCTTCGCTGTTCACATCCAGGGTGGCGCGCATGGCGCTCAGATTCTCATTGATAAGCTTTTCGCCAACCACGCGCAGCGTATCGTCACCGAGAATCTGATTGTGCACAGTGATGGAAAAGGGATCCGGGCTGCTGGCGAGTGCCTCGCTGATCGCCAGTTTCAGTGCCGGAAAGCCTTTGAACCCCAGCTTCTGGGCAAATTTCACTACGCTCGACTGACTCACTCCCGCCTCCAGCGCCAGTTGCTGAGAGCTTAAATGACGAGCGCGATCGGGCTCGGCCAGCAAGAAATCCGCCAGCTTCTTATCGCTCTGTGCAAATCCGGCATAACGCTGGCGAATACTAAGTAAACAGTTCATCACGTCTCCTGAGGCAAAATGTGACCACAATTACAAATACGCATTTGACGCAGGCAAATGAATTTTATATTCCATGTCTTGCTATTATTATGAATAAAAAATTCTTTAGGAGCAAAAATGAATCTTGGCGCACTGGTTTCCGAGACACGCAATCCAGAAACTATGGATTTAGACGCATTAACGACCATCGAATTAGTTAACCGTTTTAACCAACAGGATACGCTGGTCGCTCAGGCAGTAAAAGCCACCTTACCGGAAGTTGCCAGAGCGGTGGATGCGGCGGCGCTGGCGTTGAAAGCGGGCGGCAGAATTATTTATATGGGCGCCGGTACCAGTGGGCGACTTGGGGTGCTGGATGCTTCTGAGTGCCCGCCGACCTTTGGCGTGCCGCACGGTCTGGTGGTCGGGCTGATTGCCGGTGGACCTGGAGCATTGCTCAAAGCCGTTGAAGGGGCGGAAGACAATGCACAGCTCGGCGAGGACGATTTGAAAGCCCTCTCACTGAACGCTGCGGATCTGGTGGTGGGGCTGGCAGCGTCCGGGCGCACGCCCTATGTCATCGGCGGCCTGAAATATGCCAATGCCGTGGGCTGCACCACCGTGGCGATCTCCTGTAACCCGGATTCCCCTATTGCCCATGAAGCGGATATTGCCATTTCACCGGTGGTTGGCCCGGAGGCGCTCACTGGCTCCACGCGTCTGAAATCGGGCACTGCGCAGAAATTGGTACTCAATATGATTTCCACCGGGGCGATGGTGAAATTTGGCAAGGTTTATCAAAACCTGATGGTCGATATGAAAGCGACCAATATCAAGCTGGTGGACCGTGCCTGTCGCATGGTAGTAGAGGCAACAGGCGTCACGCGTGATGTCGCGGAAAGCGTACTAAAGCAGACTGATTTCGACGTCAAACCGGCCATTTTGATGGTGTTGACCGGGCTTGATGCGCCTGCGGCACGCGCGAAACTGACGGCGCATCAGGGCTTTTTACGGGCGGCGTTAGAAAACTAAAGAGGCGTGTATGGACAAAACAGCAGCGCTCGCCAGCGCCATCCTCAACGGGGTGGGCGGGCAGGGTAACATTCAGCGTCTTGAAAACTGCATGACCCGCGTGCGCGTCGAACTTTTCGATGACGCGAAGCTGGACCTGGCGGCCACAAAACAGTTGCCAGGAGTTAGCGGCTATGTCAAACAGGGCCAGCAGCATCAGTTTATTGTCGGGCCGGGTAAGGCGGCGCAGGTGGTGGATGCGATGCGATCACAAATGAGCGGGGCGGACGCGGCGCTAGATAATGTCGAGCGTAACAAGGCACAGGCGAAAGCCAAATACAAAGCCCCAATGAGTGATGCGCTGCGTAAGCTGGCAAACGTCTTTATTCCGCTGATCCCGGCGTTTATCGCCTCGGGGCTGATCACGGGTATTATCAATATCCTCAAACGTCCGGATATCGTCGGCGATTTTGCGACACAATACCCCAATATGCTCGGTTTGCTGGCCATTTTTGGCAGCGCCGTGTTTGCCATCATGAATATTCTGGTGGGGGTAAATACCGCGAAGGTATTTGGCGGCTCGCAGGCGCTGGGCGGGGTGATGGCCGGGATCCTCTCCAGCCCACAACTGGCGCAAATTACCCTGTTTGGCGAGGCGCTGCAGCCGGGCCGCGGTGGGGTTATCGCGGTGTTACTGGTCGTGGCCTTAATGTGCTGGATTGAGAAAAAATTTCGCGACATTCTGCCCGGCTCGATCGAGCTTATCCTTAACCCGTTGCTGACCACGCTTATCGCAGGGACGGTGGCGATTATTGCGCTACAACCCTTGGGCGGCGTGATTTCCGAGGGTATCGCGCACGGGGCTTCCTGGGCTATTGATCGCGGCGGCCTGCTGGTGGGGGCTATCCTTGCAGGCGCATTTCTGCCGCTCGTGCTTACCGGGCTTCATCAGGGGCTGGTGCCCATCCACGTAGAGCTGGTACAGGCGCATGGTTACAACGCCCTGTTCCCGATTCTGGCGATGGCGGGGGTCGGGCAGGTGGGGGCGGCGATTGCGGTGCTCATGAAAACCCGTAATGCTCGCCTGAAAAAAGTAATCAAAGGCGCACTCCCGGTGGGATTACTGGGGATTGGCGAGCCGCTGATTTTCGGTGTCACCCTGCCGCTAGGGAAACCTTTTCTCGGCGCGTGTTTAGGCGGCGCCGTGGGCGGTGCGCTGATAAGCTACTGGAAAGTGGCGACGGTTATCACCTTCGGCATCTCCGGATTACCGCTTGCGTTAACCATTGTTACCGGAAAAGTGATGCTCTATCTGTTAGGCTATTTGGTAGCAGTGATAGCCGGGTTCCTGTTTACCTGGCTGTTGGGTTTCACCGATCCTGAGGAGTAACATTTGGCTACCAGCGAGCGTCGCATTGTCTTTTTTGATCTTGATGGCACTTTACATCAGCAGGATATGTTCGGCACATTCCTGCGCTACGCGTTGCGCCATCACCCTCTGAATGTCTTGCTGGTTCTGCCTTTACTGCCCGTCATTGGCGTCGCCCTTTTAGTCAAAGGGCGCGCCGCGCGCTGGCCAATGAGTCTGTTGTTATGGGCATGTACTTTCGGCCACAGCGAAACCCACCTTAAGCGGCTTGAGCAGAAATTTGCCACCTGGTTTCGCGGGCATGTCACGGCATTTCCGGTGGTGCAGGAACGACTCACCAACTATCTTCTGGCCTCCGATGCAGATATCTGGCTTATCACCGGTTCGCCGCAGCCACTGGTGGAACAGGTCTATTTTGATACCCCCTGGCTGCCGCGAGTGAATATTATCGCCAGCCAGATTGAGCGCCGCTACGGTGGGTGGGTGCTTACATTGCGTTGTCTGGGGCATGAAAAAGTTGCTCAGCTTGAGCGCAAAATCGGCACGCCGCTGCGTCTGTACAGTGGCTATAGCGACAGTAAACAGGACAACCCACTGCTCTATTTTTGCCAGCATCGCTGGCGGGTGACGCCGCGTGGACAGCTCCAGCAACTGGAATGAGCGTGTGCAACACATAACGGCTGTGTATAATGCGCCCCGCTTGTTAACTGGAGTGTCCCCCTTTGTCCAACCCTGAACTTAACCACGACTACTGGATGCGCCATGCGTTAGCGCTGGCAAAACGCGCGTGGGAAGAAGGCGAAGTGCCGGTTGGCGCGGTGCTGGTCCACAATAATCAGGTTATTGGCGAAGGCTGGAACCGTCCCATTGGCCGCCACGATCCCACCGCACATGCGGAAATCATGGCGCTGCGCCAGGGCGGGATGGTGTTGCAAAACTACCGTCTGATTGATACCACCCTGTACGTTACGCTCGAACCCTGTGTGATGTGTGCCGGGGCGATGGTGCATAGCCGTATCGGCCAGCTTGTCTTCGGTGCGCGTGATGCGAAAACCGGTGCGGCAGGCTCACTGATGGATGTGCTGCACCACCCGGGCATGAACCATCGGGTCGAGATTATCGAAGGGGTTTTACGCGATGAGTGCGCCGGAATGCTAAGCGATTTTTTCCGTCAGCGTCGGCTGGAGAAGAAAGCGCAGAAAAAAGGGCCGGAGCCGCTTATTTAGCCGCGCCTGGCACTTGCACCACCAGTTTGTCCGGTACGGTCAGCGGATTGCGCGGGAAGGCCTCGCCTGGCGTAAAAGCGCTAAAGGGCATGATACCGTAAGGCGCACGATTGAACTCCTCCGCCGCCACCGCCGGATACCCTTGCGCCAGTTGTGATTTCTTCGCCGCCTCTTTCTCTTTTTCCAGCAAATACCCCACCAGGCTGATTTCGTATTTACGGATGTTTTCCACGTAGGCGTAAGCTTCATGCCCACGCGCATACCCATAGGTGAGTTTGCTGTAATAGGGTTTCTGACTCAGCAGCGGCAGGCGCTGTTTTACGTCCGCCCAGCTATCCGGGTTGCCTTTTGTTTTCACCGTGAGCGACCGGGCGTCGAGCATGTGCGCATAGCCCATATTGTAGGCTGCCAGCGCAAACCAGATACGCTCGTCACGAGGGACGCTGTCAGGTACTTTATCCATCATATCCTGCAGGTAGCGCGCACCGCCGCTGATGCTTTGCTCGGCATCCGTGCGGTCGCTCAGCCCCAGGCTTTGCGCGGTATTGCGGGTAAGCATCATCAGGCCGCGTACGCCGGTGGGGGAGGTCGCCTGGGTATCCCAGTGGGATTCCTGATATGAAATCGCGGCCAGCAGACGCCAGTCAATATCCTGCGCGTATTTCGTAAACAGCGGCTGGAGATCGGGCAGAACGCTGTCCACCGCACGTAAGAAGGTGCGCGTGTCGACGTAATCAAAATCATCGCCATGACCGAGGTACTTCTCTTCCAGGCGCGCCAGGGTCCCGTCTTCATTAATGTTATTAAAGAAGTCGAGCATCGCCGCCGACAGGGTATTGTCGTCATCGCGGCGGCTAAACCAGGTGACCGGTTGCTCATCGCTGATATCGAGAGCGACGGCCAGTTCCGGATGGACGCGCTGGAACAGACTCACGGCGACCGAATCCGCTACGGTATAGCTGAGTTTGCCGTTCACCACGTCTTCAAGCAGATTATTGGTGCCTGCTTTATCGTCCACCTTCCAGCTCAGATCCGGGAACGTTTTCTCTTTAAGTTCACGTAAATCGTTGATCGCCACATGGCCTGGGGCGATGGTGAGTTGGGTGTCATTGACGGTAGCCAGGCTGCGGGGGCGGTAGCTGCCAACGCGGTAAACCAGTTGCTGCGAAACCCAATAGTAAACCGGGCCCGGCTGGTAGTTTTCGAGGCGCTCATTGTTATAGACCAGCCCGGCTGCCAGCATATCGGCCTTGCCGTGGTCGAGATCATCAAAAAGCTGGCTGATATTCTGGCGTACGGTCACCTTCAGTTTAACGCCAAGATAGCTGGCGAACTGTTGGGCGAGCTCGTAATCAAGCCCGTAAGGTTTATTATCTACACTGGCATACGTCAAAGGGGACGCGATAGTGCTTATGCGAAGCTCGCCCCGCGCCTTGATGGCCGCAACGCGGTTGTCGGCTTTGCCGAACCAGGGGATAGAAGGCCACAGGGCCGCTGCCAGCAGCAGGGTGACGATGCCGATAAGCAGATAATTAATCTTAAATTTTTTCAATTAGTTAATTCTCTGCGCCGTGCGATGCCTCAATAAATAGCCGCCATGAATACAAG
This sequence comes from Citrobacter sp. UYEF32, assembly GCF_040546205.1. Taxonomy (NCBI): domain Bacteria; kingdom Pseudomonadati; phylum Pseudomonadota; class Gammaproteobacteria; order Enterobacterales; family Enterobacteriaceae; genus Citrobacter; species Citrobacter sp. UYEF32. The sequence goes on along the minus strand of NZ_JBEPNI010000009.1, from coordinate 190,210 downwards.
GATGTTTATCGGTCGTTGAGCGGCATTTTGCGCAACAATACGCCAGTTGGCAACTAATTAGCGAAGCCGCTACGGTTTGCTGCCAAATGCCACTCAAGATTTTATTTCGACGCAAACGGTTTCGTCACCGCTCAGGATTCTCTATAATGACGCCCGTTTTCCCCCTGATGCACACTTAAAGCTTCGAAGACGAGAGACTTATGATGGAAATTCTGCGTGGTTCGCCTGCACTGTCCGCATTTCGTATCAACAAACTGCTGGCGCGTTTTCAGGCAGCCCGGCTCCCGGTGAGCAATATTTACGCTGAGTATGTCCATTTTGCCGATGTGAACGATCGGCTGAACGAGGAAGAGCTCACGCGGCTGCAACGCCTGCTGAAATATGGTCCGAACTTGAGCAGCCATACCCCAACCGGAAAATTACTTCTCGTTACGCCCCGCCCTGGCACCATCTCCCCCTGGTCTTCTAAAGCAACGGATATCGCGCACAACTGCGACCTTGGCAAAATCAATCGCCTTGAGCGCGGCGTGGCCTACTATGTTGAGGCCTCAACGCTGAATGAAGCGCAATGGGCAAGCGTGGCGGCTGAACTGCATGACCGCATGATGGAGACCGTATTTACCGCCGAAGCGGATGCGGCACGCCTGTTTGAACATCATCAGCCTGCGCCGGTGCAAAGTGTGGATCTGTTAGGTGAAGGGCGTCAGGCGCTGATCGACGCTAACGTGCGTCTCGGTCTGGCACTGGCGGAAGACGAAATTGATTATCTGCAGGATGCGTTTAGCCGCCTTGGCCGCAACCCGAATGATATCGAACTCTACATGTTCGCGCAGGCGAACTCTGAACACTGCCGTCATAAAATTTTCAACGCCGACTGGGTGATTGACGGCGAACAGCAGCCAAAATCGCTGTTCAAAATGATCAAAAACACCTTCGAGAAAACCCCGGACTATGTGCTGTCTGCCTATAAAGACAACGCCGCGGTGATGGAAGGTTCTGAGGTCGGGCGTTTCTTCGCTGACCACGAGAATGGTCGTTATGACTTCCACCAGGAAGCGGCGCACATTCTGATGAAAGTGGAAACCCACAACCACCCGACGGCGATTTCTCCATGGCCGGGCGCGGCAACCGGTTCTGGTGGTGAAATTCGTGATGAAGGGGCGACCGGACGTGGCGCGAAGCCGAAAGCGGGTCTGGTGGGCTTCTCCGTTTCTAACCTGCGTATTCCGGGTTTTGAACAGCCGTGGGAAGAAGATTTCGGTAAGCCGGAACGTATCGTTTCCGCACTGGATATCATGACCGAAGGCCCACTCGGTGGCGCGGCATTTAACAATGAATTTGGCCGTCCGGCGCTGACCGGGTATTTCCGTACTTACGAAGAGAAAGTGAACAGCCACAACGGCGAAGAGCTGCGTGGCTATCACAAGCCGATCATGCTGGCAGGCGGTATCGGCAACATTCGCGCCGATCACGTACAAAAAGGTGAGATCACCGTTGGCGCGAAACTGATCGTCCTCGGCGGCCCGGCGATGAACATCGGTCTGGGCGGCGGCGCTGCCTCCTCCATGGCCTCCGGCCAGTCTGACGCGGACCTGGATTTTGCTTCCGTGCAGCGTGACAACCCGGAAATGGAGCGTCGTTGCCAGGAAGTGATTGACCGCTGCTGGCAACTGGGTGATGCCAACCCGATCCAGTTTATCCATGATGTGGGGGCGGGCGGTCTGTCGAACGCCATGCCGGAACTGGTAAGCGATGGTGGGCGCGGTGGTAAATTCCAGTTGCGCGACATCCTTAGCGACGAACCGGGGATGAGCCCGCTGGAAATCTGGTGTAACGAATCCCAGGAGCGTTATGTCCTGTCCGTTGCGGCCGATCAGTTACCGCTGTTTGATGAACTTTGCCGCCGCGAACGCGCCCCGTACGCAGTGATTGGTGAAGCCGTGGCAGAGCAACATCTGACCATGAGCGACAGCCACTTCGACAACCAGCCGATCGATTTGCCGCTGGATGTGCTGCTGGGTAAAACCCCAAAAATGACCCGCGACGTGCAGACACGTAAAGCGGCCGGTGAAGCCATCGATTCACGTGACATTTCCATTGCGGACGCGGTAAACCGTGTGCTGCATCTGCCTGCCGTCGCCGAGAAAACCTTCCTGGTGACCATCGGCGACCGTACCGTCACCGGTATGGTGTCGCGCGATCAGATGGTTGGCCCGTGGCAGGTGCCTGTCGCTAACTGTGCGGTGACCACCGCCAGCCTGGACAGCTACTACGGCGAAGCGATGTCCATCGGTGAACGTGCGCCGGTGGCACTGCTGGACTTCGCCGCCTCTGCCCGTCTGGCGGTGGGTGAGTCCCTGACCAACATGGCGGCCACGCAAATCGGTGAACTCAACCGCATTAAGCTCTCGGCAAACTGGATGTCCGCAGCCGGTCATCCGGGTGAAGACGCCGGGTTGTACGACGCGGTAAAAGCCGTGGGTGAGGAACTCTGCCCGGCGCTGGGCCTGACCATTCCGGTGGGTAAAGACTCCATGTCGATGAAGACCCGCTGGCAGGAAGGTCACGAGCAGCGCGAGATGACCTCGCCGTTGTCGCTGGTGATCACCGCTTTTGCCCGCGTCGAAGATGTGCGTCGTACCGTGACGCCGCAACTTTCTACCGAAGACAACGCCCTGCTGTTGATTGATCTGGGTAAAGGCCACAATGCGCTGGGCGCAACCGCGCTGGCGCAGGTTTACCGTCAACTGGGCGATAAAACTGCCGATGTGCGTGATGTCCAGCAACTGAAAGGTTTCTGGAATGCGATGCAGGCGCTGGTGGCAGAGGGCAAACTGCTGGCCTGGCATGACCGTTCCGACGGTGGTCTGCTGGTGACGCTGGCCGAAATGGCGTTTGCCGGTCACTGTGGTGTGAATGTGGATATCGCCGCACTGGGCCAGGATCATCTGGCGGCGCTGTTTAACGAAGAACTGGGTGGCGTCATTCAGGTTCGTGCCGCGGACCGTGAAGCTGTAGAAGCGCTGCTGGCGGCAAACGGTCTGGCGGATTGTGTTCACTACCTGGGTCAGGCCACGGCGAGCGATCGGTTTGTTATCGAGGCGGCAGGTCAGGCTGTGTTCAGCGAAAGTCGTACCACTCTGCGTATGTGGTGGGCAGAGACCACCTGGCAGATGCAGCGCCTGCGTGACAACCCGGAATGCGCTGACGAAGAGCATCAGGCGAAAGCCAACGATAGCGATCCGGGCCTGAACGTGAAGCTCTCTTTCGATATTAACGAAGACATTGCGGCACCGTATATTGCGACCGGCGCGCGCCCGAAAGTGGCGGTACTGCGTGAGCAGGGCGTTAACTCCCATGTGGAAATGGCGGCGGCGTTTTACCGTGCGGGCTTTGATGCCATCGACGTCCACATGAGCGATCTGCTGGCCGGGCGTACCGGTCTGGAAGATTTCCAGGCGCTGGTTGCCTGTGGCGGCTTCTCTTACGGTGACGTACTGGGCGCGGGTGAAGGTTGGGCGAAATCAATTCTGTTCAACAACCGCGTGCGCGATGAGTTCGAAACCTTCTTCCACCGTCCGCAGACGCTGGCGCTGGGTGTATGTAACGGCTGCCAGATGATGTCTAACCTGCGTGAGCTGGTGCCGGGCAGTGAGTTGTGGCCACGTTTTGTGCGTAACCACTCTGACCGCTTCGAAGCGCGTTTCAGCCTGGTCGAAGTGACCCAAAGTCCGTCGCTGCTGCTGCAGGGAATGGTCGGTTCACAAATGCCTATCGCGGTTTCCCACGGTGAAGGCCGCGTGGAAGTGCGTGATGATGTCCATCTGGCTCAGCTTGAAAGCAAAGGTCTGGTGGCGCTGCGCTTTGTCGATAACTTCGGTAAAGTGACCCAAACCTATCCGGCTAACCCGAACGGTTCGCCAAACGGTATTACCGCGGTTACCAACGAAAGTGGTCGCGTGACGCTGATGATGCCGCATCCGGAGCGTGTGTTCCGTACGGTTTCTAACTCCTGGCACCCGGAAAACTGGGGCGAGGACAGCCCGTGGATGCGTATCTTCCGCAATGCGCGTAAGCAGTTAGGTTAACCCCGTCCAGCACGCCCGGCCCGCATGGTCGGGCGTGCTTCCTCTTTCCGGTTGCTTATCTAAAAGACAGAACTGGCGATATTGAGTACAATCGTTTCCGGCGCTAACAGGGAAGGGAACGGTTATGAAGCTGATTAAAAAGGTAAAATTAACCTTTACGCAGGGAGCCTCAGACAAGGTCTATGAGGTGGATCTCTGTGAACAGCCTGGCAACGAAGTGAATCGTTACTGGGTGAATTTTCGTTACGGACGACGTGGCGGCACGTTACGGGAAGGGACAAAAACGCCTGCCCCCGTTGATTTCACCAATGCCGAGGCTATTTTCGCAAGCGTAGTGGTTGCCAAAACCAACAAAGGCTACGTTGAGGCCGGTTCGCTTTCCTCCTCCGCTGTCAGCGCTTTCTCTTCTTCGTTACACACCTTAATCCGCCAAATCGATCGCATTAAAGAGAGCGAACAACGAGCCCGAAGCATATGGCGACTCCCTCAGCAGCCGAACGCTATGCTGGCAGACTGGCTGGAAAAGGGGCTTAACGAGGAACATCACTGGCTGGAAAATTACGCCCGCCTCTGGACGCTGGGGCGCACGGGAAATCAGCACAACCTGGCGCGTGTAAGACTCTTTCTTGAAAGCCCATATTCGCCATTAAACAACCTTGCTTATGAAGTGTATCTGCGTCTGGGTGACGATGACGATATCGCTGTGCTGCGGCAAAACTTGCTGGCATCGTTACCGTCAGAGCTGTTCCAGGCGTTAGCAGTTGGTGATACTGGGGCAATCGATGCGCAACTTCAGCGCCATATTAATGAACAGAATCCCAACGCGAGTAAATTACTCAAAACGCTCTACCGGGTGGCGCTGGACAACCCGCTATTGCATCAAGGCCTGATTCGTCTGCTATACGTTCTGCCTCTGCGCCCTAATCTGTTTAAAGGTGTGCGCTACCTGTTCAAAATGGCCGAATTCCGCCTGGATGCGCCAGTGTTTGCCCTGCTGGCCTGGCGTTTTGATACTACGCGGGAACTTTATTCTGCCCAGTGGGACGGCATCTGGGTGAACGGCGTGGGCTATCTCAAACCCAGTCAGGAACTTCTGCGCGACGATAGCAGGCTGGCCTATTCGCGCAAAACGCGCGACTACCTGCGGCGCCGTAGCTGGCGTGCCTTGCGGCGTCTCGGTGCCCGTGGCGACGCTCGCTATGTCGATATGGCCTGCGCACTTCTGCTCCAGTATAAGAAAGAATACCTGGTTACAGAAAAGCAGAGTGATTCAGGCGTTTTCGCCAGCGATGCGCATCTTTTCACGTGGAACGCCATTTTGCGTTTACATCACCCTCACTATCAGCGCCACAGGCAGAGAGCGTTATGGATTCGGGTCAGCGATGAAAAGGATGAACGCCGCGTCGAGGCATTTCCACAACTCTGGGATCAGCGCCCTGATGCACTGCTGACGTTATTGTGCCTGAGCGAGAGTGAAGCCGTTTGCACGTTTGCGCTCAGGGCAATGAAAGATAATGCCTCCTTCTGCCAGGCCCTCACTGATAGCCAACTGGTGCAGTTGCTGGCTCGTCCGTTCCCGCTCATTGCCGATTTTGTGCTCTCGCTTCTTACTGCGCGTTCGCTCACTCCTGAGCTGCTGCTGGGGCTGATTAACAGTGTCCACCCGCAAGCTCGCAGCCTGGCGCTGACCCATTTAAACAGCATTAGCGCACTGTTTGACGAAGCCGAACTGGTTACCGCGCTTTTGCTGGCTGACGATGCGCAGATCAGCGCGTGGTTAGAAGAGCGTTTTTCCCGGCAGCCTCTAATCACCTCGCAACAGGTGACGTTAACGCGGGCGCTTTTGCTCCGGCTTACCGACGCGCAGACCACCTTTTCTGAGCAACATGCCCTCTGGTTGTCGATGTGCCTGGTGAGCCATCTGTCTGCCATGGCCCCGTCGCTGACGATTGAGAATTTCAGCGAGCTGCTCGCCCATCCCGATACGGGTGTGCAGCTTTTAGCCGCCCGGTTGTTGGTGAGTTCCGATTTGGCGCAGAGCCCGCTTTCGCAAGCCCTGCTGGTTCAGATTCACAACTCGCCTGTCGCGGCTATCCGCGCCGCGGGCATCGCGCTGTTAGGCAAACAAAATCCGGAATTAGTCTTGCTGCAGTTACCGCAGCTAATTGATCTGCTCCAGTGCGGTGAGGCAGAAGAGCGACAAGCCTGTTACACGCTTCTGGGGCAACTGGCCGGGCAGCATGCTGCTGAGGTCTTTGCGGGATTATTCCCCTTAGTTTTTAAAAAAGAAGCCCACGAAGGCGCACACCAGGCGCTGTTAACGTTCTTCACGCACAAGCTTAATGCCGGCCTGCAATCCCTGGATAAAGACACCATCTGGCGGCTGATTCATGCCAGATCGCTGGCGGCGCAAAGCCTGGGACGTGAGTGTCTTCTGGCCCGTTCTCCGCTGGCGTGGAGCGTGAATCAATGGGTGGCGTTGGCAAATCACCCTGACCATTATATTCGTGATTATGCGTTGAAGGCCTTCACGTCACATGTAGATGTTGTCCGCGAACAGAGCAGTGCTGCGCTGGAGCTACTGGAAAGCGACTGGCCCGCAACCCGAGAATTTGGTTTTGCGTATTTCCGCCAGAACTCCCCCTCCCCAGGCTGGACCCCGGAGCTGATCGTCAAGGTCTGCGACAGCAACCGCGACGATGTGCAGGCTTACGGTCGGGAACTGTTACAAACGTTCTTCCAGCGCGAGCAGGGGGAAGCGTACCTGTTAAAGCTGAGTCAGCATCCGTCATTGACAGTACAGACCTTTGTGACCCATTTTTTTGACGAGTATGCGACCGGAAAGCCTGACGTCATCCTGGCGCTGAAACCTTGTTTCCTGACAATCCTTTCCCAGGTTAACCGTGGGCGTGTCGCTAAAGACAGGACGCTTGCTTTTCTTACGCAGCAGGCGGCTGCCAGCCCGTTGGTGCTTGAGATGGTGGCGTCATTGCTGACTCGTCTGTCGCTGACAGTGGTGCAAAAAGACAAAGCGCCGCTGATCAAGGCCATGCTTCAACTGCAAAAACAGTATCCCCATTTGAATTTGCCGCTGGACATTATTGCCCGACCCGAACAAGGAGCGCCTCATGCAGGTTAGTTATCGTTATCAGGGAAAGAGTCAGGCCTCGGAAAACGGTTTGACGTTCTCGCCAGATAGCCTTCGCCCACCGGCGTTCTTCGTCGGTGAGCTCAGGCAGAAACTGGCGTTTCGCGAGGCCATCTCCGCGCTGCATAACGTGGTGGTATCGGACATGCGTTTTCAGCCAAAAGATAAAACCGACTATCGGCGTTGGCTGGCGGGAGAAGAACAGCGGTTATTAGCAGAATTTATTGCGCAGAAAAGCCAGCTTGAGCAAGAAGCGAATGAGATTAGCGGGCGATTACATGTGCTGAACAAAGAGGCTGCAACGCTGCTTGCACCTTACCATGAGGCGCAAAAAGCTTATTTCAATTATCTCTATAAAAACGATATTGATGCCTGGTATGTGTTGGATCCGGTGATCACTGTGCATCCCGATGAAGTCTTTTTTGAGTGTTTTTCTGAGGATGAATCAAGCTACGGCAAACTGAGTTGTCATTACGATGTTTTTGATAACATCAGCGAGCGTGCCTTTGGGACCACCAACATCGACTATTCCGAAGGGCTCTACCAGGCATTTCAGAAAATCCGTGATTATCACCCGACGCAGTTGAAAATTGATCCGGACGGCTTCGCCATACAGACTGCTGGCAGCGAGTGTGAAGAGAAGAAAATCGATCTGCCGGACAGTTGGGTGCGCGGTTTTTTACAAGTCAGCTCGGCGATGACCCTGCCGATGGTGAAATTCTCGCTTGCGCCCATGGATATGCACAATATTTGCTTCCGGCTCAGGCGTAAAAAAGAGCGTAGCGGGCCGCGCTCGCTGCGTTTTGAGCTGACGCCGGGGCAGCCCGTCAAAGTGATTTTTGAGCCGTGGAATGAAACCCTGGTTTGCCCACGTTCGCTCTACAAGGGCGACCAGCCGCGTTCCATACGTGTCTGGGGACGGCGCAGACTGCATATCCTCGAACGTCTGATCCCGATAGCTGAAAAATTCGATGTCTGCCTTCTCGACGATGGTATGCCTTCATTCTGGACCGCAGATTTAGGGGCGATGAGTTTTACGCTCGGCCTGTCCGGCTGGAGCGCGAATGACTGGTCGGCCCAGGGTAATTTTGATTTGCTCGCGCCACGCCAGGCAGTCGATACCCTGACGCTGGAACGGGTTTATCAGGCACTGAGCAAGCGCCATATGGCTTCATGCGCCTCTCTTGCCACCGAACTGGGGCTGGACGAAAGCATAGTAAAAGCGGCGCTGGCAGCCTACAGCCAGCATGGTCAGGTGCTCTATGACCTTAACAAAGATCTCTATCGTATTCGCGCGCTCTGCCGCGAGCCGATCCCACTGGAACAACTGCGCTTTAGTAACGAACGGGAAGAGAAGGCTATCAACTTCGTCAACGCCGGCCTGGTGCAGGTAGAAAGCGCCCTGAGTAATACCACCGGAACGCAAATGCGCGGTCAGGTTCTGGATAATGCCGTACGGTACAACGTTTCCCTGATGCTGGATAGAGACCAGCGGCTGACGGTGGGCGAGTGCAATTGTCACTATTTCCATCAGAACCGACTGCGTCGTGGTCCGTGTGAACATATGCTGGCATTGCGGCTGGCAGCAAAGGTAAAAGCATGATGAAAAGGACTTTTTCTGCTGTTATACTCGACGTTAATAGCGGCGTGGCAAGGAAACCTTGCATCCCGGATGGTGGATCGCCATTCAGGTTTTATGACTGCCCACGCGTCACTGATGCCATCTTCACTGGGCAGAGTGTGAGTACCTGTCACTATTGCAGTATGGCTTCAACGAAGCCAATGAGTGACAGGTACTCCACTCTGCGTCGAGTGGATAACCTCAGTACCAGGAACGCTTCGAAGGCCTTATTCGCCACGCCGCTATCCCTCCCGGTCATCCCCGTATTCTCTTGTCCATCACGGTCAGGGGGCATTCGTTATGTCTGAATCTTCAAAGCTGACCCGCCAGCAAATTTACGAGCGCATCCGCGAAACCAGTAAAGAGGAGTACATCCTCGCTGAAATGATCCGTCTGGGTTTCTGGGATGAAACGCAGGATAAACCCGCTCTCACCGCAGAATTTATTGCTCAACGTGCGGCGTTACAGAAACAGCTTGCGGAGCTGGGGCAGAAACAACGGCTTTATGATGACCCGCAAAAAGCATTGCGGGAATTGCACAAGACGCGCAAAAAAGCGGCCCTGGAGAAACGCGAGCAAACCCGCATTGCCCGTAACGAAGCGCGCTATGCGCGTGCGTTGCAATGGCATCAAAAGCAGCAAACAGAGATAACCTGGCTGGGGGAGGGGTTTTCATTTGGCCTCGCCGACACCGCGCACAACGAAGACCGATTACAAGCGCAGAAGCTGCCCGAGCTTGCAGACAGCCAGGCACTGGCATCTGCAATGGGCATCACAATTAATGAGCTGCGTTTTCTTTGCTTCCAGAAAAACGTCTCCCGAGTAAACCATTACCGGCGTTTTTCCCTCGCCAAAAAAAATGGCGGTGAGCGACTGATTTCGGCGCCTATGCCACGCATGAAGCGCGCGCAGTACTGGATTCTGGAAAACATTCTGAATCGTGTGAAGTTACACGAAGCAGCCCACGGTTTTGTTACCGGGCGCAGCATTTTGAGTAATGCGCTGCCGCATGTGAACCAGGCAATAGTGGTCAATCTGGATATGGAAAACTTCTTCCCGACGGTGAATTACCGCCGGGTAAAAGGTTTATTTCGCCAGTTAGGTTATGCGGAGCAACTGGCCACTGAACTGGCTTTGTTAACTACGGAACCTGAGGTTACGCAGGTGGCACTGGATGGCGAGACCTGGTTTGTGCAGGAAGATGCACGTTTCCTGCCGCAGGGCGCGCCAACCAGTCCGGCGATTTCCAACATCATCTGCCGTCGTCTCGACAGCCGTTTGCAGGCAATGGCACAGAAGCTTGGCTTTGTTTATACCCGTTATGCTGACGACATGACCTTTTCCAGTGCGCAGCCGTCCGCCAACGTGCAACAGCTATTATGGCGCTGCAAGCAAATTGTTCAGGATGAAGGTTTTAAGATCCACCCTGAGAAAACACGGGTCATGCGCAAGCCGCAAAAGCAGGAAGTCACCGGTATTGTGGTGAATGAAAAGCCCTCCGTGGATCGCAAAACGCTAAAACGCTTTCGCGCATTGCTGTTTCAGATTGCAAAAGATGGAATGGAAGGAAAGCGCTGGGGATCGGGCGAGCTGATGGCGAGCCTTGAAGGCTATGCTAATTTCGTGGCAATGGTGGCCCCTGAGAAGGGCATTGTTTTGCAAAAGCAGGTCACCGACCTGAAAAGACAATATGGATATACAACCCCGCCGGGCCGAATTACAGCGCTGAACAAGAAGTTGTTCCGGGCAAAAGCCGCCCGTGGGGAATCGCCACGTGATAACTGGTGGCAGGCACAAGAAGCCCCGCCACCCGTTCTGGAACAAACCGCGCAGCAGCAGGCAACGCAAAAGGCGACATCATCAGCGACAGAGGCGTTGCATTTCGACGCGCAGCCTGAGACTCATGCCGGTCAGGTGCCTGATAAGTCTCGTTCCCCTTTACGTTTCTTCTGGGTGCTTATCCTTGTGCTGCTGATTATGATTCTGGCGCGGATGTTTTAAATGTTATCTGTGTCATGTTGCAGTGTCGGGAAACCGCGACAAAGCCACTGTTCTGATGTCTCCAAAAGGAGACACTTAAGTCTTTGATTTATATAGTTGATGCGTTTGTGGTGAAAGGGTGTTGCTGATCGGAGACAGTTAGCGTGAAAATCATTCAACCGCTATTCAACGCCTGAATGTTGTTAACTTCTTATATTTCAGTAGGTTAATATTTTGTTTTGCGTTTTGGCATAAGTGTTGCATAATAATAACCAGTGGCTCATTCACCTTCTTATGTCAGCCCCTTCGGGACGTGCTACATAAACTTCGAATGACGCACTTAAAGGTGCCTGCCGTCCAACTGCTGATAAAAGTTCGCTTTTTCAGATATCGGGCGAAACGTCGAGTTAGGCACCGCCTAATTTCTAAGCAAAGCCGGGTTTATACCCGGCTTTGCTTTTTCTGGCTTCCCCGTAGCACATTACTCAGCTAGCATCCTGTTAAACCCGATTTGCGAGAGTATTGCGTTGAAACGCTGGCCCATTTTTCCCCGCTCCCTACGCCAGGTCGTTATGATGGCGTTTTTACTGATCTTATTGCCTTTGTTGGTGCTTGCCTGGCAGGCATGGCAAAGCCTGAATGCCCTGAGCGCCCAGGCGGCACAAACGAATCGCACCACGCTTATCGATGCCCGACGCAGCGAGGCGATGACCAATGCCGCGCTGGAAATGGAACGCAGTTACCGTCAGTACTGCGTGCTGGACGACGCAACCCTGTCAAAGGTGTATCAGAGCCAACGTAAACGCTACAGCGAGATGCTGGATGCCCATGCAGGCGTGTTACCGGACGAAAAACTCTACCAGGCGCTTCGTCAGGATTTGAACGATCTCGCTCAGTTACAGTGCAAAAGCAGTGGCCCAACCGCAGAGGCGTCCGCACGACTCGAAGCCTTTGCGGCGGCGAATACCGAGATGGTGCAGTCAACGCGGCAGGTGGTGTTCTCCCGTGGACAGCAGTTGCAGCAGGAAATTGCCGAGCGCGGTCAGTTCTTCGGCTGGCAGGCACTGGTGCTGTTTCTGGTTAGCCTCGCGATGGTGCTGCTGTTTACACGGATGATTATCGGCCCGGTGAAGGGCATTGAACGGATGATCAACCGATTGGGGGAAGGGCGCTCCCTTGGGCATACGGTAGTCTTTAAAGGCCCGCGTGAGTTGCGCTACGTGGGGGAACGCATCATCTGGCTAAGTGAACGCCTTTCCTGGCTTGAATCACAGCGTCATCAATTTTTACGCCATATCTCTCATGAACTGAAAACCCCGCTTGCCAGCATGCGTGAAGGGACGGAACTGCTTGCCGATCAGGTCGTCGGGCCGTTAACAGTAGAGCAGGAAGAGGTGGTGGCTATCCTGGATGACAGCAGCCGTAATCTGCAAAAACTGATTGAACAATTACTCGACTACAACCGGAAACTGGCGGATGGCGCGGTTGAACTCGAAGACGTTGAGATCGAGCCGCTGGTGGATATGGTTCTTACGGCTCACAGTTTGCCCGCGCGAGCTAAAATGATGCATACCGAGGTTGTGCTGGATGCGGCTTCATGCTGGTCTGAGCCGATGTTACTGATGAGCGTGCTGGATAATCTTTATTCGAACGCGGTGCACTATGGGGCTGAATCCGGTAACATTTATATTCACAGCTATCTTGCAGGCTCGCGGCTGCGTATTGAGATATCCAATACCGGTACGCCGATTCCTGAGGCGGAACGCAGTATGATTTTTGAACCCTTTTTCCAGGGGAGCCATCAGCGAAAAGGCGCGGTGAAGGGGAGTGGCCTGGGGTTAAGCATCGCCAGAGACTGCGTTCGCCGTATGCACGGCGAGTTGCATCTGGTGGACGTCGATCATGCAGATGTCTGTTTTCGCATTGAGCTACCGCTTAATGCGTCGGAAAAATCCAACAAATGAAGCGAAATCAGGTGAGTATGTCGCACGTTTTTTCCCGCGTGGCTGGCGCGGTGTTGTTGCCTAAGAAAATGCTTCGTGCATTGCCCTGCCTGCTGCTGGCAGGTTGTGTATCCCAGACGCCTGAGCATGCTGTACATGAACAATTCGAAGAGCAGCTTCCGGAACATCAACTGGCCGATTTCCTGCTGACGGACTGCGGTAATATCTGGTCATTAACCGGCCAGGCTTTCGATACCAACCCGTTATTCTGGCTGCGCAGTATGGATTGCGCCGGGCGCCTGGCGCCTGCAGAAGCGCGTGCTGAGGCGCGCGTCTGGCCCGACGATACGTGGCAGGACGCCTTTAAGCGCGGCATTTTACTGTCGAGTGCGAAAATTACCCCACTGGAACGGCGTGAGAATATCACGCGTCTTGATGTGTTAAGCCCGCAAATTCCCGCACCTGTGCGTCCGCTTTATCAGCTCTGGCGCGACGGTCAGACATCACAGCTCCAGCTTGCAGAAGAGCGTGGTCGTTATGGCAAGCTCCAGCAGTCGACGGATGCCGAGCTGGATACCTTACGCCAGCAGCAACAATTTCTGCGTGAGCAACTGGACACGACCACGCGCAAACTGGAAAACCTGACCGATATAGAACGTCGGCTCTCCAGCCGCAAACCGGCGGGCAATGATCTACCGGATAGCGCGCGCCCCGCAAGGACCGAAACGAAACAAGAGGACGCGAAACCATGACCAGCCGAAAACCTGCCCATCTGCTGCTGGTGGATGACGATCCGGGCCTGTTAAAACTGCTCGGTTTGCGTCTGACCAGTGAAGGCTACAGCATTGTCACTGCCGAGAGCGGGCAGGAGGGGCTTCGCGTGCTGGCTCGCGAGAAAGTGGACCTGGTCATCAGCGACCTGCGTATGGATGAGATGGACGGTATGCAACTGTTCACGGAGATCCAGAAGGTGCAGCCGGGTATGCCCGTCATTATTCTCACCGCACATGGTTCCATTCCGGATGCGGTCGCCGCAACGCAGCAGGGGGTATTCAGCTTCCTGACCAAGCCGGTCGATAAAGATGCATTGTACAAGGCGATTGATGATGCGCTGGAGCACTCTGCACCCGCCTCAGACGATCAGTGGCGCGATACGATCATTACCCGCAGCCCGGTCATGCTGCGCCTGCTTGAGCAGGCGAGAATGGTGGCGCAGTCTGATGTCAGCGTGCTGATTAACGGCCAGAGCGGGACCGGGAAAGAGATCCTTGCGCAGGCGATCCACAATGCCAGTCCGCGCAGCAAAAATGCCTTTATCGCCATCAACTGTGGTGCGTTACCGGAGCAGTTGCTGGAATCTGAACTCTTTGGTCACGCGCGCGGTGCTTTTACCGGCGCGGTCAGCAGCCGTGAGGGGCTCTTCCAGGCGGCAGAAGGCGGTACGCTGTTTCTTGATGAAATCGGCGATATGCCCATTCCGCTACAGGTTAAACTGCTGCGTGTGTTGCAGGAACGCAAAGTCCGGCCGCTCGGCAGCAACCGTGATATCGACATCAATGTGCGGATTATCTCCGCGACCCACCGCGACCTGCCCAAAGCAATGGCGCGCGGCGAATTTCGTGAAGACCTGTTTTATCGCCTGAATGTGGTTAACCTCAAAATCCCGGCGCTGGCGGAACGTGCGGAGGATATCCCGTTGCTGGCCAACCACCTGTTGCGTCAGGCGGCTGACAGACATAAACCCTTTGTGCGCGCTTTTTCCACCGATGCGATGAAACGGCTGATGACCGCAGGCTGGCCGGGTAATGTGCGCCAACTGGTCAACGTCATTGAGCAATGTGTAGCGCTGACCTCATCGCCGGTCATCAGCGACGCGCTGGTTGAGCAGGCGCTGGAAGGTGAGAACACGGCCCTGCCCACGTTTGTGGAGGCACGGAATCAGTTTGAGCTCAATTACCTGCGCAAGCTGCTGCAAATCACCAAAGGTAACGTCACCCACGCGGCGAGGATGGCCGGGCGCAACCGTACTGAATTTTACAAATTGCTCTCGCGCCATGAACTGGATGCCAACGACTTTAAAGAGTAATGGCGTAGTGAATATGGTAGTGTGAGCAACCGATTACGAAGTAGCTTACTGGCAAGCGTTTTTAAGGACCAACCATGAAAAAGATTGATGCAATTATTAAACCTTTCAAACTGGATGACGTGCGTGAAGCGCTGGCCGAAGTCGGCATTACCGGGATGACGGTGACCGAAGTGAAAGGGTTTGGTCGCCAGAAAGGCCATACCGAACTGTACCGTGGTGCAGAGTACATGGTGGACTTTCTGCCGAAAGTAAAAATCGAAATCGTTGTCACCGATGATATCGTTGAGACCTGCGTAGATACCATTATCCGCACGGCCCAAACCGGTAAAATCGGCGACGGTAAGATTTTTGTCTTTGATGTTGCCCGCGTGGTACGTATCCGTACCGGCGAAGAAGACGACGCGGCTATCTGATTCTCTCCCTCACCCTGGCGGGTGAGGGCTATTCTTCCTGCTCTTACAGTACCTTGTGCGGGCCAAAACATTCGTAATGAATGTTCTCTGCCTTCATCCCCAGCCCGACCAGTTGCTTCGCGGCAAATTGCATAAACGCCACCGGACCACAAAGATAAAACTGCATGGCCGGATCGCTGAATGCCGACTCGTGCTTACTCAGATCCATCAACCCTTCGCTATCAAAGGCCTGCGCCTGTTTATCAAAATGGGTAGGCGCGCGATACCAGACATGAGACGTCACGCGAGGCAGTTTGCTGCTCAGTGTTTTCACCTCATCGGCAAAGGCGTGAACATCGCCATTTTCTGCTGCATGAAACCAGTTTACCTGGGCTTTATGTCCAGCCCGGGCGAGTGTATCGAGCATCGCCAGCATTGGTGTCTGGCCAACGCCTGCGGAGATGAGCGTGACCGGGGTGTTGCCCTCGACATCCATAAAGAAGTCGCCTGCCGGGGCCGCCAGATGTACCACGTCGCCGACCTGCGCGCGCTGATGCAGCCAGGTTGAGACCTGCCCACCTTCTTCACGTTTAACCGCAATACGATAATGTTTACCGTCAGGGGCGCGTGTCAGGGAGTACTGGCGGATTTCCTGATAAGCAAATTCTTCCGGTTTGAGCCAGATGCCGATGTATTGCCCCGGACGGAAATCAGCAACGGGTTGCCCATCAACAGGGGCGAATTCAAAACTGGTGATTAACGTGCTTTGCCCGGTTTTTTCCACCAGACGAAACGGGCGCGTTCCTTCCCAGCCGCCGGTTTTGCTCGCATTTTCATCATACAGTTGCGCTTCTCGCTGAATAAAAACGCCAGCCAATACCCCGTAAGCTTTCCCCCATGCGTCGAGGACTTCCTGGCCTGGGCTGAACATCTCATCAAGGGTCGCCAGCAGATGATGGCCGACAATGTCGTATTGCGCAGGCTGGATCTGAAAACTGGTGTGTTTTTGGGCAATCTTTTCCACTGCTGGCAGTAACGCGGCGAGGTTATCAAGGTTGCTGGCATAGGCCGCAATAGCGTTGAACAACGCTTCGCGCTGATCGCCGTTACGCTGATTGCTCATGTTGAAAATGTCTTTGAGCTCGGGATTGTGCGTAAACATCCGGTCATAAAAATGGGCGGTCAGTTTTGGACCGGTTTCCAGCAGCAGAGGTATGGTGGCTTTCACTGTCGCGATGGTTTGAACGTCAAGCATAGTCGCTTCCTGTCAGGTGATTTATAAGATGTATTTAAAATGCATCTTATAGGCGAGGCTGCGGGGTTGTAAAGAGGAAAGCGGCTGCGGCGATGAATTTCAACGTGAAGAAGTTGCATCACAAACGTGAAAAGAATTCCGTTGCAAAGGCAAAGTGCATTATCTCTCAAACCCTTGTCTGGCGCGCAGCCAATCGTTTGCGTAAAAACCTTTGTCAAGACCTGTTATCGCGATATGAATCAGTTATACTGTGAGCCGTTCCCCAAAACGGGCCCTCAAATTTGAGTTGCTTTATTGTTAGCTGAGCAGGAGATGCGGATGTTAAAACGTGAAATGAACATTGCCGATTATGATGCCGAACTGTGGCAGGCTATGGAGCAGGAAAAAGTACGTCAGGAAGAACACATTGAACTGATCGCCTCCGAGAACTACACCAGCCCGCGTGTAATGCAGGCACAGGGCTCTCAGCTGACCAACAAATATGCCGAAGGTTATCCGGGCAAACGCTACTACGGCGGTTGCGAGTATGTCGATATCGTTGAACAACTGGCTATCGACCGTGCAAAAGAGCTGTTCGGCGCTGACTACGCGAACGTACAGCCGCACTCCGGTTCTCAGGCTAACTTTGCGGTCTACACCGCGCTGCTGCAGCCGGGCGATACCGTGCTGGGTATGAACCTGGCGCAAGGCGGCCACCTGACTCACGGCTCCCCGGTTAACTTTTCCGGTAAACTGTACAACATCATCCCTTACGGTATCGATGAGTCCGGTAAAATTGACTATGAAGACATGGCGAAGCAGGCTCAGGAACACAAACCGAAGATGATGATCGGTGGTTTCTCTGCTTACTCCGGTATCGTTGATTGGGCAAAAATGCGTGAAATCGCAGACAGCATCGGCGCATACCTGTTCGTTGATATGGCGCACGTTGCCGGTCTGATTGCGGCAGGCGTTTACCCGAACCCGGTTCCACACGCTCACGTCGTCACGACGACCACGCACAAAACCCTGGCGGGTCCGCGCGGTGGCCTGATCCTGGCGAAAGGCGGTAACGAAGAGCTGTACAAAAAACTGAACTCCGCTGTGTTCCCAAGCGCACAGGGCGGCCCGCTGATGCACGTCATCGCCGCGAAAGCCGTCGCGCTGAAAGAAGCGATGGAGCCAGAGTTCAAAGTCTACCAGCAGCAGGTTGCTAAGAACGCGAAAGCAATGGTGGAAGTGTTCCTGAACCGTGGCTACAAAGTGGTCTCCGGCGGTACGGAAAACCATCTGTTCCTGCTGGATCTGGTTGACAAAAACCTCACCGGTAAAGAAGCAGACGCTGCGCTGGGCCGCGCCAACATCACCGTTAACAAAAACAGCGTGCCGAACGATCCGAAGAGCCCGTTCGTCACCTCCGGTATCCGTATCGGCTCCCCGGCCGTAACGCGCCGCGGCTTTAAAGAAGCGGAAGTGAAAGAGCTGGCTGGCTGGATGTGTGATGTGCTGGACAACATCAATGATGAAGCGGTTATCGAGCGCGTCAAAGGTAAAGTTCTGGATATCTGCGCACGCTTCCCGGTTTATGCATAAGCCCTGAAAGCATACAAAAATGCCCGCATCTTGCGGGCATTTTTTTGCCTTATCGCAGGGTGAAATAGCCGTGAACGCCCATATAAATCCCTACCAGTGCAATCAATACGCTTGAGAAATAGGGTGCGCGCCGCGCAAGAGTATTGAATCCTGACCAGCGTTTCGCCGCATGTTGCACACTCACTGCCGCTCCCACGCCTACCGCAACCAGGGTTAATGCCAGACCGATGCTAAAACACACCACCATCGTAGCGCCCAGCGTTAACGCCTTAAGCTGAATACAGATCAGCAGCACGGTAATCGCTGCCGGGCAGGGGATGAGCCCACCTGTCAGGCCAAACAGCAGAATTTGCCCGTTGGTCACCTTTGTGCCGTTAAAGCGGCGCGCGATATCCCGGGCATGGGCCAGTTCGTGCGCGTCACGATACTCTTCTTGTTTCTCCACTTTCCGCGTAGAGAGGATCACCGGCTGGCGCAGGCTCAGGCTGGCGGCTTGAGCAGGCTGGAAAATCAAACCTTGAGCATGAGGGTGGGGATGCGGATGATCGTGATGGTGGTCATGACCGTGGTGATGATCATGGTGGTGACCCGCATGCCACTGGCGCTCACCTTGCCAGGTACGCCAGAACATCCATGCGGCTGTCCCCAGAATAATTACCGCTGAGATCATCTGCATCCACGGCTCAACGGCTTCGGCAGTGAACCGACGGCTGATAAACATCCCGCCCATCGCGATAAGCCAGACCACCGCCGTATGAGACAGCGTGGCCGCAAGACCGAGCATAACGGCCTGTTTTACGGTGCCTTTGATCGCCACAATAAAGGCTGCCATCATCGTTTTTGAATGCCCAGGTTCAAGGCCGTGCAGCGCGCCGAGCAGAATGGCGCTCGGAATGAAAAACCAGCCATTTCCCTGCTGAAAGAGGGTCGCAAAATCGGTCATGAGAATAATTCTCGCTAATTGTTATCTCTTTTAAATCTACTCCCCCCCAGTAAAAAATACTATCCCCCAGTAGAAAGAAACTCCCCCCCAGTTGTTCTGTGATATGATTTTTCCACTCAGCAGACGCGAAAATGAGGCCAGTATGTCGCATACCATTCGGGATAAAAGAAAGCTCAAAGCACGGGCGAGTAAGATTGAAGGGCAAGTTGCGGCGCTGAAAAAGATGCTTGATGAACCGCATGAATGCGCACAGGTTTTGCAGCAAATCGCGGCTATTCGCGGGGCGGTTAACGGTTTGATGCGTGAGGTTATTAAAGGGCATTTGACCGATCATATCGTTCATGAAAATGACGAAGTCAAACGTGAAGCCGACCTTGATGTGGTGCTGAGTGTGCTGGATTCCTATATCCGCTAACGGTAAGGGAATAACACGCCTCCCCAACCTGTTATATAACTGTTACTTGCCAGTTTATTGATTTACCTCCAGACTATCGCCTCATTCAGGAGGGAATCATGGTTTTGCAGTCCACGCGCTGGCTGGCGCTCGCTTATTTCACCTACTTTTTTAGTTACGGCATCTTTTTGCCCTTCTGGAGCGTCTGGCTCAAAGGCACAGGACTCACGCCGGAAACCATCGGGATCTTGCTCGGTGCAGGCCTGGTAGCCCGTTTCCTCGGCAGCCTGCTTATTGCACCTCGCGTCAGTAACCCCTCACTTCTCATTAACGCCTTACGTCTCCTTGCGTTGATTACGCTGGTGTTCGCGCTCGCCTTTTGGGCCGGGACTCATGTGGCCTGGCTCATGGTGGTGATTATCGGTTTTAACCTCTTTTTCTCACCGCTGGTTCCCCTGACGGATGCGCTTGCCAACACCTGGCAGAAACAGTTTCCCATGGACTACGGTCGGGTTCGCGTCTGGGGCTCTATCGCCTTTGTGATTGGCTCGGCGGCAACCGGAAAACTGGTTAGCGAATTTGATTATCGTGCGGTGCTGGCGATGCTGACGCTGGGGGTTGCTTCTATGCTGTTGGGAATGCTGCTACGCCCGTCGATTTTACCGCAGGGAGATACCCGCCATCAGGATGCCACCGGCTGGAAGGCATGGCGCGACCTGGTCGTAAAAAGCTGGCGTTTCCTGGTTTGCGTTTCGCTACTGCAGGGGGCGCACGCTGCCTACTATGGTTTCAGCGCCATCTACTGGCAGGAAGCGGGGTATTCCGCTTCAACGGTGGGCTATCTCTGGTCACTTGGGGTGGTCGCAGAAGTCGTTGTCTTTACGCTCAGTAACCGGTTGTTCCGTCGCTTTAGCGCCCGCGATTTGCTTTTACTGTCTGCTGTTTGTGGGCTGGTGCGTTGGGGCCTGATGGGATGGACGACAGATCTGTCGTGGCTTATCGTCGTACAAATCCTGCACTGTGGTACCTTTACCGTCTGCCATCTGGCCGGTATGCGCTACATCGCTGCCCGCAAAGACAATGAGATAATTCGCCTGCAGGCTGTCTATTCGGCCGTCGCGATGGGCGGAAGTATTGCGGTGATGACCATGTTCTCCGGATTCTTATTCCAGCATCTGCATCAGGGGCTGTTCTGGGTGATGGCGCTACTGGCAGTGCCTGCACTGTTTTTGCGCCCGAAAGTTGCCGCTCAGCCTTAAGCTTCAAGCATTTCACGGATATGCGCCTGCTGATGACCGGTCAGCGGGCGATCCGCATGGATCAGCGGCGGTGAAAAGAGGGGGAGTGGGGTCGTGTACGGGGTCACGATCAGCGTGACATTGCGCGGAGCCCCCTGTTTCTGAAAGTCCTGTAGCGGAAGATATTTAATATTGAGCGGCAGCAGCGTGAGTTCACGCAGTTGCAATTCAATTTCCTGTTCGCGCTCTGGCTCGTGGCCGGTAAGCAGTACGACCTGTTTTTCATGCAGATCGCTTTCCTGCATCAGCCATGCCCCGAAGATGACCGCCACCAGGCCCGCTTCCTCATCGCTAAAACGCAGGCCGTATTCTTTTTCCACCACCAATAACGCCTCGCGCGCGGTGCGTACCAGCCGTGGATAAAGACGGATAATCTCCTCCTGCAGGCTGTCATCAATACCAATTCCAAAGAGATTACGATCCAGCGCCTGGGCCAGGTGAACATAGAGCTGTGCCGCCAGCCCTTGCTCATCGCTGAAACGCAGCCCGGCAAGCGCGCGAAAACGGGCAATCATATGCGTAATGGCTTGTTGCAGGCGTTTATCCTGTTGCTGGCTGTCGTTCAGTGGATCCGGGGTACGCAACATCATAAACAGCAGCGAGAGAAAGGCATGTTCGTTACCGGGAGGTAACGCGGTAACACGACGGCGCCAGTGACGCACGATTTCATGCGCCGCTGCGTATTCTGCGCGCATCTGTGTCCATGCCTGCTGAACCGGGTTAAACTCCGGCGTAAAACCGTAGTGACTTTGCAGCAGGCAGTAC
Source organism: Citrobacter sp. UYEF32 (assembly GCF_040546205.1). Lineage (NCBI taxonomy): Bacteria > Pseudomonadati > Pseudomonadota > Gammaproteobacteria > Enterobacterales > Enterobacteriaceae > Citrobacter > Citrobacter sp. UYEF32. The sequence continues at coordinate 168,725 of NZ_JBEPNI010000009.1, read as the reverse complement.
TGGAGATAGAGACGCAGAAACTGAATGTCGCGGCATTCAAATGACCGTTCTAAGCGCCGGGCGCAGAGGTTAATCAATGCGCGCAAATTGGTGTCGTCATACAGCGTGCGGGCAACCCCCTGTTGTTTAAGGGCGGCTTTGAGCGCTGGCGCATACTGCTGAGTGATAAAATGGGGACATAAGCGCAGCCCACGCCGGAGCCATTGCAACAGGCATAAACGTTGGTCGAGTGCTGTGCCTTCAATCCGGTAGCTGCCGTCCTGTCGGGACGTAATAGTCAGCCGATGAAAACGCTGGATCTCATGGTCGGTCTCGGCAATATCCTGCCGGGTGACCTCTTCATCCACGCCATTCATGGCACGTATGATTTCCGTGGTGACAGTGTGCCCTGGGAGTGCGAGCATCAAAAGCACCTGGCAGCGGCGCTGCGGACTGGAGAGCACAGATGGCGGTGTCATTTCTATAGTCATCTGTCAGGCTCCAGTAAGGTTGTTTGATAAGAATAGCTAAAGGTATGTCTGGTGAAAGCGCAGCCGCAGCCCTTTCCTTCAGGATTGCCGGAGAGCATCACAGAATTTTTCTCGTGAGGAACACATGCAAGCAGTTAAACAATGCGCTTTTGGGCTCTTTCTCGCATTTTTATCATTCAGTGCGCTGGCGCATCCGCACAGTTTCATCCGCATAAAAATGCAGCTTGTGGTGGATAACGGGCAATGGACCGGGCTGAATATGCGCTGGACGATGGATGAAATTACCTCCGCCGATCTCCTCTATGATGCGGGTGATGCCAAACCGGGTGACGAGATCTGGAAAAAGCTGGCGGCGGAAGTGATGGCCAATGTGCTGGGGCAGCATTACTTCACCGAAGTCTGGCATAACGGGCAAAAAGTGAAATTTCAAAATCGACCCTTAAGCTATGGCCTTGCGAGAGAAGGACATAAGGCCGTGCTTACCTTTGTGTTGCCGCTGGCAGAACCACAGCCGCTGAGTGGGCAGACGTATACTTTTTCCACCTATGATCCGACCTATTTTGTCGACATGAGTTATGCCAGTGAAAGTGATGCCACGCTGCCGGATGCCGTACAGAAGACATGCAAACTTACAGTTAAAACACCGAAGCCGGGGGAAGATGTGCTGAACTATGCACAATCGCTGGATAAAGCGGATGCGCCGGAGGAAGACATGCAGTTGGGTAAACAGTTCGCGCAGACGGTGACGGTACAATGTCCGTAATTAACACAACACGCCGACCGCTGCGGCGCTGGCGGCAGTGGTGGCCTCTGGCCCTCTTTATCGTGCTCGCGCTGGCGGGTGTCTTCTGGCTCTGGCACGTCTGGCCGCAGGTACTGCGTGAAAGTGTCGGCTGGCAGCGTGCGTTTAACCGGCAAATGAGCGCTCTGATTCAGGCCGTGGCAGAAAACCCGACCGCCGCGGGTGGTTCTCTGCTGATGGTGAGCTTTATGTATGGCGTACTGCATGCGCTCGGGCCGGGGCATGGCAAAGTGGTGATCACCACCTGGCTTGCAACGCATCCTTCACGCCTGAAATCCAGTATTGGGCTGACGCTGGCTTCTTCCTTACTGCAAGGGCTGGTGGCGGTGACGCTGGTGTTTGTCGTATTGAGCGTACTGGCGCTACCGGCCCGTCAGCTTCATTTAAGCAGCTTCTGGCTGGAGAAATGTAGCTACGCGCTGGTGGGGGTGCTGGGCCTGTTGCTCTGCTGGCGTGCTGTCAATAAACTCCGCGGCCTGTTACGCAAACCTACGTTTACCGCGTTTACGCCACATCATGAGCATCATGAACACTGCGGGTGTGGACATCAGCATCTGCCCACGGCGGAACAGCTACAGCAGGGCGACGACTGGCGCGCGCGTTTGATGATCATTCTCTCTATGGGGATGCGACCCTGTTCCGGGGCCATTATGGTACTGCTGTTCAGTAAGGTGATTGGCGTTTTCGGCTGGGGTGTTGCCTCGGCGATGGCGATGGCGGCCGGGACATCATTGACAATCTCGACGCTGGCGCTACTGGTGCACAGTTTTCGTCAACTGGCGGTGAAATTGAGTGCGAATAAAGCCCCCGCCTTATGGAAGCAGGTTGGCTGGACGACGCTCGCGCTGGCGGGTGGGGCGATTCTTGTCACCGCATCGGTTGTGATGTGGCTCAGTGCGGAAATCATGGGAAGAGGGCTTCGGCCTTTTTGATTCGCCGAAAGAGAGTACCGCTTGCAGCCAGGCCGCAAGCGGTTATCAGGCATTAACGCTTGAGCGCGTCGCTCAGCTCTTCGCGCATGTTTGCCAGCATCGCTTTCACGACGCGTGGGTTACCTGCAACGATGTTGCCGGTTGTCATATAGTTATGACCACCGGTGAAATCGCACACCAGGCCGCCTGCTTCACGAACCAGCAGTTCGCCTGCCGCAAAATCCCACGGTTTGAGAGCGATTTCGAAGAAACCGTCGACGCGGCCCGCAGCCACATAGGCCAGGTCCAGCGCAGCAGAACCGGTACGACGGAAATCCGCGCACTCAGTAAACAGTTTGCCAACGATGTTGATGTAGGTCGCCGCGTGTTGCTTGGCTTTGAACGGGAAGCCGGTCGCCAGAATGGTGCCGTCCAGGTCGCGCGCAGTGCTGCCACGCAGACGATAGCCGTTCAATTGCGCGCCCTGACCACGGGTTGCCGTGAAGAGTTCATTACGCATTGGATCGTAAACGACCGCGACTTCGGTGCGGCCTTTAATGCGCACGGCGATAGAGACGGAGAAGTGTGGCAGACGTTTGATGAAGTTGGTGGTGCCATCCAGTGGATCGATAACCCATTGAACATCCTGATCTGTGCCTTCATGCTCACCGCTTTCTTCGGTGATAATGGTGTGTTGCGGGTAAGATTTACGGATAGTGTCGATAATCACTGCTTCTGCAGCTTTATCTACGTTAGTCACGAAATCGTTACTGCCTTTCTGGCTCGCTTCTACAGCGTCCGGGGTTTCATAGTGTTTGGCAATTACATTACCCGCCTTGCGCGCAGCACGCACGGCGATGGTCAGCATCGGATGCATCGGTTTCTCTCACTGGATGTTAAAGAACGGAAAACGGCGCGTATGATAGCAGCGAATTCGGATTATGTCTTCGCTTTATGATAATATGCGCGAATATTCTTTAGCCGTTGAAAAAATATGCTGCAAAATATTCGAATTGTGCTGGTTGAAACCTCTCACACTGGCAACATGGGCTCCGTCGCCCGCGCAATGAAAACGATGGGCTTAACCAACCTCTGGCTGGTGAACCCGCTGGTTAAACCGGACTCCCAGGCAATCGCGCTGGCCGCAGGTGCCAGCGATGTGATTGGCAATGCGCAAATCGTCGATACCCTCGATGAGGCGCTGGCAGGCTGTAGCCTCGTTGTCGGTACCAGCGCCCGCTCGCGTACGCTGCCGTGGCCGATGCTCGACCCGCGTGAGTGTGGCTTAAAAAGCGTTTCTGAGGCACAGCATGCGCCAGTTGCGCTGGTATTTGGTCGCGAACGCGTTGGCCTGACCAATGACGAACTCCAGAAATGCCATTATCACGTCGCCATTGCGGCCAACCCGGAATATAGCTCGCTGAACCTGGCGATGGCGGTTCAGGTGATTGCTTACGAAGTCCGTATGGCGTGGCTGGCGACGCAGGAAAACGACACCACGGAAGAACATGAAGAGACGCCGTATCCGCTGGTAGATGATCTGGAACGTTTCTATGGACACCTGGAAAAGACGCTGCTCTCCACCGGTTTTATCCGTGAAAGCCACCCGGGACAGGTCATGAACAAGTTGCGCCGCCTCTTTACCCGTGCGCGTCCGGAAAGCCAGGAACTGAATATCCTGCGTGGAATTCTGGCGTCAATTGAGCAGAAAACGCAGGAAAAACAGTAGGGTTACTGTATTTTTTCTTGCGTGTGTTCCGACTGCTTCAGCGGGCGAAGAGTGCCCTTAAGCAAAACGGCACGTAAAGCCAAATACCTGACTAAAACAGTCAAGTAAATAGTTGACCAATTTAGTCAGGAATGTCAGACTTGCCCCTGCTATGCGACATTATTTTAAATTTTAATAAAAACCCCGGGCAGGGGCGAGTCTGAGGCTAAGTTAAGACATGAGACTGACATCTAAAGGGCGTTATGCCGTGACCGCAATGCTGGACGTTGCGCTCAACTCCGAAACGGGCCCGGTACCGTTGGCGGATATTTCCGAACGTCAGGGAATCTCCCTCTCTTATCTGGAACAACTGTTCTCTCGCTTGCGCAAAAATGGCCTGGTGGCCAGCGTGCGTGGCCCGGGCGGCGGTTATCTGCTGGGTAAAGATGCAGGCAGTATCGCTGTTGGTGAAGTGATCAGCGCCGTTGACGAATCTGTTGATGCAACCCGTTGCCAGGGTAAAAGCGGCTGCCAGGGCGGCGACAAGTGCCTGACCCATGCGCTGTGGCGTGACCTGAGCGATCGTCTGACCGGTTTCCTGAACAACATCACCCTGGGTGAGTTGGTCAATAACCAGGAAATCCTCGATGTGTCCGATCGTCAGCATACGCACGAATCCCATCGCACGACCCGTGGTCAGGATGCCATCGACGTTAAGCTGCGCGCATAATTTACCCGTCCTGTTTCGGGGCGCTGCTGCGTTGGCCGCACTTGTTTAACCCGGGCGCTTACTTATGTAAGCTCCTGGGCATTCACAAGCTTGCCGCCTTGCCGCACCGCAAAACAGTTAGGTTAAAACACTATAAGAATTCAGAATCAGGCCGGGGTGATCCGTCACCCCGTATAAACGGTCGTACATCCAGCCGGTAGCCTGATTCATTGCATTGAGTGATGTACGGAGTTTATAGAGCAATGAAATTACCGATCTATCTCGATTACTCCGCAACGACGCCGGTGGATCCGCGTGTTGCTGAGAAAATGATGCAGTGTCTGACTCTGGACGGGACTTTTGGTAACCCAGCTTCTCGTTCTCACCGTTTTGGCTGGCAAGCTGAAGAGGCGGTTGATATCGCCCGTAATCAGATTGCTGAGCTGGTTGGTGCCGATCCGCGTGAAATAGTTTTCACCTCTGGCGCGACCGAATCCGATAACCTGGCGATCAAAGGTGCGGCCAACTTCTATCAGAAAAAAGGCAAGCACATCATCACCAGCAAAACCGAACACAAAGCCGTGCTGGACACCTGCCGTCAGCTCGAGCGTGAAGGTTTCGACGTGACCTATCTGGCGCCTCAGCGCAACGGCATCATCGACCTGAAAGAGCTCGAAGCGGCCATGCGTGACGACACCATCCTCGTCTCCATTATGCACGTGAACAACGAAATCGGTGTGGTACAGGATATCGCGACCATCGGCGAAATGTGCCGTGCGCGCGGCATTATCTACCACGTTGATGCGACCCAGAGCGTGGGCAAACTGCCTATCGACCTGAGCCAGTTGAAAGTGGATCTGATGTCCTTCTCCGGCCACAAAATCTATGGCCCGAAAGGGATTGGCGCGCTGTATGTGCGTCGTAAACCGCGTATCCGCATCGAAGCACAGATGCACGGCGGCGGTCACGAGCGCGGCATGCGTTCCGGTACCCTGCCAGTACACCAGATTGTCGGCATGGGTGAAGCTTACCGTATCGCCAAAGAAGAGATGGAAACCGAGATGGCGCGTCTGCGTGGTCTGCGTAACCGTCTGTGGGACGGCGTGAAAGATATGGAAGAGGTCTACCTGAACGGCGATCTCGACCAGGGCGCACCGAACATCCTCAACGTCAGCTTTAACTACGTTGAAGGCGAGTCGCTGATCATGGCGCTCAAAGACTTGGCTGTTTCCTCTGGTTCTGCCTGTACTTCGGCGAGCCTGGAGCCCTCTTACGTGCTGCGTGCGCTGGGCATGACTGACGAGCTGGCACACAGCTCTATTCGTTTCTCTTTAGGTCGTTTCACTACCGAAGAAGAGATTGACTACGCCATCAAGCTGGTTCGCAACTCCATTGGTCGTCTGCGCGAACTTTCTCCACTGTGGGAAATGTTCAAACAGGGCGTGGATTTGAACACCATTGAATGGTCACATCACTAATCGGTAGCGGAATCAGGAGAACAGAACATGGCTTACAGCGAAAAAGTAATCGATCACTACGAAAACCCGCGCAACGTCGGCTCTTTCGACAACAGCGATGAGAGCGTTGGTAGCGGTATGGTGGGTGCGCCAGCCTGTGGCGACGTAATGAAGTTGCAGATCAAAGTCAACAATGAAGGTATCATTGAGGACGCGCGCTTCAAGACCTACGGTTGCGGTTCGGCAATCGCCTCCAGTTCACTCGTCACCGAGTGGGTAAAAGGCAAGTCCCTGGATGAAGCGCAGGCAATTAAAAACACTGACATTGCTGAAGAGCTGGAATTGCCGCCGGTAAAAATCCACTGCTCTATTCTGGCGGAAGATGCGATTAAGGCCGCAATTGCGGACTACAAAAGTAAACGTGAAGCAAAATAATTGAGGGCATTGTATGTCGATTACCCTGAGCGACAGTGCTGCAACGCGAGTGAATAACTTTTTGGCCAACCGCGGTAAAGGGTTTGGCCTGCGTCTGGGGGTCAGAACCTCTGGTTGTTCTGGCATGGCCTACGTACTGGAATTTGTTGACGAACCCTCGGCGGAAGACACCGTGTTCGAAGATAAAGGTGTGAAGGTCGTTATCGACGGCAAGAGCCTGCAATTCCTTGATGGCACGCAACTGGATTTCGTTAAAGAAGGCCTGAACGAAGGGTTTAAGTTCACCAACCCGAACGTCAAAGACGAGTGCGGTTGCGGCGAAAGCTTTAACGTGTAATTGCATTTCACCGATAAGCCCCACCATAGAAAAGACTCACATCCTTCGCGCTGAGACAGCGTGAAGGACGCAGAGTATGACTGTGCGTGGGGTTTGTTTTAGCAGGCTATTCCGAGATTGCTATGGATTACTTCACGCTCTTTGGGTTATCCGCCCACTATCAGATTGACATTCAGGCGCTGGCGTCACGTTACCAGGATCTGCAGCGTCAATACCATCCGGATAAATTCGCCAGCGGAACCCAGGCAGAACAACTGGCTGCGCTGCAGCAGTCTGCAACCATCAATCAGGCATGGCAGACGCTGCGTAGCCCGCTGAACCGCGCGGAATATCTCCTTTCACTGCACGGCTTCGATCTCGCCAGCGAACAGCACACGGTGCGCGATACCGCTTTTCTGATGGAACAACTGGAATTGCGCGAAGAGCTTGATGAGATTGAACAGGCGCGGGATCAGGCGCGTCTGGAAAGCTTTAGCAAACGCGTGAAAGGTATGTTTGATTCCCGCCATCAGCAACTGGTCGAACAACTGAATACTGAAACGTGGGATGTCGCGGCGGATACCGTGCGTAAACTGCGTTTTCTCGATAAACTGCGCAGCTCAATAGAACAACTCGAAGAAAAACTGCTCGGTTTTTAATTTTTCTGGAAGCACAAGATGGCCTTATTACAAATTAGTGAGCCTGGTTTGAGTGCCGCGCCGCATCAGCGTCGCCTGGCGGCAGGCATCGATTTAGGCACCACCAATTCTCTGGTTGCTACTGTACGCAGCGGCCAGGCTGAGACCCTTGCCGATAGCGCCGGGCGTCATCTGTTACCTTCGGTTGTGCACTATTCAGCCACCGAACATACCGTGGGTTATGACGCGCGTGCCAACGCCGCACAGGATCCGGTTAATACCATCAGTTCCGTAAAACGCATGCTGGGCCGCGCGCTGAGCGACATCCAGGCACGTTACCCGCATCTGCCGTATCAATTGCAGGCAAGCGAGAACGGTCTGCCGATGATTGCCACCAGCGCGGGGCTGATAAACCCGATCCGCGTCTCTGCTGATATCCTGAAATCCCTTGCGCTGCGCGCGCAGGAATCCCTGTCCGGCGAGCTGGACGGCGTGGTTATCACTGTTCCGGCATATTTTGATGATGCGCAGCGTCAGGGCACCAAAGATGCCGCGCGCCTGGCGGGCCTTCATGTTCTGCGTTTGCTCAACGAACCGACTGCAGCGGCGATAGCCTATGGCCTGGACTCCGGGAAAGAGGGGGTGATTGCCGTTTACGATCTGGGCGGCGGTACCTTTGATATTTCCATTCTGCGCTTAAGTCGCGGGGTGTTTGAAGTGCTGGCCACCGGCGGTGATTCCGCGCTGGGCGGCGATGACTTTGATCATCTGCTGGCAGATTTTATCCGCGAGCAGGCGAACCTGCCTCAGCATGGCGACAACCGTCTGCAGCGTGAACTGCTTGACGCCGCCATTGCCGCAAAAATTGCGCTGAGCGATGCCGCGTCCGTCACCGTTGAGGTGGCTGGCTGGCAGGGCACAGTGACCCGTGAACAGTTCGAAGCGCTGATTTCGACGCTGGTCAAACGTACCTTGCTTTCTTGCCGTCGCGCGCTGAAAGATGCGGGTGTTGAGCCGAACGAAGTGCTGGAAGTGGTAATGGTGGGCGGCTCCACGCGGGTCCCTCTGGTTCGCGAGCAAGTGGGTGAGTTTTTTGGTCGAACGCCGCTGACCTCCATCGACCCGGATAAAGTTGTCGCGATTGGCGCGGCGATCCAGGCCGATATTCTGGTGGGCAATAAGCCAGACAGCGACATGCTGCTGCTGGATGTGATCCCGCTGTCGCTTGGCCTGGAAACCATGGGTGGGCTGGTGGAAAAAGTTATCCCGCGTAATACCACCATTCCGGTGGCGCGTGCGCAGGAGTTCACCACCTTCAAAGATGGTCAAACGGCCATGTCTATCCACGTAATGCAGGGCGAGCGCGAACTGGTGCAGGATTGCCGTTCGCTGGCGCGTTTTGCGCTGCGTGGTATCCCGGCGATGCCAGCGGGTGGCGCCCATATCCGTGTTACTTTCCAGGTGGATGCGGACGGCCTGCTCAGCGTGACGGCGATGGAGAAATCCACCGGCGTTGAAGCGGCTATCCAGGTCAAGCCATCCTACGGTCTGACCGACAACGAAATCGCCACCATGATTAAAGATTCCATGAGCTTCGCTGAGCAGGACGTGAAAGCGCGTATGCTGGCCGAACAAAAAGTGGAAGCTGCCCGCGTACTGGAAAGCCTGAACGGTGCGCTGGCGACAGATGCCGCGCTGTTAAGCGCCGCAGAGCGGACGGTTATCGACGAGGCTATCGCACAGTTAAGTGCGGTTGCTAACGGCGATGATACTGATGCCATCGAACAAGCCATTAAAAATCTAGACAAACAAACCCAGGAATTCGCCGCGCGCCGCATGGATCAATCCGTGCGCACCGCGTTAAAAGGCCATTCCGTCGACGAGGTTTAACATGCCAAAGATCGTTTTTCTGCCTCATCAGGACCTCTGTCCCGATGGCGCAGTTCTGGAAGCTAAGAGCGGCGAGACCATTCTTGATGTAGCCCTGCGTGGCGGTATTGAGATTGAACACGCCTGTGAGAAATCCTGCGCCTGTACCACCTGCCACTGTGTCGTGCGTGAAGGGTTTGATTCGTTGCCGGAAAGCAGCGAAGACGAAGACGACATGCTGGATAAAGCCTGGGGTCTGGAGCCGGAAAGTCGCCTGGGCTGCCAGGCGCGTGTCACCGACGAAGATCTGGTTGTGGAGATCCCGCGTTACACTATCAACCACGCCCGGGAGCATTAATATGGCACTGAAATGGACCGACAGTCGCGAGATCGGCGAGGCGCTGTATGACGCTAACCCGGATCTCGATCCGAGAACTGTCCGCTTCACCGATATGCACCAGTGGATTTGCGATCTGGAAGATTTTGATGACGATCCGAACGCATCGAACGAAAAGATTCTCGAAGCAATTCTGCTAGTCTGGTTAGATGAAGCATCTTGATATCGACGGGCTGCCTTCTGGCGGCCCGTTTTCATATCCCATGCGCTAAAGGACAAAACAATGACAACAGAAGCGATGAAAATTACGCTGACGACCCAGGGCGCAGACGCTCGTTGGGGCGAAAAAGCGCTCTACAGTATTAATAACGACGGCATCACCCTGCACCTGACCGGTAAAGATGACACAGGCTTAATCCAGCGCGCCGCGCGCAAAATTGATGGCATGGGCATAAAGCATGTCGCGCTGAGCGGTGAAGGCTGGAACGCGGATCGCAGTTGGGCGTTCTGGGCCGGTTACAAAGGGCCGAAAGGGACGCGCAATGTTGAGTGGCCGAACTTATCAGAGTCCGATCAAAAAGAGCTCGACAGCCGTCTGAAAACTATCGACTGGGTGCGTGACATCATCAATGCGCCAGCAGAAGATCTCGGGCCGGAACAACTGGCGCAACGCGCTGTGGATCTGCTCAATGACGTGGGCGGCGAGGCGGTCTCTTACCGGATCGTGAAAGGCGAAGATCTGCGCGAAAAAGGGTATATGGGTATCCATACTGTCGGGCGCGGTTCTGAACGTCCGCCGGTCCTGCTGTCGCTGGATTATAATCCGACGGACGATGCAGAAGCGCCAATCTATGCCTGTCTGGTCGGTAAAGGCATTACCTTCGATTCCGGCGGTTATAGCATCAAGCAGACCGCGTTTATGGATTCGATGAAATCCGATATGGGCGGTGCTGCGCTGGTGACCGGCGCACTGGCATTTGCGATTACACGCGGCCTGAAAAAGCGGGTGAAACTTTACCTGTGCTGCGCGGATAACATGGTCAGCGGCAACGCTTTCAAACTGGGCGATATCATCCGCTACCGCAACGGCAAAACCGTAGAAGTCATGAACACCGATGCGGAAGGGCGTCTGGTGCTGGCAGACGGTCTGATTAATGCCTCCGCGCAGAAACCGCAATTTATCATCGATGCCGCGACCCTGACCGGGGCTGCCAAAACCGCATTGGGTAATGACTATCATGCGCTGTTTAGCTTCGATGACAAACTGGCAAACCGTTTACTGGCCAGCGCTGCGGCGGAAAACGAGCCGTTCTGGCGTTTGCCGCTGGCGGAATTCCACCGTAATCAGCTACCGTCAAACTTTGCCGAGCTGAATAACACCGCTGGCGCGGCGTTCCCGGCAGGGGCAAGCACGGCGGCAGGTTTCCTGTCGCATTTTGTGGAAAATTATCAGCAGGGCTGGCTGCATATCGACTGCTCTGCGACCTATCGTAAAGCGGCGGTGGAGCAGTGGGCTGCGGGTGCGACGGGCCTTGGCGTGCGTGCCATCGCGAATCTGTTGACCGCGAAGTAATTTTCCCCTCATCCTGACCTTCTCCCCAAAGGGGGGAGGGGGTTGTACGGTGCAGGCCGTCCCCCTCTCTGTGGGAGAGGGCCGGGGTGAGGGCATCAAACAGCTTAAACGAACAGTAAAATTTATGTCTCATTCAGACCACGAACACGACCATCATCACGAGCCTGAAACTCTCGATAGCCTACTGGAAAAAGCGGCGACCGAGCCGGCTTACCGCCCGGCATTTTTCCGCAAATTGCTGGAATCCACTGTTTGGGTGCCAGGCACTGCCGCGGAAGATGAAGCCATTGTTGAAGACAGCGCGTTGGATCTACAGCACTGGGAAAAGGACGACGGCCAGTCGGTGATCCCCTTTTTCACCTCCCTCGAAGCCCTGCAGCAGGCGGTGGAAACGGAGCAGGCATTTGTGGTGATGCCTGCGCGTACGCTATTTGAAATGACGCTCGGTGAGACGCTGTTCCTCAATGCGAAGTTACCGACCGGGAAAGAGCTCACGCCGCGTGAAATCAACCATCTGGTGGGTAAAGATGACAGTCCGTTAAGCCAGCAGGAAGTGCTGGAAGGCGGCATGTCGCTGCTGCTGTCCGAAGTGGCAGAGCCACCCGCGCAAATGATCGATTCGTTGACCAAATTGTTCTCGACCTTCAACCACGTGAAATGTGCGTATCTTTGCTCTATCAAAGAGAAAAATGATGCCCAGCCGAACCTGCTGATTGGTATTGAAGCCGAAGGCGACATTGAGAGCGTGATTGAGGCGGCAGGCAGTGTGGCAATGGATACCTTACCGGGTGATGAGCCGGTGGATATTTGCCAGGTAGTAAAAGGGGAACACGGGGTCAGCCATTTTATGATTGCCCATATCACCCCCTTCTATGAGCGCCGCTGGGGCAGTTTCCTGCGCGATCTGAAGAACAACCGCATTATCTGATGTGTAACGGCGCAGAGGCTGCGCCGTTTTTCTGAAAAATTAATTTGGCATTTCATCCAGTTTATCAAACAATGCATCATGGAATCTTTCCAGATTAATCATTTTCTCATCACGAATTTGGTTTGCTTCGCGCTGTTTTTCCCAGAGAGGATTATCTTCCGTACTAATTCCATTAATAAAATACATATATTCAATTAATGATGATTCCGCCAGCCATAATTCAAAACGTTCCATGCGCGCAATCGGATATTCTCCCTGCGGGTCAAGCTCGGTAACATAAATAAAAATGCTTTGGTCGCCTGCGTGATTTATACGAACAAGCGCAGGGAGTTTGGCATCGTCATTCCAGACTGGCATCAGATCATCAAGCGATTTCCCTGACTCATCCATGGACATACCATAGTATGCGTCAATATCTGGCGTTGCAGAATGAATGACGCCCTCAGCATCGATTTGTGCCAAAAGAGCGTGAAGTACGGGGATGTTTGATTTAGTAAGCATGTCCCGGTCGTAGGCTAATAACGCTTTGAGGCTCTCGGGAAGTTCAACCGTTTCCGTATTCGCTTCATCACGATATTTTCTTATACGTAAACGTTTTATCTCTTCCATAGACATGGGGTTGAGTTTTTTATTACGGTTGACGCTTTTTATTAAGTCCATTAATTCAGGTAATGAATAATTCATTTCACTTTCCTTGTAAATATAATTCACGAAGGACCTTACTATAATGATATTAGCCCGTCGCTTCCAGTAGCAGTAAATCCATCAGTAACACCAGATTCGACTCAAACGACGTTACCCCGGCCGCTTCGGCGGCAAAATGCACCGCTTCGTCATACAGCGCAAAATGCAAATCCGCGAGGTTTGCCAGCGTATTCGCCGAGGCGCGAGTAAAGGCGATTACTGTCATACCGACATTCTGTGCAATACGCGCTTTATCCAGAACCTGTTCCGTTTCGCCGCTACGTGAGACGGCGATAAACACCTGGTAACGCGCCGCGTTGCTGAGGAAGATATTACGGCTGTCGCCGGGGCCGGAAATAAATGCCGTCTTGCCCAGCACCTGCAATTTTTTTGTCAGGTATTCCGCAAACAGATATGAAAACCCGGCGCCATAAAGAAAAAAACTCTCTTTCTCGCGCAGTAATGTGACAAACCGTTGGCGTTTTTCCTCGGTTACCCACTGAAAGGTCTGCTGATAGTTCGCCATAAACTGATGGAAAAGCGCAGGCAGGGTATTGCCGTTTCCCGTAACCTGCTCTGGGATATGAGGGGTATCGGCCAGAAGCTGTTTGCAGTGCCAGATAAATTCGCTATAGCCGCTAAACCCCAGTTTCTGGCATAGCCGCATAATGGTGGCAGTAGAGACAAATGTCGCCGTCGCCAGATCGCGGACGGTGATATTGCCCACCAGCAGCGGGTGATCCGTGAGGTGGGCGAGGACCCGGTATTCGGCGCGGGTAAGAGACTCCCCGCGCGTTAAAAGGGGCGCTAAACGGTTATCCATTTACGCAGGTTCAATCGGCAAGTCGTCGCGCGCGCCCCATTCACTCCAGGAACCATCGTACAACTTCACGTTATTTGCGCCGAGCGTGGTCAGTGCCAGGATGACGACAGTGGCGGTGACACCCGAGCCGCAACTGACAATAATCGGCTCCTGCAGATTAACGCCCTGACGTGTGAAAATGGCCTCCAGCTCGTCTGTCGTTTTTAGTTCACCGTTAACCACCAGATCGCCCCAAGGCACATTCAGCGCGCCGGGAATATGGCCGCGTTTCAGGCCTGCACGCGGTTCATCCACCTCGGCGTTGAAACGGGCCGCCGGGCGGGCATCCACAAGCTGTGCGGTACGCTCGTGGCTGACCAGCAGCACATCGGTCAGGCGTTTAACCAGTGATGGGTCAACTTTCACCTCGAAATCAGATTGCGGCAAGTTGGCGTCACCCTGCTCAAGCGGCAGTTCATCGCGCTGCCAGCCTGCGAATCCGCCTGCCAGAATTGAAACCCGCTCGACACCGAAATAACGCAGCATCCACCAGGTGCGCGGGGCGGAGAAGAGATTGCCTTCGTCATAGACCACCAGATGTTTGTCGTGGCTTACGCCCAGCTCGCGCATGGCGACGGCAAAGGCTTCCGGGCGCGGTAACATGTGCGGCAGCGAAGTGGTGTGGTCAGAAAGGGCTTCGATATCAAAAAATACCGCCCCGGGAATGTGCCCGGCGCGGTATTCAGCCGTCATATTACGGGTGTGTTCCTGGCCTGCGGGTGCCATACGGGCATCGATGACCTGAACTTCGGGGTCATCGGCGTGTTCAATCAGCCAGTCGGCTGAGACAAAAAAAGAGGTGGACATGGTTGCCTCCGTGTCATCAACAAGAAACCCGCCATGCTTCAGGCTGCAGGTGTATTGGCTGGATTCGTTCATCCCGGTCACTTACATCAGTAAGCTTCGGGGATTCTCTCATCTGCCGCCTGCCTGCAACTTGAATTATTCAGGGTATATCCTGAATTGTTAACGTTTTTTCCTGCCCCGACAAGCAACCATCGCAAAAGGCGCGAGTATCCTCGTTATTTTTTTATCGCCCGCCCATTTTCCCAGGCTTTTTGCAGCGCGGGCCAGTATTCGCGATTCGCCGCGATCATTTCATCAAGAATCGCTTTAGCGTGTTGCATGGTGGGCACTGTGCGGTTGAGCGTAAAGGCCTGCAGGGCTTTTTCATAACTACCTTCAATGGTGGCTTCAACCAGCAGTTGTTCCGAAGCCAGTTGCTGCATCAATAATGTTTGATGAAACAACGGCACCGCCCCCATGCGCACCGGCTCCGGTCCGTTTGCCGTGATGTACGCCGGCACTTCTACCATTGCATCGTAGGGGAGGTTCGCAATCGCCCCTTTATTTTCGACGATCACCAGATGGCGCTGACGTAAATCAAAGGCCAGCGAGCAGGCGACATCAACGATAAACGCGCCGTGAACCCCGACATGAAACGCATCCGGTAAGACGCCGGTACGTTGATACTCCTGGGCTGCGGCAAACAGCTTTTTCTCCCTGCCGTTCATCACCTCATTGGCGCGGGTATAGTTGGGATCCTGATGTTCAACAATCTCGTTGGGCATCAGGTAGTACTGTAGATAGGGATTCGGCAGATATTCCGGGAAATGATCCATCAGCGGTTTAATATTGCGCCATGTCTTCACCCACGACGGATCCGAGTGTTGCGGATCGGTCTGCGCGGCATCTTCGGTGAGCAGGCCAAAGCGGGCAATGTGTTCACGCAGTTGAGGCAGTCTGTCTTCGCCATCAACAAGCACGCGGGTAAACCAGCCAAAATGGTTCAGGCCGAAGTAATCCACCTCCAGTTTGTGGCGATCAACGCCGAGGATCGCTCCCATATTGCGCATCGCCGCCACCGGCATATCGCAAATATTGAGCACGCGGGCGTCCGGACGCAGACGACGTACCCCTTCGGCAACAATTGCAGCGGGGTTGGAATAATTCACAATCCACGCGCGTTTATCGGCGTAGCGCTCGACCAGGTCAATGAGTTCCACCATTGGCAGAATGGTGCGCAGACCGTACGCCAGACCGCCAGGTCCACAGGTTTCCTGACCCACCACACCATGACGCAGCGGGATTTTCTCATCCTGCTCGCGCATTCTGTACTGGCCGACACGCATCTGGGCGAAGACGAAATGGGCACCGCTAAAGGCCGCTTCCGGGTCACTGGTGACGGTAAATTTGATGCTCTGGCTGTGGTCACGAATCACTTTTTCCACCACCGGTGCTATGGTGCTCTGTCGGGCTTCGTCAATGTCGTAGAGGCGAATTTCCGCCAGCGGGAAATCCTCCAGACGCACCATCAGGCTTTTGACAATCCCTGGCGTGTAGGTGCTGCCGCCACCGGCGATAGAGAGAATAAATGGGGGTTTCAACATCTTTAGTCTCCTTTAGAGAAACGCCTCAACGGCTTCTCGCATTTTTTTGACATGCAGCCCGTAGACCACCTGAACGTTATTGCCTTGTTTGATGACCGCTTTCGCGCCTGTTGCTTTCAGGCGAGGTTCATCAATGGTGGCGACATCTTTCACCGTGACGCGCAGACGGGTATAGCAGTTGTCTACCACCTCGATGTTGCCGCGTCCGCCAAGTCCTTCGATAATTGCCTCGCCCAGCCCGTCGTTGTTACCTTTGGCCTGGTAATCCTGCTTGCTGTACAAACGTGTCTCTTCGTCGTCGGTTTCCCGGCCTGGCGTCTTCATGTCGAAACGCAAAATCAGGAAACGGAAAATAACGAAGTAGAGGGCGAACATAATCAGCCCGACCACGATGTACATCGGCCAGTTCGACTTCACAGTGCCGAGCGGCAGGTTATAGAGAATGAAATCAATGATGCCGTTTGCGCCGATGGCATGGACGCCAAGCAGCGAGAAAAGCATCATGCCGATGCCGGTCAGCACCGCGTGCACCACGAACAGAAGTGGTGCGACGAACAGAAAAGAAAACTCAAGCGGTTCGGTCACCCCAACCAGAAGGGAGGTGAGCGCTGCGGGGATAAGAATTGCTTTCGCCGCCGCTTTGCGTTCGGGCCTGGCGGTCAAATACATGGCCAGTGCGGCGGCGGGCAGGCCGAACATTTTACTGATGCCACGCGCATCCCAGACCACTGTGCTGCTCAGTTGTTTCACGTCCGGGCAGGCCATTTCGGCAAAATAGATATTGCGCGCGCCCTGGTACATCGAGCCGCACACCTCCTGCGTACCGCCCAGTTCGGTATATAAAAATGGCGTGTAGACCAGGTGATGCAGGCCTGTGGGAACCAGAATGCGCTCCAGGAAGCCATAAATGGCCACGCCGAATGGCCCGGCACCTTTAATGGCCATTGCCAGCGTGCTGATGCCATGCTGGGCGAAAGGCCACAGCTCGCTCATGACAACACCCAGCACCATAGAGACAGGGAGCATGATGATGGCGACAAAGCAGTGACCGGAATAGATAGCCATCGCCCCGGAAAACTGTACGCCGGAATACTTGTTGTACAGATATCCCGATAGCGCGCCGGTGAGGATCCCAGCGAAGACCCCCATCTCCAGCACCTGTACACCCAGCACCATGCTTTGGCCCGCGGCTTTCATCTGATCGGCCGCTGCCAGCCCGCCCTGCATCTGCAAGGTGACATTCATGGCATTGATAAACACGATAAAGGTGACCAGACCAATGAGCGCGGCATAGCCTTTATCACGTGCGGCGAGACCGACGGGAATGCCGACTGCAAACACCAGCGCCAGATTTGCCAACACGGAGACGGCGGATTTAGCAATCAGTTGCCCGGTATGTTGAATCAGCGGATGACCGAGAAACGGCAGGTACTCTGCCAGGTTGCCGTTGCCGAAAATATTTCCGAAGGCGATAAACAAGCCGACAATCGGCAAAATCAGCACCGGACCAAAGAGGGACTTCCCGAAATTTTGTAGGGCGTTAACGGCTCTGCTCATAACGTTCTCTCTTATATGAACCGCAAAAAAGGGGTGAAGATGCATTAACGTTAGCAGGTACACGCAAAAGTAAGCTACCTATCTCATTGTTTTAAAAACAAATGACCTGAAAGGTAACATGTAACGTTACGACCTGTGATCGCGGTAACATGACTGATCGAACCGGCTAAACGCAGCGAAGCGCTTTCCAGATTCTGGGAGGGTGTTTGTAATCGGCAAAGTCACGCATAATACTTACGCTTAACGAATTAACAGGCTTTGTGGGCCAGGGATAAAGGATGAAACTGAAACGTTCGACGGCGATCGCTATCGCCTTCTTTAGTGCGTTCATATTGGCAGGTTGTGATAACAACGATAAACCTCAGGAAGCGCAGGCCGCTCCGGCGGCAGCCGCGCCAGCCGCGAGTCAAACGCCACCCGCGACAAAACCGGATGGCGAAAAACTCAAACAACTGGCGGCGAGCAGTGAAGGCAAGCCGTTAACGCTGGTAGATGCCTCAGAGGTCCAGCTTGAGGGCGCGGCCGCCCTGGTGTTGACCTTTTCCGTTCCGCTCGATCCGGATCAGAACTTTGCCCAGACTGTCCACGTGGTGGATAAAAAGAATGGCAAAGTCGACGGGGCATGGGAACTCTCCACAAACCTGAAAGAACTTCGCCTGCGTCACCTTGAACCCAACCGCGAACTGTTGGTATCCGTTGACCGCGGGCTGGTGGCGCTTAATAAAGCCACTTTTGGTATTGATTACGAAAAGGCGATTACCACCCGTGATATTCAGCCTACCGTTGGCTTTGCCAGCCGTGGTTCTTTACTGCCTGGAAAAGTGGTGGAAGGGCTGCCGGTTATGGCGCTTAACGTCAATAATGTGGACGTTAACTTCTACCGCGTGAAGCCGGAATCGCTGGCGGCTTTCGTTAGCCAGTGGGAATACCGCAACGCGCTGACCAACTGGGAGTCGGACAATTTGCTGAAAATGGCCGATCTGGTTTACACCGGTCGGTTTGACCTCAATCCGGCACGTAACACCCGCGAAAAACTTCTGCTTCCGCTGGGGGAAATCAAGCCCCTACAGCAGGCCGGAGTCTATATCGCCGTTATGAACCAGGCGGGGCACTATAGCTATAGCAATGCGGCGACCCTTTTTACGCTGAGTAATATTGGCCTGTCCGCCCACCGTTACCATAACCGGTTAGATATTTTCACCCAGGGCCTCGAAAATGGTGCGGCGCAATCGGGCGTCGATGTTGTGCTGCTGAACGATAAAGGCCAGACGCTGGCGCAGGCGACCAGCGATGCACAGGGGCATGCCACGCTGACCACGGACAAAGAAGCGGCACTGATTCTGGCGCGTAAAGACGGCGAAACAACCTTGCTCGACTTACAGCTTCCTGCCCTCGATCTGGCGGAATTTGCGATTGCCGGTGATCCGGGTTACAGCAAGCAATTCTTTATGTTTGGCCCGCGCGATCTCTACCGTCCCGGCGAAACCGTGATCGTAAATGCTCTGCTGCGTGACAGCGACGGTAAACCGCTCGCCGATCAGCCCGTGAAGCTTGAGGTGGTCAAACCGGATGGTCAGGTGATGCGTACCGTGGTAAGCCAGCCGACAAACGGTCTGTATCATTTTACCTACGCCCTGGATGCCAGTGCGCAGACCGGTACATGGTCGATTCGCGCCAATACCGGGGATAACCAACTGCGTAGCTGGTCTTTCCATGTAGAAGACTTTATGCCGGAACGCATGGCGTTGAATCTGAGCCCTCAACCGACACCGCTTAAGGCCGATGAGGATGTGGATTTCAACGTCGCTGGCTATTACCTGTACGGCGCGCCGGCCAACGGCAATACCCTGCAGGGCCAGCTCTATTTGCGCCCTTTACGCGAAGCGGTAAAAGCGCTGCCAGGTTTTCAGTTTGGCGACATTGCCGATGAAAATCTGACGCGTACCCTGGATGAAGTGCATCTGACACTGGATGAAAAAGGCCATGGCCAGGTTACAGCCCCCAGCCAGTGGCAGGAAACTCACTCACCGTTGCAGGTTATTTTGCAGGCAAGCCTGCTTGAATCGGGCGGTCGTCCGGTCACGCGTCGTGCTGAACAGGCTATCTGGCCTGCGCCTGTGCTGCCGGGTATCCGTCCGCAGTTTGCCTCGAAGGCGGTTTACGATTACCGCACCGATACCACCGTCAACCAGCCGATTGTTGATGAAAATGGTAATGCCGGTTTTGACATTGTCTATGCCGATGCGCAGGGCGTGAAAAAAGCGGTTTCTGGCCTGCAGGTCCGATTGATTCGCGAACGTCGCGACTACTACTGGAACTGGTCAGAAAGCGAAGGCTGGCAGTCACAGTTTGATCAAAAAGATCTGGTAGAGAATGAGCAGACGCTGGATCTCACCGCTGACGAAACCGGGAAAATTACCGTACCGGTAGAGTGGGGCTCATATCGCCTTGAAGTCAAAGCGCCTGATGAAAGCGTCAGTAGCGTCCGTTTCTGGGCCGGTTATAGCTGGCAGGATAACAGCGACGGCACCGGGGCCGCACGCCCTGACCGTGTCACGATGAAGCTGGACAAACCCGCCTATCAGCCGGGCGATACCATTAAGCTGCACATCACCGCACCGGCGGCAGGCAAAGGCTACGCCATGATTGAGTCCAGCGAAGGGCCGTTGTGGTGGCAGGAAATCGACGTGCCCGCGACAGGGCTGGATCTCTCTATTCCGGTGGATCAGAAATGGCGTCGCCATGACCTCTACCTGAGCACGCTGGTAGTGCGTCCGGGAGATAAGTCCAAATCGGCAACGCCGAAACGCGCCGTGGGCTTGCTCCATCTGCCGATGGGGGATGAAAACCGCCGCCTCTCCGTGGCCCTGGAAAGTCCGCAAAAAATGCGTCCGAACCAGCCGCTGACGGTCAAGGTGAAGGCCAGCCTGAAAAACGGCACCGTGCCAAAACAGGTCAACGTGCTGGTCTCCGCAGTAGATAGCGGAGTGTTGAATATCACGGATTATGTTACGCCAGACCCGTGGGAAGCCTTCTTTGGGCAAAAACGCTATGGCGCCGATATCTATGACATCTATGGTCAGGTGATTGAAGGGCAGGGGCGTCTTGCCGCGTTACGTTTTGGTGGTGATGGTGACGAGCTCAACCGTGGCGGCAAGCCACCGGTTAACCATGTCACCATCATTGCCCAACAGGCGCAGCCGGTTACGCTGGACGACAAGGGTGAAGGCACGGTTACGCTGCCAATTGGCGACTTTAACGGTGAACTGCGCGTAATGGCGCAGGCCTGGACCGCGGAAGACTTCGGTAACAGCGAAAGCAAAGTGATTGTCGCCGCACCGGTGATTACCGAGCTCAACACGCCTCGCTTCCTGGCCGGTGGCGATACCAGCCGCCTGACGCTCGATATTACCAACCTCACCGATAAGCCGCAGACGCTGAATGTTGCGCTGGCGGCAAAAGGCTTACTGGCGCTGGAAAGCGAGCAACCGAAGCCGGTGAACGTAGCGCCAGGGGCGCGGATGACGCTCTTTATTCCGGTACGTGCGCTGGACGGTTATGGCGATGGCGAAGTGACGGCTGCCATTTCAGGTCTGACGTTGCCGGGGGAAACCTTCGCGACGCAGACTAAATCGTGGAAAATCGGTGTGCGTCCGGCTTACCCGGCACAGACTATCAGCAGCGATGTCATGCTCTATCCGCATGAGACCTGGAATGCACCGGCTGAGCATACGAAACGTATTTCGCCAGTAGCCCTGCAGGGGCAGTTGTTGCTGAGCGGACGTCCTTCACTCAACATCGCCCGTTACATTCAGGAGCTGAAAGCCTACCCGTACGGATGCCTTGAGCAGACGGCGAGCGGGCTGTTCCCGTCGTTGTATACCAATGCGGCTCAGCTTAAGGCGATGGGTATCAAGGGTGATAGCGATGAACAGCGCCGTGCGGCAGTGGAGATCGGTATCGCCCGCTTGCTGCAAATGCAGCGTGATGACGGTGGCTTCTCGTTATGGGATAAAAACGGGCCGGAAGAGTACTGGTTGTCCGCCTACGTGACTGACTTCCTGGTCCGCGCCTCAGAGCAGGGTTACAGCGTGCCGGTGGAGGCGCTGAATAATGCCAATAGCCGTCTGCTGCGTTACTTGCAGGACCCGGCGGTGATGGCTGTGCGTTACAGCGACGATGTCCAGGCGACAAAATTTGCGGCGCAAAGCTATGCGGCGCTGGTGCTTGCACGTCAGCAGAAAGCCCCACTCGGCGCGCTGCGCGAACTGTGGCAGCGTCATGCGCAGGCGAAAGCGGGTCTGCCTCTGCTGCAACTGGGGGTGGCACTCAAGCTGATGGGCGATGCTCCGCGCAGTGAACAGGCACTGGCGCTGGCGTTAACTACACCGCGTGCGAAAGCGCAGCGCTGGATGGCGGATTACGGTAGCGAACTGCGTGATAACGCGCTGATGCTGTCGCTGCTGGAAGAAAATTCGCTGTTGCCGGATGCGCAGAACAAGTTGCTGACCACCTTGTCTGAACAGGCCTATGGCCAACGCTGGCTCTCCACGCAGGAAAGCAATGCGCTTTATCTGGCGGGGCGTCATTTGCAGAACTTGCCGGGGACATGGCAGGCACAGACCTCCCTGACCAGTGAAGAGCTGAAAGGCGACAAACCGCAAACCCGTGAACTCAACGCGGACCAGATGACGGCACTGACGGTGACAAACACCGGTGAAAGCCCGATGTGGCTGCGTCTCGACAGTACAGGGTATCCGGAGTACACCCCGGCACCGGCCAGCAATGTCCTGAATATCGAACGGCAGATCCTTGGTACCGATGGGCAGACAAAATCACTGGCCTCGCTGAAAAGCGGCGAACTGGTGCTGGTCTGGCTTGAAGTCCGCGCCAGCCACAACGTGCCAGATGCGCTGGTGGTTGACCTTCTGCCAGCCGGACTGGAACTGGAAAACCAGAATCTGGCCAGCAGCAGCGCGAGCCTGCAGGATAGCGGCAGCGAAGTGCAGGAACTCCTTAACCGTATGCAGCAGGCTGATATTGCCCATATGGAATTCCGCGATGATCGCTTTGTCGCCGCCGTCTCCGTTAGCGAAGGGCAGCCAGTCACGCTGGTTTACCTTGCGCGTGCGGTAACGCCGGGAACCTATCAACTGCCGATGCCGCAGGTGGAGTCTATGTATGTGCCGCAGTGGCGGGCAACAGGGGCCGCAAGCGGTCCGTTGATCGTTCGCCCATAGCATGAATAAAGGGCGCACCTGGCGCTCCCGCGGGCTTTGGCTTGCGGGAGCGTTTCTTCTTATTCCGTTGGTGCTTTTTATTGCCGACAAACTCTGGCCGCTGCCTCTAAAAGAGGTCAACCCGGCGCGCGTCGTTGTGGCGGAGGATGGCACGCCGCTCTGGCGCTTCGCTGATGCCGAAGGGATCTGGCGCTATCCGGTGGCGATAGAAGATGTCTCTCCGCGCTATTTACAGGCGCTTATCGAATACGAGGACCGCTGGTTCTGGAAACACCCTGGCGTAAACCCGCTTTCGGTCGCCCGTGCTGCATGGCAGGATCTGCTGGCTGGCAGAGTTATTTCTGGCGGCAGTACGCTCACTATGCAGGTTGCGCGTTTGCTCGATCCCCATCCGCGTACCTTTGGCGGTAAAGTGCGCCAGTTATGGCGGGCGTTGCAACTGGAGTGGCATCTCTCCAAGCGCGACATTCTGACGCTCTATCTCAACCGTGCCCCGTTTGGCGGTACGTTGCAGGGCGTTGGGGCGGCAAGCTGGGTTTATCTGGGCAAATCTCCCGCGCAGCTCAGCTATGCAGAGGCGGCACTGCTGGCTGTCTTACCACAGGCACCGAGTCGCCTGCGCCCTGACCGCTGGTCGGAGCGTGCCCAGGCGGCGCGGGATAAAGTACTGGATCGCATGGTCTCGCAGGGTGTGTGGAGCCAAAAACAGGTAGCGGAGTCGCGCGAAGAGCCGGTCTGGCTGGCACCGCGTCAGATGCCGCAACTCGCGCCCCTCTTCTCCCGTTATATGTTGAGCAAAGACCCGGGCCTCAAAATTACCACCACACTTGATGCCAGCCTCCAGCGTCAGCTTGAAGACCTGGCCGCTGGCGTGAAATCTCGTCTGCCCCAGCGTAGCTCGCTGGCGATCATCGTTGTCGACCATACGGACATGAAAGTCCGCGGCTGGGTGGGGTCGGTGGACATTAATGACGACAACCGTTTTGGCCATGTCGATATGGTCAGTGCCATCCGCTCGCCGGGTTCGGTGTTAAAACCCTTCATTTATGGCCTGGCGATGGATGAAGGTCTGATTCATCCCGCCTCGTTACTACAGGATGTGCCACGGCGAACGGGGGACTATCGTCCCGGTAATTTTGACAGCGGTTTTCACGGACCGGTCAGCATGAACGAGGCGCTGGTTCGCTCACTTAACCTTCCGGCGGTACAGGTTCTGGAGGCCTACGGGCCGAAGAAATTTGCCGCTACGCTGCGCAATGCCGGGTTGCCGCTTAAATTGCCGGAAGGCGCGGAGCCGAACCTGTCACTTATTCTGGGTGGGGCAGGCGCCCGTCTGGCGGATATCACCGCAGCGTATAGTGCCTTTGCGCGCCACGGCAAGGCCGGGCAATTACGCTTTCAGCCAGACGATCCGTTGATGGAAAGAACGCTGATGTCGCCGGGCGCGGCGTGGATTATTCGCCGCATTCTTGCCGGAGAAGCGCAGC
Organism: Citrobacter sp. UYEF32; assembly: GCF_040546205.1. Taxonomy (NCBI): domain Bacteria; kingdom Pseudomonadati; phylum Pseudomonadota; class Gammaproteobacteria; order Enterobacterales; family Enterobacteriaceae; genus Citrobacter; species Citrobacter sp. UYEF32. The sequence goes on along the minus strand of NZ_JBEPNI010000009.1, from coordinate 144,352 downwards.
CGTTACCGGACAACGCGCTCCCGCAAGTGGTGCCGCTGGCCTGGAAAACCGGCACCAGCTACGGTTATCGTGACGCCTGGGCCATTGGGCTGAATAGCCGCTATGTGATTGGCGTCTGGACGGGCAGGCCGGACGGCACACCGGTTGCGGGCCAGTTTGGTTTCGCCAGCGCAGTGCCATTGCTCAATCAGGTAAACAATATGCTCCAGCCTCGTTCCGCGCTGGAGCTGGCGCGTTTACCGCAGGATCCGCGCCCGGAATCGGTCAGCCGCGATGTCATCTGCTGGCCTGGCGGGCAGAGCCTACCGGAAGGTGACAGCAATTGTCGCCGCCGTCTGGCGACCTGGCTTCTGGATAACAGCCAGCCACCCACGATGTTGATGGCGGAACAAGAAGGGGCGCGCGGCATTCGTTTCCCGGTGTGGGTTAACGCGCAGGGACAACGTGTTGCGCCAGATTGTCCCGATGCGCAGCAACGCACAATCATCGTCTGGCCTTTACCGCTGGAACCCTGGTTACCTGATGGCGAGCGCCGGGCGGCAAGATTACCTCCGCGCTCGAAAACCTGTCCTCCGCGCGATGAGAACGCGCCGCCGCCGCTGTTGCTCTCGGGGATCCGCGATGGCGCAGTGATCAAACGGTTACCGGGGCGCTCGCAGGCAACATTGCCGCTACAGGCCACCGGTGGCGAAGGGCGACGCTGGTGGTTTTTAAACGGAGAGCCGCTGGACGGTCATGATCAACTATTTAGCCTTAACCTTGATAAAAGCGGTCAGTATCAGTTACTGGTGATGGATGACGCCGGGCAGGTCGCGGCGGTAGAGTTCGCGGTGCAATAACGCAACACATATACGCATCCTTTTTCACGCTGCCTTTGTGTTGGTTGCACGTGTACGCCCCGGTGACTGATTTATGTAAGTACCGGGGATGCCTGCGCTTGCCGCCTTGATGTAACCTGAATAATGTGGTGAAGGGACGTTTTGGTGAATGGTGTTGCTGAAACTCGTCTTATTTTAAAAAAATGTTACCTTTATCCATAGGCAATGCCCGCGTTGCTCTTTATAATCCGCGCCAGGTCATACGTATGTATGTACGACAACAGAACAACTTACAGGGGTTAACATGGCTATTGAACGTACTTTTTCCATCATCAAGCCGAACGCGGTGGCAAAAAACGTTATTGGTAGTATTTTCGCGCGTTTTGAATCTGCTGGTTTCAAGATTGTTGGCACGAAAATGCTGCATCTGTCCGTTGAGCAGGCTCGTGGTTTCTACGCTGAGCACGAAGGCAAACCGTTCTTCGACGGCCTGGTTGAGTTCATGACCTCCGGCCCGATCGTGGTCTCCGTACTGGAAAGCGAAAACGCGGTGCAGCGTCACCGTGACCTGCTGGGCGCTACCAACCCGGCTAACGCGCTGGCAGGTACTCTGCGCGCTGATTATGCTGACAGCTTCACCGAGAACGGCACCCACGGTTCCGATTCTCTGGAATCTGCGGCGCGCGAAATCGCCTATTTCTTCGGCGAAGGCGAAGTTTGCCCACGCACTCGCTAATTTCTGCGGCCTTACGCACCCTGTTGTGCGAAGCCCATCGGAAATTGTAAGCAGATTTACACTTTATTTTGCCAATGCCGCGCGCAGTCGTGGCATCTGCACAGCAGAATTTGTACAATGCAGCGCCCCGTGAATTGCAACATGCATTCCCGGGGCGCTTCTTTTTTCAACCCTCCAGGGGCCATAACGTGTAATAACGAGGCCGGAATAAACAACTATGTCTGAACAGATTGTCACGCCTGAGAACGTCGCACTGACGGTTCCCAATAAAGATGCAAAAATCAACCTGCTGGATCTGAATCGTCAGCAGATGCGCGAGTTTTTCAAAAACTTAGGCGAAAAACCCTTCCGCGCCGATCAGGTGATGAAGTGGATGTACCACTATTGCAGCGACGATTTTGATGAGATGACCGACATCAATAAAGTGCTGCGTAATAAGCTCAAAGAGGTCGCGGTAATCCGCGCTCCTGAAGTCGTGGAAGAGCAACGTTCCTCCGATGGCACCATCAAATGGGCGATTGCCGTAGGCGATCAGCGCGTTGAAACGGTATACATTCCGGAAGACGATCGCGCCACGCTGTGCGTTTCCTCACAGGTTGGCTGTGCGCTGGAGTGTAAATTCTGCTCCACGGCGCAACAGGGCTTCAACCGTAACCTGAAAGTGTCAGAGATTATTGGCCAGGTCTGGCGCGCGGCGAAAATTATCGGTGCGGTTAAAACGACCGGCGTACGTCCCATCACTAACGTGGTGATGATGGGCATGGGCGAACCGCTGCTGAACCTGACTAACGTGGTGCCGGCAATGGAAATCATGCTGGATGACTTTGGTTTTGGCTTGTCCAAACGTCGCGTTACGCTGTCGACTTCTGGCGTGGTTCCTGCGCTGGATAAGCTGGGTGACATGATTGATGTTGCGCTGGCTATTTCACTGCATGCGCCGAACGATACCATTCGCGACGAAATTGTGCCGATCAACAAAAAGTACAATATTGCGACTTTCCTCGAATCGGTTCGCGGCTACATTTCGAAGTCCAATGCTAACCAGGGGCGCGTGACCATTGAATACGTCATGCTCGACCATGTGAACGATGGCACTGAGCATGCGCATGAGCTGGCGGCCTTGCTGAAAGACACGCCGTGCAAGATCAACCTGATTCCGTGGAACCCGTTCCCGGGCGCGCCGTATGGCCGCAGCTCGAACAGCCGTATCGACCGTTTCTGTAAGGTGCTGATGAGCTATGGCTTCACCACTATCGTGCGTAAAACACGCGGTGATGACATTGACGCGGCATGTGGTCAGTTGGCTGGTGATGTTATTGACCGTACGAAACGGACGATGCGTAAACGTATGCAGGGTGAGCCGATTTCGATTAAAGCGGTTTAGTGTTCTGGCGTCGCGGCAGGCTTCTGTGTCGCGACGCATAAATATGCTGATTTAATCGCCTGATTATAGTTGTGCAATCAATAATTACTGTGCGTTTCTCTCGACTTTAAGGCAGTATGTAGCGATGGAACAACAGCTTAGCAAAAGTACGAAAAGCTGTTCTGTTATGATCGGCCTGACAGTCTTATACTGTCGGTCTAAATTTAACTGACCCTGACATTTCGCGGCGCGCCCAGGCAATGCTTACTACGCGCCTGAATCTTAAATTTTCACGTACCAGCAGTTGTAGCGAATGAATACTGAAGCCACTCACGACCAAAACGAAGCACAAACCACGGGCGTTCGTCTGCGCAATGCCCGTGAACAACTCGGACTTAGCCAGCAGGCGGTAGCTGAGCGCCTCTGTCTCAAAGTTTCCACGGTACGCGATATTGAAGACGATAAGGCTCCTGCCGAATTGGCTTCAACATTCCTGCGTGGTTACATCCGCTCGTATGCGCGTTTGGTGCATATCCCGGAAGAAGAATTGCTGCCGATGATTGAGAAACAGGCCCCGATTCGGGCGGCGAAAGTCGCGCCGATGCAGACCTTTTCTCTGGGTAAACGTCGTAAAAAACGTGACGGCTGGTTAATGAGCTTTACCTGGCTGGTGCTGTTTGTGGTTGTTGGCCTGACGGGCGCATGGTGGTGGCAAAACCACAAAGCGCAGCAGCAAGAGATCACCACAATGGCCGATCAGTCATCTGCAGAGCTGAACGCCAGTGGTAGCAGCGAAGGGCAGAACGTTCCGCTGAATAACGATGCAGTCAGCACTGCGCCAGAAACACCAAATACTACGGCTGCGACTACGCCAGTTGAGCCAACGGCGCCGACAACAGCCGCGCCTGCAACAGCCGCGCAAACGCCTGCGGCAACCGCGCATTCCAACGCCGTTGTTTCGCCTTCTCAGGCACCTGTTACTCAATCCCCTGCCGCTCAGCCATCGGCTAACGCGAATAACGCGCCACTGCCGACTGACCAGGCGGGTATCGCCTCCCCGGACGCCGCACATGCGCTGGTCATGAACTTCAACGCCGACTGCTGGTTAGAAGTGAGCGATGCAAGCGGTAAAAAATTATTCAGCGGCATCCAGCGTAAAGACGCGACGCTGAATTTGACCGGCCAGGCGCCTTACAAGCTCAAAATCGGTGCACCTGCTGCGGTACAGATTCAATATCAGGGTAAACCTGTCGATCTGAGCCGCTTTATCAGAACTAACCAGGTTGCACGCCTGACCCTCAATGCCGAACAATCAGCAGTACAGTAACAGACGGGCAACGCGGGAGATTTTTCATGCATAACCAGGCTCCGATTCAACGTCGGAAATCGAAACGGATTTACGTTGGTAATGTGCCGATTGGCGATGGCGCCCCCATCGCCGTGCAGTCAATGACAAACACCCGCACCACAGACGTGGACGCGACGGTTGCGCAGATTAAAGCGCTTGAGCGCGTTGGCGCTGACATAGTTCGTGTTTCCGTTCCTACCATGGACGCGGCAGAAGCCTTCAAACTGATTAAGCAACAGGTGAGTGTACCGCTGGTCGCGGATATTCACTTTGACTACCGCATTGCGCTGAAAGTCGCGGAATACGGCGTCGATTGCCTGCGTATCAACCCAGGCAATATCGGTAATGAAGAACGTATACGCATGGTTGTTGACTGTGCGCGCGACAAAAATATCCCTATCCGTATTGGCGTTAACGCCGGATCGCTGGAAAAGGATCTGCAGGAAAAATATGGTGAGCCCACGCCGCAAGCGCTGCTGGAATCCGCCATGCGCCATGTCGATCACCTCGACAGACTCAATTTCGATCAATTCAAAGTCAGCGTAAAAGCCTCCGATGTATTCCTGGCGGTGGAGTCATACCGTCTGCTGGCAAAACAGATCGATCAACCATTACACCTTGGCATCACCGAAGCGGGCGGGGCGCGCAGTGGCGCGGTTAAGTCAGCGATCGGCCTGGGCTTACTGCTGTCGGAAGGGATCGGCGATACGCTGCGTGTCTCGCTGGCGGCGGATCCGGTTGAAGAGATCAAAGTTGGCTTCGATATCCTGAAATCACTGCGCATCCGTTCGCGTGGCATCAACTTTATCGCCTGTCCTACCTGCTCACGTCAGGAGTTTGACGTGATCGGCACCGTAAATGCCCTTGAACAGCGTCTGGAAGATATCATCACGCCGATGGATGTTTCGATCATCGGTTGCGTGGTGAACGGCCCTGGCGAAGCGCTGGTTTCTACGCTTGGCGTGACCGGTGGCAACAAGAAAAGCGGCCTTTACGAAGATGGCGTACGCAAGGACAGACTGGATAACGACGATATGATTACCCAGCTTGAAGCCCGCATCCGTGCGAAAGCATCAATCCTGGATGAAGCTAATCGTATTGCTGTGCAACAGGTAGAAAAATAACGTGATGGGAAGCGGCTGGCTTCCCGTGTATGATGAACCCGCAAGGCGCAAGCCCTGAGGGTTCATTTTTTGTATTCAAAAAGAGAATAAACGTGGCAAAGAATATTCAAGCCATTCGCGGCATGAACGATTATCTGCCTGGCGAAACCGCCATCTGGCAGCGCATTGAAGGCACACTCAAAAACGTGCTCGGCAGCTACGGTTACAATGAAATCCGTTTGCCGATTGTAGAGCAGACCCCGTTATTCAAACGCGCGATCGGCGAAGTTACCGACGTGGTTGAAAAAGAGATGTACACCTTTGACGATCGCAACGGCGATAGCCTGACGCTGCGTCCAGAAGGTACAGCGGGCTGTGTACGCGCCGGCATCGAGCATGGTCTTCTGTACAATCAGGAACAGCGCCTGTGGTATGTCGGTCCGATGTTCCGCTATGAGCGCCCGCAAAAAGGTCGCTACCGCCAGTTCCATCAGTTGGGTGTCGAAGTGTTTGGCCTGCAGGGCCCGGACATTGATGCCGAACTGATTATGCTCACTGCACGCTGGTGGCGTGCGCTGGGTATCTTCGATCATGTTAGCCTCGAACTGAACTCTATTGGCTCGCTGGAAGCACGTGCGAACTATCGCGATGCGCTGGTGGCGTTTCTTGAGCAGCATAAAGAGCAACTGGACGAAGACTGCAAACGCCGTATGTACAGCAATCCGCTGCGCGTACTGGATTCCAAAAACCCAGACATTCAGGCGCTTCTGAACGCGGCGCCAGCCCTGGGCGATTATCTGGATGAAGAGTCTCGTGAACACTTCGCGGGCCTGTGCAAACTGCTGGAAGCTGCGGGTATTGCCTACACGGTCAACCAGCGTCTGGTGCGCGGTCTTGATTATTACAACCGTACCGTTTTCGAGTGGGTGACCACCAGCCTGGGGTCCCAGGGAACGGTCTGCGCAGGTGGCCGTTACGACGGTCTGGTCGAGCAGCTTGGCGGTCGCGCAACGCCGGCGGTTGGCTTCGCGATGGGACTTGAACGACTTGTTTTGTTGGTTCAGGCAGTTAATCCGGAATTTAAAGCAGAATCCGTTGTCGATATATACCTGGTAGCGTCAGGCGAAAACGTACAGTCCGCTGCAATGCAACTGGCTGAACAGGTACGCGATGCGTTACCTGACGTTAAGCTCATGACGAACCACGGCGGCGGTAATTTCAAAAAGCAATTTGCCCGTGCCGATAAGTGGGGCGCTAAGCTCGCACTGGTGCTGGGTGAGTCTGAAATCGCTGACGGTAACGTTGTAGTGAAGGATTTACGCTCTGGTGAGCAAAATACGGTAACGCAGGACAGCGTTGCGGCGCATTTGCGCACACTACTGGGCTAATCTCCCCGGTGAATTATCGTTAAGGAGAAGGACTGCGTGGAAATTTACGAGAACGACAACGAACAGGTAGACGCGCTCAAACGCTTTTTTGCTGAAAACGGCAAAGCGCTGGCTGTTGGTGTCATTTTAGGTATTGGTGCATTAGTTGGCTGGCGCTACTGGACAAGTCACCAAATCGAAACAGCGAGATCGGCTTCGCAAGGCTATGAAAACGCCATTACCGCGATTCGTGCTGATAAACCTGAAACGCTGACGGCGGCGGAGAAATTCGCGGCTGAGAATAAGAATACCTATGGCGCGCTGGCATCACTGGAACTGGCACAGCAGTATGTTCAACGCGATGAGCTGGAAAAGGCTTCCGCGCAACTGCAACAGGGGCTTGCCGCCACCAGCGATGACAACCTTAAGGGCATGATTAACATTCGTCTCGCCCGTATCCAGGTACAGCTTAAGCAGCAAGATGCCGCGCTGAAAACGCTTGATAGCGTGAAAGGCGACGGCTGGGCGGCCATTGTTGCCGACCTGCGTGGCGAAGCGCTGCTCAGCAAAGGCGACAAACAAGGTGCACGCACCGCATGGGAGAATGGCGTTAAAAACAACGCATCCCCGGCGCTGAGTGAAATGATGCAGATGAAAATCAACAATTTGTCCATCTAAGAGGGACCCGATGCAATTGCGTAAATTACTTCTGCCTGGGCTGCTGTCCGTCACCTTACTGAGCGGTTGTTCCCTGTTTAGCGGCGAAGAAGACGTTGTCAAAATGTCCCCTCTGCCGACGGTGACTAACCAGTTTAACCCGTCTACCGCGTGGAGTACCTCCGTGGGTAGCGGTATTGGCGATTTTCATTCTAATTTGCATCCGGCGCTGGACAGTGGCGTGGTCTACGCTGCTGACCGTCGCGGTACGGTAAAAGCGGTTAGTGCGAGCGACGGCAAAGAAGTCTGGTCCGTTAACCTGGCAGAAAAATCTGGCTGGTTCTCCAGCAGCCCGGCGCTGTTGTCCGGTGGTGTGACCGTCGCAGGCGGCCATGTCTACGTGGGCAGCGAAAAAGCTAAGGTCTATGCGCTGAATACGAACGACGGTTCCCAGGCATGGAAAACCAACGTTGCCGGTGAAGCGTTATCCCGCCCTGTTGTCAGCGACGGCCTGGTGCTGATTCATACCAGTAACGGTCAGCTACAGGCGCTTAATGAGAGCGACGGTGCGGTGAAATGGACGGTTAACCTTGATATGCCGTCACTGTCCCTGCGTGGCGAATCCGCACCGGCTACCGCCTACGGCGCAGCCATTGTGGGTGGCGACAATGGTCGCGTAAGCGCCGTGTTGATGCAGCAGGGCCAGATGATTTGGCAGCAGCGTATTTCTCAGGCAACGGGTCCGACTGAAATCGACCGTCTGAGCGATGTTGATACAACGCCGGTGATTGTAAACGGCGTGGTGTATGCGCTGGCTTACAACGGTAACCTGACGGCGCTGGATTTGCGTAGCGGCCAGATCATGTGGAAACGTGAACTGGGTTCAGTGAGCAATTTCATTGTCGATGGTAACCGCATCTACATGATTGACCAGAATGACCGCGTTCTGGCGCTGACCACTGACGGTGGTGTGACGCTGTGGACACAAAGCGATCTCCTGCACCGTAACCTTACCGCTCCGGCGTTGTATAATGGTTACATCGTGACCGGTGACAGCGAAGGCTACATGCACTGGATTAACGTCGAAGACGGGCGTTTTGTCGCGCAGCAGAAAGTGGACGGCTCCGGTTTCCTGACCGATCCTGTTGCTGCGGAAGGCAAACTGCTTATCCAGGCTAAAGACGGTACGCTGTACGCCATCACGCGTTAATCGCGCGAAGGTGGTCGTTCGTGAGAAGACGGCTCCTGTTGCAGGGGCCGTTTTACTGTTTTTAAAACGTCGCCAGCGTTGCGACGTTTTGATTTTGAATTCTAAGTAATGAGGCTTTAAACATGATACCTGTGGTCGCGCTGGTCGGGCGCCCTAACGTTGGAAAATCCACGCTTTTTAACCGTTTAACACGCACCCGTGATGCGCTGGTAGCGGATTTTCCGGGGCTGACCCGTGACCGTAAGTACGGTCGTGCTGAAGTCGAAGGTCGTGAATTTATCTGTATCGATACGGGCGGTATTGATGGTACGGAAGACGGCGTAGAAACCCGTATGGCGGAACAGTCGCTGCTGGCGATTGAAGAAGCCGATGTGGTGCTATTTATGGTGGATGCGCGCGCCGGGCTGATGCCGGCTGACGAAGCCATTGCCAAACACCTGCGCTCGCGTGAAAAACCGACATTCCTCGTCGCGAACAAAACGGACGGTCTGGATCCGGATCAGGCGGTTGTCGACTTCTACTCGCTTGGCCTGGGTGAGATTCACCCGATTGCCGCCTCGCATGGCCGTGGTGTTGTCAGCCTGCTGGAACACGTTCTGCTGCCGTGGATGGATGAAATCGATCCGCCGGAAGAGCTGGATGAAGACGCTGCCTACTGGGCGCAGTTCGACGAAGGCAAAGGTGAAGACGGCGAAGAAGAAGAGCCGGAAGACGACTTCAACCCGCAGGACCTGCCTATCAAGCTGGCGATCGTCGGGCGTCCTAATGTCGGTAAGTCCACGCTGACTAACCGTATCCTCGGGGAAGAGCGTGTTGTGGTTTATGACATGCCGGGCACCACGCGTGACAGTATTTATATCCCGATGGAGCGTGATGGACGCGAGTACGTTCTGATCGACACCGCGGGCGTGCGTAAACGCGGCAAAATCACCGATGCGGTGGAAAAATTCTCGGTAATCAAAACGCTGCAGGCGATTGAAGACGCTAACGTCGTGATGCTGGTTATTGATGCCCGTGAAGGTATCTCTGACCAGGACCTCTCACTGCTTGGCTTCATCCTCAATAGTGGGCGCTCACTGGTTATCGTGGTCAACAAATGGGATGGCCTCAGCCAGGAAGTGAAAGAGCAGGTCAAAGAGACGCTGGACTTCCGTCTGGGCTTTATCGACTTTGCTCGCGTGCACTTCATCTCCGCACTGCATGGCAGCGGCGTAGGTAACCTGTTTGAATCCGTGCGTGAAGCCTATGACAGCTCGACCCGTCGCCAGAGCACCGCGATGCTGACCCGTATCATGAATATGGCGTCCGAAGATCACCAGCCGCCGTTGGTTCGCGGTCGTCGCGTGAAGCTGAAATACGCGCATGCCGGTGGTTATAACCCGCCGATTGTGGTGATTCACGGCAACCAGGTAAAAGATCTGCCGGACTCCTACAAGCGTTATCTGATGAACTACTTCCGTAAATCGCTGGATGTGATGGGCACACCTATCCGTATTCAGTTTAAGGAAGGGGAAAACCCGTATGCAGATAAACGCAATACGCTGACGCCAAACCAGATGCGTAAACGTAAGCGCTTGATTAAGCATATCAAGAAAAGTAAGTAAGGTCGGAAATACCGGTGGCATTATCGCCACCGGTTGACATTCTGGGAGGATATTTATGGATCTTAAATGCCCAACCTGCCACAACCCGCTGGAATTGATTGGCACGCATGGTCACTGTCATGGCTGTGATAAAGATTACGCACTCAACGCGTTATGCCCGGAGTGCCAGAAGCCGCTGGACGTGCTCAAAGCCTGCGGAGCGGTGGACTATTTCTGCCAGCAGGGCCACGGCCTGATCTCCAAAAAGCGGGTGGTCTTCGCCCTGCAGGACGCTTAATCACAGACGCCGCTTTCGCCCTTTTTCCACAAATCCACCAGCGAGGGCGGTGCCTCCTGTTCCGGCACCAGCAAGATGATATCGGTATAGTGCGCCTGGTTGTGCTGGGTCCAGATTATCTGAATGCGGAAATAACGCTGGTCGCCGCGCCCCGGAGAGTCCGTCTGCCCCGGCGGAAAGCCACGAGGCAGCGCTTGCTGTAACACATCAATCACCCGCGCTCGCTGCTCTGGTGTGAGAGCGGAAAGGGCGATTCTGCGCAGGCCGCTCAACTGTGGGATAAACGCCACCCCCCCTTCGCGGGCAAGCTCAATGACCGCGTCCTCAGTGAGCTCGGGAATATTCATCACAGCACCCCTGTCTCAATCCAGGCCTGTTTAATGGCTTCTGCGGTCTCTTTTCCCGACCGTTTTTCGCCGTGGGCGACGGTCAGACGGGCGAACGCCGCAAAATCCGCGTTCTGCGCCAGCGCCCGATCGCAGACGGTGTCATACCACGCGTAGCCTGCTTTCTCCCAGGCGTGGCCGCCGAGCGCGGTGGCGGCGAGATAGAACGCACGGTTAGGGATGCCGGAGTTAAGATGCACGCCGCCGTTATCCTCGCGGGTTTTTATAAAGTCCTTCATATGCGCGGGCTGGGGGTCTTTGCCGAGCAACGGGTCGTCATAGGCGGTGCCAGGTTCTGCCATAGAGCGCAACCCCTTACCGTTGATGCCTGCGGCCAACAGCCCTTCGCCAATAAGCCAGTCTGCTTCTTGTGCGGTCTGTTTATGCAGATATTGTTTCACCAGCGAGCCGAAGACATCGGATAACGATTCATTAAGCGCCCCGGATTGTTCGAAATAAATCAGCCCGGCTTCGGTTTCCGTTACGCCGTGGCTAAGTTCGTGGGCGACAATATCCGGCGCGATAGTGAAACGGTTAAAGATCTCGCCGTCACCATCGCCAAATACCATCTGCTGACCGTTCCAGAACGCATTCTGGTATTCACGTCCATAGTGAACGGTACCGATAAGCGTCAGGCCCTTATTATCCAGTGAATCGCGATGATAAATTTTCCAGAAAAAATCGTGCGTCACACCCAGATATTCCCATGCTTCATCTACGGCGATATCGCCATTTGATGACTGCCCCTCAAAGCGCACCTGCGTGCCTGGCAACTCCTGAGTCTGTTTCGCATCGTAAATGTCCCGCTGCAACTGGCCCGCTTTCGCGACATGCGGCGCGGCAGGTTTGCCCGGCATATGTGCCATGAGCGTCTGGACATGGGTTAGGGTCTGGCGGGCGCACTTTTGCTGTACGTCGGAGCCGTTATCAATAATGCGGCGCAGGATGTAGGGCGGGATAACACTGTGAAGTCGTGTCGCTGTCATGCTGCTCTCCTGATTGTTGGCAAGGCTGACTACAAGTTTATGTGACATTCGCCTTTTTTACCCCTTACGCGGCAAAACTGTCGGTTTCGACCATCATTAACTGCTCAATCAGAAAAGAGGGTCGGGTGTGGCTAAAACAATTTCACCGCTTGCGTTAACCGGGTTTTTGCTCATCGCCGTGACGTATGGCATGGCGCGTTTTGCCTGGGGGCTGATGCTGCCATCGGTAGGGCAGGATATTGCGCTGAGCCCACGGTCGGCGGGTGTTATCGCCGCCTGTAGCTATATCGCCTACTGTTTTTCTTCGCTCTGGGCCGCTCCGGTAACCGGGCGTTACGGCGCCCGTACCACCGCGATCGTCTCGGCACTCTGCGCTGCGCTTGGGCTGCTGATCCTGGCGTTGTCTTCAGGTGTACTACACCTTGCTCTGGGGCTGTTTATCGCCGGTCTGAGTTCGGGGCTGGCATCGCCGTCACTGGCTGCGGCGGTCAGTCAGGCGGTGGCAGAGCGTCGGCAGTCCACCACTAACACCTTTATCAATGCCGGTACTGGCGGCGGCATTATCCTTTCCGTACCGGTACTGCTTTTTATCCCCTTTGGGTGGCGTGGAGCCTGCGTAGCTTTCGCGGTGCTTGCTCTGCTTTGCCTGCTACCGGTGATGCGCTATTTACCCGCTGCCCGAGCGCCGGGGGCTAAAAATGAACAATCCTGGCGGCAGGTCTTACAGTGCCAGGCACTGCGGCGGCTGGCGCTGATTGCGTTTATCTGTGGGATAGCGAGCGCGGCGTGGTGGAACTTTGGGCCCGATATTCTGCAAAAACACCTGCACCTTGAAAAAGAGACCACCAGCATGCTGTGGCTGGTGAGCGGCGGGGCGGGAATTGCTGGCGTCTTTACTGGCGCGCTGGCCGCCCGGACAGGCTGGAATCCGGTTTACTGGCTATCGCTGCTTTTTATGGCCGCGCCGCTGGCGCTACTGGCTGTAAGTCATGGTTATAGCGGGTGGCTTATTCCGGCGGCGGCCCTCTGTGGCGTGGGTTATATCACGCTTTCCGGCGTGCTGCTGGTGTGCGGTGCGTCCGCAACGGCAAATGCTCCCGCCGCCGGGGTGGGCATTGTCTTTTTTATGCTGGCGGTGGGGCAGGTGGCGGGGGCGATAATTTTTGGGCAACTCTATGCAGTACTGGGGGCGGCCTGGTCGCTTTTGATTTTTGCCGGACTGGCGTTTTTTGTTATGTTGCTGACCCCGACGAAGCCGTGAATTAGCCTGCGTTGCGGGGTTTAGACGCCCGCGTTTTTTTCACGGGCTGGACGCTTTTCACTTCACTTTCTACCCAGCCATCGGCGAGACGGGTGGTAAGCGTATCGCCCGTTTTGACCTGTTTCGCCTGTTTCAGCACCTTGCCATCGGCGGCCGTGGTGACGCTATACCCGCGTGCCAGCGTCGATAACGGGCTGACCGCCTCCAGGTGCGTCACCGCCTTGCCGAAACGCTCTCGCGTTACGCTTAACTGTGCGCGCAGGCTTTCCGCCAGCCGGTATTCCAGTTGCTGAATACGCGTCTGCGCACGCCAGATCCGCGGCTGCGGGTTTTGCTGATTCAGACGCTGGGCGACGCGGCGTTGTCGCTGGCTAGCCTGTTTAAGCTGGCTATCCAGGGCGACACGCATCCGCTGGCGGAGTTTTTCCAGCACGGTTTGCTGACGGGCGAGGCGCAACTGCGGATGCTGCTGTTGCAGCCTGTGATTAAGTTGGGTAAAACGCCGGGTGCGGTTAGCAATGAAAAAGTCCATCGCCATCTCAAGACGTTGTTGAGCGGACTGGATCTGGCGCAGCAGTTCCGTCTGGTTGCGACTGACGATTTCCGCGGCGGCAGAGGGGGTAGGGGCGCGTAAATCCGCCACAAAATCCGCAATGGTCACATCGGTTTCGTGGCCGACGGCGCTGACCACCGGAATGCGGCTGGCAAAAATGGCGCGCGCCACGCGTTCGTCGTTAAAGCTCCATAAATCTTCCAGTGAGCCACCGCCACGGCCAACAATCAGCACATCACATTCCTGACGCGCGTTCGCCAGTTCAATGGCGCGCACAATCTGCCCCGGCGCATCGTCACCTTGTACCGCCGTGGGGTAAATGACCACCGGCAGAGAAGGATCGCGTCGCCTCAGGACGTGAAGAATGTCATGCAGCGCAGCGCCGGTTTTCGAGGTGATAACGCCAATACAGTGGGCTGGTGTGGGGAGCGGTTGTTTGAACTGCTGATCAAAAAGCCCTTCCGCTGACAGCGCCGCTTTCAGTTGCTCATATTTCTGCTGCAGCAACCCTTCACCGGCGGGCTGCATGCTTTCAACGATTATCTGGTAATCGCCGCGCGGGTCATAGAGCGTGACGGAGGCGCGCACCAGTACCTGTTGGCCATGCTGCGGGCGGAACGTTACGCGACGGTTGCTGTTACGGAACATCGCACCGCGAACCTGCGCCGTATCGTCTTTAAGCGTGAAATACCAGTGACCAGAGGCAGGCTGTGTGAAATTGGAGATTTCACCCGTTATCCAGACCTGGCCCATTTCGCGTTCCAGCAGGCTACGTACTGTTTGATTCAGGCGAGTAACGGTAAAAATTGCGGGGCTTTGAAGAGATGACATGTGAGCTAGATCAAATTCTAAATCAGCAGGTTATTCAGTCGATAGTAACCCGCCCAGAGATGAGTGCAAGTATTTTTCGCAAAAAAATGTGGAAGCAATCGGTTACGCTCTGTATAATGCCACGGCAATATTTAACCACCCAGGTCAGAGATATTGCCCATGCTACGTATCGCTAAAGAAGCCCTGACGTTTGACGACGTCCTCCTCGTTCCCGCTCACTCCACCGTTCTGCCGAATACTGCCGATTTGAGCACTCAGCTCACTAAGACCATTCGTCTGAATATTCCGATGCTCTCCGCAGCAATGGACACCGTTACGGAAGCGCGCCTGGCAATTGCCCTGGCACAGGAAGGCGGCATTGGCTTTATTCATAAAAACATGTCCATCGAACGCCAGGCTGAAGAAGTTCGCCGTGTTAAAAAACATGAGTCCGGCGTGGTTAAAGACCCTCAGACCGTTCTGCCAACCACTACCCTGCGCGAAGTGAAAGAACTGACCGAGCGTAATGGTTTTGCCGGTTACCCGGTGGTTGCCGAAGACAATTCACTGGTGGGCATCATTACCGGTCGTGACGTTCGCTTTGTCACCGACCTGAACCAGCCTGTTAGCGTATACATGACGCCGAAAGAACGTCTGGTCACCGTTCGCGAAGGCGAAGCGCGTGAAGTTGTATTCGCGAAAATGCACGAAAAACGCGTTGAGAAAGCGCTGGTTGTCGACGATAAATTCCGTCTGCTCGGTATGATCACCGTGAAAGACTTCCAGAAAGCGGAACGTAAACCGAACGCCTGTAAGGACGAGCAAGGCCGTCTGCGTGTCGGTGCGGCGGTTGGCGCAGGTGCGGGCAACGAAGAGCGTGTTGATGCGCTGGTTGCGGCGGGCGTTGACGTTCTGCTGATTGACTCCTCTCATGGCCATTCCGAAGGCGTTCTGCAGCGTATCCGTGAAACCCGTGCCAAATACCCGGATCTGCAAATCATTGGCGGTAACGTAGCGACGGGCGCAGGCGCACGTGCGCTGGCGGAAGCCGGTTGCAGCGCAGTGAAAGTCGGTATCGGCCCTGGCTCTATCTGTACCACCCGTATCGTGACCGGCGTGGGTGTTCCGCAGATCACGGCTGTATCCGACGCGGTTGAAGCGCTGGAAGGCACCGGTATTCCGGTTATCGCTGACGGTGGTATCCGCTTCTCTGGTGACATCGCCAAAGCGATTGCCGCTGGCGCGGCAGCGGTGATGGTCGGCTCTATGCTGGCAGGTACCGAAGAGTCGCCGGGCGAAATCGAACTCTACCAGGGCCGTTCTTACAAATCTTATCGCGGGATGGGTTCTCTGGGCGCGATGTCCAAAGGCTCCTCTGACCGTTACTTCCAGACGGATAATGCCGCTGACAAACTGGTGCCGGAAGGTATCGAAGGTCGCGTGGCGTATAAAGGTCGCCTGAAAGAGATCATCCACCAGCAAATGGGCGGCCTGCGTTCCTGTATGGGGCTGACCGGCTGTGGTACCATCGACCTGCTGCGCACTAAAGCGGAATTCGTGCGTATCAGCGGTGCGGGCATCCAGGAAAGCCACGTCCATGATGTGACCATCACCAAGGAATCCCCGAACTACCGTATGGGCTCCTGATATTTTCCACGCCCGGCTAAATGCCGGGCGATTTTGTTTCACTTGCCTCGGAATTAGCGTCAATGACGGAAAACATTCATAAACATCGCATCCTTATCCTCGATTTCGGTTCTCAGTACACGCAACTTGTTGCCCGCCGCGTGCGTGAGCTTGGTGTTTACTGTGAACTGTGGGCATGGGATGTCACCGAAGCGCAGATTCGTGAATTTAACCCAAGCGGTATCATTCTTTCCGGCGGCCCGGAAAGTACCACTGAAGATAACAGCCCGCGCGCACCGCAGTACGTGTTCGAAGCTGGCGTGCCGGTATTTGGCGTGTGCTACGGCATGCAGACCATGGCGATGCAGTTGGGCGGCCATGTCGAAGCGTCCAGCGAGCGCGAATTCGGCTATGCACAGGTAGAAGTTCTGACCGACAGCGCCCTGATTCGTGGTATTGAAGATTCCCTGACCGCAGACGGCAAACCGCTGCTGGACGTGTGGATGAGCCATGGCGATAAAGTGACGGCTATCCCGTCTGACTTTGTTACCGTTGCCAGCACCGAAACCTGTCCGTTCGCCATTATGGCTAACGAAGAAAAACGCTTCTACGGCGTACAGTTCCACCCGGAAGTGACCCATACCCGTCAGGGCCTGCGTATGCTGGAGCGTTTCGTTATCGATATCTGCCAGTGTGAAGCCCTGTGGACCCCGGCGAAAATCATCGACGACGCTATCGAACGCATCCGTGCGCAGGTTGGCGACGACAAAGTGATCCTCGGCCTGTCCGGCGGCGTTGACTCCTCCGTGACGGCGATGCTGCTGCACCGTGCAATCGGTAAAAACCTGACCTGCGTGTTCGTCGATAATGGTCTGCTGCGTCTGAATGAAGCTGAGCAGGTAATGGATATGTTCGGCGATCACTTCGGCCTGAACATTGTTCACGTGGAAGGCGAATCACGCTTCCTGAGTGAACTGGCGGGCGAGAACGATCCGGAAGCCAAACGCAAAATCATTGGTCGCGTGTTCGTTGAAATCTTCGACGAAGAAGCCCTGAAACTTGAAGACGTGAAATGGCTGGCGCAGGGCACAATTTACCCTGACGTGATCGAGTCTGCCGCATCGGCGACCGGTAAAGCGCACGTGATTAAGTCTCACCACAACGTGGGCGGCCTGCCGAAAGAGATGAAGATGGGTCTGGTTGAACCGCTGCGTGAGCTGTTCAAAGACGAAGTACGTAAAATCGGCCTTGAGCTGGGTCTGCCGTACGATATGCTTTACCGCCATCCGTTCCCGGGGCCAGGCCTTGGCGTTCGCGTTCTGGGCGAAGTGAAGAAAGAGTACTGCGACCTGCTGCGTCGTGCCGATGCCATCTTTATTGAAGAGCTGCGTAAAGCTGACCTTTACAACAAAGTTAGCCAGGCTTTTACCGTCTTCCTGCCGGTCCGCTCTGTTGGCGTGATGGGCGATGGCCGTAAGTACGACTGGGTTGTCTCTCTGCGTGCCGTTGAAACCATCGACTTTATGACCGCGCACTGGGCACACCTGCCGTACGACTTCCTGGGCCGCGTTTCCAACCGCATCATCAACGAAGTGAATGGCATCTCCCGCGTGGTGTATGACATCAGCGGTAAACCACCTGCTACGATTGAGTGGGAATAAAATCCCCTCTATATCGATGATAAACAGTGCCCTAAAGCCCGCTTTCCAGAGCGGGTTTTTTAATATTTTCCTTTAGTCAGCTTATTTATCTTTTTATCGAAATAATGCTTATAACCATAAAATCTAAATAGTTATTTTGGGTGAGTTGGTTAAACTTCTGTCAGTGTCGTAGTTGTAACCTACTCAATTAATGAAGGAAAATATGAAAAAGATCCTGGTGGTATGCGGAATGTTTTGTTTATCCGGAGCAGTGCATGCCGAGATGATTTCCAGCGATGCTATTGGTAATGATCCTGCAAAGGTAAAGCTTTGTGCTGCTCGAGCTAAAGCAAAGCCCGTTCCCTTTGAAATTGATTCACGCTATGTCGATATTTCTCGTTCTCAACACCCGGATTCAACATTTATCGCCATAGATGGTAGCAGTCCGCAGCTTATTGAATGTTTCTTACGTGAGGGGACAGGAAGATTTGAACCAAATTCAATGACACCTGAACAGAAGTTCTGGCATCTGGCGGGTCTACAACAAGAAGGCATCGCCACAAGTACCTCTGATGGTATGGCGATCGCGACACGTCGCTGTCTTGATGCTGTTCCTGAAAAAATTAATCGTCCAGGTTTTGACCACGGCGTGATTACAAGTAGTGTTATTGCAGTCAAACAAGGTGCGCCTTCTTATTCTGTTGGAACAAATATTGGCGGTATAAAAGCACAACGCCACGATGCAGTGGTGACGGGACATGCGTTTTATAAATCTTCCGGACCTGATTTGGAAACAGTCAACTTTACATGTTTGCTTTCTCCTTCGGCAGATCTGAAGGCAATTCAATTCAAATAACGCGAATGTTGTATCGTACGTAATAAGGCCCTCGTAAGATGGCCTTTTATTTTTTGGATAGGCTGACCCCACCATTCCAGGCATTAGACGGGGCGGGCATTTTATGCCAACCTTCTGGCTGAGTGTTCTTTGTATGCCCTGGATTTGCTCATCGACGCTTTATCTTCATTGCGCTTGCGGCCTCATTGGATACGAGGAATGCGAGCGAAGGGCGAATCATCATCGGAACACGGACTTCGGCCCCTCTCACTTGCCACGATGCTCACTATGTTTAAAAAACTTCTCAGCGCCCTTAGTGGCAAAAAAGAACAGACCCCAGGCCCTGTGGAATCGGAACATACGCAGCCAGAACACGCCCCGGTTCCAAATGAAGAGATGATCGTGGCGTATGACGCCAACGGGCGAGAAATGCATATTGCCCGCAGCGACTGGCGAAATAATGTTTTCCTGCCCGGCCTTGAACAAAAGTGGAATAACGCGGCGGAACTTTATGATGCGATCCTGGGAGGCCTGAACGATGGTTTTGCCGCCGATCTCATTCCTGCCGCCGCGCGCCTGGTAGAGATTGATGATGATCCCGAACGCAGCCATACCATTCAGAGCATTGTGCTAATGGAAAATAAACGGCTGGTTGGGGCTGAAAACACCCTGCAGGCCGGTATAGCGAAAGTCGGGGCCACGGGAATTTTGCTGACCAATCTGGCAAAAGTTTTCTCTCACAAGGGTGACGATGCCCGTGCCGAGGAGCTGCTCTGGCAGGCTATCGAAGCCGATCCAAATCTGGATAACGGCTTGCTCTGGTGGGCGAGTATTAAGCAGGAGCGTGAAGGGGAAGCGGGATATGTCGCGGGACTACGTACCGTCGCGGCGCTGCCCGGCTCCTGGCGCGCGCAACTCTGGCTGGCGCGCTATCACCTGGAACATAACAATGTAGCGGCCGCCCGTGCACTGTATGACGAAGTTCTCGCCGGTGGGAGATATGACGGCAGTTCGCTGATGATGATCTCCGGCGATCTGGGCAGAAACGGCGAGATTGCGCTGCTTGTTGAACTCATAGCTCCCGTGTATGACGAGCACCGCCACGATCCGATGGCCGGTATTAACCTGCTGCGAGCTTATCAGGAGCTGGGTAACCCCGACGAAGGGGAAAAGCTGTTGAGCCGGATGTATGCGCTGGACTACCCACCGCTTAAACAGTATCTGGATGAGTCCGCCCGCGCCTTTCAGAAAATGCGCGAGCAGCATGCCCAGGGCACACCTACCGATCCGGGCGAGGTGCAAATCAATACGCTTGCCCTTACGCAGCCTGTCTGGCAGTACGGGCTGTGTAATGCCGACTGGCTTTTCGGGCAGAAACCGCAAGAGGCAAACACGGTCGGTTTCTTTGTGCTGAGTAAAATCGACGATGACCCGACACCTTCCGAATCGCAGCGTGAGGATGACCTGGGGCGCCTTACCCGTGCAATCCCACTGTATCTTGCCGAGGCAACCCACTACTGGAGTGATTATGCCGCCCGTTGTTACGTGCAGGTCGCCGCGGGCATCGGGCCGGTTGTTTCAACCCATGCGTTTGATGGCAACGAGCTGTTCGACCTTGTCCCGCCAGAAATGAAATACTTTGTGACCGGGGAGATGGGTTGCTCAGGAGAAGGGGAACAGCGCCAGTGGCAGCTCACGCTCAGCCTTTGGGATTGTACCCAACGAACCCAATGCGGTACTGAGAGCAGCACGGTAGCGCAGTCTGAGCTGGGAGCGCTGGTGCTTGAGCTGGAGCAGCGCCTGCTGGCAAAAGTGGGAGCGGTGAACCCTCAGCCGCTGGATGCGTTCTATGCGCGTCCGTCCGTTGATGCGATGGATATCTATCTTGGTGAATTGGGCCAGGCCTTTATGTTAACGCTGGTGGCTAACCAGCAGGTGCCGCGTTCAGCCGTATGGGGTGAGCGGGCAATGCTGGAGTGGCCGCTCAACATGGCGTTGCAATGGCCACAGGCGGAAGTGCCGAAACTGATGTACATCTCCGGGCTGGGGAAAGCTTTTGATTATCAATCGGAGGTGCTGGGCGAATATAAAAAGCGTACGCTGGAACTGTTGCGCACCGCCACGCAGGAAAACAGCCCGGCGGCACAGCTTGCCCCCCTGGTCTGGAAAATATTTGGCATGCAGGATGAATTCAGCGCCGGGCAGCAAAATATGCCAGCGCACGCCAGCCCGGCTTATGCTGAGTGGCTCACGCGCGTTGCCGAAAAGTAGCCGTTCGAAGTCTGGAATCATGTGAGGAGGAGGGAGAGATGACAACGCGGAACATTGAACAACGCTTCTGGCGCTCTCCGCTTGTGCCGTGGGTCGAATGGCGTTCTACCGTACAAAGTACGCAGGCCTATAAACTGCACCAGCACCCTCAGTTGTCCATTGGCGCGATTATCGACGGCGAGACCGTTACGCGTTGCAGTGGTCATGAATATCACCTCTCTCAGGGCGATATGGTGCTGATAGCGCCCCGTGAAGCGCACAGTTGCAACCCGGCAGCCGAACGTCCACGTAGCTATCACATGTTGTACCTTGATGAGGCGTGGTGCCTGCAACAGTTGGGGTTCGCGCCAGGGGAGCATCTTCACTGCGCACAAACGGTGTTACGCAATCCTTCATTCTTCACCGCCTTTATGCACATTATCTCCCTGATGGAAGATAACCAGACTGGGGAATTACAGGAGGCGGTACGTGCGCTGCTTGTCAGCCTGCCCGGCCTGCAAACTGCGGCGAAACCGGCTGAATTCTGCAACCATATGCAAACGACGCTACTGGCCGATATTCAGCAGCCCCCGTCGCTGGATTGTCTGGCACAGCGGTACACGTTGCGTAAAGAGACGCTGATTCGCCAGTTCAAGCTGGCGACAGGGCTGACGCCAGGAGCCTGGATCAATAATGCCCGTGTGGAATTTGCTAAAGCACAGTTGCGGGCGGGCAGTGATATCGCCGATGCGGGTTATCAAAGCGGTTTTGCCGATCAAAGCCATTTTCACCGCACGTTCGTCAGTTTTACCTCTTCCACGCCCCGCCAGTATGCGCAGGGGCGATCAATATCAGACAATAATTAAGTCTGACAACGCCATAAAGTGACCTCGTCTTTTACTGATGAGGTTGCTATGTCTTTGTTACCCGAATTTATTCCCGCCGCGTTTCCACTGCTTGCGCTTTCTCACTTTGTGGCGCTGGTCAGTCCTGGCCCTGATTTCTTCCTGCTGGCCGGTTACGCCATCCGTTATCGCCTGCGGGGCAGCGCCGGAATTGGACCGGGGATCGCGCTGGGAAACGCCTTTTATATTGTGCTGGCGATGTGTGGCTGGCGGCTATTACAGGATTACGGACTGCTGTTTCGTCTGATTGAAATTGCTGGCGCGCTCTATTTAATCTGGATTGGCGGGCATCTGTTGCGCAGTCGTAAGCAGGTGCTGGCGCTCAACGCCACCCGGATGGATTGCCCGTCGTGGCGAAAACAGTTTCTACTAGGGCTGGGGTCCGCGTTACTTAATCCCAAAAATGCGCTTTTTTATCTGGCGCTGATGACCTCGATTCTTGGCGCGAACGTCACATTTGCACAGCAGATCTTTTCCGGCGCATGGATGAGCCTGGCGGTACTGGCGTGGAATCTTGCCATCGCGACATTGATCGGATTATCCGCCATACAGATACGTCTCACAGCCTGGGTGCATATTATTGAGCGCATAGCCGGAGCTGTCCTCGCCGGATTTGGCGTGGCGATGATCCTGACGATGGTGCGTCATGCGTTGATGTGACAAAGCCCACGTAAAGACGTGTACAAATAAAAACAGTGCGTTAGCGTTGTGCGGAAGAATCGATAGGTTGGCTTACTTGCTGAGACTGGAGCTTATCCTGATGATGATACCAGGCACCAATTGAGGAATAGATAAAACGACCAAAGAAAAAGATAAAGCTGATTAGCAATACGATACGGGTCATGCGACTGTCAAATCGATGGCGTTTTCGCATAGGGGTTGCCTGACTCACAAAAGGTTCCTTAAGGTTTACCCCATAAAAAGGGCGACCTTGACATTAAGGCACAGAGTGAGAGCGAGGTCAATTCTTAACCATGCAAAATTTCACCGGAGGAAAATATTAATCGATTTTATATAAAATAAATTAAGTATTTAAGTCATGAATGCTAATCTGCGTCTCTTTTTAAAAAGCGTAAAAATTAATTAATTCGGCGAGTTTTATTTGATGTGCATCAATCATTAGTTGCCCTACAGAACTAAAATTCACGCTCATTTGCTATTTACGCGCTTACAGTCAGGTTGGATGCCTGCCTGAAATACCCATTGGGAAGCTGGGTTTTTTGTCGAGCATCTATGACTCCGTTAAAAAAATATCATCAGCACAAAGACAAATGGTGGGCACTACCGCTCGTGTTGCCATGTCTTTTACTGCCACTGTTTAATCTGGCGAATACCTATACGCATGTCGCGGGTGAAACGGTTGTCCTTTTCTCCCTGCCGATGGCGCTGATGTTCAGTCTGATGGTGGTCTTTGGCTGGGCAGCGCTACCCGGCATGGTTCTCGCACTGGTCCTGAATATCGGCATGCACGATATCTCTGAGCTTGTCGCGCAAATTTTTCATTTGCTTATTCCCGTGGTCATCAGTTGGGGCGGCTATCGCGTTTTTGTTACGCGTCGGCAAAATATTGCCTACGGAAACGCCGCCTTTATTGCCCAGCGAATTTTCTGGCAGGTCTTTTGCCCGGCAACGATTTATTTGATTATTCTTGAGTTCGTTATCTGGCTGGCGCTGTATGACACGGACTTTAGTAAGACCGATATATTATCGTTAAATATTCATTTACTGATTGATTATCAGGCATTACTGGTCGGGACCATGACCGGTATTCCGCTCTGCTATTTGGTTATTCGTATCATTCGCCATCCGCGTTATCTGCGAAGTTGGTTATCGCAACTGCGCCATGAATTCGACCCGAAAGTGACCCGCTGTGAGATGGCTATCTGGCTGAGTATCCTGGCCGGATTGGTCATACTGTTGCTCATGCCGCTGAATGAAAATAGCTCCATTTTCAGCACCAACTACACGCTCTCTCTGGTATTGCCTGTCATGTTATGGGGAGCATTACGCTATGGATACCGGTTTATATCGGTGCTCTGGACGCTGCTGTTGATTGTCTCGGTACACTATTTTTATCGTTATCTTCCCGTCTATCCGGCTTATGAAATCCAACTGGCTATCGCCTCGTCGAGTTACCTGGTTTACTCTTTTATCATCCTTTGTGTATCGGTACTGGCAACACGACAACGGCATGTTCATGCCCGCGCTCGTCGTCTTGCCTATCTTGATCCAGTCGTTCAGATACCCAATCTGCGCGCCCTCAATCGTGCGCTGGCGGGGTCACCCTGGTCTGTTCTCTGCTTTTTAAGTGTGCCGGAACTGGAAGTGCTGGGGCGTAACTATGGCGTGATGCTGCGCATTCAGTACAAGCAAAAACTGTCGGACTGGCTTAAAAACAGCCTCGATGAGGACGAACGTGTCTACCATCTCTCAGGCCATGATCTGGCTATTCGCCTTAACACTCAGTCGCACCAGAGCCGGATTGACGCGCTGGATGCCCAAATTAAGGCGTTTCGTTTCTTCTGGGATGACATGCCGCTGCAGCCGCAGGTAGGCATGAGCTATTGCTATGTGCGCTCTCCGGTGCAGCACCTCTACTTGCTGCTTGGCGAACTGAGTACTATTGCGGACTTGTCGCTGGCGACAAATCATCCGGAAAGCCTGCAGCATCGCGGGGCGGCGAACCTCCAGCGTTGTCTCAAGGACAAGGTGGATATGATGAACCGCCTGCAACTCGCACTGGAGGAGAACCGTTTTAGTTTACTGGTGCAACCTATCGCCGGGATGCGCGGCGACAGCTACCATGAAATTCTGCTACGCATGAATGAAGAGAACGGCCAGTATATTAATCCGGATGATTTTCTGCCGATCGCCCATGAGTTCGGCCTGTCATCACGTATCGATCTTTGGGTTGTGGAGCATGTGCTGAGTTTTATGTCTGCTCATCGCGCAACGCTACCCGCGCAGCGTTTTGCCATTAATCTGTCGCCCGCCTCTGTGTGTCGGGCACAGTTTTCTCTGGAGGTGGGGCGGCTGTTGAAAAAATATGGCATCGAGGCGTGGCAGTTGATCTTCGAGATAACCGAGAGTAATTCGTTAACCAATCTGGAGCAGGCAAATCAAACGCTCGGCCAACTGCAACAAATGGGCTGTAGCGTAGCGATTGACGATTTTGGTACCGGCTACGCCAGTTATTCCCGACTGAAAAATGTGAATGCCGATATCCTGAAAATCGATGGCAGCTTTATCCGCAATATCGTTTCAAATAGTCTGGATTACCAGATTGTCGCCTCTATTTGCCATCTGGCAAGAATGAAAAAGATGCAGGTTGTGGCGGAGTATGTCGAAAATGAAGAGATACGCAGCGCAGTGGTTGCGCTGGGTATCGATTATTTGCAGGGATATTTGATTGGTAAACCAGAGCCGCTGGAAAATCTGCCAGGGCAGATTCAGGCGGCCTGATTTTATGCCGCTACGCCGGGCGACTGCTCTTCTTCAACTTTGAGTCGCCAGCCGGTGACGGCTTCCCAGTACTCCTGTTCCCGTTCCAGGTCGAAGAGAACCAGTGCATTCTGGCTGAACCAGTCGTGCGGGAAGCTCAGCGTCCAGTGGTTATCATCGGTCGTAAGACGCAGGGTTGGTGGCGTCGTTGTCGCCTGCCGCTGGTTATTCAGCAACACCCCAAGGCGTAAAAGCTGAATTAACGGCAGATAGTGCTTTTTCTTAAACAACGTGAAGCGCGGTAAGTCATCCAGCTTGATCGCTTTGCGGTGATAGCGCACCAGCGTGGCCATCATCAGTTGCTGCTCCTGGTTATAGCCCGGCAGATCGCTGTTTTGCAGGATATAAGCCGAATGACGATGCATACCGCTGTGGTTAATATTTAAACCGACTTCATGCAGCATGGCTGCCCATTTCAGTAGCGCCGCCAGTTGCGGGTTAATGAGCTTCGGATTTTGCGCCTGCCACTGATCGTACATGTGCATGGTGGTTTCCAGCACGCGACGCGCCTGTTCGCGGTCGATATTGTACTGATTCGCAAGGCTCTGCGCCGTACGGCTGCGAATATCCTGATGGCGGAAACGGCCTTCCATTTCATACAGCACGCCTTCGCGCAGCGCACCGTCTGAGAGGCGAAGTTCATTAATTGCCAGCGCGTCAAATACCCCGCAGAGAATTGCCAGACCTGGAACGAAGACCGCTTTACGTTCGTCGGACAGACCCGGCAAGCTCAGTTCGTCGAAGTTTTTGAACTTCACAACTTCGGCGACCAGTTTTTTGAGGCGCTCAGGCGTGATGATGCCGTCCTTTTCCCCTAACGCCAGTAGCACTTCATGGGCCGCTTTGATACTGCCGGACGCGCCAAGCGCGACGTCCCAGCCCTGAATACGGAACTGCCAGGCCAGCGTTTCCAGTTTCTGCGTTGCGGCAACGCGGGCACGCTGGAAGTTTTCCGCATTGATTGTTCCGCCCGCAAAATAAAGCTGCGCGAAGCTGACGCAGCCCATACGACGGCTTTCCACCAGCTTGGGTTCAAAATCTTCGCCAATGACCAGTTCGGTAGAACCGCCGCCGATATCAATAACCAGCTTGCGGCCTTTTTCCGGCTGCGTATGTTCAACGCCCATAAAAATCAGGCGCGCTTCTTCATTACCCGCGATGATTTCGATAGGGTAGGGAATAACCTTTTCTGCCCGTTTAAGAAACTCCGGCGCGTTGAGCGCCTGGCGCAACGTGTGGGTCCCTACAATACACACGCTTGAAGGGTCAAAACCTTGCAGGCGTTCTGCGAACAGCGACAGACACGCGAGACCGCGCTCCATAGCCTCTTCACTCAGCATATTATTGCTGTCGAGGCCATCCGCCAGATGTACGCGTTGTTTCAGACGGCCAATGATCTGCATGGCGCCATCAACAACGCGGGCAATCACCATATGAAAACTGTTCGAACCCAGGTCGACCGCAGCAAATTCCTGCGGTCGTGCTGTCTTTTCATTTATCGGCATAGATTAGTCAGACTGTTCAAGTGATGTCAGATATTCATGAATCGCGAGCTGTGCGCGTACTTTGCGGCGGTTGCCGCGCGGCACATATCGATTACTGAGTTCTTTATCGACGTAGCGTGCTTTGACGGTATCACTGAACAGAAGATCAATGATATCCAGTACCTGCTGTTTAAGGCGCGGATCGAGCAACGGCGCCGCTACTTCAATACGGTAATCGATGTTTCGCGTCATCCAGTCAGCAGACGACAGATACACTTTTTTATCGCCGCCATTCTCAAAAATATAGATGCGATCGTGTTCAAGGAAACGGTCAACAATGCTAATTACGCGAATATTATCGCTGATGCCTTCCAGTTCAGGGATAAGCGAGCACATACCGCGCACCAGCAAATTCACCGGCACGCCAGAACTGGAGGCCGTATACAGCCGGTCAACCAGGCCTTTATCCACCAGGTTGTTGATTTTTAGCGTAATGCCCGAAGGAATGCCTTTCTGCGCATTGGCAATTTCGGTATCGATCATTTTGTAGAGCAGATCGCGCGAGTTTTGCGGCGAAACCATCAAATAATCGAAATTCACCGGACGGTACGGGTTCTCAATAAAATTAAAGACCCGGCGCACTTCATTGGTGATACGCGCATCTGCGGTCAGCAATGAGTAGTCGGTATAGATACGCGCGGTCTTTTCGTTAAAGTTGCCGGTACCGATATGAGCGTAACGCACCACTTCGTCGTTTTCCATACGCGACACCAGGAACAGCTTTGCGTGGATTTTCAGCCCCGGCGCCGAGAAGATAACCTGCACACCGGCTTCGGTCAGACGCTTCGCCCAGTGGATGTTAGCCTCTTCATCGAAACGCGCCTGCAGCTCAACCACCACGGTCACTTTCTTGCCGTTATGGGCGGCGTGGATCATGGAGTCGATGATGCGCGAGTCTTTCGCCACGCGATAAATATTGATTTTAATTGCCAGCACGCTTGGGTCAAACGACGCCTGGCGCAGCAGTTCCAGCACGTGCTCGAAGGTGTGATACGGATAATAGAGCAGCACGTCGCGCTCGCGAATGGCATCAAAGCCGTTGCGGAACTTATCAAACCAGACATGGCGCAGGCGCGGTAATGGTTTGTTCACCAGGTTTGCTTTCCCGACGTTCGGGAAGCTGATGAAGTCTTTAAAGTTGTGGTAGCGACCGCCCGGAATAATGGAGTCGTAGCGGGAAATGGTCAGCTTCTCGCGCAGCATCTCAACCATGGCATCCGGCATATCACGCTGATAAACAAAGCGTACCGGCTCTGCCGTCAGACGCTGTTTCAGGCTTGAAGACATCAGCTCCATCAGACTCGATTCCATCTCGTGCACCAGATCGTATTCGGCGTCACGGGTCATTTTCATCGAGTAGGCGTTCAGCGCGTCGTAATCAAAGAAGCCTTTGAAGATATCATCCAGGCAATAACGCAGGATATTATCCAGCAGAATCATCGGCTTGCGACGGCGCGGCGCTTCCGGCGGCAGGTTTACAAAACGCGGCACTTTATCAGACGGAATTTCCAGCAGGGCGTAGCGGATATCATCGCCACGGATGATTTCCACCGCCAGGTAGGTGTAGTCGTCTTTTAAGAAGCGAATCAGATTGGTTTCGCGATTAATCAGTGTCGGCGTGATGTGCTGGCGCAGATACTGTCGGAAGTAGTGGCGCAGCCAGTTTTGCTGATTAGCGGAAAGCTGGCGTTCGTTAATCAAAAAGATCTGATTACGTGCCATTTCCAGCAGGAGTTCGTTATACAGACCGTCAAATTCCTGATCGGCTTTTAGTACGCGGGCCTGTATTTTACCCAGCAGGTGGCGTGAATGGGTGTTGGTGCCTTGTCCTTGTTCTTCGCTAATAATGATGCGGCGTTTAAGTTCTGCGAAGCGAACTTTATAGAATTCATCAAGGTTGTTGGAATAAATCCCTAAAAAGCGCATGCGTTCAATGAGCGGGTTACTCTTATCCGCCGCTTCCTGCAGAACGCGCTCGTTAAAGCACAACCAACTTAGTTCTTTTTCCAGATATAGCTTTTCCTGACCCATTACAACTTACACTCCGGTTAACTCTCGGGACACGGCAATTCCTTCTCGCTATGGCTGTGTCCTCGTGTGCAGGTAAACGTGTTGGCGTTCGTTTGAGTGACACCCATATTATGGCGAGCTTTGCCATTAGATGTCCAACTGTGACAGATAAGTATGACAGTAATCCGGTTTTACCCGCAGAAAGGTGTTGCGCGCAACGACATGTTACGCGCAGGCAAAGAAAAGATTCGCTTACTCGGCCGCGTAGCCCTGTTCTGGCAGGCAAACGCCATCAAGCCAGGCTTTGTTTTCTTGCATAGCCAAACGGCCATCAACAAACCAACTCACGACCAGCGGGTAAATCGCATGCTCCTGAGTCTGGACGCGGGCGGTCACGTCTTCTTCGGTATCGCCCTCAAACACCGGCACCTGTGCCTGTAAAATGACCGGGCCGCCGTCCAGTTCGTCGGTAACAAAATGCACGGTGGTGCCGTGAACGTCATCACCGTTCTCCAGTACCTGGCGGTGGGTGTGTAAACCGGGATATTTAGGCAGCAGGGAAGGGTGAATATTGATAAGGCGACCGGCGTAATGTGCCACGAAGTCCGGGCTGAGGATACGCATGTAGCCAGCCAGCACAACGATATCCGGGGCGTAAGCGTCAATCTCCTGCATCAGTTCGCGGTCAAACGCTTCGCGACTGGCAAACTGAGAGGCAAGAAGCGCATGGGCGGGAATGTTGGCTTCCCGCGCACGCTCAAGGCCGAATGCATCGGCCTTGTTACTGAATACTGCCCGGATGGTGCCATTGATTTTCTTCTGCTTGCAGGCATCAATTATTGCCTGCAAGTTGCTTCCGTTGCCGGAAATGAGCACCACAATGTTTTTCATTCGATGACCACGCGTTCACTGGAATCGGATGCTTTGATAATACCGATTTTCCACGCGTTTTCACCTTTGGCATTCAGGAATGCGATGGCCTTATCTGCTTCATCAGCAGGCAGGGCGATAACCATACCGACACCACAGTTAAAGGTGCGATACATCTCGTGACGGCTGACATTGCCCGCCGTTTGCAGCCAGTTAAAGACGGCCGGCCATTGCCAGGAGGACTCGTCGATCACCGCCTGGGTATTGTCTGGCAGCACGCGCGGGATGTTTTCCCAGAAGCCGCCGCCGGTCAGGTGGGCGATGGCGTGCACGTCTACGTTTTCAATCAGCTCAAGAATCGATTTCACGTAGATGCGGGTCGGAGTCAGCAGGTGATCCGCGAGGGATTTTCCTTCAAGCTGTGTCGTTTCAGGATCGCAACCGCTCACTTCGATGACTTTACGCACCAGGGAGTAGCCGTTAGAGTGCGGACCGCTTGACGCCAGCGCAATCAGCACATCGCCGTCGGCCACTTTGGAACCGTCAATAATCTCGGATTTTTCAACAACGCCAACGCAGAAACCAGCAACATCGTAGTCTTCGCCGTGGTACATGCCCGGCATTTCGGCGGTTTCGCCGCCAACCAGCGCACAGCCAGACTGCAGGCAGCCTTCCGCGATACCGTTAATCACGCTGGCTGCGGTGTCGACATCCAGTTTGCCTGTTGCGTAATAATCGAGGAAAAACAGCGGCTCTGCGCCCTGAACGACCAGGTCATTCACACACATGGCGACCAGGTCGATGCCGATGCTGTCGTGGCGTTTCAGATCCATCGCCAGACGCAGTTTGGTACCTACGCCGTCAGTGCCGGAAACCAGTACTGGTTCACGATATTTTTGCGGCAATGCGCACAGCGCGCCGAAGCCACCCAGACCGCCCATCACTTCCGGACGACGAGTTTTCTTCACCACACCTTTGATTCGGTCAACCAGAGCATTACCTGCGTCAATATCAACACCGGCATCTTTGTAGCTAAGAGAGGTTTTATCGGTCACTGCTTGAGTCCCCACGCGTTTGCTTGCGGTTCACCCGTCATATTTCAGGCTGTTACCCGAACTAATCAGGTTTTGGAAATAAAATTCGGCGCAATTCTAACAGTGAAGGCAAACGTTTGCGAGTCCATTATTTCAGGCCGCCGGGGATTCTTACGGTATACTCTTTTCCAGTCTGTTTGATCCGGATCAACGCCGCACCTGTAGCGTGGCGGAGAAAAAGCGGTATAATCCGGCGATTTTTTTTGTGGCTGCCACCGTTTTGGGGAAGGAGAAGAGTATGAAGGTCGTGGAAGTAAAACACCCACTCGTCAAACACAAGCTGGGCCTGATGCGTGAAAATGACATCAGCACCAAACGCTTTCGTGAACTCGCCTCGGAAGTCGGTAGTCTGCTGACCTATGAAGCGACTGCCGATCTGGAAACGGAACGTGTGACTATCGAAGGCTGGAACGGCCCGGTAGAAGTCGAACAAATCAAAGGCAAAAAAATCACCGTAGTCCCTATTCTGCGTGCCGGTCTGGGCATGATGGAAGGGGTGCTGGAACACGTTCCGAGCGCGCGCATCAGCGTGGTGGGTATCTATCGTAATGAAGAGACCCTGGAGCCGGTGCCGTATTTCCAGAAACTGGTTTCTAACATCGACGAGCGTATGGCGCTGGTCGTTGACCCGATGCTGGCAACGGGCGGTTCTATGATTGCCACCATCGACCTGCTGAAAAACGCAGGCTGCCACAGCATCAAAGTGCTGGTGCTGGTTGCTGCCCCGGAAGGCCTCGCCGCGCTGGAGAAAGCGCACCCGGACGTTGAGCTGTATACCGCGTCCATCGACAAGGGCCTCAATGAGCACGGATACATTATTCCGGGCCTCGGCGATGCCGGCGACAAAATCTTTGGTACGAAATAAATGCTTTAAAAATCAAAAGCCGACTTTGAAAGTCGGCTTTTTTTTGGCGTAAACCAGAACAGAATCCGCCTGATTTCATCCCGCAGTCCACAACACTACGGGATGGGTGATGAGCGGAACATATACCCTAACCACGTCGAGTTGCCGGCAAGGACAAGCGAGCGAATCCTGATGATCTTACGTAATAAGTGATTCGGGTGGACGAGTACGGCCAACGCACCAGCGTCTTGACGTGTGAAGGGGATAAACAACAACACTCAGAGGAAAACACTATGACGCGCCGTGCTATCGGGGTGAGTGAAAGACCGCCGCTTTTACAGACAATCCCGCTTAGTTTGCAGCACTTGTTCGCTATGTTTGGCGCAACCGTGCTGGTGCCAATCCTGTTTCATATTAACCCGGCCACCGTACTGTTATTTAACGGTATCGGAACGCTGCTTTATCTCTTTATCTGTAAGGGCAAAATCCCGGCTTATCTGGGATCGAGCTTTGCGTTTATTTCGCCGGTACTGCTGCTTCTGCCGCTGGGCTATGAAGTGGCGCTGGGTGGTTTTATTATGTGCGGCGTGCTGTTCTGCATTGTTTCCTTCATCGTGAAGAAAGCAGGCACCGGCTGGCTGGACGTGATGTTCCCGCCTGCGGCAATGGGCGCAATCGTTGCCGTCATCGGTCTGGAGCTGGCCGGTGTTGCGGCCAATATGGCCGGTCTGCTGCCTGCGGATGGGCAGTCTGCGGATTCCAGAACCGTGCTCATCTCGCTGGTCACGCTGGGTGTGACCGTGTTTGGTTCCGTATTGTTCCGTGGTTTTATGGCGATAATCCCGATTCTGATCGGCGTGCTGGCCGGTTATGCGCTGTCGTTTGCAATGGGTGTTGTTGATACCACGCCGATTGCCAATGCGCACTGGTTCGCGCTGCCAACCTTCTACACGCCGCGTTTCGAATGGTTTGCTATCTTCACCATTCTGCCTGCGGCGCTGGTGGTTATTGCTGAGCATGTGGGCCATCTGGTCGTTACCGCCAATATCGTGAAACGCGATCTGATCCGTGACCCGGGCCTGCACCGTTCCATGTTTGCCAATGGCTTCTCAACCATTATTTCCGGTTTCTTCGGCTCAACGCCGAACACCACCTATGGTGAGAACATTGGCGTTATGGCGATCACCCGCGTCTACAGTACCTGGGTTATCGGTGGCGCGGCTATCATCGCGATTCTGCTCTCCTGCGTAGGGAAACTGGCGGCGGCAATTCAGATTATCCCGGTACCGGTGATGGGCGGTGTCTCTCTGCTGCTGTACGGGGTGATCGGCGCATCCGGTATTCGCGTGCTGATCGAATCCAAAGTGGATTACAGCAAAGCGCAAAACTTGATCCTGACCTCCGTCATTCTGATCATCGGCGTCAGCGGCGCGAAAGTGCACATTGGCGCCGCTGAACTGAAAGGGATGGCGCTGGCGACTATCGTGGGTGTTGCGCTGAGCCTGATCTTCAAATTGATCAGTGTTCTGCGTCCGGAAGAAGTGGTACTGGACGCCGAAGACAGCGAAGCAAATCAGCATTAATTGTCGCTCTGCAAACCGGGTGTCATGCCCGGTTCAAACGCGGTAAAGTTTTATGATAAACTTACCGCGTTTTTTAAAGCCCTGTTGAGGTACGTCTGAACACACCGGCGCAGCTTTCCCTGCCACTCTATCTTCCTGACGATGAAACTTTTGCGAGTTTCTGGCCGGGCGATAACCCTTCTTTGCTGGCGGCGTTGCAAAATGTCCTACGCCAGGATCATAGCGGATACATCTATTTCTGGTCGCGTGAAGGGGCAGGACGTAGTCATCTGCTTCATGCTGCCTGTGCTGAACTCTCTCAGCGTGGTGATGCGGTCGGCTATGTGCCGCTTGATAAGCGCACCTGGTTTGTACCGGAAGTGCTTGAAGGAATGGAACATCTCTCGCTGGTCTGTATCGATAATATCGAGTGTGTCGCAGGCGATGAACCCTGGGAGATGGCCATCTTCAATCTCTATAACCGTATTCTGGAATCAGGCAAAACGCGGTTACTGATCACCGGCGATCGTCCGCCACGGCAGTTGAATCTGGGGTTGCCCGACCTGGCGTCGCGCCTGGACTGGGGGCAAATCTACAAGCTGCAACCGCTCTCTGATGAAGACAAACTGCAGGCGCTCCAACTGCGTGCGCGGCTGCGCGGGTTTGAGTTGCCGGAAGATGTGGGACGTTTTCTGCTCAAGCGGCTGGATCGCGAAATGCGCACGCTCTTTGACACGCTCGATCAGCTCGATCGCGCGTCTATTACCGCCCAGCGTAAGCTGACCATTCCCTTCGTAAAAGACATTCTGAAACTGTAGGCCCGGCAAGTATCGCACCTGCGGGCCCGTGGTATTAATAGACGATCTCAAGGACCTGCTCTGGCGGGCGACCAATGCGCGCCTTACCGTTCGCCACAACGATCGGACGCTCCATCAGTTTGGGGTTATCAAGCAGCGCCTGCAACAGCGCCTCTTCTGAGAGATGGCTATCCCCCAATCCCAGTGATTTATAGAGATCCTCTTTCTGGCGCATCAGCTCCCGCGCGCTGGTCATCCCCAGCATTTTCAACAGCGCTTTAAGCGTGTCGGCATCCGGCGGCGTTTCCAGATACAGAACAACCTGCGGATCAATGCCATTGGCTTTCAGCAGGCTGAGGGTATCGCGGCTCTTGGAGCAGCGAGGGTTGTGGTAAATCTTCACCGCGTCTGTCATCGGTTCTCCTTGTTACATCTTCTGATACGGGCGGAACGTTTTCTGCAACTGACGAAGCTGATCAATACGCGCATCGTAACGGGCCTGCTGCAGACTGCCCAATTTGACCTGCGAACTGGCGCTCCCCAGCAGCGTAATGGCCTGATCCAGCTTACCCGTCAGCGCCAGCCCTTCGGCACGCGCCGCCAGCTCTTCATCGCGATGGCCTAATGTGGCTTCCGCTTGCGCCAGCAGCTCCCAGCCGTTTACATCGTCCTTCCAGTTAAAGGTATAACGATTGAGTATCGCCTCTGCCGCGGCAGCCTGACCGCTGCTCAGATAGGCGTTTGCCAGGTTGAGCTGTAATACCGGGTTGGTTTTAATTTCCGCCGCATTTTTCAGACGGTTAATCGCTTCGTTGTTTTTGTTCTGCCCTAAATCAATGTCGGTCGCCAGGTCGATATACCAGGCATTTGTCGGATTGGCGCTCAGCAGGGGTTGCAGTGTTTTAGCGGCGTCGGCGAAGTTCTTCGCCTCCATTGCCTGCAGGGCGCGACCATATTGTGCGGCATGCTGCTCGCGCACATTGCCTTTTGCCCAGGCATCTAACATATCGCTGGTGAGCTGATTACGCCCGGAGTTATACATCCCCAGGGCTCTGGCTTTGGCCAGGTAAAATTCTTCGGAGGATTGCACGACCACCGGGCGCATCTGGTTGGCGCGGTTACGCGCATCGGCAAGACGGCTTTCCGGTAAGGGGTGGGTCAGCAAAATTTCCGGTGGACGAGAGGCGTAACGTGATTGATCAAGCAGCTTTTCCAGGAAAGTTGGCATTGCCTGTGGATCGAAACCGGAGCGTTGCAAAACCTGAATCCCGATGCGGTCCGCTTCCTGTTCGTTCTGCTGCGTAAAGGTGAT
The DNA here is from genome assembly GCF_040546205.1 of Citrobacter sp. UYEF32. Taxonomy (NCBI): domain Bacteria; kingdom Pseudomonadati; phylum Pseudomonadota; class Gammaproteobacteria; order Enterobacterales; family Enterobacteriaceae; genus Citrobacter; species Citrobacter sp. UYEF32. The sequence continues at coordinate 109,083 of NZ_JBEPNI010000009.1, read as the reverse complement.
CATGCCTTGCTGCGTACCGGCCAGTGTACCGGTGAGCGCCGCCATCCCGGCCTGCGGGCTTGCCATGGCTAACAGAATGGAGCCGAGTGCGCCAGCCCAGGTCAGGGGGGCGCTACGCTTCTGATCTTCCATGGCACGCGCCAGATGGCGCTGGGTCACGTGGGAAATTTCGTGCGCCATCACCGACGCCAGTTGGCTTTCGTTATCCGCATAGCGAAACAGCGCTGAATGCAGCACCACGTTGCCGCCAAAGAAAGCAAAGGCGTTGATTTCGTCATTATTGACTAAGTAGAAATGAAACGGGGTCTTTACCGAGTTCGCATGCGAGACCAGGCGCATGCCCAGTCCGTTGATGTACTGAACCAGTAAAGGGTCGTTGATCAGCGGCGCACTGCCGCGCAGCTGGCGAACATAATAGTCGCCCATTTGCATTTCCTGACCAATGGACAGGGTGCTTCCTGCGGAGGTTCCCATATCGGGCAGACTGTCTGCAGAATCCGCAAACGCGGGCATCATCTGGCCGAGCGTCAGCGTGGCGATAAGGGTTGCGACCAGCGTTTTTTTCAACTGCCTGAACATAACCTCAATCCTGTAATTTTTGGGGTAATCATTTGACCTGACGAGCCGGGGTTCGTTCCGGCGAAATAAAACAGAGAGTTTATCCCCCCTGATGGGGGAATAACACCTTTTTGCCCGCTCATCATGTTTCCTGTAAAGGCGACGAAAAGCGAAGTCTTTTTTGTGACATTTCGATACAATTCCTGAACTCACACCGGTCAATCCGGCTCCTGGAAGGAACATATGCTTGAATTGTTGATGCAGTGGTATCGCCGTCGCTTTAGCGACCCGGAAGCGATCGCGCTGCTGGTCATTTTGCTGGCAGGTTTTGTCATTCTCTTCTTTTTTAGCGGTCTTCTTGCGCCGCTTCTGGTTGCCATCGTGCTGGCCTATCTTCTCGAATGGCCAACCGTCCGTCTGGAAAGAGTCGGTTTCTCCCGCCGCTGGGCCGCCACGATGGTGCTGCTGCTGTTTGTCGGCATTCTGATGATTATGGCATTTGTTGTGATGCCGGTTGCCTGGCAGCAGGGGATGAATCTGATTCGCGACATGCCGGGTATGCTCAATAAACTTTCCGATTATGCCGCCACGCTGCCACGACGTTATCCGATGTTAATGGATGCGGGCATCATCGATGCAATGGCGGAAAACATGCGTGCCCGGATGCTGGGCATGGGCGATTCGGTGGTGAAATACTCCCTTGCATCGCTGGTCGGGCTGCTGACGCTGGCGGTCTATCTGGTCCTTGTGCCTCTGATGGTCTTCTTCCTGGTGAAGGATAAAGAACAGATGCTCAATGCGGTGCGCCGCGTCTTACCGCGTAACCGTGGGCTGGCAGGGCAGGTCTGGAAAGAGATGAACCAGCAGATAACCAACTACATTCGCGGCAAAGTGCTGGAGATGGTTGTCGTCGGTGTTGCCACCTGGTTAGGTTTTCAGCTCTTTGGCCTTAACTATTCATTGCTGCTGGCGGTGCTGGTAGGGTTCTCGGTGCTGATTCCTTACATCGGCGCGTTTGTGGTCACCATTCCGGTGATTGGCGTGGCGCTGTTTCAGTTTGGTGCGGGCACCGAGTTCTGGAGCTGTTTTGCCGTCTACCTGATAATCCAGGGGCTGGATGGCAACCTGCTTGTGCCGTTACTGTTTTCCGAAGCGGTTAACCTGCACCCGTTGGTCATTATCCTGTCGGTAATTATCTTTGGCGGTCTGTGGGGGTTCTGGGGGGTGTTCTTCGCCATCCCGCTGGCGACGCTGGTGCAGGCAGTGATTCACGCATGGCCAGATACCGTGGTGGTTGACGACCATCACCTCTGACGTGATGTCTTCCCCGCTGGCGCGGTGCTTAGCGGGGCTACCAATCGTAGCCCTGATAAGCGCAGCGCCATCAGGGACGCGGTTAGTGGCCGTTATTTTGGTTACGCAAATAGATAATCCAGTAAGTAATCCCCACCAGCAACCCGCCGCCGATAATATTACCTATCGTCACCGGGATCAGATTGGCCGTGATAAAATTGCTGACCGTTAATGCCGGAAAATTTTCCGGGCTGGCGTGAATGCTGGTCCAGAATCCTTCGGGTGCAAAATAACGAATAACAATAGAAAGCGGGATCAAAAACATATTCGCGATGCTGTGTTCGAAGCCGCTGGCGACAAACATACCGATAGGCAACAGCATCGCCATAATTTTATCGGTTAGCGTATGCCCGGAATAACTCATCCACACAGCCAGACATACCATTAAATTACATAGCGTCCCCAGGCAAACGGCTTCAATGAAGGTGTGATGCATTTTATGGTCGGCGGTCTGTAATACATTTAATCCCCAAAGACCATTGCCACTCATATATTGCCCGGCAAACCAAATCAGCGCGACAAAAAACAGGGCGCCGACAAGGTTACCGAAATAGACAATTATCCAGTTGATAATTAACTGTCGCCAGCTTATTAGCCCGCTGGCTTTTGCCATCACCGTCAATACTGTCGAGGTGAACAAATCTGCGCCACAGACCACCACCAGGATGAGGCCCAGCGAGAAGCACACGCCGCCGGCCAGTTTTGCCAGGGCGGTTGCAGGGGCAGGCCCGGTCGTGACGGTAATATAGAAAACGAATGCAATGGAAATAAATACACCAGCCGTGACCGCGAGAAAGAATGACAGTTCTTTCTTCTTGCTGACTTTATATAACCCTGCCTGTTCGGCGACCTTTGCCATTTCTGCGGGAAGTCGCAGATCAAAAGCATTGCTGGTATCCATGAGAATCTCCTGAGTCTATGCATTAATGAGGGAGCAATATCGACACCCGCATTTATATGCATAGGACGTACCAGCCATATAGCCGGTATCGCCTCTAAAGCGTTAATTCGCTCACACTTAAACTCAGAAGCTCAATTACAATACTTCCCGAACGGTAATACCCAACCGCTGCATACGTGATAACAGCGTGGTACGTTTCATCCCTAATTTTGACGCCGCACCGCGCGGCCCGGCGACAATACCGTTTGTTTCCCGCAGCACCTGAATAATACGCTGACGTTCCTCTTCATCATTTTCCGGCGGTTCGGTGTGCATCATTTCCGCCACGCGGGGCAGGGGAAAAGGAAAAGGATCATGGGCCACAGGCTGCACCATGCTACTGGGTTGCGCATTCAAATGCAGGCTCAGCGTATTATCGCGTGAGAGCAGGACCGCTCGTTCGAGAATATTTTCCAGTTCGCGCACGTTGCCTGGCCATTCGTAGCGCATCAACTGGCGCATTGCATCGGCAGGAATGGTGTCGATTTGGCGGTTTAAACGGCGCGCCAGTTTTTGTGTGAAGTACCTGACCAGCAACGGGATATCGTCCGGGCGATCGCGCAGCGGCGGCAACACCAGCGGGAACACATTCAGGCGATAGAACAGGTCGTTACGAAACTCCCGGTCAATGACCATCTGTTTCAGGTCGCGGTTAGTCGCGGCGATGACCCGAACGTTAACGGGAATGGTGCGGGTGCCGCCAATGCGCTCAATCTCCCTTTCCTGTAGCACACGCAATAATTTAGGTTGCAGTTCAATTGGCATATCGCCGATTTCATCGAGGAACAGCGTCCCCCCATCCGCCATTTCAAAGCGTCCACGGTGGGTGTTGATAGCGCCGGTAAATGCCCCTTTATCGTGACCAAACAGTTCGCTTTCCAGCAGGGTCGACGGAATGGCGGCACAGTTGATTTTCACCAGCGGTTTATCTTTGCGCAGACTCATCTGGTGAATGGCACGGGCAATAATCTCTTTCCCTGTACCGGTTTCGCCAAGAATCAGCACTGTACTGTCACTCAGGGCAACAATATTGACCTGCTGGAGCACATCGCGCATGGCGTCGCTCTGATAAATAATGTCGCCAAAGCTCTGGCTGGAAAGAATTTGCTCGTTAAGTTTGTTGTTCTCGTTTTTGAGGTTTTCTTTCAGATGCGTCACTTTGCGATAGGCATCGGCATTATCGACAGCAATGCCAATTCTGTCGGCAATCTGTCGAAGTAATCGACAGTTTTGTGCGTTAAAAATCGACAAATCCCGGTGTGCCAGTACCAGTACGCCGGTGGACTGATGGCTAAAAGCCAGCGGCAGAATAAAGACCGTCTCCAGACCTTGCGCCTCCAACTGTTGCAGCAAGGGATCATTTAGCCACATTTGCGGCTCGTCCCTTTTTTGCAACAGGGTCGCATGATTTTCATTGAGCGCCGTCTGCAGCAACTGGCTATCGCTGCGTAGCGGGTATTGCTGGCTTGTTGGCGGCTGAACCGTGAAATCCGTCGAGTTCCACATAAGCTGGCGCGAGCGCAGGGCATCGCGGAGCACCATTGCGACCGTATCCACGCCAAAGAAGCGGTGGATTTCACGCGAGACATCCGCCACCAGTTCATCAATATCAAGGTGAGACAGTACCGAGTTGGTGATATCGACCAGAACCCGGTCATGGTCAAGCTCCTGGCGCAACAGCGAAACGGATTGCTCCAGCTTGTCGCGCTCAATATCACCCTCTAAACCTTGCGCCGCGAGGCGTGCCAGCCAGGCAAACATGGTGCTGTCTTTTTCGCAAAATTTACCGCCATCGGTGCGCGCAAAGCGCAGCTCAGCCATGGTTTCTCCGGCAAGTAAAATCACCTGTTTTGAGCTGTCGCTGATTGAACCGGCATATTCACTGGTGCAGAACTCAACGCTTCCGTCATCAAAACAGCGGTAGAATCGCGAATTACTGAGGCGAAGTTCGACAAACTGAATGGGGCTGAACGGAGGTGGTAGGGGAATGAACGCCCGCAGGACGGACGCCTTATCTTTCTGTTCCAGCAAATGCTGTAAAATCATGGATACTGCATCCTTCCAGAATCAATTGTACAGAAAAGCAGAAAAAAACAGTCATAAATCAACATAATGTGACTTCCTTATCCGTTTTTTCATATCAAGTGATTGTTCTTCGGTAAGAGAGCGGGCCACCCGGTATACTACTATACCCCCTTATTTTGTAGTGTTACCCGCTTCACGTATAGCTAATTGTCATACGAATTGACGTGTTATTGATATCACTAATGGTTAATCCAGCCGCCGCACCATCAGATAAATCGCCGGCTCACCGGCAATGTCTTTCAATTGCTGCAAGATGAGCTGGCTCCAGCTACGCCAGGGATCATCCGCTTCTTCTGCCAGTTTAGCAAAGGCGGGGGCCAGTTTATTGACGTGACTGGCATCAATGATGATTTCGCCAAACGTGATCAGCCCCTGCATTTTCTTACGTGCGTCCTCATCCAGTAGCGCAAGCCAGCGCTCGTAGTCGGCAAGTGGACATTCCAGCACCACGTTGAGGCAGTCGATTACCCCCACGTGGTGACCAATGGCCAGCGAGTAGTACATCACCTGGCGGCTTTTTTCCTCGACATTGGCGCTGTCATCGACAAATTTCTGGCGCAGCGTCCAGAACATCACTTTGCTGCCCTTCTCAGACATGCTTTCCCTCCATCTCGGCGCGCAGTTGCTGCACGATGGTGTCCAGACGCGGATCGGCCGCCTGCTGCAACCAGGCATTAATGCGCGCGGAACTTTCGCGTGGATCGCCTTCGGTCAACAGCGCGAAGAAGTGATCGGCAATTTCACGTCCCTGGCGATAGCCTGCCAGACGACGCGCCAGACGCTCGATATTAACGCGCATGGCCAGTGGTACGGCAGGCCAACGGACGGTCGCCGTTTCATTTTCAGCCTGGTGATGATCTTCGGCGTGCAGTTTCTGCTCCAGCAGGCCGAGCGCGACGGCGAAACCGTGCACCGTTGCCGCCGGGGTCGGTGGGCAGCCGGGGATCCATACATCAATGGGGACGATGGTATCGCTGCCGCCCCAGACGCTGTAGAGATCGTGAAAAATACCGCCGCCGACGCCGCATGCGCCATAGGAGATCGCGATTTTGTGGTCAGGCGCGGAATGCCAGGCACGCAGCGCGGGCATACGCATGGCGCGGGTGACCGCGCCGGTAAACAGTAAAATGTCGGCGTGACGCGGTGACGCAACGACTTTAATGCCGAAGCGTTCGGCATCGAACAGCGGGGTGATCGCGGCGAAGATCTCAATTTCACAGCCGTTACATCCCCCGCAGTCCACGCGGTAAACATAGGCGGAACGTTGAATATCGCGAAGCAGCACTTGCTTGAGCTTTTGCGCTTGTTCATCCAGCGTTATGGGCTGGCTGACATGCTGCTTTAACGTCAGGGAATCGGCGCTCATGCTTGCTCCTCAATATAATAATGAACGTTGGTGCTGCCGCGATGCTCCAGTGCCGCCCGACGTTTACATGCCGGGCAGACATTCGCCTGGGCGCGCAGGGTTTCTACCAGCGCCGGGTTCGATTGATGAAGCGCCAGTAATTCAGCCGCCAGGGCGACGGATTTTTCCGGCGCAAAGGGGGCGTGGCACTCGCTGCAATGCTGCAGCCGAAAGGTCGCGCGCACATAGAGGTCTTCTTTGCGAGTCACTGCCAGCTCAAACTCCTCTGACAGGCGAATGGCGTGCGTTGGGCACACCTCTTCGCAGCGGCCACAGTAGATGCAGCGGCCGATAAACAGTTGCCAGATGCGGGCGTTGTCATCCGGATGGGTTTCCATCGTCAGCGCGTTGGCAGGGCAGGCGGTGGTGCAGGCGCCGCAGGCGATACACTGCTCAGGATTAAGCTCGGGTTTACCGCGAAATCCAGGGCAGACCTCCAGCGGCGCAAACGGGTATTTCACCGTGACTTCGCCCGCTCTGATAATGGTTTTCCACAATTTAAGCATCGTATCTTCCTTATCTCAGCGGCGAATTGCGACGTTCAATACTGTAACGCTCGATCTCTTTGTACGGCACGGTGGTGGACTTGCGCTTACGTACATCCACCAGCGTGACGCGGTCCGTACAGGAATAGCAGGGATCGAGACTCCCGATAATCAACGGCGCATCGGAAACGGTATTGCCGCGCAGCATATAGCGCAGCACCGGCCAGTTGGCATAGGTCGCCGCACGGCAGCGCCAGCGGAACAGCTTCTGGTTGTCGCCGAGCATGCTCCAGTGCACATCCTCACCGCGCGGTGCTTCCACATAACCCAGTGCGAATTTATGCGGCTTGTAGTTGAACCCTTCGGTTAACAGCGCGGTGTCTGGCATATTGTCGAGGGCAAACTCAATCATCGAGAGGGAATCAAGCGTCTCTTTGATACGCACCATCACGCGCGAGAAAACATCCCCAGCGGGCCAGCTAAACAAGGTTTTTGGCAGATTGCCGTAGTCGGCATACGGATGGTCAAAGCGCAGATCACGGTTAAAGCCACTGCCGCGAATCAGCGGGCCGACCGGGCTATAGTCGCGCGCAATCTGACGGTCCAGCACCCCAACCCCTTGGGTACGCTGTGCCATATTCGGCGTTGAGAGCAGCATATCCACCAGTTGGACGACTTCCGCGCGCATCTCCTTCACCAGTTGGATAGTTTTAATGCGCTGCTCTTTCAGGATGTCGCGCCGCACGCCGCCAATCAGATTCAGGCCATACGTTTTACGCGAGCCGGTCAGCAGTTCTGCCATGGTCATCGATTTTTCGCGGATGCGGAAAAATTGCATAAAACCGGTATCGAAGCCGACGAAGTGGCTGGAAAGCCCAATGTTTAACAGATGGCTGTGCAGACGTTCCACTTCCAGCAGCACCGAGCGGATAGTGTGAGCGCGTTGCGGCACAACAATACCCAGGGCGTTTTCTACCGAGGTGGTGTAGGCCACGCTGTGGGCGAAGCCGCATATCCCGCAGACGCGGTCTGACAGAAACGTCACTTCGTTATAACCCATGCGGGTTTCCGCCAGTTTTTCCATACCGCGGTGAACGTAGAACAGGCGGTAATCGGCATCGACAATGCGCTCGCCATCAACAAACAGACGGAAGTGGCCCGGTTCGTCCGACGTGATGTGCAGCGGGCCGATGGGCACGATACGCGCCGAGCTATCGCCATCGTTGATAAACGGGTAGTTTTCCGTATCGGTGGTCGGCTCCGGGCGCAGACGGTAATCCATGGTGTCTTTACGCAGCGGATGCAAATCGTCCGGCCAGTCGTCCGGTAGCACCAGACGGCGCTGATCCGGCAGGCCCACCGGGATCAGACCGTACATGTCGCGGATTTCACGCTCGCCCCAGACGGCGGCGGGCACCTTAGGAGTGACGGAGGGGAATTCACGCGTGTTGGCATCCACCAGCGCTTTTACCACAATCCAGCATTTTTCCGCCCCTTCCATAGAAAGGGCGTAGTAGACCGCATAATGACCATTCAGAGTACGTTCATCGTTACCGAATAACACCGGTAACCAGCCGTCATGCTGGTAATAGAGATAATGCACAATATCCGGCAGCAGATTGAGTTTTACCGTAATGGTGGTCTGCTCAAAAGTTTGCCGCTCTTCTTCAAGAATGGCACCGGGGAATTGCGCGTTTAACGCCGCAAGACAGGCACCGCCACGAGGGGCATCGAGACTGATACTCTCTAAATAACTCACTTTAACTCTCCCTGAACCCGCGCGGGTGTTGCGGTTGCGGCGGTGGTATCAAACGACGCCCACAGCCAACTAAATTGTGTTGATTGTTCATCATTACCGGACATCACGATGGCAGAAGCGTTTGCCAGCATTTTGCTTACCGGTTGCGGAATATGGGTCCCCATCACCAGCATCATCACCAGCAAAATGACCATTGGCACTGTGGTGAGCCAGCCGAGCTCACCGCTGGCGACTTCCTGAGGCGGTGCGGCAAACAGCGCTTTGGCGACCATGCGCACCAGTCCGCCAAGCACAATCGTCAGCAACAGCAGCAGTACGATAGTCACCAGCAGGTGATCGGCCGCCAGCCCGGCGGTGACGGTCATAAACTCGCTGAGGAAAATATTGAACGGGGGCATGCCGCCCAGTGCCAGCGCGCCGCCACCGAGCAGAACTGCGGTAAACGGCATGACTTTCAGCATGCCGCACACCACGTCCAGATTGCGGGTGCCGTATTTCAGCAGCACGTTGCCGGAACCGCAGAACAACAGCGTTTTGGCCAGGCTATGGTTCAGCGTGTGCAGCAGCGCGGCGAGAATACCCAGCGGGCCGCCGATACCGAGCGCCACCGCCACCAGCCCCATGTTTTCCACGCTCGAGTAGGCGAGCAGGCGTTTCATATCCTGTTGAACGAGGATAAAGAACGCCGCCACCGCCACTGAGAGCAGGCCGAAAATCATCAACAAGGTATTGGGGAACGTGCTGCCGATGGCATGGCAGATAATGATGTAGTAGCGAATCAGCACCAACAGCGCGCAGTTCAGCAGCACCGCTGAGAGCAGGGCGCTGACCGGGCTTGGCGCTTCACTGTGGGCATCCGGCAGCCAGGCGTGCATTGGGAACAAGCCGGTTTTGGTCCCAAAACCGATCAGCACGAAGACAAATGCCAGCACCATCAGCGTGGGGTCGAGGTTGCTGCTCTCTTTAAGGACTTCGGTCCAGAAAATCGCGTGGTCAGGCTCCACCATAAAGCTGGCGGCATTGGCATACACCAGGACCGTACCGAACAGGCCAAACGCGACGCCCACGGTACAGATAATGATGTATTTCCACGCGGCTTCCAGCGAAGAACGCTGACCGTAAATCCCCACCAGAAACGCTGAGCTTAGTGTGGTGGCCTCAATGGCTGCCCACATGACAATCAGGTTGTTACTGGTGACCACCAACAGCATGGTGAAGAGAAACAGATGGAAGAAACCGTAATAGTTGCACAGGGTGCCGACGGTAATTTCCCCATGATCCACTTCATGGCGCATATAGCCAATGGAGTACAACCCGGTGATAAAACCGATAATCCCAAGAAGCGACAAGAACAACCCGCTTAAGCTGTCGATATGTAGCCAGCGATGGGCGGCGAATATCTCGCCCTCAGTTACAGCTTCCGCAACCGTCCACAGTGCCACGACCATCAGCACGACGATACCGACGAAATGCACGGTGGTGACCAGAGCGCGCGCGGCATTCCCTCGCAGACGGCACAGGAAGCAGAGTGCGGAGATGACCAGCGGCGTGAGCAACAGCAAGGTAAACATCAATGCGTGACTCATGTTGTTATCCTTTCAGCGCCGTAAGGTTATTAACGTCCAGCGTGCCGTGGGTACGCCAGATTTTTCGCGCCAGTATTGTCATGACGATCACCGCGAAAATGGCGTCGGTGGCGATGCCGATTTCAACCAACTCCGGCGCACGCCATGCCAGCAGCGCCAGCACCAGATGCGAACCGTTCTCCATCAGGCAGTAGCCAAACACCTGGCGCAGGATATTACGTTGGCTGACGATGCACAGTAGCCCCAGCAGGAAGTGGCCGAGCGCCACCGCCAGCGCGGGTTTAAGTTGCGCGACCAGCGGCAACTGCACCGGACGCACCACAAACCAGCACAGCAGCACGATGCCTGCGGCCATCAGCACCAGTGCGGCAGGGCCAAACAGGCGTTCTCCCTGACCCTCTGGCGCCATTTTGCGAAATGCATAGCCCATAATCAGCGGCACCATCAGAACCTTGGTAAAGAAGGCGCTGATGGACCACATCCGCAGTTGTTCTGCATCCAGCAGTTGTGAGAGGGTAAAAAATATCGACACCAGCACCAGTGATTGCAGGGCGTACAACCAGCAGGAGACGGTGTAGCGTCTGGCGCAAGTGACCAATAACGAGGTGAACATCATCAGCCCCGCCAGATTGTTAACTACCAATGTTCCCGTCATCTTCGACTCCCTTTATCCAATCCACGCTGCGGCAATGAGACTTGAGCACAGCGACATCACCACCAGAATCCCCAGCACCAGTTTCATGGCATACGGTAGCGGTGCCGCCTGTGCCACCTCTTCGCTGGGTTCACCCGGCACCACGCGCCCGAACCAGTAGATAAACCAGCCGAAGCTGGCGACCGATTCCACCAGCGCCAGGATCATCACCGCGAGCAGAATGGGGTGCTGATCGGAGAGGGCGAACCCGGCGGCGAACAGGGGGAACTTGCTGAAAAAACCGTTGAACGGCGGCACACCGGTAATGGCGAGCGCCGCAACGCAAAAGCCGATCCCGGCGATAGGGAGCGTGCGCATCACGCCACGAAGACGCGGCAGCATACGCGTACCGCAGCTATAGCTGAGTGCCCCGGCAACCAGGAAGAACAGGCTCTTGGCGAAGGCGTGGTTAAAGATGTAAACAATCCCCGCGTTGAAGGCCATTTTCGAACCGAAAATCGACATCGACAGAGCGAGGAAAATCCACGCCAGTTGGGAAATGGTCGACCAGGCAAGCAGGCGCTTCATGTCTTTTTGCGGCAGGTACATCAGGAAACCGTACACCAGGGTGATGGTCGCCATGGTGACGCCGACCCAGCCAATGACTTCCGGGATCTGCCCACCTTCGGAAATAGCGCGGGCAAAAATGTAAACGCCCACTTTCACCATCGACGCGGCGTGCAGGTATGCACTGACTGGCGTCGGCGCTTCCATCGCATCCGGTAGCCAGGCCTGCAACGGCAGTTGCGCCGATTTCCCCCAGGCGGCAAACAAAATCCCACCGTAGACGATTAAGGCGCCGCTGCCGTTTAACTGGCTTAAGGCGCTCAGCGCGAAGGTGCCGGTTTGCAGAAACAGCGTGGCCGCCGCCAGATACAAGCCCAGCGAACCGACGTGGGTGATCAGCAGCGCTTTCATCGCCGAGCGTTGGGATTTCTCGGACTGGTAATAGCTGATGAGCGCCCAGGAGCAGCCGCCGGTGATTTCAAAAAACAGCAACTGGCCCAGCAGCGTGGAGGAGAGCACCAGGCCGGACATCGCACCGATAAAAATCAGCAAGAATGCGTAGTAGCGATTGCTGCCATCGTGCGGGTGTTCCTTATTGCCACGGGTCAGATATCCCGTGGAGTAGAGCGCCACCAGCAGACCGAGGAAGACCACCACAAACAGAATCAGAGTGCTGATTTTGTCTACCGTCATCCCGAACAACGCTATCTGTCCGGCGCTAAGCAGCGGGATATCTACAACCTCGCTGCCTGCGGCATGAAAGCCCGCCGCCAGTGCGACCGTGGCAATAGTTGCCAGCAATGCGAACACGGTGGACAGCATGGGGGCGGTCTGTCTGGGGGCCAAAGAGACGACCAGCGCGCCGATAAACGGCAGGAGCAGGGTCGTCAGGGCAATTGTTTCCATAGTAATTCAGCGCTCCTTACAGACCGGTTAACCAAAGAACATATGACAGCGCGGCGAGACTAAAACCGAGCCAGGTAAGGTGGTGCGTCAGTAAAAATCGCCCGCGAGCGAGCGAGTTTTCCACCACTGACGCAATGACAAACACCACCAGTAATTTGACCAGCGTGATGACCAGCGAAAGCAACATGGCCCCGACAGTCAGCGAGCCGGCATTGCCGAACGGGAAGAAGAGCGCCAGGAACAGCGAGGCCATCACCACCTGTTTCAGGCCGATCCCCCATTTCACCAGCGCCAGTCCTGCCCCGGAGTATTCGGTCAGCGGCCCTTCCTGTAACTCTTGTTCCGCCTCTGCAACGTCGAAGGGGATTTTGCCCATCTCAATAAAACAGGCGAATCCGCAGGCGAGCATCGCCAGCAGCGTGGCAACAGGGGAGACCCAACCGGCCGCCAGCGTGGTGCTGATCGCGCCGATATTGGTCGACCCGGCCAGCAGCGCCAGCTCCAGCAGCGAGAGAATCAGCATCGGTTCCACCAGGATGCCGAGCGTCAGTTCGCGGCTGGCGCCAATCCCGGAAAACGGACTACCGGTATCAAGACCGGAGAGCGCAAAGAAGAAGCGGAACAGGGCGAACAGGTAAATCAGGGTGATTAAGTCGCCCGCGCCGGCGAAAGGCGAGGTGCGCACAAACAGCGGCAATGTCATCGCCACCACCAGCATGCTGCTCAGCAGCACCCAGGGCATGACGCGGAACATCATGCCGGACGAGGCCGGAGCCACCTCCTGGCGCTTAAGCAGTTTTTGCAGATCGCGATAGTCCTGTAAGACGCCAGGACCCTGGCGAGAGTGCATCCGTGCGCGAATCTGCCGGGAGATGCCGGTAAATAATGGCGTTAATGCCAGCAGAAACGCCGCCTGGCAGAGGGCAAACAGACCCAGTGACCAGTCAGGGGTTGGTTGTATCATCTTCTCTCCCTCCTTAGACGGCGATAGTCAGCAGCAGGATCACCAGCGCGGCGATCACATACAGGCAATAGAGTCGGAAATCGCCGCTTTGCAGATACTGCACCGCACGGGCAATGCGTTTGGTTATCCTGACCAGCGGTAGGATGATTTTGTCGTCCCAGAACGGCTCTGTGCGGGTGGCAGCAATAGTTACGCCCCCCAGGCTGCGCTGTAACGGCTGGGCAGGATCGAGCTGTTTACGCATGCGATAAAGCGGGCCAAATACCACGCGCAGGGGCTGCGTAAAGCTGCCGGCAGACGGGGCCATCCCTTTTTCCCAGGCATAGCCGCATGCCCATGCATCACCGGTGCGCCGGAAATTGCCACGGGTGTGACGGTTGATGTACCAGAACAGGCCCGGCAGTATGGGCATCGCGATAAGCAGCAGGAAGACCACCGAGGGCGTCAGCACTGCCTGCTGTGCGTCGCCTGGCATCAGCGTTGCGCCTTGCGCCACGGCCAGCGTTTGCTGGGAGGAAAGCGACTGGGCAATGTGCAGCAGGTGTGGCGCAACAAGATTTGCCCCGACGCCTGCCAGTACGCAGAACAGTGCCAGCAGACACATGGCAATCACCATCGGCCAGGGGACTTCCCGGGCATGGTCGGCTTTTTCGCTGCGGGCGTTACCGCAGAAACTCACACCGTAAACTTTGACGAAGCACATCGCGGCCAGTGCGCCGGTGATAGCCAGCATGACGATGGCGATGGGGCCTGCCAGCCGGGGAATAATGGCGTCCACGCGGGTGAGGGAGAACAGCGACTGGTAGGTATACCATTCACTGATAAAGCCATTGAGCGGCGGCATGGCAGAAATGGCCAGACAGCCAATCAGGAACGCGCCTGCGGTCCACGGCATCCGTTTGGCCAGCGCGCCCATTTTTTCCATATCCCGTGTGTGCAGACGGAAGATAATCGCCCCGGCGCCGAGGAACAGCAGCCCTTTAAACAGCGCGTGGTTGAGCAGATGGAAGAGTGCGCCGAGCAGACCGACGGCGGCGATCACCGGATGGTGGAGCGCGATGCCAGCCATGCCGACGCCGACGCCCATCAAAATGATGCCGATGTTTTCAACCGTGTGCCAGGCAAGCAGGCGTTTGATGTCATGCTCTGCCAGCGCGTAGAGCACGCCAAGCACCGACGACACCGCGCCGAAGGCCAGCACCACCACGCCCCACCACAGCGGAATACCGCTATGTCCAAGCAGGTCGATACCGACTTTGATGATCCCGAAGATACCAATTTTGACCATCACCCCCGACATTAATGCCGACGCGTGTGACGGCGCGGCCGGGTGCGCGCGCGGTAGCCAACTGTGCAGTGGCAGCATCCCCGCTTTGGCGCCAAAACCGAAGAACGCCAGCAGGAAGACGGCGGAGGCGACGCCCGGTGATAGCGACAACTCACGGAAGCTGGCGAAATCCAGGCTGCCGCTCTGGCGCCACATCAGGAAGAAGGCAACCATGATCAGTACCGACCCGGCGTGGGCGATAAAGAAGTAGAGCAGACCGGCGTGAATGGATTCGTCGTCCTGATCGGTGATGACCAAAAACCAGGAGGCCAGCGACATCATTTCAAACAGCACGATGAACCAGAACGCGTTGTCCATCACTACCAGACCGACCATCGATGCGATGAACAGGTTCATAAAGAAGCCCATCGCGCCGACACCTTTGCCGACATATTCGCGCACGTAGGAGAGCGAATAGAGGCCGCAGACGGTCACCAGCAGGGAAATCACCAGCACCATAAAGGCCGCCAGACTGTTCATCCGCACGATAAAATGGGCAAACGCGAAGGGGCCGACGGCCTGCAATTGCAGCGTCTGCGCACCCGTTAACGCGGTGACGGCGCTCGCCAGACCGAGTAAGCCGCCCGCCATCGCCGACAGACCGGCGACCTTAATCGCCAGATCCTCCTGGCGGGCCAGTAACAGTGACGCGACGCCGCCAGCGACATATAACAAGATTGACCACATCAATAATTGCAGGGCATCCATTAGCGTTGCTCCGGCGTGGGTGAAGAAGAGTCGAAGGTCATGTCCGTCGTGTTGAGCGCGGCCAGCAGCCGGCGCGCTTTCAACTGTTTATTGAGCGCGTCTTCCTGTACCAGATGCAGCGCATGTGTCGGACAGGATCTGATGCAGGCGGGACCTTCCGGCAGGAAGTGACAGAGGTCGCATTTGACGGCGATAGTCTGTACACCCGCATTCCAGCGTAAAAACGGCTGCATGGTCGGCGGGCTGGCGGGAACATCCCGGAGTTGTTCTTCCGGAACGAAGTTTTCGTAGCGTGCAGGAATGTTGAGTGGACGGCTGCCTGACGGGGTAATCGCACCGAACGGACAGACCAGACCGCAGAGTTTGCAGCCGATACAGAGCGTTTCGTTGAGATAGACCGCGTCATCCTTGAAGGAAATCGCGTTCACCGGGCAAACCTGTTTACAGGGCGCATCGTCACAGTGTCGGCACATGACCGGCGCGGTTTTGGTGTCCGTTTTAACCAGCGTTAATCGTGGGTGGTACTGCAACCCTTCAGTCTTATGAACATCCGAACACGCGGCAAGGCAGGTATTGCATCCTATACACCACTCGGGATCTGCAATCACAAAGCGGTTCATGTCGGCTCCTTGAGAAGAAAGCGAGAAAATCGTTGAGCCTTCTTAAGCACAAGTCATGCCAAATGTTAAAATCAATATTTATCAGTGAGTTGCGTGGTTTTGTGGTGGTGAGCAAACAAAAGTGATGGTCAGGGGCGGGCGATAAGTCGCCATTGTCGGCACTAGTGTCGAAATGAGTGATAAAGTGTGATCAACTTCAAATAATTGGCGGGAGAGGCAAAGACAGAAAACAAGGGCGGCCTTAGACGGGACGCCCGGAATAGGGGTGATGCAATTTGAGCCCGCTTAGGCGTTCTCTTTCAGCCAGTTGAGCACGATGTCGTGATGATTGCTGGTTTTGAAATCATCAAAAACATGCTCGACTTTGCCATCGGCGTCGACAAGGAAACTAATGCGGTGAATGCCGTCGTAGGTTTTGCCCATAAAGGTCTTTTCACCCCAGACGCCAAACTGCTCGCAAATTTGGTGATCTTCATCGGACAGCAGCGTGAAGTTCAGCAGCTCTTTTTCGGCAAAACGGGAAAGTTTTTCCGGTTTGTCAGTGCTGATACCCAACACTTCAACGCCCGCTTTCTTCAAATCATCCATGTTATCGCGCAGGCCGCATGCCTGGACGGTACAGCCTGGCGTCATCGCTTTCGGGTAGAAATACACCAGAACACGCTGTCCCTGGAAGTCGGCCAAATTTACTTGTTCTCCGTCTTGATCCGGCAAGCTAAATTTCGGTGCGATATCACCGGCTTTCAGTGGATTCATTACTTAACTCCATCCTGTTCATCATGCTGTGAATAGTTGACCACGTTTATACTGCCTTGTGCATTCAATTCTGTACATAGGGCTTTGAATGCCTGGTCAATATTTGATGCGTCCTGCGAGGCAGGACTGTGAGCGGTTATCTGAATAAAAAGCTGCGCGGCCCTGGTGGCGTCGCCCGGTTGTGTGCGGGAGACCAGCTCAGCGATATTCATCTGAAAGGTGTCGAACAAGGCAGTAAAACGCTCAATCAGATGCGGCGAGTCAGGGACTTCAACCTGAACCCAGACGGTGGCAGGCATGGCAGGGCGAGGGCGTGCGGCGGTACGCTTCATCACGATCAATAAATCCAGCTCTGCGCCCTTAAGCGGCAACGTTGATTCAATCAGCGTAATAGCGTTCCATGAGCCGGAGAGCAGCATAATAAACGTGAACTCTTCTCCCAGCATAGCCAGACGACTGTCTTCAATGTTGCAACCGCAACTGCTGACGTGGCGCGTGATGGTATTAACGATACCCGGCCTGTCGGCACCCAGCGCAGTAATAACCAGAAAATGTTGTGATGAGGCAGTCAAACCTGTGCTTCCTGTCAAACCTGAGATAATCATAAGGAAAGCATAAAAAAAACCGGCATACAACCGCCGGAACGCCTCACGTCACTTGCTTTTATTACAGCACCACACGTACCATTGAGATTCTTGTTTGCACAGAGGATGGCCCATGTTCACGGGAAGTATAGTCGCGCTTGTTACGCCAATGGATGATAACGGTAAAGTCTGTCGGCCAAGCCTGAAAAAACTGATTGATTACCATGTCGCCAGTGGAACATCGGCGATTGTTTCTGTAGGAACGACCGGCGAATCCGCCACGCTCAGCCATGAAGAACATGGGGATGTGGTGATGATGACGCTGGAACTGGCAGACGGGCGTATCCCTGTTATCGCAGGGACTGGCGCAAACGCCACCGCGGAGGCCATCAGCCTGACGCAACGTTTCAATGACAGTGGCATCGTGGGCTGTCTGACAGTAACCCCTTATTACAACCGTCCGACACAGGAAGGCCTGTTCCAGCATTTCAAAGCCATCGCTGGACACACCGATCTGCCCCAGATTCTGTATAATGTGCCATCGCGCACCGGCTGCGATTTGCTGCCGGAAACCGTGGGTCGTCTGGCGGAAATTAAAAATATTATTGGTATTAAAGAAGCGACCGGGAACTTAAGTCGCGTTCATCAGATCAAAGAGCTGGTTTCAGATGACTTTCTGCTGCTCAGCGGCGACGATGCAACCGCGATGGACTTTATGCAACTCGGTGGTCACGGCGTTATTTCCGTTACCTCGAACGTGGCGGCACGTGATATGGCCGACATGTGCAAACTGGCAGCGGAAGGGCAGTTCGCCGAAGCGCGTGTGATCAACAAGCGCCTGATGCCGTTACACAACAAACTATTTGTCGAACCCAATCCTATCCCGGTGAAATGGGCATGTAAGGAGTTGGGGCTTGTGGCAACCGATACGCTGCGCCTGCCGATGACACCGATCACCGATCACGGTCGTGAAGTGGTTCGCTCCGCGCTTAAGCATGCCGGATTGCTGTAAAGTTTAGGGAGATTTGATGGCTTACTCAGTACAGAAGTCGCGCCTGGCGAAGGTGGCGGGAGTTTCATTTGTAATGTTACTCGCTGCCTGCAGTTCGGATTCACGCTACAAACGTCAGGTCAGTGGTGACGAGTCCTATCTGGATGCCGCGCCGCTTGCGGAACTTCATGCGCCAGCCGGCATGATCCTGCCGGTGCAGAATGGCGAATATAACATTCCTGCCACTAACGGCAGTGGTGCTGTGGGTAAAGAGCTGGATATCCGTCCGCCGGCGCAGCCGCTGGCACTGGTAACGGGTGCGCGCACTCAGTTTACTGGCGATACGGCAACCCTGTTGGTTGAAAATGGCCGCAACACAAACCTGTGGCCGCAGGTTGTCAGCATTATCCAGGCAAAAAACTACGCCATCGCGAAGCGTGACGACGCCAGTCAGACGTTAACGACCGACTGGGTTGACTGGAACCGCCTCGATGAAGATCAGCAGTATCGTGGCCGTTATCAAATCTCGGTGAAACCGCAGGGTTATCAGCAGGCGGTGACCGTTAAACTCGTAAATCTGGAGCAGGCGGGTAAGCCGGTTGCAGATAGCGCATCGTTACAGCGCTACAGCACGGAAATGCTGAACGTTATCTCCCAGAGCCTGGATAAAACATCCACTGACGCTCAGGCTGCCGCCGAAAACCGCAGCGTGAAGTCGCTTGATGTTCAGTCCGGCGCGGATGATACCGGTCTGCCGATGCTGGTGGTGCGTGGTCCGTTCAACGTAGTGTGGCAGCGCCTGCCGACAGTGCTGGAAAAAGTGGGCATGAAAGTGACCGACAGCACCCGTTCTACCGGTAGCATGGCCGTCACTTACAAACCGTTGTCCGATAGCGCATGGCGCGATCTGGGCGCGCGTGACCCGGGCCTGGCGTCTGGTGACTATAAACTGCAGGTCGGTGATTTAGATAACCGCAGTAGCCTCCAGTTTATTGACCCGAAAGGTCATACGTTAACGCAGTCGCAAAACGACGCCCTGGTGGCAGCGTTTGAGGCCGCGTTTAACAAGTAAGAATAAGGGCCGGATACCTCCGGCCTTTTTTTATTTGGCTGACGCAAACGTGTGCGTCGGTGTAAAATAGCTTTTTTAGTTAAATCATCACACCTGGAGTGACAAAGATGCAAAAGCAAGCTGAGTTGTATCGTGGCAAAGCGAAGACCGTATACAGCACGGAAAACCCGGACCTGTTGGTGCTCGAATTCCGCAATGATACGTCAGCAGGGGACGGCGCGCGTATTGAGCAGTTCGAGCGTAAAGGCATGGTTAACAACAAATTCAACCATTTCATTATGAGCAAACTGGCAGAAGCGGGTATCCCAACTCAGATGGAAGCGTTGTTGTCCGATACCGAATGCCTGGTGAAAAAGCTGGACATGGTACCGGTAGAGTGTGTGGTGCGTAACCGTGCTGCGGGTTCACTGGTAAAACGTTTAGGAATTGAAGAAGGTATCGAGCTGAATCCGCCGCTGTTCGATCTGTTCCTGAAAAACGATGCCATGCATGACCCGATGGTGAACGACTCCTACTGTGAAACGTTTGGCTGGGTGAGCAAAGAGAACCTGGCGCGCATGAAAGAGCTGACTTACAAAGCGAACGATGTACTGAAAAAACTGTTTGATGACGCAGGCCTGATCCTGGTCGACTTCAAACTGGAGTTCGGTCTGTTCAAAGGTGAAGTGGTTCTGGGCGATGAATTCTCACCGGACGGTAGCCGTCTGTGGGATAAAGAAACGCTGGCAAAAATGGACAAAGACCGTTTCCGCCAGAGCCTGGGCGGCGTGATTGAAGCGTACGAAGCCGTTGCCCATCGCCTGGGTGTTAAGCTCGACTAAGCGATAATCCGCAGCAAACCGGGGGATGCGCGCATCCTCTGGTTCCTTGCCTCTTTTTTCTTATGGTAATCCTCCCCGCAACCGCCTACGATCATTATTAATACGTTAGATAATGAGGTGGTTATGCGCTGGCAAGGGCGTCGTGAAAGCAACAATATTGAAGACCGGCGCGATGAATCGGGCGGACCCGTTATTCGGGGGCCAGGATTTCGTCTGCCGGGCGGTAAGGGCGGCATCATACTGCTGGTGGTGGTGATTTTCGCCAGTTACTACGGTGTGGATTTAACGGGCCTTATCACCGGGGAACCGGTCGACAACAGTTCTCAGCAGCGCTCCATCAGCCCGCAGGAAGATGAAGCGGCGAAATTCACCAGTGTTATCTTCGCCACGACCGAAGACACCTGGGGGCAACTTTTCGAAAAAATGGGGCGCCATTACCAGCAGCCCAAACTGGTGATGTACCGTAACCGGGTGACAACGGGCTGCGGTACCGGGCAATCCGTTATGGGGCCGTTTTATTGCCCGGCGGACAGTAAAGTCTATATTGATCTCTCCTTTTATGACGACATGAAGCACAAGCTTGGGGCGAACGGTGATTTCGCTCAGGGGTATGTCATTGCTCATGAAGTCGGCCATCACGTGCAAAAATTACTCGGTACCGAGGCTAAAGTACGCCAGCTCCAGCAAAATGCGTCACAAACCGAAGCCAATGCGCTGTCGGTACGTCTGGAATTGCAGGCCGACTGCTATGCCGGGGTCTGGGGACACAGCATGCAACAACAAGGCGTGTTGGATGCAGGCGATCTGGAAGAGGCGCTGAACGCCGCGACCGCAATGGGCGACGATCGATTGCAGAAACGTAGCCAGGGGCTGGTTATCCCCGACACGTTTACCCATGGCACCTCCGAACAGCGTTATAACTGGTTCAAACGCGGAATGGACAGCGGCGACCCAGCCCAGTGCAATACATTTAGCGGTACGCTTTAGTGTTCGGTGCCGGGACATCTGAATGTCATTAACTGCATTAAGTGCCCAAATGGCGGATCAGGGGATCCGCCGTTTGCTGGTTATCGCGGGTGAAGGTGAGGTGTGCCTGCAACAGGCCAATCACCTTCGCATCTCATTACCCGGCGACTGGCTGTGGGTAGGTGAATCAACAGACTGGCCGCTACACTGCGCGCCGCGTGCGCTCACCACCTTGCTTGGCCGCGAATTCACCCATGCCGTGCTGGATGCCCGTTACGGTTTTGATGTCGCCGCGCTCGCGGCGCTCAGCGGCACGCTGAAACCGGGCAGTTTTTTGGTCCTCCTTACGCCGCCGCTTGATGCATGGGCGCAACGGCCTGATAACGACAGTTGTCGCTGGAGTGACACCGCCGAGCCGATTGCCACGCCGCGCTTTGTTGAACACTTTTGCCGGGCGCTGCGGCAAGACGAAAACGTGATGCTCTGGTCGCACGCACATCCATTCCGTCCCCCTGATTTTTCTGCGCGCCCCGCCTGGCATGCCGCGACAGGTGCGCCCGAAGAGGAACAGCGAGCGATTCTGGCTGAACTTGCCGCGATGCCGCCGGGTGTCATGGTGGTAACGGCACCGCGCGGGCGAGGGAAGTCAGCCCTGGCGGGTATGCACATTGCGCGTCTGGCGACGTCGGCCATTGTTACCGCACCGGGACGTTCTGCAACGGATGTACTGGCACACTATGCCGGAGAGATGACTTTTATTGCCCCGGATGCGTTACTCGCACGCATTGCCCAAGGGGAGCCGCTGTCAGAGTGGTTAGTCGTCGATGAAGCGGCAGCCATTCCGGGGCCGCTGTTGACGACGCTCGTCTCGGCGTTCCGTTATGTATTGTTGACCACCACGGTACAAGGTTACGAAGGGACCGGTCAGGGCTTCTTATTAAAATTCTGTGCCGGTTTTCCCCATCTCATACACCGCCAGTTGCACACTCCCCTGCGCTGGGCGGAAGGCTGTCCGCTGGAAGCGTTTATCAACAGGGTATTGTTGTTTGACGATGCGTCGGCACTGACGAAACCGACGGGCGAGGCGACAATCCTTTCGCTCGACCAATCCGCATGGTCCACGGACCCCTCACTTCCGTCTGCACTCTATCGGCTGCTTGCCAGCGCCCATTACCGCACCTCTCCTCTGGATTTGCGCCGAATGATGGATGCGCCGGGGCAACATTTCTGGCTCACGAAAACGCCGGATGCATTACTGGCAGCGCTCTGGCTGGTGGAGGAGGGGGGATTGTCAGCCGGACTCAGCCAGGCTGTCTGGGCGGGATTTCGTCGTCCTCGTGGGAATCTGGTGGCGCAGTCGCTGGCGGCCCACGGTGGCAGCCCGCTTGCTGCGACGTTGCGCGGTTTACGCGCGAGCCGCATTGCCGTCCATCCGTCACGTCAGCGGGAAGGGCTTGGACAGGCGTTAATTACGCATGCCCGCCAGCATGTCACGGGCTGCGATTACCTCTCGGTGAGTTTCGGCTATACGGCTTCGCTGTGGCATTTCTGGCAGCGATGCGGGTTCCAGTTGGTCAGGCTTGGCAGCCACCGGGAGGCGAGCAGTGGTTGCTATACCGCCATGGCAGTATTGCCGCTGACGGTGGCAGGACAGGCGCTTGCCGCCAATGAGCAGCGCAGACTGGCGCGAGATTTACCCTGGCTTGATGCCTGGAAAGGGGAAAAGTTACCCCTTACCGTCAGTCCAGAGACTACCCTTAATAATGATGACTGGCAGGAACTGGCCGGGTTTGCCTTTGCCCATCGCCCGCTCTCTTCGGCAACGGGTGCGTTGCAAAGGTTGTTGATGCAGGTCGATTTACCCCTGAATGCATTACGGATGCAGCTCACAGAGAAGCGCAGTGAGGCGGATATTTGCCACGTACGGGCGCTTTCGGGCCGTAAAGCGCTGTTGGTCGCACAGCGCCAGGAGGCTGCATCGGCACTGTCCTTACTCGATTCTGAACGCACTATTTTGCTGAAAGCGCAGGTGCGGCAACTGCAATTTTTTTAACTAACTCATTCAGTTAAATGGCATGGTGATTATTCCTCCCCGGCGTAAACTGCAGGCAACGAATTAAGGAGACCGCCATGAAACATGACCATTTTGTTGTTCAACAACCGGCAGGCGCCGCGAAACAGTTACTGCTTTTCTTTCATGGCGTTGGCGATAACCCGGCGAATATGGGGCAGATCGGCAGCTACTTCGCACCGCTGTTTCCTGAGGCGATGATTGTCAGCATTGGGGGCGTGGAACCCTGCGGTCCAACGGGGCGTCAGTGGTTCTCCGTGCAGGGTGTTACCGAAGAAAACCGCCAGGCACGCATTGATGCCATTATGCCGGTATTTATTGAAACGGTGCGCTACTGGCAGCAGCAAAGCGGCGTAAACGCACTGGCCACCGCCCTGATTGGTTTTTCGCAAGGCTCCATCATGGCGCTGGAGGGCGTTAAAGCGCAGCCCGATTTGGCATCCCGCGTGATCGCCTTTAATGGACGTTACGCCAGTCTGCCGCAGACGGCCTCGACGGCATCAACCATTCACCTGATTCACGGTGGTGAAGATCGCGTCATTGATTTGGCCCATGCGGTTGCGGCGCAGGACGCGTTGCTGCGTGCAGGTGGCGATGTGACGCTCGATATTGTGGAGGATTTAGGGCATGCGATCGATGATCGCAGTTTGCAGTTCGCCCTCGATCACCTGCGTTATACCGTACCGAAGCACTATTTCGATGAAGCGCTGAGTGGCGGTAAACCGGACGACGATGACATTATTGAATTGATCTAACAAAAACGTGCCCGGCTCATGACGCAGCCGGGCAGATCGGGCGGGATTACTTCTTCTGGTCTTTCTTCGGCCAGTCGTCCTCATCATCCCACTTATCGTTAAAATCACGATGCGGTGGCAGGTCCGGTTTGTTAGCCAGAAATTTTTTGTGATCGACGCGTTTAAGGTCTTTGATCACATTCAGCAGTACGCCGAGTAAAAAAACCAGCACCAGAATCCACCAGTATTTCGCGAACCATTCCATGCGTTCCTCCCCGTCAGGCGATGAGTTGTTCCATAATGCGTTGATACATGCGGGCGAGTAGCTGCAAATCCGCCGCATTCACACATTCATTGATTTTATGAATGGTGGCGTTAACCGGCCCCAGTTCCACGACCTGCGCGCCCATACGCGCAATAAAGCGACCATCTGATGTGCCGCCAGTGGTTAACAACTGCGGTTTAATCTCATTATAGTGCTCAACGGCATTAACCACCGCATCAACCAGCTTACCCCGACCGGTCAGGAACGGCTGACCAGAGAGCCACCAGTCAATGGTGTAGCGCAACTGATGTTTCTCCAGCAGTGCGGCAACGCGTTCTTTGATCATCCCATCGGTAAGTTCGGTGCTAAAGCGGAAATTGAACTGTAGATAGAGATCGCCTGGGATCACGTTGTTACTGCCGGTGCCTGCCTGAATGTTCGCCACCTGCATGCTGGTCGGTGGGAAATATTCATTACCCTGATCCCATTCGATCGCCACCAGCTCATTGAGCATGGGCGCCGCGCGGTGTACCGGGTTATCGGCCAGATGCGGATAAGCAACATGCCCCTGCACGCCGTGAATGGTTAAATTGCAGGTCAGCGAACCGCGACGACCATTTTTGACCACATCGCCCACCACTTCGGTACTGGAGGGTTCACCCACCAGGCAGTAGTCCAGGCGTTCGTTGCGCGCCATTAAGGCTTCAACGACTTTCACTGTACCGTTGGCGGCGCTGGCCTCTTCGTCAGAGGTGATCAGAAACGCCAGACGGCCTTTGTGCCTGGGGTGAGTCGCAACAAAACGTTCAGCGGCGACAACCATGGCCGCCAGCGAGCCTTTCATGTCGGCCGCGCCGCGACCAAACAGCATGCCATCGCGGATAGTGGGTTCAAACGGCGGGTTGATCCAGCGGTCAGCATCCCCGGAAGGCACAACGTCAGTGTGTCCGGCGAAGGCCAATGTTTCACCCTGTCCACGCCATGCCCAGAAATTCTGTGTGTCGCCAAAATTCATCGGCTCAATGGTAAAACCGATGGCGCGAAGACGTTCGATCATTAACGCCTGACACCCTGCATCATCGGGGCTCAGAGAAGGGCGACGAATAAGCTGTTGCGTCAGCTCAATAACCGGGCACGACATAAACTACACCTCGTTGATAAACGTCTCATAACTGGATTCATTGAAACCCAGCAGCATAGGCTTACCGGGCGCACAGAGCAATGGGCGTTTGATAATTGCAGGCATTTCTAACATCAGCGCGGCTGCGGAATCCGCGTTTGTGATGGTTGCGCGCAGCGATTCATCCAGTTTGCGCCAGGTGGTACCCCGGGTATTGAGCAGCGCTTCCCACCCCAGTTCCGCAATAAATTGCTGCAACAGATCGGCATCAAGACCGTCTACGCGGTAATCGTGAAAACGATAATCAACCTGATGGGCTTCAAGCCAGCGGCGGGCTTTTTTGATGGTGTCGCAGTTTTTGATGCCAAACAGAGTAAGCATGGTGAATCCTTTTGTCTTATCTTTGGTTAATTGCCCAAAAAATTAGAATAATAATGGGCGAATAAACATATAATATCATTTCATTCGCAGGGTAATCATACTTCCTGTTATTAAATTTACCTGCCAGGGATTGCCATCAGCAATATGTACGAGTTTAAAGAAATACTAAGGGTGATAATTAATAATGTGAAAATGATGTCATTTACGAGCCTGCCCAGCTTGTTAAATAAACAAAAATTTCACCTGATGGCAAAAAATCATCTTATTAGCTACTTCAAAGATACGTTCTGACTACACCTTGATGACGCTACAGGCCGGGGTACATCAGGGTTTGAACTAAATGTTTCCGAATATTGCTATCGCTCACATTAAATAGCCAAATTCTGGAGCATAGTTATTTCGTCAATGCAAATACTATGAGAGACCAATCAAAGCAATTGGTTGAAATATCTTCACAGCGATGTCGGATTCTCGTAGAATAAGCACAATAATAAGAGAGGTAGTTATGATTGAACATGAACTGGGGAACTGGAAAGACTTTATCGAAGGCATGCTTCGTAAATAATTCCAGAAGAATCATAAAAGCAGTGATTGCTTAAAACGAAAAAAGTGTGAAATTAATCACGCAATAAAAGGCGACCTTAACAGGCCGCCTTTTTGTTTGCTCATTATTCCTGACGTTCTTTCAGCGGGAAGCGCCGTCTGACCAGCACAAAGAACAGAGGAACAAAAAAGATTGCCAGCACGGTTGCTGAAATCATCCCGCCCATTACCCCGGTACCCACCGCATGTTGGCTACCGGAGCCTGCGCCGGTACTGGTTGCCATCGGCAAAACGCCAAAGACAAAGGCAAGAGAGGTCATCAGAATCGGGCGCAGACGCTGACGGCAGGCGTGCAGTGTGGCCGACAGCAGATCCTGACCCTTCTGGTTCATTTCGTTGGCGAACTCGACAATCAGGATGGCGTTCTTCGCCGATAGCCCGATAACCGTCAGCAGACCTACCTGGAAGTAGACGTCATTTTCCAGCCCGCGCATCCAGGTGGCGAGCAGCGCGCCAATCACCCCGAGCGGTACGACCAGCATCACCGAGAACGGCACTGACCAGCTTTCATATAGCGCGGCCAGGCAGAGGAACACCACCAGCAGAGAAATCGCATAGAGCGCCGGTGCCTGTGAGCCTGATAAGCGCTCCTGATAGGACATGGCCGTCCACTCCAGACCGAAACCGCCGGGAATCTGGCTAACCAGTTTTTCCATGGTATCCATGGCGGTACCGGTACTGATACCCGGTGCCGCTTCACCGACAATCTCTACTGCTGCATAGCCGTTATAACGCTCCAGGCGCGGGGAGCCGGTTTCCCAGTGCGAGGTGGCAAAGGCGGAGAAGGGCACCATACCGCCGCTGCTGTTACGCACATACCAAAGATTAATGTCGCTCGGCAGCATACGGTATTTTGCCGCTGACTGAACGTAGACTTTCTTCACGCGGCCGCGATCCATAAAGTCATTCACATAACTCGAACCCCAGGCGGTTTGCAGCGTATCGTTGATATCATCAATTGAGACCCCCAGCGCCTGAGCTTTACGCTGATCGATATCGACCTGTAATTGCGGGCTGTCATCGAGGCCGTTGTGACGCACGCGCGTCAGCATTTTATTGTTGTCGGTCATTTGAATCAGTTTGTCGCGCGCCGCCATCAGCGCATCGTGCCCGGCCCCCGCGTGATCCTGTAATTCCATATCGAAACCGGCGGAGCTGCCCAGGCCACTGATTGCCGGCGGACTGCTGGCAATAACGCGGGCTTCATTGATTTGGCGAAACGCTTTGGTGGCACGCTCAATGATGGCAAAGGAACTGCCGGTTTTCGGATCGCGTTCGCCCCAGTCTTTCAGACGCACAAACATACGTGCGACGTTCTGGCCGTTCCCGCCGGGGCCGGAACCAACGGTGGCGAAGACGGACGCGACATTGTTTTTCTCGTTTTTGAAGAAGTAATCTTCAACCTTTTGCACCACTTTCAGCGTCTGCTGCTGCGTCGCGCCGCTCGGCAGTTGTACCGATGCCAGAAACATCCCGCGATCTTCAAGCGGTAAAAAAGACGTTGGCAGGCGCAGGAATAAAAACACCATGCCGCCCAGCAACAAAACGTAGAGCAGGATCCAGCGCAGGCTGCGGTGCAGAATTTTCGCCACGCCATTTTCGTAACGGTCGGCGTTGCGGTTAAACATGCGGTTAAACGCGCCGAAGAAACCTCTTTCCCCGTGGTGCTCGCCTTTATGCAGAGGTTTAAGCAGCGTGGCGCACAGGGCTGGTGTGAGGATCATCGCCACCAGCACGGATAACACCATAGCGGAAACGATAGTGATGGAGAACTGACGATAAATCGCCCCGGTGGTACCACCAAAAAACGCCATCGGGACAAATACCGCCGAAAGCACCATCGCGATACCCACCAGCGCACCCTGGATTTGCGCCATCGATTTTCGCGTCGCTTCTCTGGGCGAAAGGCCTTCCTCGCTCATGATACGTTCGACGTTTTCCACCACGACAATCGCGTCGTCCACCAGAAGGCCGATGGCGAGGACCATCGCAAACATGGTGAGGGTGTTGATGCTATAGCCAAAGGCGTAGAGAACGGCGAAGGTCCCCATTAACACCACCGGCACGGCAATCGTCGGGATGAGCGTTGCGCGGAAATTCTGCAAAAAGAGATACATCACGAGGAAGACCAGCGCGATAGCTTCCAGCAGCGTTTTCACCACATCGATAATGGATTCTTTAACGAAAGAGGTTGTCTCGTAGGCGACCCGATATTCCAGGCCATGCGGAAAATATTGCGACAGCTCATCCAGGCGTTTTAGCACTAATTCTGAGGTCGCCATCTCATTCGCACCGGAGGCAAGCTTAATCCCAAGCCCGGAGGCGGCAAGACCGTTAAAGCGGCTCAGGAAGTCATATTTCTCAGCACCCAGTTCAACCTCGGCGACATCGCCAAGGCGCACTTCGGAACCATCCTGGTTAACGCGCAACGTGATATTACGAAACTGCTGCGGTGTCTGGAGTAGCGATTGTGAGTTAATCGAGGCGTTCAGCGCCTGACGGTCTACCGAAGGTGAGCCGCCGAGCTGACCAACGGCGACCTGGGCGTTCTGGGATTTAATCGCGCTGGTCACATCGTCAGTGGTCATCTGGTAGCTGTTAAGCTTCGCCGGGTCGAGCCAGATACGCATAGCATACTGTGAACCGTAGGCATCGATATCGCCAACACCATTCACGCGGCTTATGGGATCCTGAATATTACTGGCGACATAGTCGGCGATATCTTGTTTATCCATCGAGCCGTCGGTAGAGACAAACGCCAGCGTCAGGATGTTGGTGTCACCGGTTTTTCTTACCGTTACCCCCTGGTTCTGAACGGCCTGGGGGAGTTTACGCAGAGCAGACTGTAACTGGTTTTGTACCTGCTGCACGGCCTCGTCGGGGTCCGTACCGGCGGTGAAACTGAGTGTAATTGTGGCCTGCCCGGCACTGCTGCTTTGTGATGACATGTACATCAGATTATCGAGGCCGGTCATGTTCTGCTCAATAACCTGCGTCACGGTATTTTCCAGCGTCTGGGCAGATGCGCCTGGGTAGTTGGCGGTAATACGGACATTGGGTGGAGCCAGATTAGGGTATTGCTCCACTGGCAGAGAAATAATGGCAAGGGTTCCGGTTAAACAGATCAGGATCGCCAGTACCCACGCAAAAATGGGGCGATCAATAAAAAAATTCGCCATCAGAAACAAGACCTCGTTGTTTTGCTGCGCATTGTTATTTTGACATTGCTGAAATCAATGAATGTGTGCTCAATGTAGCGGGAACAGATAAAGCAAACGTGGAGAAAAAAAGGAGATAATGTAAATTATCATGCTTTTTCAAGGCACAATTATGCTGTGTCTCCTTTATCCCCGTTTTGCTGCATCCGTTTCAGAAATTCTTTTCTTTTCCTTACGTTTGCTGGCTTTTAAGCGTACGCGGCGCCGGGAAACGCAGTTCGACTAATGTCCCACCGCCAGGCGGGCGCGCAAAGTTGAGCGTGCCGCCAAGACGGCTTGCTCGTTCGCGCATAATATTCAATCCGTAATGTCCCTGAGGTTCATCGGTCGTGCCGATGCCTTTTCCGTTATCGCGAATATAAACCGAATACTGATCGTCCGGGTCCGTAACGCAACTGACGGTGATGGTACTGGCGTCGGCATGTTTAATCGCGTTGATCACCGCCTCGCGCACTATCTGCAAGATGTTTACCTGCTGCTGTGCATCCAGCATAAGCGTTGGCAGGCGGCAATCCAGTTCGAGCTTCGCGGTCGTCTGGCTCTGGAGAAGCGCCATTGCTTCATTCAGAACGGCGGGCAGATCGCTTTGGGAAACCGTCAGGCGGAAGGTCGCCAGTAATTCCCGCAACTGACGCCAGGCATCGTTCAGGGCACGGGAAAAATCGGTGATGATGGTCTGGGCGGGTGCGTTGTCCTCGGGCACTGCTCGTTTGAGCAATGCCAGTTGAATACGCAGATAAGAAAGCACCTGGGCCAGCGAATCATGAAGTTCCATGGCGATGGTGGCGCGTTCTTCCATCAGAATCAGTTGCTGGTGCTGTTTTTGCGCCTGATTAAAATAGAACCCGCGCCCCATAATCGTGGCCACGCTTTGCAGTAATGGCGTGGAAGCCTGGGCATTGACGCTTTGCCAGCGTAATTCGCCAAAAACGCTCTCTTGCATGCTGACGGGTAACACGTTAACCGGAAGGTCTTCCTGCGCCTCACCGTGATGAATGGACCAGTGATCGCCCATTGTTAACTCCAGATAGCTTGCCGCTTCGTGCTCATAGACTATCTGCAGAATGTGACGAAAACACATAACGTCGATCTGGCTGGTGTTGAGCGCCTGCGAACATTGATACAACACTTCGAGGCGACGGTGGGCTTCCTGCAGGTCATACGTCTTCTCTGCGACCTGGGCTTCGAGTGTGCGGTAGAGTTTGTGCAATTCACCAGACATTCGGTCAAACGTGGACGCCAGCAGCCCCAATTCGTTATCCAGATGGGTATTGAGTGACGGATAGGTAAAATGTCCTTGCTGAATCTCCTGGCTGGCCACCATCAGTTGCGCAAGGGGGTTAACGACCTGCTGGCGAATGCGCCGTAGCGTAAAAAAGACCAGCAGGAAAATCCCCATCGCGCCGATGAGCGAGATACCCAATACCAGCCACATTTTCCGTTCCGAATAGTGTTGTAGCGCCAGAACAAACTGGTCGATGTTATCGACATATTGCTGAATATTATGCTGATACCAGACCGTGTCGGCTGTGCCTAATCGGGCATTCATCTCCTGCCAGCTTTCCTGTAATTGCGCATAGCGCTGCCCAACAATTTCAGGTACATACCAGCGGTTTAACGTGCGTAAAACCGGTGAGTTAAGCGATTGCTGATAGATTTGGCGATGTGCATTTAATTCCGCGGAGCCGCGTTCCAGGTCATACCCCAGACGATAGCTTTGCATACGCAGAGAACCGGCGATATTAACGGCTTCCGCATCGCGCAAGCTGCTGGCAAGCGTCATTAGCGCCGCGCCCGTGGAGAGCAGCGAAAGCAAGACGATATAAAAAAAGGCTCTGGCAAGGCTGGATGAAACAGGTTGTTTTACAGTCACAACAGCAATTCCCGCTATCCAAGGGTGGCGGACGAAATGGCATCGCCGGACGGCTCATCAAATGAGACTAATTTTTATTTATGCCACGATAAATTGATCTGCAACATGCGCGTGACAATTAAGTAACGCTTCTGGGCAAATGTACATTGCCTGCGCTGAACAGCCCAGGTAAATACATTGTTCATATAAAAAATAAGGTTTATTAAACCAGAAAAGAAGACTGCCATGAATCGTTTTATTATGGCTAACAGCCAACAATGTATAGGGTGTCGCGCCTGTGAAGTGGCCTGCGTAATGGCACATAACCAGGAACAACACGTTTTAAGCCACGAACATTTTCATCCCCGAATTACGGTCGTAAAGAATAAACGCCAGCGCAGCGCGGTAACATGTCACCATTGTGAAGCCGCTCCTTGTGCCCGCAGTTGTCCGAACGGCGCAATTAGTCGTGTAAATGATTCGGTGCAAGTTAACCAGGATAAATGCATCGGTTGTAAATCCTGTGCGGTGGCGTGCCCCTTCGGCACCATGCAGATCCTTGTCACGCCGGTCGGCAATGGCATGGTAAAAGCCACGGCACACAAATGTGATCTCTGTGTCGATCGCGCTGAAGGCCCCGCCTGTGCGCAAAACTGCCCGGCAGACGCTATTCAGGTCGTGAGCCGTGATGATCTGGCAGACCTGGCGAAGGCGCGCCGTTTACGTGCGGCCAGCCAGGAAGCTCAACCGTGGCACAGTATGGCGGCGTTGGTCCCGGCATTTAACGATCGCAAGGTCAAACAGATGCTCAAAACGTCGCCGCGTGGAGAGCCCGATAAGCTGGCACTGGCGGCGCGCAAAACCGGCTTTGCTGAAATCTATCTGCCGTTCCGCGCCGATCAGGCTCAGCGGGAAGCGGAGCGTTGCCTGAAATGCGGTGAGCACAGCGTCTGTGAATGGACCTGCCCGCTGCACAACCATATTCCCCAGTGGATTGAACGTGTAAAAGCCGGGGATATCACCGCAGCCGTTGAGTTATCGCATCAGACGAACTGCTTACCGGAAATCACCGGGCGCGTCTGTCCGCAGGATCGTCTGTGCGAGGGGGCGTGTACCGTTCGCGACGACTACGGCTCGGTCACTATCGGCAATATTGAGCGTTACATTTCCGACCAGGCGCTGGCAAAAGGGTGGCGGCCTGACCTTAAGCATGTGACAGCGGTAGATAAACGCATTGCGATCATTGGCGCGGGGCCTGCCGGTCTGGCATGCGCCGACGTGCTGGCGCGCAACGGCGTGAGTACCACTGTGTTTGATCGTCACCCGGAAATCGGCGGCCTGCTGACTTTCGGTATTCCGGCCTTCAAACTGGATAAATCACTGCTTGCGCGCCGCCGGGAAATTTTCAGCGCGATGGGTATTCGCTTCGAACTGAATTGCGAAATTGGCCGGGATATTACCCTGGACACCTTGCTTGAAGAGTACGATGCCGTGTTTGTCGGCGTCGGTACGTACCGGTCGATGAAAGCGAATTTACCGAATGAAGATGCGCCTGGCGTCTATGACGCGCTGCCGTTCCTCATCGCCAACACCAAACAACTGATGGGGCTACCGGATTCGCCGGAAGAACCCTTTATCAACACCGCCGGGTTGAATGTAGTGGTGCTGGGTGGCGGTGATACGGCGATGGACTGTGTACGGACATCGCTGCGTCACGGGGCGAGCAAAGTGACCTGCGCCTATCGTCGCGATGAGGCCAATATGCCGGGCTCGAAAAAAGAGGTAAAAAACGCGAAGGAAGAGGGGGCTGAATTCGAGTTTAACGTCCAGCCGGTCAACCTGGAGCTGGATGAATCGGGCTGTGTCACGGGGGTTCGCCTGCTACGCACGCAGTTGGGTGAAGCGGATGCGAAAGGGCGTCGCCGTCCGGTACCAATAGAGGGCAGCGAGTTTGTGATGCCAGCAGATGCCGTCATCATGGCTTTTGGTTTCAATCCGCACTCCATGCCGTGGCTGGAAACGCACGGCGTGGAGGTTGATGACTGGGGCCGTATCGCGGCGAACGTCAACAGCGCATACCGTTATCAGACCAGCAACCCGAAAATCTTCGCCGGTGGCGATGCGGTTCGCGGTGCAGATTTGGTGGTGACAGCCATGGCGGAAGGTCGTCATGCTGCACAGGGGATGATGGACTGGCTGGGCGTTACAGCGCCGAAAGGCCACTGATTACCCGTCGCGACAAAACAGACTTCGCAGCGTAATATGAGAGTGACCGTATTACGTTGTGGAGTCGGTATGTCGTTCAACATAGAAGTCATTAAAGATAAAGTCCTTTCAGATAACTATTTCATTCTTCGCAATATTACCTACGATTTGACCCGCAAAAATGGTGACGTGATTCGCCATAAACGCGAGGTTTATGACAGGGGAAATGGCGCCACTATTCTGTTGTATAACCCGGATAAAAAGAGCGTGGTCCTGATTCGCCAGTTCCGCGTCGCGACCTGGGTTAACGGTAACGAAGACGGTCGCCTGATTGAAACCTGCGCCGGTCTGCTGGACGACGATGAACCGGAAGTGTGCATTCGCAAAGAGGCCGTTGAAGAGACGGGATATGCAGTGAGTGAGGTTCGTAAGGTATTCGAGCTTTATATGTCCCCCGGTGGCGTCACCGAAATCGTCCATTTCTTTATCGCCCGCTATGACGACAGCATCCGGGCAAATAATGGCGGCGGTGTCGAAGATGAAGACATTGAAGTGCTGGAACTCCCCTTTGCGCAGGCCCTTGAGATGATGAAAAGCGGCGAGATACGCGACGGCAAGGCGGTGATTTTACTGCAATATTTGCAATCATCAGGTCTAATGGATTGATTTTACTAGGGTTAAAAAATAAATTTTAGATAAAGCTATCCGACAAATCCGATTGAGCGGCAGGCGCGGGAACACGAAGATACGCGGGTTGTGTGTTGCGATTCTCTTCCGGGGCTGTTTTATTCATGCGTTACCGCGTTTTGCTTGCTTTCATTCTGGGTGTGTGCCCGACGTCCTTCCTGTGGGCTGCACCCGCGCAGCAGGCTTTTTCCGACTGGCAAGTAACCTGTAATAATCAAAATTTCTGCGTGGCACGAAATACGGGTGAGCACCATGGCCTCGTCATGACTCTGGGACGCAGTGCCGGGGCGCAGACCAGTGCTGCTTTGCGCATCGATCTGGGCGGCAAAGAACTTCCCCCCTTAAAAGAGGCGCCCATTGCGCCACGCCTGCGCCTGGACGACAAACCGCTCGGGCTGGTCGGTCAACGCTGGCAAATCACTCCCTGGCATTTAATGACCGATAACGCACAGACCATTACGGATTTTTTGCAAACTATTCAGGAAGCCCAGGCGATCACTTTGCAAGACGGGAAGGGGACGATTTCCCTGGTTGGCCTAAAAGCGGCATTGCTGTTTATTGATGCCCAGCAAAAACGCGTCGGTAGCGAAACGGCGTGGATCAAAAAAGGGGACGATCCACCGCTGAGTGTACCGCCGGCCCCGGCCCTTAAAGAAGTCGCGCTGACTGACGCCAGCCCCTCACCGTTAACGCAGCAAGAACTCAATGACTTACTGGATTATGGCAACTGGCGGATGAATAACAGCCAGTGCTCGCTTGACCCCATGCGCCGGGAGGTCCGGGTCACGGCGTTAACGGATGATAAAGCCCTGTTGATTATTGACTGCGAAGCAGGCGCGTACAACACGGTGGATTTAGCCTGGATGGTCTCGCGGGAAAAACCGTTCTCTTCACGCCCGCTACGCTTACACCTGCCATTTACCCCTTCGCGCGGCACCAACGAACTGGAATTGATGAACGCCAGGTTTGATGAGAAAACCCGCGAGTTGACGACGCTTGCCAAAGGTCGTGGGTTAGCGGATTGCGGCGTAATGACACGTTGGCGTTTTGATGGTCAGCGCTTTCGCCTGACGCGTTACGCCGAAGAGCCTGAATGTGATAACTGGCATGGACCAGATGCCTGGCCCACCCTGTGGATCACGCGTTAAAAAAGCAAAACGCCAACAAACGTTGGCGTTTTTAGTGTTTGCACCCTCTCCCCGTGGGCTGAGTAATGAATGACGCTCAGAGCCGCATTTTCCCCCTCACCCAGGCCCTCTCCCTCAAGGGAGAGGGGACCATTCGTGCTCGCATTTTTGGTGGGGATCCCTCACCTCCGCGGGTGAGGCATCAGGCGTTTACAGCAGGCGCTTTGCCTTTTCGACAATATTCTCGACGGTGAAGCCGAAGTACGGGAAGAGCTTATCCGCAGGCGCGGATTCGCCGTAGCCAGTCATGCCGACAATCGCGCCTTTCAGCCCGACATATTTGTACCAGTAGTCGGCAATACCGGCTTCAACGGCAACGCGGGCGCTGACATCCGAAGGCAAGACCGACTCGCGGTATTGCTCATCCTGAGCATCAAAAATATCGGTTGAAGGCAGCGATACCACGCGGACTTTATGCCCCTCCTGAGTCAGTTTTTCCGCCGCTTTTACCGTGATTTCAACCTCAGAGCCGGTGGCGATCAGGATGATATCCGGCTTACCATCGGCATCTTTCAGGATATAACCGCCTTTGGCGATTGCTTTAACCTGCTCCGGTGTCCTGTCCATTTGCGCCAGGTTTTGTCGGGACAGAATTAAGGCCGTCGGGCCGGTGTGGCGTTCCACCGCCAGTTTCCAGCCAACCGCAGCTTCGACCTGATCGCAGGGGCGCCAGGTACTGAAATTCGGTGTCAGGCGCAGGCTGGCCAGTTGCTCCACCGCCTGGTGAGTTGGACCATCCTCCCCCAGACCGATAGAGTCATGGGTATAGACCATGATTTGTCGGGCTTTCATCAGCGCCGCCATACGTGCCGCGTTGCGCGCATACTCCACAAACATCAGGAAGGTGGCGGTGTACGGCACAAAGCCGCCGTGATGGGCGATGCCATTGGCGATGGCGGTCATCCCGAATTCACGCACGCCGTAGTGGATGTAATTCCCGGCTGGATCTTCTTTTAATGAGTGGGAGCCCGACCAGATCGTCAGGTTACTGGGGGCAAGGTCGGCGGAACCACCGAGCAGTTCCGGCAGGACCGGACCAATCGTATTCAGGGCATTTTGTGACGCTTTGCGGGTGG
Organism: Citrobacter sp. UYEF32; assembly: GCF_040546205.1. Classification (NCBI taxonomy): domain Bacteria; kingdom Pseudomonadati; phylum Pseudomonadota; class Gammaproteobacteria; order Enterobacterales; family Enterobacteriaceae; genus Citrobacter; species Citrobacter sp. UYEF32. Next base: position 72,597 of record NZ_JBEPNI010000009.1, on the reverse strand, counting down.
CAATTTTTGCCGGTTCCGCCTGCAGTTTCTCAATATACGCCTGGGTGGTTTGTTCCCAGTTTTCGGGCAGACCACCGCTCAGGCGACGTTTAAATTCCGCAGCCAGGTCCGGGTATGCCTTTTCATAGGCCGCAAATTTCTCCTTCCATGCCTGCTGCGCTTTCTCGCCGCTTTCGCGCGCGTCCCATGCTTTATAGATCTCTTTTGGGATCTCAAAAGCCGGGTATTTCCAGCCCAGTTTCTGACGGGTTAAGGCGACTTCTTCTTCCCCAAGTGCAGCGCCATGGGACTCTTCTTTCCCGGCCTTATTGGGGGAGCCGAAACCAATGACCGTGCGACAGATAATCAGTGACGGTTTATCTTTAACGCTTTGCGCTTCCAGAATGGCCTTTTTCACCGCCTCGGGATCGTGGCCGTCGATTTCATGTACCACATGCCAGTGGTAGGCCTCGAAACGTTTGGCCGTATCGTCGGTAAACCAGCCTTCAGTTTCGCCATCAATTGAGATGCCGTTGTGATCGTAAAAGCCGATCAGTTTGCCGAGCCCCAGGGTGCCCGCCAGCGAACTGACTTCATGCGAGATCCCCTCCATCAGACAGCCATCGCCCATAAACACATAGGTGTAGTGGTCGACAATCTCATGATCAGGGCGGTTGAACTGTGCGGCGAGCGTCCGTTCAGCAATCGCCAGCCCGACAGCGTTCGCCAGCCCCTGTCCAAGCGGACCGGTAGTGGTTTCGACGCCTGGTGTATAGCCAATCTCCGGGTGACCCGGGGTTTTCGAATGTAGCTGGCGGAAGTTTTTTAACTCATCCAGCGACAGGTCATAACCGCTTAAGTGCAGCAAGCTATAGAGCAGCATGGAGGCGTGTCCGTTAGACAGAATAAAGCGGTCACGGTCGTACCAGGTCGGGTCTGTCGGATTATGTTTTAAGAAGTCGTTCCACAGGACTTCGGCAATATCCGCCATCCCCATCGGGGCGCCAGGGTGGCCGGAATTCGCTTTTTGTACCGCATCCATACTCAGGGCGCGAATCGCATTGGCGAGCTCTTTACGAGACATAACTCTCTCCTTGCTAAGGGTTAAAATTTGGCGGCGATCAGATCTTCGAGTTTGCGCTGGTCAACGGCGAACTGGCGGATACCGTCCGACAGTTTCTCCACCGCCATTGCGTCCTGATTGTGCTCCCAGCGGAACTGCGCTTCGGTCAGAGGTTCAGGGCGCGGGAAGGTTTGCGACGGCGGAACCAATTTGCGTTCAACAACGCCTTCCTCGCCGTGCAGGGCTTTGAGCAGGTCGGGCGAAATAGTCAGTCTGTCGCAGCCTGCCAGCGCCAGGACCTGTTCCGTACGACGGAAGCTTGCGCCCATGACGATGGTCTCATAGCGATGCTGTTTAAAATAATCGTAGATATTCCGCACGGATTTCACGCCGGGGTCTTCATCCACCACGTACGGGTCCATGGGTTTACGTTGCTGATACCAGTCGTAGATACGTCCAACAAATGGAGAGATTAAAAATACCCCGGCTTCGGCACAGGCACGCGCCTGGGCGAAGGAGAACAACAGCGTCAGGTTGCACTTGATCCCCTCTTTTTCGAGGATTTCCGCCGCGCGGATCCCTTCCCAGGTTGAAGCCAGTTTGATCAGGATGCGTGATTTATCGATGCCTAACTCCTCATAGAGCTGCACCAGCTTGCGGGCTTTGGCGACGCTTTTTTCTTTATCGTAGGAGAGGCGGGCATCCACTTCGGTTGAAACACGTCCGGGGATACTTTTCAGAATTTCTTGACCGAAATTTACCGCCAGCTTGTCGCAGGCTTCTGCTACCTGCTGCTCCTGGGTTTTGCCGTGGCTTTTGCCATAGACAATTGCGTCTTCAATCAAGTGTTTAAAGTGGTCCAGCGCGGCTGCTTTCAGTAGTAGCGAGGGGTTGGTGGTTGCGTCTTCGGGTTGATAATGTCGAATGGACTCAATATCGCCGCTATCGGCTACCACGGTAGTGAACTGTTTGATGCCGTCTAAATAATTCATAGAAAAATACTCCTTAAAAAGCAAGGTGTTATAAGAATGATTTCGAGAGTGTTGTTATCGGAATCGTGTTGTGCATAACAAAAAAGCATAGCAGACGGGGAGTGTCTTGCTTTCAACGGGTTGTAACATTGGTGTTATGAATTGATGGCAATTTTTGTTATGGGTTGGTCAGAGTTTGGTTGTGTTCAAAGTTTGCGGGCGTGGCTGGGGGCATACTATGCGGCGCATCAGGACGGTTATCACGCTTCAATTATCTGAAAGATACGCGTTAAGGAACAGCAAATGGACGACCAACTCAAACAAAGTGCCCTCGATTTCCACGAGTTCCCGCATCCTGGGAAAATTCAGGTGTCTCCAACGAAGCCCCTGGCCACACAGCGCGATCTGGCGCTGGCTTACTCGCCGGGTGTTGCGGCTCCGTGTCTTGAAATCGAGAAAGATCCGCTGGCAGCTTACAAGTATACGGCGCGTGGCAACCTGGTTGCCGTCGTCTCAAACGGTACCGCCGTGCTTGGACTGGGTAACATTGGCGCCCTCGCCGGGAAGCCGGTGATGGAAGGCAAGGGCGTTCTGTTTAAGAAATTCGCCGGCATTGATGTATTTGATATCGAAGTCGACGAGCATGATCCGGACAAGCTGATCGATGTGGTGGCGGCGCTGGAGCCGACCTTCGGTGGCATCAACCTGGAAGATATCAAAGCGCCAGAGTGCTTCTATATTGAGGCAAAACTGCGCGAACGCATGAACATTCCCGTTTTTCACGATGACCAGCACGGGACGGCCATCATCAGTACCGCAGCCATTCTGAACGGCCTGCGCGTGGTAGAGAAAAATCTGTCTGACGTGCGTATGGTGGTCTCCGGAGCAGGGGCGGCGGCAATCGCCTGTATGAACCTGCTGGTGGCGCTGGGCATGCAGAAACACAACATTGTGGTATGCGACTCCAAAGGGGTTATCTACAAAGGCCGTGAAGCCAACATGGCGGAAACCAAAGCGGCTTATGCCGTGGAGGATGACGGCAAACGCACGCTGGCAGATGTGGTTGACGGCGCGGATATTTTCCTCGGCTGTTCCGGTCCGAAAGTGCTGACGCCGGAGATGGTCAAAAAAATGGCGCGTCAGCCGCTGATTCTGGCGCTGGCAAACCCGGAACCGGAAATTCTGCCGCCGCTGGCGAAAGAGGTTCGCCCGGATGCGATCATCTGTACTGGCCGTTCCGATTACCCTAACCAGGTCAACAACGTACTCTGCTTCCCGTTTATCTTCCGTGGTGCGCTGGATGTGGGTGCGACGGCGATTAACGAAGAGATGAAGCTGGCGGCGGTACATGCGATTGCCGAGCTGGCGCATGCCGAGCAGAGTGAGGTGGTGGCCTCTGCCTATGGCGACCAGGATCTGAGCTTTGGCCCGGATTATCTGATCCCGAAACCGTTCGATCCGCGTTTGATTGTGAAGATTGCCCCCGCGGTGGCAAAAGCGGCGATGGATTCCGGCGTCGCAACCCGTCCGATCGCTGATTTTGACGCCTATGTCGATAAGCTCACCGAGTTTGTCTACAAAACAAACCTGTTTATGAAGCCTATCTTCTCGCAGGCACGTAAAGAGCCAAAACGCGTTGTGTTGACCGAAGGGGAAGAGCCGCGCGTGCTGCATGCGACGCAGGAGCTGATCACTCTGGGGCTGGCGAAGCCGATTCTGGTGGGCCGTCCGGGCGTGATCGAAATGCGTATCCAAAAACTGGGGCTGCAAATTCGACCCAACGTTGACTTTGAGATCGTCAACAATGAATCGGATCCTCGCTTCAAAGAGTACTGGACCGAGTATTACAGCATCATGAAACGGCGCGGTATCTCTCAAGAACAGGCGCAGCGTGCGGTGATTAGCGATACCACGGTGATTGGCGCGATCATGGTTCACCGCGGTGAAGCGGATGCAATGATCTGCGGCACCATCGGTGATTATCATGAACACTTTAGCGTTGTGCAGGAGATCTTCGGCTATCGCGAAGGCGTGCATGCGGCCGGGGCGATGAACGCGTTGTTGCTGCCCAGCGGGAACACCTTTATCGCCGATACCTATGTGAATGAGAACCCCAGCGCTGAACAACTGGCGGAGATTACCTTGCTGGCGGCAGAAACTGTGCGCCGTTTTGGTATCGAGCCGAGAGTGGCGCTGTTATCCCATTCGCAGTTTGGTTCCTCGAAATCGCTGGCTGCGCTGAAAATGCGTGAAACGCTGGAGCTGGTGCGCGAGCGTGCACCCGAGCTGATGATTGACGGGGAGATGCACGGGGACGCCGCGCTGGTGGAGAGTATCCGCCATGAACGTATGCCGGACAGTCCGCTGAAAGGCTCGGCGAATATCCTGATTATGCCAAACGTTGAGGCTGCCCGTATTAGTTACAACTTACTACGGGTGTCGAGCTCCGAGGGGGTGACGGTGGGGCCGGTGCTCATGGGCGTATCGAAACCGGTGCATGTCCTGACGCCTATCGCCTCCGTAAGGCGTATCGTTAACATGGTGGCGCTGGCGGTGGTAGAGGCGCAGACACAGCCGCTGTAAGCTGGTTGTCGGGATTTCCCGGATGCGGCGGCTGCTTTGTCCGGGCTACGACCGGTTTTCTCCCCCTCCCCCGGGGAGAGGGTTGGGGTGAGGGGAATATGCGGCTCTGGAGGAGGGTTCCGTTCACCTTATGTTCATGGCGAAATGTCACCTTCGGACACGTGAACGGGTAAAGGGGAACACCGCGTTCCCCTTTACAATCCCCGCGGCCCCGCAAAGAAATCGGTGCTTCGCACTGCGTTCGCCTCCCGCCCCGCTGCCTGCGGTCGGTTTGACTCGACGTCCTGTCTCGACAAACCTCAGTCCGCCATCCCTGGCGGCCTGACCTTGTCATCGGGTCTTCGTCTCACCAATTTCAGCGGGGACTCAACCCCCTCGCTGTACGCTCTGCGCCAGGGGGAACAAAGATGTCGCTATGGTTGCCATGCGGGAAAACGAATCAGCCGTGGCTAAAAAGGTTGAAGACGTTCACAGTATCTACGCGGTAATCCAGTCCCGAGGTTTTATAAACGCACTTAAGGCAGCTTCCGGGCTGCCTTCTTCTGGCTGGTAGTTGTATTCCCAACGCACCAGTGGCGGCATCGACATTAAAATCGACTCTGTACGCCCGCCGGTTTGCAGGCCAAACAGCGTGCCGCGATCCCACACCAGATTAAACTCCACGTAACGTCCGCGACGATAGAGCTGAAACTCACGCTCACGCTCGCCCCATGGCATCCCCTTACGCCGCTCGACAATTGGCAGAAAGGCATCGGTATAACCTTTGCCCACGGCCTGCATAAAAGCGAAGCAGGTGTCAAAATCCGGTGTGTTCAAATCGTCGAAAAACAGTCCGCCAATCCCGCGCTGCTCGTTACGGTGCTTAAGATAGAAATAGTCATCGCACCACTTTTTATAGCGCGGATAGACCTCTTCCCCGAACGGCTGGCACAGGTCATGTGCCGTCTGGTGCCAGTGAATGGCATCTTCCTCGAAACCGTAGAATGGCGTCATATCAAAGCCGCCGCCAAACCACCAGACCGGGTCGGCGCCGGGTTTTTCAGCAATAAAAAAGCGCACATTGGCATGGCTGGTTGGCACATACGGGTTGCGCGGATGCACCACCAGTGAAACCCCCATGGCTTCGAAACTGCGCCCGGCCAGCTCAGGGCGATGCGCTGTTGCCGAAGCGGGCATTGCACTACCGGTGATATGAGAAAAGTTAACCCCCGCCTGCTCGAAAATCGCGCCATCACGCAAGACCCGGCTGCGACCGCCGCCGCCGGCATCGCGCTGCCAGTTATCTTCAACGAAAGCGGTGCCATCGAGCGCGGAAAGCTGTTGGCGAATGTCGTCCTGCAGTGACAGCAGAAAGGATTTTACATCGTGGGTATCCGGTATGGTCATCAGCGTTTCTTCGAATGGGCCTTGTGATTATCGAACCAGTTAAAGTAACTGATAATACCGTCAGCAATCGCGTTGGCTATCTTTTGGCGAAATGCGGTGGTACCAAGCAGCTTCTCTTCCTGCGGGTTGGTGATAAACGACGTTTCCACCAGTACCGAAGGGATTGACGGCGATTTCAGCACCACGAACGCCGCTTGTTCCGTATTCCGGCTGTGCAGGCGGTGCACCGGTTTAATCTGGCGCAGAATATGTGAGCCGAGCGTCAGGCTATTTTTGATGGTATCGGTTTGAACGAGATCAAACAGCACCTGCTGTAGCAAATGATCTTTATCTTTCGCTTTCTTACCCGCGAGATCATCGGCGGCGTTCTCGCGATCGGAGAGGTACTTCGCCATGGCGCTACTGGCCCCACGGTTGGACAACGCAAAGACCGATGCCCCTGCCGCGCTGGGATTGGTAAAACCGTCAGCATGAATGGACATAAACAGATCGGCACCGTGCTGATGGGCAATCTCCACGCGGTCATAAAGCGGGATAAAGGTATCGCCGGTGCGCGTTAAGCGCGCATCAATGCCCCGGTTACGCAGAATGGTGCGGACAATTTTGGCAATCGCCAGCACAACATGTTTCTCTTTCGAACCGTTGCCGCCTATTGCGCCGGTATCAATGCCGCCGTGGCCTGGATCCAGCATCACGATACGCCGTGAACCGGCTTTCTTTGCTTTCGGCTGGCTATGCCCATTGCTGGTTTTAAGAGTTGAATCGTCTTTTGCGATGGCCCGCGACATGCCTGAGAGCGTTAAAGCGGCAAGGCCGGCTTTCAGAACCTGACGACGCGAGGTGAATATTTTTAAGGGTTTGAAAGTGCTCATACAGCCTGTTCTTTTTATCCGTAGTCCCTGGAGTTATATCGTATTGGGTTTGCCGTTACGACAGTCCTTACTAAGAAATGTTTTACTTTTCATTTCAATACGTGACAGAGTGACATTATGCCATTTTCCTGCTGCGATTTCGCCGCATATTGGCTACGGCGGCTGGTCGCGCGATAATCTCTCTTTGACCGTAAAAAAGGGCAGGTAACACCATGGAAATACGTGTTTTTCGCCAGGAAGACTTCGAAGAAGTGATCACCCTGTGGGAGCGCTGCGAACTGCTGCGCCCGTGGAACGATCCGGAAATGGACATCGAACGTAAGATTAATCACGACGTCAGCCTGTTCCTGGTCGCCGAGGTCAACGGTGAAGTCGTCGGCACCGTGATGGGGGGCTATGACGGACACCGTGGTTCAGCCTACTACCTGGGGGTTCATCCGGAATTTCGTGGTCGTGGTATTGCCAACGCGTTATTAAGCCGCCTGGAGAAAAAGCTGATTGCTCGCGGCTGTCCCAAAATCAACATCATGGTACGTGAAGACAATGACGTGGTTTTGGGAATGTATGAACGCCTGGGCTATGAGCATTCAGACTCGCTAAGTTTAGGTAAGCGCCTGATAGAAGATGAAGAATATTGAGTTAACGCCTGCTGATTTTGACAGCCATGGCCGTTTGCGGCTGCCGTTTTTATTCTGGTGTGTATTGTTATTACAGGCGCGAACCTGGGTTTTATTTGTGATTGCGGCAGCGTCGCGGGGGCAGGGCGATGCGCTGTTGACCTTGTTTTATCCCGATCATGATACTTTCTGGCTGGGCCTGTTGCCCGGTGTCCCGGCCGTTTTCACGTTTTTACTGAGTGGCCGCAGGCACCTCTTGCCGCGTCTCTGGCGTCTGATGCGTCTGTTGCTGATTCTCGCGCAGGCCACGTTATTACTCTGGCAGCCACTGCTGTGGTTGTACGGAGAGGCTATCACTGGCGTGGGGCTGGGGCTTGTCGTGGCTGATATCATAGCGCTGGTGTGGCTGCTGAGTAATCCGCGATGTCAGGCCTGTTTTCACCCGGATCATCATTAACGGGCACTTTTTACTGTTCCGGCACTCCAATAGCCGTCAAGTTAACAAGAAAGGATGTAAAGATGAAATCCCTGCGTATAAGCGTCTGCGCGCTGGCACTGGCACTGTCCGGTTGTTCAACGCTCTCTTCGGTCAACTGGTCTGCAGCCTTGCCCTGGAACTGGTTTGGCTCATCCATCGAGGTGAGTGAACAGGGCGTCGGGGGGATCGCAGCGACTACTGCGCTTGATGAAAAAGCGATCAATGATGCGCTGAACGGCAATTATCACCTGCGCAGCGGGATGAAAACCGAGAAAGGCAAAATCGTCCGTTACTTTGAGGCATTGAAAGATGACAAAGTGGCGTTGGTGGTGAACGGCGAGAACGGTACCGTAAGCCAGGTGGATGTCCTCGACAGCAGCATTGAAACGGCTAATGGGGTTAAAACCGGCACCGCGTTTAGTGGGCTTTACGATAAAGCATTTGGTAACTGTGTTGCTGCAACGGGTGACGATGCCAAAGGCGTTGAGTGTAAGGCACCGGGCAGTGCGCATATTAGCTATGTGTTCACCGGCAACTGGAATGGGCCAGAAGGGTTAATGCCGTCTGACGATGCGCTCAAGGCTTGGACATTGCACAAAATTATCTGGCGCCGCTAATTTGATCCTACGCGCCGCGTCCTGAACAAAAAACGGGTACAATACGCCCATCAATGCCACGGTTGCGTGGCATCTTTTTTTCAGGAGGAATGATGTCTCAGGTTCAGAGCGGCATATTGCCAGAACATTGCCGTGCGGCGATTTGGATTGAAGCGAATGTAGTGGGTGACAAAAACGCCCTGCGTGAAGGCTGCCGGGTGTTTATCGACAAACTGGCGACCCTGCAGGCGAAATTCCCCGATGCGGCCCTCGGCGCAGTTGTTGCCTTTGGGCATGATATCTGGCGTGAGCTGAGCGGCGGTGAAGGCGCGCAAGAGCTGAAGAATTTTACACCGCTGGGTAAAGGTCTGGCGCCTGCCACACAGTTCGACGTGCTTATCCATATCCTCTCTGTGCGTCACGACGTCAATTTCTCCGTCGCGCAGGCGGCGCTGGCCGCGTTTGGCGACACCCTTGACGTGAAAGAAGAGACACACGGTTTCCGCTGGGTTGAAGACCGCGATCTGAGTGGCTTCGTTGATGGGACTGAAAACCCGGCAGGCGATGAAATTCGTCGCGATGTCGCCGTCATCAAAGACGGTGTGGATGCAGGCGGCAGCTATGTGCTGGTACAGCGCTGGGAACACAACCTCAAACAGCTTAATCGCATGAGCGTGGGCGATCAGGAGATGATGATTGGCCGCACCAAAGAGGCGAACGAAGAGATTGATGGTGATGATCGTCCGGTTACTTCGCATCTGACCCGCGTCGATTTAAAAGAAGACGGCAAGGGTTTGAAAATTGTACGTCAGAGCCTGCCATACGGCACTGCCAGCGGAACGCATGGCCTCTATTTCTGTGCCTACTGCGCGCGCTTATATAACATTGAGCAGCAATTACTGAGTATGTTTGGCGACGCTGACGGTAAACGTGATGCGATGTTGCGCTTCACCAAACCGGTAACCGGCGGCTACTACTTCGCCCCTTCTGTAGAACGTTTGCTGTCGCTGTAATTTCTTCACCTTCCCTCTGTTGCTCACCGGAATGCGGGTAGCATGGGGGGAGGGCAATCTACCCCGCATTGCTTATTCCCTTTTCAACTTCCAAAGCACCAAACGGTATATAAAACCGTTACTGGTTTCATACGCGTTATAAATAAACTGATGCTTGTATCGTCATCATCTTATAAGGGTGCGCAATGGCCGTTAACTTACTGAAAAAAGGATATCTGACGCTGGCAGCGATGACCTTACTGGTCTCCCAGGCGCAGGCAACGGAGTTGTTAAACAGTTCCTATGATGTCTCTCGCGAGCTGTTTGCCGCCCTCAATACCCCGTTTGAGCAGCAATGGGCGAAGGATAACGCGGGCGACACGCTGACGATTAAACAGTCTCACGCGGGTTCCTCTAAGCAGGCGCTGGCCATTTTACAGGGCCTGAAAGCCGACGTCGTCACCTACAATCAGGTAACTGACGTGCAGATCCTGCATGACAAAGGCAACCTGATCCCGGCGGACTGGCAGAGCCGTTTGCCGAACAATAGCTCACCGTTTTACTCCACCATGGGTTTCCTGGTGCGCAAGGGCAACCCGAAAAACATCCACGACTGGAGCGATCTGGTGCGTCCGGATGTGAAGCTGATTTTCCCGAACCCGAAAACGTCCGGTAACGCCCGCTATACCTATTTAGGCGCCTGGGGCGCGGCGGACAAGGCGGACGGCGGCGATAAAGCCAAAACTGAACAGTTCATGACCCAGTTTCTGAAAAACGTCGAAGTGTTTGATACCGGCGGCCGTGGCGCGACCACCACCTTTGCCGAACGTGGCCTGGGTGATGTGCTGATAAGCTTTGAATCGGAAGTAAACAACATTCGTAAGCAATATGAAGATCAGGGCTTTGAGGTTGTGATTCCGAAGACCAACATTCTGGCGGAATTCCCGGTGGCGTGGGTCGACAAAAACGTCGAAGCGAATGGTACTGAGAAGGCCGCGAAAGCCTACCTTAACTATCTTTTCAGCCCGCAGGCACAGACTATTATCACGGACTTCTACTACCGCGTGAATAACCCGCAGGTGATGGACAAACTGAAAGATAAATTCCCGCAGACTGAGCTATTCCGCGTGGAAGACAAATTTGGCAGTTGGACTGATGTGATGAAAACACATTTCGCCAGCGGCGGTGAGTTAGACAAACTGTTGGCGGCGGGGCGTAAGTAATGTTTGCAGTCTCCTCCAGACGTGTGCTGCCCGGTTTTACCTTAAGTCTCGGGACCAGCCTGCTGTTCGTCTGTCTGATTTTGCTGTTGCCCTTAAGCGCGCTGGTGATGCAACTGGCGCAAATGAGCTGGTCGCAGTACTGGGAGGTCGTCACTAATCCGCAGGTGGTGGCCGCCTACAAAGTGACGCTCCTGTCGGCATTCGTGGCATCGCTTTTTAACGGCGTGTTTGGCCTGCTGATGGCATGGATCTTGACCCGTTACCGCTTTCCGGGACGCACGCTGCTGGATGCGCTGATGGACTTACCGTTCGCGTTGCCCACGGCCGTTGCGGGCCTGACGCTGGCTTCGCTGTTTTCAGTCAATGGCTTTTACGGCGAGTGGCTGGCGAAGTTCGATATCAAAGTGACCTATACCTGGCTCGGTATCGCGGTGGCGATGTCTTTCACCAGCATCCCTTTTGTGGTGCGTACCGTCCAGCCCGTTCTGGAAGAGCTGGGTCCGGAGTACGAAGAGGCGGCTGAAACGCTCGGGGCAACCCGTTGGCAGAGTTTTAGCAAGGTCGTGTTGCCGGAGCTTTCCCCTGCGCTGTTAGCGGGCGTGGCGCTCTCTTTTACCCGTAGCCTTGGTGAATTTGGCGCGGTGATTTTTATCGCCGGGAACATTGCGTGGAAAACCGAAGTGACCTCGCTGATGATTTTTGTGCGCCTGCAGGAGTTTGATTACCCGGCGGCCAGTGCGATTGCGTCTGTGATTCTGGCGGCCTCGCTGCTGTTGCTGTTTTCCATCAATACGCTGCAAAGTCGTTTTGGTCGACGTGTGGTAGGTCACTAATGGCGGAAGTTACTGAATTGAAACGCTATGACAGCCCCCGCATCAACTGGGGGAAATGGTTTCTGATTGGCACCGGGATGGTAGTCTCTGCCTTCATTCTCGTGGTGCCGATGGTCTACATTTTTGTGCATGCCTTTAGCAAAGGGCTGCTCCCGGTATTACAGAATCTCGCCGATCCAGACATGCTGCACGCCATCTGGCTCACGGTACTGGTTGCGTTAATTTCGGTTCCGGTGAACCTGGTGTTCGGTACATTACTGGCCTGGCTGGTGACGCGCTTTGATTTTCCCGGGCGCCAGTTGCTGCTTACGCTGCTCGATATTCCGTTCGCGGTTTCACCGGTGGTGGCAGGTCTTGTGTATCTGCTCTTTTATGGCTCCAATGGTCCGCTGGGGCCGTGGCTTGAAGCTCATAACCTGCAAATCATGTTTGCCTGGCCGGGCATGGTCCTGGTGACTATCTTCGTCACCTGTCCGTTTGTGGTGCGCGAACTGGTGCCTGTCATGCTGAGTCAGGGCAGCCAGGAAGATGAGGCCGCCGTCCTGTTAGGCGCATCAGGCTGGCAGATGTTTAAGCGTGTAACGTTGCCAAACATCCGCTGGGCGCTGCTCTATGGCGTGGTGCTGACCAATGCGCGCGCTATCGGTGAGTTTGGCGCGGTATCGGTGGTGTCAGGCTCGATCCGCGGCGAGACGCTCACGCTGCCGCTGCAAATTGAATTACTCGAGCAGGATTACAATGCGGTGGGGTCATTTACCGCAGCCGCCCTGCTGACATTGATGGCTATTTTGACGTTGTTTTTAAAGAGTGCGCTGCAATGGCGTTTGAACAATCAGGAAAAACGCGCGCAGCAGGAGGGAAATCATGAGCATTGAGATTGCCAATATTAAGAAGTCGTTTGGTCGCACCCAGGTGCTGAATGATATCTCGCTGGATATCCCTTCGGGTCAAATGGTCGCTCTGCTGGGGCCATCGGGTTCCGGGAAAACCACGCTGCTGCGCATTATTGCGGGTCTGGAACACCAGACCAGCGGGCGTATTCGTTTTCACGGTACCGATGTCAGCCGCATTCACGCGCGCGAGCGCAAAGTGGGGTTTGTGTTCCAGCATTACGCACTCTTCCGCCATATGACCGTGTTCGACAATATCGCGTTCGGTCTGACCGTACTGCCGAAGCGCGAGCGCCCGGATTCCGCAACCATTAAAGCGAAAGTTACCCGCCTGCTGGAAATGGTCCAGTTGGCCCATCTGGCGGATCGTTTTCCGGCCCAGCTTTCCGGCGGGCAGAAACAGCGCGTTGCGTTAGCGCGTGCACTGGCGGTAGAGCCACAGATTCTGCTGCTTGATGAGCCTTTCGGCGCGCTGGATGCGCAGGTGCGTAAAGAACTGCGTCGCTGGCTGCGTCAGCTCCACGAAGAGCTTAAATTTACCAGCGTCTTTGTGACTCACGATCAGGAAGAAGCGATGGAAGTCGCGGATCGCGTGGTGGTGATGAGCCAGGGCAATATCGAACAGGCCGATGCGCCTAATCAGGTGTGGCGCGAGCCCGCTACCCGCTTCGTGCTGGAATTTATGGGTGAAGTTAATCGTCTGAAAGGCACCATCAGCGGCGGGCAGTTCCATGTGGGGGCGCACCGCTGGCCGCTGGGTTATACACCAGCGCAGCAGGGTGAGGTCGATCTGTTCCTGCGTCCGTGGGAAGTCGACATCAGCCGTCGCACCAGCCTTGATTCACCACTGCCGGTACAGGTTCTCGAAGCTACCCCTAAAGGTCATTACACCCAACTGGTGGTACAGCCGCTGGGCTGGCATAACGAGCCCTTGAGCGTGGTACTGACCGGGAATGACGCGCCAGAGCGCGGCGATCGCCTGTTTGTTGGTTTACAGAAGGCACGCCTCTACGCAGGTAATGAGCGGATTGAAAACCGCGAGGAGCTTGCTCTCGCAGAATCTGCCTGATAGGTTATTGCATCAGAAATTGTTGCCGGGTGGCGCTGCGCTTACCCGGCCTACACGGTAAATGCAAAGCAACCCTCGGGCTGTTTATAGTATTTGCACCCTCTCCCACAGGAAGAGGGTTGAGGTGAGTGCATCAGAACGCACTTGCCCGTAGGCCCGGTAAGCGAATGCGCGACCGGGCTTTTTTATTGGACAGGGTGAGTGAACAATACATTAGAGCAAACCATCGGCAACACGCCGCTGGTCAGATTGCAACGTCTTGGACCCGATAACGGTAGTGAGATCTGGGTCAAACTGGAAGGGAACAACCCGGCGGGTTCGGTCAAAGACAGAGCCGCGTTATCGATGATTGTGCAGGCGGAAAAGCGCGGCGAAATCAAACCGGGCGATGTCCTGATCGAAGCGACCAGTGGCAACACCGGTATTGCTCTGGCAATGATTGCTGCGCTCAAAGGCTACCGCATGAAGCTGCTGATGCCGGATAACATGAGTCAGGAGCGTCGCGCCGCGATGCGCGCCTATGGCGCAGAGCTGATTCTGGTCACCAAAGAGCAGGGTATGGAAGGCGCGCGTGACCTGGCGCTATCCATGGCTCAGCGCGGCGAAGGCAAGCTGCTGGATCAATTTAATAATCCCGATAACCCCTACGCACACTACACGACCACCGGGCCAGAAATCTGGCAACAAACGGCGGGGCGAATCACCCATTTTGTCTCCAGCATGGGGACGACCGGGACTATCACTGGCGTATCACGTTTTCTTCGCGAGCAAGAAAAAGCGGTCTCCATTGTTGGCTTACAGCCTGAAGAGGGGAGCAGCATTCCGGGTATTCGTCGCTGGCCTGCGGAGTATATGCCGGGCATTTTCAATGCTTCGCTGGTGGATGAGGTGCTGGATATTCATCAGCGTGATGCGGAGAATACCATGCGCGCGTTGGCGGTACAGGAAGGTATTTTTTGTGGCGTGAGTTCGGGCGGCGCGGTTGCTGGCGCACTGCGCATTGCGAAAGCAAATCCGGGAGCGGTCGTTGTTGCTATCATTTGTGATCGTGGCGATCGATATCTCTCAACGGGCGTATTTGGCGAAGAAAGCTATTCACAGGGAGCAGGGATCTAAGTATGGAAATGATCTTATTCAGGGACAAAACCCGTGCGCAGCAGACCGATATCGTTGCGGTACAGTCGCAAGTTGTCTATGGCAGCGTAGGCAACAGTATCGCGGTACCGAACATCCGTCAGCATCGTCTGAGCGTGACGGCAGTGCCTACTGTGCTTTTCAGTAATACTCCCCATTACGATACTTTTTATGGCGGCATCATTCCTGACGAATGGTTCAGCGGCTATTTGCAGGCGTTGGAAGAGCGCGATATCTTGCGCGAACTGAAAGCGGTAACAACAGGTTATATGGGCAGCGCCAGCCAGATTGCGCTTCTGGCGCAGTGGTTAAAAACGCTAAAAGAGAAACACCCACATTTGCCGGTGCTCGTCGACCCTGTCATCGGCGATATCGACAGTGGTATGTACGTGAAGCCTGAAATTCCCGAAGCCTATTGCCAACATTTGTTGCCGCTGGCGCAGGGGATTACACCCAATGTCTTCGAACTCGAAATTCTGAGCGGTAAACACTGCCGCGATATGCAAAGTGCGGTGGAGGCAGCGAAAGGGCTGCTCTCTGACACCTTGCAGTGGGTTGCCATTACCAGCGCGCCAGTCCCTTCTGATGATAACTGCATCCATGTGGTTCTGGTGACGAAGGAGAGCGTTGAAATAAGTTCTCACCCGCGTATTGCGGCGGATTTAAAAGGAACCGGGGATCTGTTCTGCTCTGAACTGGTCAGTAATATTGTCCAGGGGAAACCGTTGGCCGAGGCGGTAAATGGGGCGGGGGCGCGCGTGACTGACGTTATGCGCTATACGCTGGAGAAAGGCTACGACGAGCTGATTCTTCCGGCGTAACAAACAAAAATGGCACCGCAAGGGTGCCATTTTTATATGCATCAAGAATTACTTCTTAATACGAATAACCGGGGTTTCACCAACGGTAACGCTACCGGTCAGTTTAATCAGTTCTTTGATTTCGTCCATGTTGGAGATAACAACCGGAGTCAGGGTAGACTTGGCTTTCTCTTCCAGCAGCGGCAGATCGAATTCAATAACCGGGTCGCCGACTTTCACGCGCTGACCTTCTTCTGCGATACGTTTGAAACCTTCGCCTTTCAGTTCAACGGTGTCGATACCGAAGTGAACGAACAGCTCAATGCCGCTATCGGATTCGATAGAGAAGGCATGGTTGGTTTCAAAGATTTTGCCGATAGTACCGTCAACAGGCGCTACCATTTTGTTGCCAGTTGGTTTGATAGCAATGCCATCACCAACGATTTTCTCAGCGAATACAACATCCGGAACATCTTCAATGTTGACGATTTCGCCGGAAAGCGGAGCAACAATCTCAATGGTTCCAGTGTCTTTTTTATCATCAGAAACCAGAGATTTCAGTTTATCGAACAAACCCATGATCTTCTCCTAAGCAGTAATTTGGGCCGCATCTCGTGGATTAGCAGATTGTTTTTTCTTCAATGAACTTGTTAACCAGCGTCATTAACTCGTCCGTTGTCGGTTGGGCAAGAGCCTGCTCTGCTAAAACCTTCGCATCTTCGAAGTTAGTATTGCGAATAATCTTCTTAATGCGCGGGATAGAAATGGCACTCATACTGAATTCATCCAGACCCATCCCCAGCAACAGAAGTGTAGCACGTTCGTCGCCTGCAAGCTCACCACACATACCGGTCCACTTACCTTCTGCATGAGATGCATCAATAACTTGCTTGATGAGAGTCAGTACAGACGGCGACATCGGCTGGTAAAGATGTGAAATCATATCATTACCACGGTCAACTGCCAGAGTGTACTGCGTTAAATCATTGGTACCGATACTAAAGAAATCAACTTCTTTGGCTAAATGACGAGCAATAGTGGCGGCAGCAGGGGTTTCGACCATCACGCCAACTTCAATTGTCTCGTCAAAAGCTTTACCTTCGTCACGCAGTTCCTGTTTGTAGATTTCGATCTCTTTTTTCAGTGCACGCACTTCTTCAACAGAGATGATCATTGGGAACATGATGCGCAGTTTACCGAAAGCGGAAGCACGTAGAATCGCACGTACCTGGTCGCGCAGGATCTCTTTGCGATCCATGGCGATACGCACTGCACGCCAGCCCAGGAACGGGTTTTCTTCTTTCGGGAAATTCATATATGGCAGCTCTTTGTCACCGCCAATGTCCATGGTACGTACGATAACGGCCTGAGAACCACAGGCTTCGGCAACCGCTTTGTATGCTGCAAACTGTTCTTCTTCAGTCGGCAGGGACTCGCGGTCCATGAACAGGAATTCGGTACGATAGAGACCTACACCTTCCGCGCCGTTACGCTCAGCGCCTGCGACGTCGCGCACGGTACCGATGTTGGCACAGACTTCGACCTGGTGGCCGTCCAGCGTGATGGCGGGCAGGTCTTTCAGTTTAGCCAGTTCGGCTTTCTCTTCGGCTACCTGAGCCTGCGTGTTACGCAGCGTCTCAACTTCTTGTTCGGTCGGGTTAACGTATACTTTGTTGTTAACCGCATCGAGAATCAGATAGTCGTCATTTTTTACCTGAGAGGTGACGCTGCCGGTACCCACAATCGCAGGCAGTTCCAGAGAACGCGCCATGATGGAGGTGTGGGAAGTACGGCCACCCATGTCAGTAATGAAACCGAGGACCTTGTTCAGGTTCAACTGTGCGGTTTCTGACGGGGTCAGGTCAGCGGCAACCAGAATCACTTCGTCCTGAATAGCGCTCAGGTCGATGATAGGCATGCAAAGAATATTGCGCAGCAGACGCTTACCGATATCACGTACGTCAGCCGCACGTTCTTTCAGGTATTCATCGTCCAGCTCTTCAAGGGCAGTCGCCTGACCTTCGATAACTTCATGAGCCGCCGCGTCGGCAGTCATGTGCTTATCTTTAATCAGGGCTATGATTTCCTGCTCCAGCTCCTCATCTTCGAGCAACATAATGTGGCCTTCGAAGATAGCTTCTTTTTCTTCACCGAAAGTTTCGCCAGCTTTCGTTTTGATCGCTTCAAGCTGCGCTGATGCCTTGGCACGACCGCTCAGGAAACGCTCAACTTCCTGGTCAACCTTATCGGCAGAAATTTTTTTCCGGTCAATGACGATTTCGTCTTCTTTCAGCAGAAGTGCTTTGCCAAAAGCGATACCCGGGGATGCTAAAATGCCTGAAATCATAACCCTACCTTACTTGTGACTGATCTTTAAAAGAACCCGGGAAATTACTCGAGTTCTGCCATCAGTTTAACCAGATGTTCAACTGCTTTTTGTTCGTCTTCGCCTTCTGCGGTCAACGTCACGACAGTACCCTGAGTCAGGCCCAGAGTTTGCAGTTTGAACAGGCTTTTTGCGCTGGCGCTTTTGCCGTTGGAAGTCACAGTGATCTCAGAAGTGAAGCCTTTCGCTTCTTTAACAAACTGAGCAGCAGGGCGGGTGTGCAGACCGTTCGGAGCGGTAATGGTAACTTCTTGCTGGAACATTGTATTTCCCCAACTTATAGGTTTAGTGTTGTGGAACTAAAGTCTAGCCTGGCGGCTGGACTTTAGCCTGTATCGTTAGCGCCGGCGTTACGGTATACGACTCAGAAGCGTGGAAAACACGATCCGGTGCTGGCGCTTCTGGCCTTTGACGTTTCGCACGTCATTAAACATTATGCAGCGAAAGCGAGAATTGAACCAAATCATAAAATCGATTCAGCTTCGTGAAATCAGAAACCGATTAATTTCGCGCATCAAAATAAATGTGATGGTTAAATACCAGACCCGAGGAGTCTAATCAATGCCAGGAGGGGTGAAACTTTGATGTGCTCCACAAAAAAGCACCTTCTCAGGTGCTTTTTTGCGCTTTTTTAACAATCTGGCATCACTGTTGCAGTTCTTTTTCAGTAAACAGATCGGCAAACAACGCGGTGCTCAAATAACGCTCACCGGAGGATGGCAGGATAACCACAATATTCTTGTTAGTAAAGGTTTCATCTTCCTGCAGTTTCAGTGCAGCGGCGACGGCAGCACCGGAAGAGATGCCCGCAAGAATACCTTCTTCTTCCATCAGACGGCGTGCAGTACTGATCGCTTCTTCATTGGTAATTTTTACCACTTTGTCGATCAGTTTTAAATCAAGGTTGCCCGGAATGAAACCAGCGCCAATCCCCTGGATTTTGTGCGGACCTGGTTTCAGCTCTTCGCCTGCCAGCGCCTGGGAGATAACCGGGGAATCGGTCGGCTCAACCGCTACGGTGATCAGGTCTGATTTGCCTTTTGTGCCTTTAATATAGCGAGACACGCCGGTCAGCGTACCGCCGGTGCCCACGCCAGAGATAAATACGTCCACCTGACCGTCGGTATCTTCCCAGATTTCCGGGCCCGTGGTTTTTTCATGAATTTCCGGGTTAGCCGGATTGCTGAACTGCTGCAGCAGGAGATATTTAGAGGGATCGCTGGCGACAATTTCTTCCGCTTTCTGAATCGCGCCTTTCATGCCTTTCGCGCCTTCGGTCAGCACCAGATTCGCGCCCAGCGCTTTGAGCAGCTTACGGCGTTCGATGCTCATGGTTTCAGGCATTGTCAGGGTCAGTTTATAACCGCGAGCTGCGGCAACGTATGCCAGTGCGATACCGGTGTTGCCACTGGTTGGTTCAACCAGTTCAATACCCGGTTTCAGCACGCCGCGTTTTTCGGCATCCCAAATCATATTGGCACCGATACGGCATTTAACGCTGAAGCTCGGGTTACGGGATTCTACCTTTGCCAGGATGCGTCCATTACCGATGCGGTTCAGTCGAACCAGCGGCGTGTGACCGATAGTCAGCGAGTTATCTTCAAAAATCTTACTCATGGCCTGTCCTTAACTGTATGAAATTTGGGAACCACCCCAGCATACCCACTTACTGTCCCTGGGGAAGTAAGGAATTCGCATATCTATATGCTGAGCCGAAATAATGGTAACCAGTATGGAATAAGAACCGGAATAATTCCTTTAGCGCCAGGCGGCGTTCTTTTCACGATAACAGTCGACCCACATTGCTGTTGCACCGCAGACTGCAACTGGCATCACGACCAGATTCAATACCGGAATCAGGGTGAACAGGCTGGTAAGCGCGCCAAATTGCATGTTCGTTACCTTACGTGTCCGCAAGGCGACGCGCATCTCTTTGAACGGCACTTTGTGATTATCAAACGGGTAATCACAGTACTGGATGGCCAGCATCCAGGCGCTGAACAAAAACCACAGCACAGGCGCGACGGTTTGACCGATACCCGGAATGAAATAGAGCAGTAATAAAACGAGCGCGCGTGGCAGATACCAGGCAAGCTTCTGCCATTCGCGCTTCATAATACGCGGGATATCTTTAATGATGGCGGATACGCCGGCATCGGGCGGCGTCGCACCGGTTAAGCGGGCCTCAAGCTGTTCGGCGAGCAGGCCATTGAACGGTGCGGCAATCCAGTTGGCGATAGTGGAGAAGAAATAGCTGAACACCAGCAGGATTGACACAACCGCAATTGGCCAGAGCAAATAGCTGAGCCACTGTAGCCAGTCAGGAACATGGCTCATAAGCGCGGGGATCCAGTTGTCGAGGCGGGTAAATAGCCATGCAAAAGCGCTCCCCATCAATATGATATTGACGAGAAGCGGCAAAATGACGAAACGGCGAATGCCCGGCAGCGTGATGAGCTTCCAGCCTTGAGAAAAATAGAAAACGCCGCTGCGTGATGAGGTTGGGGAAGATGAAACCATAGCCGGGCAATACTCCTTTTATTACAGCCAGAAAAGCAAAAACCTATATTATCTGTTCGCAGGTGAAAAAACCCGTTCGGAAATGTTCGAAAAAACAGCAAAAAGCACAATTTCGTTCATCTTTATGCTGTGAAAGGCATGTGTACACTTGCACTTGACGTAATCGGCAAATACTCTTAGTGAGTAAATGTTTGCCGTGTTGGCAAGGTGTTAGAACAACAGAGAATATAATGATGCAGGATTTGCGTCTGATATTAATCATTGTTGGCGCGATCGCCATAATCGCTTTACTGGTTCACGGTTTCTGGACCAGTCGTAAAGAACGTTCCTCAATGTTCCGCGATCGACCGTTAAAACGTATGAAGTCGCGACGTGACGACGATGACGCCTACGACGAGGATGTCGAAGAAGATGACGACAGCGTGGGCGAAGTCCGCGTTCATCGGGTAAACGCGCCGCCAAAAGCGGGAAGTGAACCTGAGGCTCCGCGTCAACAGCCACAGCATCAGTATCAACCCCCGTACGCGTCGGCGCAGCCTCGCGCAACTGCTGCCCCTGCCCGCCATGAAGAGCGCCAGGCTCAGCCGGTACAGCGTGCGCCGCAGGTGGAGCCGCAGCAGCCCGTTCAGGAGCCGCGTGAGCGCGAATTTGCTCAGCCTGTGGCACCTGCACAGCCACAGCAACCTGCGTTTACGGCGGCACAGCCGTCGCATCATGAACCTGTCGCGCAACCTGAGCCTGAACCTGAGCATATTGAAGAAGCCCCGGTTGCGGAAAAACCGCAGCGTAAAGAGACGGTCATTATTATGAACGTCGCGGCGCATCAGGGCAGCGCGCTACAGGGTGAGCTATTGCTCAACAGTATTCAGCAGGTTGGTTTCAAGTTTGGCGATATGAGCATTTTCCATCGCCATCTCAGCCCGGACGGTAGTGGTCCTACGCTGTTCAGCCTGGCTAATATGGTTAACCCAGGAACATTTGATCCGGAGCGGATGAGCGAACTCACCACGCCTGGTATCACTATGTTTATGCAGGTGCCATCTTACGGTGACGAGCTGCAAAACTTTAAACTGATGCTGCAAGCCGCGCAGTACATTGCTGATGAAGTTGGCGGCGTGGTGCTTGATGATCAGCGTCGTATGATGACTCCGCAGAAGCTGCGTGAGTATCAGGACAGAATCCGTGAAGTCAGGGACGCAAACGCGTAACGGCCACGGTTGCTTCGTTATTTCCCCAGAACCCCCGCCCGTCGGGGGTTTTTTATCATTGATGGTGCGACATGGAATCAATCGAACAAAAGCTCACTGAACTACGAACCACTCTTCGCCATCACGAATATCTTTATCATGTCATGGATACGCCTGAGATCCCGGATGCGGAATATGACAGGCTGCTGCGTGAACTCCGCGAGCTTGAGGCGCAGCATCCTGATCTCATCACGCCGGATTCACCCACACAGCGTGTGGGTGCCGCGCCGCTGGCCTCATTTAGCCAGGTACGCCATGAAATCCCGATGCTGTCGCTTGATAACGTCTTCGATGAGCAGAGCTTTCTTGCCTTCAATAAACGCGTTCAGGATCGGCTGAAAAGTACCGATGCGCTCATTTACTGCTGCGAGCTGAAACTTGATGGCCTGGCTGTCAGCATCCTCTATGAAAACGGCGTGCTGGTGCGTGCCGCAACCCGTGGCGATGGGACGACCGGTGAGGACATTACCACCAACGTACGCACGATCCGCGCTATTCCGTTGAAACTGCATGGCGACAATATTCCGGCGCGTCTGGAAGTGCGTGGTGAAGTTTTCCTGCCCCAGGCCGGGTTTGAAAAAATTAACGAAGAAGCGCGTCGCACCGGAGGCAAAGTGTTTGCTAACCCACGTAATGCGGCGGCTGGCTCTCTGCGTCAGCTTGACCCACGTATTACGGCGAAGCGACCACTTACTTTCTTCTGTTATGGCGTGGGCGTGCTTGAAGGCGGTGAACTGCCCGATACCCACCTCGGACGCTTGTTGCGCTTTAAAGAGTGGGGTTTACCGGTCAGCGACAGGGTGACGCTGTGCGACTCGCCGGAGGCGGTGCTGGCTTTTTATC
This sequence comes from Citrobacter sp. UYEF32, assembly GCF_040546205.1. Classification (NCBI taxonomy): domain Bacteria; kingdom Pseudomonadati; phylum Pseudomonadota; class Gammaproteobacteria; order Enterobacterales; family Enterobacteriaceae; genus Citrobacter; species Citrobacter sp. UYEF32. The sequence continues at coordinate 50,115 of NZ_JBEPNI010000009.1, read as the reverse complement.
ACAAGGTAGAAGAGGACCGCCCGACGCTGGGCTTTGATATCGATGGCGTGGTCATTAAGGTCAATTCCCTGGCGCTCCAGGAACAGCTTGGTTTCGTTGCTCGCGCGCCGCGTTGGGCGGTGGCTTTCAAATTCCCTGCCCAGGAGCAGATGACGTTTGTTCGTGACGTCGAATTTCAGGTGGGGCGTACGGGGGCGATTACCCCCGTTGCGCGGCTGGAGCCGGTACATGTCGCAGGCGTGCTGGTGAGTAATGCCACGTTGCATAATGCGGATGAAATTGCCCGTCTTGGTCTGCGCATTGGCGATAAAGTCGTGATTCGTCGTGCGGGCGATGTGATTCCCCAGGTGGTCAATGTGGTGGAGTCTGAGCGTCCTGATGGTACCCGGGAAGTCGTATTTCCAGCCCACTGCCCGGTATGTGGTTCGGATGTAGAGCGCGTGGAAGGCGAAGCGGTTACTCGCTGTACCGGGGGGTTGATTTGCGGCGCACAGCGCAAAGAAGCGCTGAAACATTTTGTCTCCCGCCGGGCAATGGATGTTGACGGGATGGGCGATAAAATTATCGACCAACTGGTGGAAAAAGAGTACGTCCATACGCCTGCCGATCTGTTCCGTCTGACGGCAGGTAAGCTGACAGGTCTGGATCGTATGGGACCGAAATCGGCACAAAACGTAGTTAATGCATTAGAAAGTGCAAAAGAGACCACATTTGCCCGTTTCCTGTACGCGCTGGGTATCCGCGAAGTAGGCGAAGCCACAGCGGCGGGGCTTGCGGCGTACTTCGGTACGCTGGAGGCGCTGGAAGCGGCTTCCATTGAGGAACTGCAAAAAGTACCCGATGTAGGCAAAGTGGTCGCGGCGCATGTCTTTAACTTTTTTGCCGAAGAGAGTAACCGCGATGTGATCGGCCAATTGCTGGCAGAGGGCGTGCGCTGGCCTGCGCCGGTAGTCGTCAACGCCGAAGAGATAGACAGCCCGTTTGCCGGTAAAACCGTAGTGCTGACCGGTAGCCTGAGCCAGATGTCGCGCGATGATGCCAAAGCCCGCCTGGTTGAGCTTGGCGCGAAAGTGGCAGGCAGTGTGTCGAAAAAGACGGATCTGGTTATCGCCGGCGAGGCCGCGGGTTCCAAGCTTGCGAAAGCACAGGAGTTGGGCATTGCGGTGATTGATGAAGCGGAAATGCTACGGCTGCTGGGTGCGTAAATGGAAAAAGAACAGCTTATTGAGATTGCGAACACTGAGATGCCATTCGGGAAGTATCAGGGGCGGAAGCTGATTGATTTACCTGAGGAGTACCTGCTGTGGTTTGCCCGTAAGGATTCGTTTCCTGCCGGGCATCTGGGCGAACTTATGCAACTGGCTTTGCTGATTAAAACGGAGGGGCTGGCCCATCTGGTGCAGCCCCTGAAACGCCGTTAGGCCTTCGCCGTTTCCTGTGCCTGCAGTTTTTCTGTCTGGCGTTTGTAGCGACGTGCCAGTACCGCGCAGACCATTAGCTGGATTTGATGGAAAATCATCAGAGGCAGCACCATCATCCCTATCACTGATGTCGGGAACAGAATGTTGGCCATCGGAATACCGTTGGCCAGGCTTTTCTTGGAGCCGCAGAATACGATGGTGATTTCATCCGCTTTATTAAACCCGAGTTTACGGGCCGCGAAGATATTAATCGCGATAACAATCGCCAACAGAACCATGCTGAATACCACGATAAACAGCAGTGAACTTACGCCTACCTTGTGCCAGATCCCATTAACAACGGCTTCGCTAAACGCGGAATAGACGACCAGCAGAATGGATGTTTGATCGGTTTTCGAAATCCACTTCTTATTACGCGCCACCCATGCACCCGTCCACCGGCGTGACAGATGACCCAGGACAAATGGCAACAACAGTTGCAGCATAATTTTGCCAACCTGTTCCAGGCTCCCGTCAGCGCCATGCAGATTCATTAGCAGGCCAACCAGCAGCGGGGAGAGGAATATACCTAACAGGCTGGAGGCGGAAGCGGAACAGACGGCAGCCGCGACATTTCCTCCGGCAAGTGAGGTAAAGGCAATAGCCGATTGTACGGTCGCCGGCAGAATACACAGATAGAGGAAACCGGTGTAGAGCTCCTGGCTCACATTGACGGGTGACCACCAGACAAACAGTACCCCTAAAACGGGAAATAAAATGAATGTGCTGCACATCACCCACAGATGCAGTCGCCAGTGGCTACCCCCGGCAATAATCGCTTCTCGAGACAGTTTCGCGCCATGCATAAAGAACAGCAACGCAATGGCTGCGGTGGTCAGCCCTTCAAAGAAGGGAACAAAACCGCCGCGGGCCGGGAAGAAAGTGGCCAGCAGAACGGTACACACCAGCGTCAATGTAAAAGGGTCAAGGACACGAAAAAGTTTCATAAACACTCCTGAAATTCGGTGCCAACAGTTTGCGTTTTTTGTTTTGAGAAATAAAATTAATTTATTGAATCAATATATGAATTTATTAGATGAATTATTCGTTGCGACAGCTTCGTGTCTTTGTCACGGTAGCACATGCCAGAAGTTTCAGCCGGGCAGGGGATATTATTGGGTTAAGCCAATCGGCAGTGAGCCACAGCGTAAAAGAACTGGAGCTGCAGACCGGAGTCCGATTACTCGATCGTACTACGCGTGAAGTGGTGCTGACAGAAGCCGGGCAGCAGCTCGCAGCCAGACTGGAAAGATTGCTTGAGGAACTGAATGACACGTTACGTGACGCCGGACGTGTGGGTCAGCAACTATCCGGTACAGTGCGCGTGGCGGCAAGTCAGACGATTTCGGCTCATTTGATTCCGCAATGTATTGCGCAGAGTAACCGTCTCTATCCAGAGATCGACTTTATGCTGCATGATCGGCCGCAACAGTGGGTACTGGAGAGTATTCGTCATGGTGAAGTGGACTTTGGCATCGTTATCGATCCCGGTCCGGTGAGTGATTTGCAGTGTGAAGAGATCCTGGAAGAGCCGTTCTTTTTGCTCTGCCATCACGATCACGCCTGGGCGACATCGCAAACCATACCCTGGTCAGCACTGCAAGATTCACGTCTTGTGGTTCAGGACTACGCTTCGGGCAGCCGTCCATTGATTGATGCCGCCCTGGCACAATTTGGCATCACAGCCGCTATCGTTCAGGAGATAGGGCATCCGGCTACGTTATTTCCTATGGTAGAAGCGGGGATTGGGATTAGCATCATGCCCGCGCTGGCGTTACCGTTGCCGCAGGGGAGCCAACTGTGTGTGAAACGCTTAAAGCCAGAGATTAAGCGTAAGATCATGCTGGTGCAGCGAAAAAATCGTTCGCTTTCGGGAGCCGCGCAGGCGCTATGGGATGTGGTGCGTGAACAGGCCCGGTGTTTGAACCAGGCCCGGGAAGACGACCCGCTATTCCATCAGATGTAAATATCGATCTGGTTGTTGTCAGAAGGGGTGTTAACACCTTCTGGTTTAACAGCGGACTGGCTCTGTTTTTCGTCATTTTTTTTCTGCGCTTCCTCTGCCTGTTTGTATTCCAGTTGGGCCAGTTGCGCTTGTAACTGCTTGATCTCAGCCTGTAGCAGCTCCCGTTGTTTCTGGCTGTCAGCATCGGCACTGCCTGATGTCGCGAGATCTTTCAATTGCTGACTCAATTTAGAGATTTGCTGCATAATGTTGCTGATCTGCGAAGCAATATCGCTGTTTGAGGAAGACGAGCCGCCGGTGCTACTGGTGCTGCTTTTGCCACCGCTGATGCTGCTGGAAATCACAGTTGATGTGGTTGCCTGAATTGTTGTCATTTCTCTTTCCTCTCTAGCCCAAAACACCATTAACGGTGGAAAAGTACCGCTGGCACATGCGGATCCGTGCCGCGCTCAGGGTATTATATCTCTATATTAAGCATAAATTATGGCAAAGCGTTATCAGACCTGCCTGCAGATAACTTAATGGTTTTATTGTTTTTACTGTATGGGATAAGTTGGTTTTTTCGACTGGCTTTTTGGTGTTTTTAAAGGGTTTATTATCTTGCCAGGTAGGGCGAGTTTAATGGTTTTTATTCTTTCCTGTTCCTGGGCAGAGAGTAAGGAACAAAATACGTGTCGGAAGAAGAACGGTATATTGCAGATAGCAAAAAAGCGCCGCCAGCGCCATTTTTACATTGGTGGGTCGTGCAGGATGACTCGGCTTTGCCTCGCCCTTCGGGCCGTCGCCGCAGGCGGCTCCGTTGTCTCACTTCGCTACTCGTCTCATCCTGAGACTCGCCCTTCAGGCCAACGCTATCGCGTTGTTCAAAATTGTTCCCGACAATTTTGTCGACTCGAACCTGCAGCAGGTTCGAATCTTGTATATTGCAGATAGCAAAAAAGCGCCTTTAGGGCGCTTTTTTACATTGGTGGGTCGTGCAGGATTCGAACCTGCGACCAATTGATTAAAAGTCAACTGCTCTACCAACTGAGCTAACGACCCGAAGTGGTGGGTGATGACGGGATCGAACCGCCGACCCCCTCCTTGTAAGGGAGGTGCTCTCCCAGCTGAGCTAATCACCCACTTCGGTACTTCATATTGTTGTAAGAAATCCAGCTGGCGAGAAAGTGGTGGGTGATGACGGGATCGAACCGCCGACCCCCTCCTTGTAAGGGAGGTGCTCTCCCAGCTGAGCTAATCACCCACTTCTCAATTTCTTACATTACACGGCGGAGACTACCTAAGTAGTGGTGGGTGATGACGGGATCGAACCGCCGACCCCCTCCTTGTAAGGGAGGTGCTCTCCCAGCTGAGCTAATCACCCCCGCTGTGTGGAGTCGCATTATAGGGAGAGTTGAAAATGAGTCAACGCATTTTCAAAAGAAATTGTTCGTTCGTCGTAAAATTAAACAAACCGCTGTTGAATCGAGCGTGGACGCATGATTTATATACAAAATACATATAGAAGCTTGTGATTGTGGCAACAACATTGAGGAATCACCCCACAGTGATAGAATATTGCGACCTCAATTTCCAGGATTTGCCGGTTGTCGGCATATTTATCAAACGTAAGGCCTTTTCATGAAAATCAAAACTCGCTTCGCGCCAAGCCCGACTGGCTATCTGCACGTCGGCGGTGCGCGTACTGCTCTTTACTCCTGGCTTTTTGCACGTAACCACGATGGTGAGTTCGTGCTGCGTATTGAAGACACCGATCTTGAGCGCTCAACGCCAGAAGCTATTGAAGCCATCATGGATGGTATGAACTGGCTGAATCTGGAATGGGACGAAGGTCCGTATTTCCAGACCAAACGTTTTGATCGCTACAACGCGGTTATTGATGAGATGCTGGAAGCGGGCACTGCTTATAAATGCTATTGCTCCAAAGAGCGTCTTGAAGCGTTGCGTGAAGAGCAGATGGCGAAAGGTGAAAAACCGCGTTATGACGGTCGCTGTCGCCATAGTCACGAACATCATGCCGCGGATGAGCCATGCGTTGTTCGTTTTGCTAACCCGCAGGACGGTTCCGTTATATTTGACGACCAGATCCGCGGGCCGATCGAATTCAGCAACCAGGAACTGGACGATCTGATTATTCGTCGTACAGATGGATCTCCGACCTATAACTTCTGCGTAGTTGTCGACGACTGGGATATGCAGATCACACATGTGATCCGTGGTGAAGACCATATCAACAACACACCGCGTCAGATCAACATCCTGAAAGCACTTAATGCCCCGGTGCCGGTTTATGCGCATGTATCCATGATTAACGGTGATGACGGTAAAAAGCTCTCCAAACGTCATGGCGCGGTCAGCGTGATGCAGTATCGTGACGATGGCTACCTGCCGGAAGCGTTGCTGAACTACCTTGTCCGCCTGGGCTGGTCGAGCGGCGATCAGGAGATTTTCTCCCGTGAAGAGATGATCAAGCTGTTCTCACTTGGCGCGGTGAGCAAATCTGCGAGTGCGTTTAATACCGATAAACTGCTGTGGCTGAACCACCACTATATCAACACCCTGGCGCCTGAGTATGTGGCGACCCATTTGCAGTGGCACATTGAGCAGGAAAATATCGACACCCGCAACGGCCCGCAACTGGCGGATCTGGTGAAACTGCTGGGCGAGCGTTGCAAAACGCTAAAAGAAATTGCGGCAAGCTGCCGTTACTTCTATGAAGATTTCGCTGAGTTTGATGCTGATGCCGCGAAAAAACACCTGCGTCCGGTCGCACGTCAACCGCTGGAAGTGGTGCGCGATAAACTCGCCGCGCTGGCTGACTGGACTGCGGAAAACGTGCACCACGCGATCCAGGCAACGGCTGATGAGCTGGAAGTAGGGATGGGGAAAGTCGGTATGCCTCTGCGCGTCGCCGTAACGGGGGCAGGGCAGTCTCCTGCGCTGGACGTTACCGTGCATGCGATTGGTAAATCCCGTAGCATTGAGCGTATCAATAAAGCGCTGGATTTTATTGCTGAGCGCGAAAGTCAGCAGTAAGACGGCACATAAAACGAAAACGGCAGGTTTTACCTGCCGTTTTTTTTACTCCGCATCTATCGCTGTAATGCCAAGTCTTTGTAGAAAACCCTGAATTCCTTCGCGCGCGAGTAACACCACCAGCCGTTCTTGCTCAAGCGGCGTCATGTTTTGCAGCACGCCATTAATTTTCAAAAGCGCCGAGGTCTGTTTATCCGCCTCATAGTGTGGAAAGGGCTCAGCCAGCGAGGCCGGGGAGTGGCGTTGGCGCATGGTGGGTGTTTTCATAATGAAATGACGAACATTTTTATCGATATGGATAAGACGCGCACGACCACCTTTTACGCCGGGCAAATTTTCCGTTGACCATTTTTGCTCGCGGATCCAACGATTCACCGTCTGTTTTGCCACGCCGAGAAAATCCGCCAATTCCTCAGTCGTCATTTTATCAGGTAGTTTCATCTTATTTCTGTTCACGAATACCCAGACGAGACAGCAAACCGGTAATGCCGTCGCGAAGTAACAATGAGGAAAGCTGTTTCTGTTCGGGCATTGTCATCTCTTTGGCCAGCGTCAGAAGCAGTGTTTCCAGAGTAGGGTCTTTAGCAGTAAGAGAAGAGAACGTTATTTCATGGGCCGAGCGTTGGGCATTGCGGATAAATTCACGGACCTGCTCATTAACATGCACCAGCCGGGCTTTTCCACCCTGTACGCCTGGTTTAGGGGAAGTGACCCAGCCTTCTTTACGCACCCATTTGTTGATGGTCTGGCGGCTGTAACCGGTAAGCTTGGCGAGCTCTTCCGGGGTCATTCGTTCCTTGAGCATGTTATTTCCAGAGTGGTTGTAGGGATAATTAGTGAATAATGTTATAGCATCATTTTATGCGAAAATGTGACATGTTTAACTACTGGCTGCGAGATGTTTCGCAATGTCTTTCATTTGCATGCTTTTTCAGCGATTGATTGCGACCAGATAATTTTGCCGTTGACACCTGGCGAGGGAATTCATATTATGCCGCCCGTCAACACGACACGCTTTACGCGATGGGGCTATAGCTCAGCTGGGAGAGCGCTTGCATGGCATGCAAGAGGTCAGCGGTTCGATCCCGCTTAGCTCCACCAAATCCTCCACCCAGGTGATTTGGTGCGTAAAGAACATTGTGGGGCTATAGCTCAGCTGGGAGAGCGCTTGCATGGCATGCAAGAGGTCAGCGGTTCGATCCCGCTTAGCTCCACCAAAATTCAAACCCTCGCTACGGCGGGGGTTTTTTATTTCTCCGTTTTGTCTCCTCATGTACATTCTTTCCAGGTTTAACTGCAATTATGGGTTTATGAATATTGCGCCGGTAAAAACAGTGATTGGGGAATTTGCCGAGACCGGGAAATAGTGCGCATTGTTAATGAACGCATCGGGACTATCTGCAAGGGATATTAACGGGGAAAGCGTGGCCGTTATTTGCGGCGGGGAAGAAATAAACCGGGGTTGCCCCCGGTTTATCTGAATTACAGTACCAGTGCCGCGATAGAGGCGGACAGGACGCTCACCAGCGTTGAACCGTAAACCAGTTTCAGACCAAAGCGGGAAACCACGTTGCCTTGCTCTTCGTTCAGGCCTTTAATCGCACCGGCGATAATACCGATAGAAGAGAAGTTAGCGAAGGAAACCAGGAAGACAGACAGGATGCCTTCCGCACGCGGAGACAGGCTGGATGCGATTTTCTGCAGATCCATCATCGCCACGAATTCATTGGAAACCAGTTTGGTTGCCATGATACTGCCCACCTGCAGCGCTTCTGAGGACGGTACACCCATTACCCAGGCAATCGGGTAGAAGATGTAGCCCAGAATTCCCTGGAAGGAGATGCCGAGGATGGCAGCGAACAGGGCGTTCAGACCAGAAATCAGAGCGATAAAGCCGATCAGCATCGCCGCAACGATAATCGCGACTTTAAAGCCCGCCAGAATATACTCGCCCAGCATTTCGAAGAAGCTCTGTCCTTCATGCAGGTTAGACATCTGCAGGTTTTCTTCGCTCTCATCGACGCGGTACGGGTTGATCAGGGACAGCACGATAAAGGTGCTGAACATGTTCAGAACCAGCGCTGCGACCACATATTTCGGCTGCAGCATGGTCATGTACGCGCCAACAATTGACATCGAAACGGTAGACATCGCGGTAGCCGCCATGGTGTACATGCGGTTGCGGGACATTTTTCCGAGGATATCTTTGTAAGCGATGAAGTTTTCAGACTGACCCAGAATCAAGGAGCTGACTGCGTTAAACGATTCCAGTTTACCCATGCCGTTGATTTTGGACAGGACGGTACCGATAGCGCGAATAATAATTGGCAGTACGCGGATATGTTGCAGGATACCGATCAGCGCAGAAATGAAGACAATCGGGCAGAGCACTTTCAGGAAGAAGAATGCCAGACCTTGATCGTTCATTTTGCCGAAGACGAAGTTTGTCCCTTCGTTGGCAAATCCGAGCAGTTTTTCAAACATCTCGGAGAAGCCTTTCACAAAACCCAGACCCACGTCAGAGTTCAGGAAGAACCAGGCAAGCAAGACTTCGATCACGAGCAGTTGGACAACAAAGCGAATGCGGATTTTTTTGCGGTCACTGCTTACAAGTAATGCAAGCAGCGCCACAACGGCAAGCGCCAGAACAAAGTGCAGAACGCGGGACATATTTGCTCCAAATATGAGACGGGTAGAAATTTCGTGCACATTCTATGTAACAAGCGGAAAGAAAACGAGATCAAACACACAGTATATTAATGACCTGTGACCAGACTCAAAAATAGTGATCCGCCATACATTTCTGTTATGTTAAGTAAAAGAATGAAAAGTTGCACTGTAATGCTAAACTCTTAACAAGACGGTGTGATTTGCATCCCATCGTCCCTGTCTTAAAAACATCCGGCCCGTCATCGTTTCTGACTATCGAAGAAATCAATCGAATCTACTCTAAATGAACTTGATAATCATTCTCATTTTGGTAGCATGAAACATAGCAAAGGCTATATTTAGGGGCAAGAAATGAACAACAGTCGCGTTGAGAGTAGCAGTGGACGTGCAGCGCGCAAGTTAAAGCTCGCGTTAATGGGACCTGCGTTCATTGCGGCGATCGGGTATATCGATCCGGGTAACTTCGCCACTAATATTCAGGCCGGGGCCAGCTTCGGTTACCAACTGCTGTGGGTGGTTGTCTGGGCGAACCTGATGGCCATGCTGATTCAACTGCTGTCAGCAAAATTAGGGATTGCTACGGGTAAGAACCTCGCAGAACAAATTCGCGACCATTACCCGCGTCCGTTGGTCTGGTTTTACTGGGTACAGGCGGAAATTATCGCCATGGCCACGGACCTTGCCGAGTTTATCGGCGCCGCCATCGGTTTTAAGCTGATCCTCGGCGTGTCGCTGTTACAAGGTGCGGTACTGACCGGTATTGCCACTTTTTTAATTCTGATGCTGCAACGCCGCGGGCAGAAACCGCTGGAAAAAGTCATTGGTGGGCTGCTGCTGTTTGTTGCGGCGGCTTATATTGTTGAGCTGGTTTTCTCACGTCCTGAACTGGCTCCGCTCAGTAAAGGCATCTTGATCCCAAGCCTGCCGGGTACCGAAGCCGTGTTTCTTGCCGCCGGTGTGTTAGGGGCAACAATCATGCCGCACGTGATTTACCTGCACTCCTCATTGACCCAGTATCTGCATGAGGGAACGCGCCGCGAGCGGTATTCCGCGACCAAATGGGATGTGGGTATCGCGATGACTATCGCCGGATTCGTCAATCTGGCGATGATGGCGACTGCCGCTGCCGCATTTCACTTCAATGGTCATACCGGCATTGCCGATTTGGACGAAGCCTATTTAACGCTTGAACCGCTGCTCAGTCATGCGGCGGCTACCGTGTTTGGCCTGAGCCTGGTGGCTGCCGGGCTTTCTTCCACCGTGGTAGGGACGCTGGCCGGGCAGGTGGTGATGCAGGGGTTTGTGCGTTTCCACATTCCATTATGGGTACGCCGGACCATCACCATGATGCCATCGTTTGTCGTTATCCTGATGGGGCTTGATCCCACACGCATTCTGGTGATGAGCCAGGTACTGCTCAGTTTCGGCATCGCCCTGGCGCTGGTGCCATTGCTGATCTTTACCAGTGACCGCGGGTTAATGGGGGAACTGGTGAATACGCCGACGGTCAAGCGCGTTGGCTGGCTGATTGTGATCCTGGTGGTGGCGCTAAATGGCTGGCTGCTGGTGGGAACCGCTTTAGGGGTATAACGCTAAATATTGGCAAAGAAAAAGGAGCGCATGCGCTCCTTTTTGCTTATAGCCTGTTTGTTAACGCCAGTGACCATGGCCGTGACCACGTCCCGGGCCGCGACGATCATCGCGATCATTCCAGCCCTCACGGTAACCGCGTTCGTAAGCATCACGTTTATCCCAGCCACGGTGGTAGCCACGGTCATGCATACGCCAGCGATGGTCACGCCATTCGTAATTACGATGCCAGTAGTCGCGGTCGCGCCAGCGTCCGCCGTCCCAATAATTGCCGTAATTGTCGCGATCGCCAATTTGCAATTTTACAGAAGGCAGCAGTGTTATTTCGCCAGCGTTAGCGACCAGCGGGGCACATGCCATTAATACTGCTGCGAGAATCAGTGACCTGAACATAGTTTTCTCCTTCGCGATCGGGTCTGTTGCAGCAATATTATGTAACGTTTATGCCCGCATCTTCGGCGGAACTCCTAAATCCGCAGTGACAGCACTTTTTGCTAAAAGTGCTGTTATTTTGCGCTGTTCAGGATCGCGTCGATGTTGGCGCATTCCGCTTCGCTGAACTGGCGATTAGCCAGCATGCCGACGGCGTCATCGAGCTGGCTGGTTTTACTGGCGCCAATCAGCACGGAGGTCACCTTGTCCCCGCGCAGAACCCATGCCAGCGCCATTTGCGATAATTTTTGCCCACGGGCAACCGCCAGATCATTCAGCTTGCGGACTTTTGCCAGCTTTTCATCCGTAATCTGATCGGGATTGAGGAAACGGCTACCGCTGGCGGCGCGTGAATCTGCCGGAATACCATTCAGATAACGGTCGGTAAGCTGTCCGCCTGCCAGCGGCGAAAACGCAATGCTGCCGACCCCTTCTTGTTGCAGCACAGTCAACAGCTCGTCTTCCACCCAACGCTCGAACATCGAATATTTGGGCTGATGGATAAGGCAGGGCGTGCCCAGATCATTGAGTATCTCAATGGCCTGGCGCGCCAAATCGGCCGGGTAATTCGACAGACCGACATACAGCGCCTTGCCCTGGCGGACAACGTGGTCCAGCGCTCGCATGGTCTCTTTCAGCGGCGTTTCTGGGTCCGGACGGTGGTGATAGAAGATATCGACATAATCGAGCCCCATCCGGCGCAGGCTTTGATCGAGGCTGGCAATCAGGTATTTGCGTGAACCCCAGTCCCCATAGGGGCCATCCCACATGGTATAGCCTGCTTTGGTCGAGATGATCAGTTCATCCCGATAAGGCAAAAAATCTTCCTGCAGCAGACGACCAAAATTGCGCTCGGCAGAGCCGGGAGGCGGCCCGTAGTTATTGGCGATATCGAAATGGGTTATCCCCAAATCGAAAGCATGTCTGAGTAGCTGACGGCTATTTTCAATGAGTGTGGCATCGCCAAAGTTATGCCACAGTCCAAGTGAGATTGCCGGAAGCTTAAGACCACTGTCACCGCAGCGGCGAAATTCCATTTTCTGATAGCGATCCCCGGAGGCCAGATAAACCATACATATGCCCTTAATGTCAGTGTATACGTTTACACACGTGGTCTTCGAGCTTACACCAGCTTGCCGGTTCTCGCTGATTTCCTCTGCTAAATTCTGCCGTTACGCACTATTTTTTGCGTGGTGCGATCATTACCGGCTTTCCTGCCAGCAGCAGCCAGGCGGGTAACATCACAATGCATAACAGGGGCAGCAGACTGGTATCCGGCACCACGGCGGCAGCCATGAACAGGCTCAGCCAGGCGTCGCGGGTGACGACCAGCACCATGCCGAGAATGGCACACGAAATAGTGATTGCTGCCGGGACGGCGTTGACATGTTCATGCAGCATCAGGCCGAGAGCGACGCCAACAAACACCGCCGGGAAGATGCGCCCGCCGCGAAAACCACAGGCCGCCGCAACCACCAGCGCCGCCAGTTTTATCACTGCGAATAGCAGATAATCCGTTACGGTAAAGGTCTGCGCGAACGCCATTTGCTGCATCTCATCCAGCCCTTTAAACAGGGTTATATTGCCGCCAATAACGCCGAGCACGCCCAGAATAAAGCCGCCGATCCCGAGCATCAGTACCGGGCTTTTCAGGCGATGCATCAACTGGTGCAAACGTGGCAGGCACCAGACCGCTACCATCCCCAGCGCAATCGCGATGGCGCAGACGACCGCACCGCTGATGATATCGACCAGATGCATTTGCGGATAATGCGCAACAGGCAGAGCGAAGTGGGGATGGAAAAACAGCCCGGTGGTCAGGGCGCCTGCGGCGGCGGCCATCAGCGGGGCGAACAGGCGGTCCCATAGCGGCAGGTCAGTATTTGAATTCAGTGTCTGGGAGAAAATCAGCGCGGCTGCCACGGGGGTGCCAAACAGTGCGCCAATGGTTCCGGCAGAGGCGAGAATAGTCCAGTCGAGAGGGGCAACGCGCGGGAACAATTTTCCACCCAGTGCCACAGCCAGGGCAATATTGAGCACCATAATAGGATGCTCCGGCCCAAGGCTCACGCCACCGGCCAGGCCAAGTACCAGGGCAACCAGCAGGCCGGGCAGGGCAGTGACATGTACAGGTGCGCCAATCAGCGGCTCGGTTGCCGGATCCGGGCCGCCGTGTCCGGCGCTGTAACGAATCACCAGGCCGACCGCCAGCCCGGTCAGGGTCAGCATCATAATCACCCAGAAAGGGGAGTCAGGGGTAAAACCCAGACGATAAGGCAGCCCATTCCACAGTATCAATTGCAGAACGGCGGCCACTTTCATGACCAGCAATAACACCAGACTGGATGCGACACCGATAATCAGCGCGGGAAGCGCCAGTAGCAGCATCGTTCGGGCTCGCGGATGGAGCATGTTCATTTCCTTTTAACTGAGCACAGAGGTCACAGCACGCTCGTGGAAAATATCCGGCGAGTGCAGATATTGCTGAAACCGTTACGTTAATTTGTGACGAAGATCGATAATCCCGGGGCACTCATGCTATGTTCGTTGTCGTTACAGCGCCTTGAATTTACAGTGTGCCAAAGATTTATTCTGACTTTAGCGGAGCCGTAAAAGAATGACAAAATATGCTTTAGTAGGGGACGTGGGCGGCACGAACGCACGATTAGCGCTCTGCGATCTCAGTAGCGGAGCCATCTCCCAGGCCAAAACCTATTCCGGCCTTGATTATCCCAGCCTTGAGGCGGTGGTACGCGTGTACCTCGATGAGCATAAGGCAGAGGTAAAAGATGGCTGTATCGCCATCGCTTGCCCTATTACCGGTGACTGGGTGGCGATGACCAACCACACCTGGGCTTTCTCTATCGCAGAGATGAAAAAAAACCTTGGCTTCGCACATCTGGAAATCATTAACGATTTCACCGCTGTCTCTATGGCGGTGCCGATGCTGAAACCAGAGCATCTGACTCAGTTCGGCGGCGGTGAGCCGGTTGAGGGCAAGCCAATCGCGGTCTATGGCGCGGGCACGGGCCTTGGCGTATCACATCTGGTGCATGTCGATAAGCGCTGGGTCAGCCTGCCGGGTGAAGGCGGACACGTGGATTTCGCGCCGAACAGCGAAGAAGAGGGCATTATTCTGGAGGAGCTGCGCGCGGAGATCGGCCATGTGTCTGCCGAGCGTGTTCTGTCCGGTCCGGGGCTGGTCAATTTGTACCGCGCAATCGTGAAATCGGACGGACGGCTGCCGGAAAACCTGCAACCGAAAGATGTCACCGAACGTGCCCTGGCGGATAGCTGTATCGATTGTCGCCGCGCGCTGTCGCTGTTTTGCGTCATTATGGGGCGTTTTGGCGGCAACCTGGCGCTCAATCTCGGTACGTTTGGCGGTGTCTATATCGCGGGCGGTATCGTGCCGCGCTTCCTGGATTTCTTTACCGCCTCCGGTTTCCGCGGTGGTTTTGAAGATAAAGGTCGCTTCAAATCCTACGTACAAGACATCCCGGTCTTCCTGATCACGCATGATAACCCAGGCCTGCTCGGCGCCGGCGCGCACCTGCGCCAGTCGCTGGGGTATTATCTCTAAAGATGCATTAACTGCCTGAATTCTTTTACCTTACTGCGGCTGACGGGTACCTGGAAATCCAGGTCTCTCAGCCGCACGATATAGGTGTTATTGAACCAGGGCTCAATTTCGCGAATTTTATCCAAATTGACGCAGTAGGAGCGATGGCAGCGGAAAAAGTGCGCCGCCGGGAGCTTGCTGCAAAACTCCGTAATATTCATTGGCATGACATAGGATTCACGTTTGGTGTAGACAAACGTCATCTTTTCATGCGCTTCTGCGTAATAGATATCGTGAATACTGGTGACGATGATGCGTTCATCTTTCACCAGGTTGATTGTCGCATTCTCGCGTGGGGCAGGGCTGGCACTGGTGCCGGTTTGTTGCTGCCAGGCTGTTTCCAGCTTTTGCAACATGCTAATAATGCGCGATTCCTGATACGGTTTGAGAATATAGTCAAACGCTTCCAGTTCGAATGCTTCTACCGCATGCTCTTTCCAGGCGGTAATGAACACGATAAACGGTTTATGGGCGAACTGACTGATATTCTGCGCCAGAAGGACTCCGTCCAGGGACGGGATGTTGATATCAAGGAAAATGGCGTCCACTTTGTTGTGCTGTAAATATTTCAGCACGTCGAGACCGTCCTCAAATGTACCCACAATGTCCATCTGGCTGTGCGTTTTGATAAGCCAGCTCAACTCCTGTTGCGCCAGGAATTCATCTTCAACAATGATGACCTTCATTCACTTCCCCCGTTAAGGCAACAGCGTGGCCGGCGTGGTCACAGGTGTGGTGTGCAAGGGCACATAAAACGCAATTTCGGTACCCGGCGTCAGGCGGCGGATATGCAGCCCCTCGCCATACAGTAACTTCACGCGCTGGTGGACATTGAGCAAACCGATTTTATTACCCGGCATTTCGTCGGCTTCCACACGGGCGATCATCTCGGGTGCAATGCCGTTCCCCGTATCGCGTACGGCAATACGCACGCGGTTGCCGCACTCCGCCACGCTGATGGTCACTACCCCTTTTCCTTTACAGGGCTGAATACCGTGAACGATGGCATTTTCGACCAGCGGCTGAATCAGCAGGCTGGGAATAACACAGCTCACCTCTTCATCAATGTCATAAATGACCGTCAACTTGTCGCCAAAACGGGCCTGTTCAATAGCGATATAGTCTTTGATTTGATAGAGCTCTTTTTTGATATCAATCTGCTCATCGTCTTTTAATTCAATGTTATAGCGCAGGTAGCGCGACAGATTGAAAATCAACTGACGGGCGGTGTCCGGATTAAGACGGATAGAGGATGAAATCGCATTGAGGGCGTTAAAAAGAAAGTGTGGGTTAATCTTGCTTTGCAATGCGCGCAGTTCCGCTTTATTGGCCATCTCACGTAGCTGCTCGGCACGGGAAACTTCCAGTTGCGTAGAGATAATTTGCGACAGACCAACCGCCATCTCCTGCAGCGAGGAGGTGATTTGATGCGCATGGCAATAATAGATTTTAAGCGTGCCGGTGACGATCCCCTTTTCCCATAGCGGGATCACCAGCATTGAGTGGATCTGCGGCGTTCTGTGGGCTTCATCATTGTTTTTAATGATGATCTCCCCGGTATCAATCGCCTGGCGTGTTGTCGGGCTAATGATATCGTCACTGTCCCGGTAGTTGTCTTCGCCCACGCCGACATACACCAGCACATGGTCGGCGTTGGTGATGGCCACGGCGTCGGCATTAATATCGCGGCGAATGATGTCGCATACCTGACGCAGGGATTCGCTATTGACGTTGCGAAACAGCGGCAGGGTTTTATTGGCGATATCCAGCGCCAGTTTGGCCTGGCGTCCGGCAATGGCTTCTTTTTCACCTTCCACGCTTTGTACCAGCAAAACGATAAAGCCCACACAGACGCTACCCAGAATCATCGGCACGCCAATTTTCGATACGATATCCAGGCCCAGTGCGGTCGACGGCGCCCAAAGTACCACCAGCGTCATGGTCAGGGTTTCGCACAACATCCCGGCGATGATGCCCACGCTCCAGTGCTTTTGCTTAGGGATTTTGCGATTTATCCAGCCAGAGAGAACACCGGCAATAATACTGGTAATCAGGCAGGGTACGGCTGTTACGCCGCCGATATCAATCAGATAGCGGTGTATCCCGGCGATAACGCCGGTAATAATGCCCACCCAGGGGCCAAATAAGATGCCGCCGGACATCACCGCAATAATGCGCACATTTACCAGCGAGCCTTCGACCGGTACGCCGGACCAGGTGCTGAACAGCGCAAACATTGAGAAGATAGCCGTGACGGCGAGCAACTCTTTTGGCGTGTGCGCCGTTTTATGCAGTAACTCGCGGAACAGGCGGATACGGATCAGAAAGAAAAGGCAGATCAGCATCAGCGCCGCGCGATCAAATACCGCCAGCAGCATGTTGAATATTTCGTGCACGGGAAGGCTCATGTAAAAGGCGTGAAAAAGCTATGATAAAAAACATCGCCGCCAATGACCAGTCAGGTGCGCGTATTTGGCAATGAGGAAAACCCCCTTCCTTAAAAGGGGATTGATACCGGTCGGAAGATGTTTCGCCACATGTGAAAAAATGCCTTATTAGAACGTAACTTCATTGATATCAGCTTGTTAAATTTGAGGGTGTATATTTTCTCTTGTTGCCAGGGTTTTGTTTTGCGCATTTTTTTGGCTTCCCCTTTTTTAGACGTAAAATTTTTTCACATTTCCTCTCGACAGCAGGTTTTTTTTCAGGCTATGTTCAGGAAACGCCACAACCGTGGCGGCGTCGCTCGGACGGTCCGGGCGCTAACGTTAATCTGAGGAAGTTATGGCTGAATTCAGTCCTGAACGCCGTTTTACGCGTATCGATCGTCTCCCCCCTTATGTTTTCAATATCACGGCTGAACTGAAAATGGCTGCGCGTCGGCGCGGCGAAGATATTATCGATTTCAGCATGGGTAATCCTGACGGTCCGACACCGGCCCATATCGTTGAAAAACTCTGTACTGTTGCCCAGCGCCCGGACACGCACGGTTATTCCACGTCGCGCGGCATTCCGCGTTTGCGCCGTGCCATTTCTCGCTGGTATCAGGATCGCTATCAGGTCGATATCGATCCGGAAAGCGAAGCGATCGTCACCATCGGTTCAAAAGAGGGGCTGGCGCATCTGATGCTGGCAACCCTGGACCATGGCGACACGGTTCTGGTGCCCAATCCGAGCTACCCGATTCACATTTACGGTGCGGTGATTGCCGGGGCTCAGGTGCGTTCTGTGCCGCTGGTGGAAGGCGTTGATTTCTTCAATGAGCTGGAGCGCGCGATCCGCGAAAGCTACCCTAAACCGAAGATGATGATTCTGGGCTTCCCCTCCAACCCTACCGCGCAGTGCGTAGAACTGGAGTTCTTTGAAAAAGTGGTCGCTCTGGCAAAACGCTATGATGTGCTGGTCGTTCACGACCTGGCCTATGCGGATATCGTCTATGACGGTTGGAAAGCGCCGTCGATCATGCAGGTTCCCGGTGCTCGCGACGTGGCGGTTGAGTTCTTTACGCTCTCAAAAAGCTACAACATGGCGGGATGGCGTATCGGCTTTATGGTCGGCAATAAAACGCTGGTGAATGCGCTCGCGCGTATTAAAAGCTACCACGACTACGGTACCTTTACGCCGCTGCAGGTGGCAGCCATCGCCGCGCTCGAAGGCGACCAGCAGTGCGTGCATGATATTGCCGCACAGTATAAGCGTCGCCGCGATGTGCTGGTAAAAGGCCTGCATGAAGCCGGATGGATGGTCGAAATGCCAAAGGCGTCAATGTACGTCTGGGCGAAAATCCCTGAACCTTATGCCGCCATGGGTTCGCTGGAGTTTGCTAAGAAGCTGCTACAGGATGCCAAAGTTTGCGTGTCGCCGGGCATTGGGTTTGGTGATTATGGCGATACGCATGTGCGTTTTGCCCTGATTGAAAACCGCGATCGTATTCGCCAGGCGGTAAGGGGCATCAAAGCGATGTTCCGCGCCGATGGTCTGCTTCCCGCTACCACAAAATCCACGGCGGAAGACACAGAGCAGTAAGCCTGGGCACACAGGCCTTTTCACAAATGAAAACAGGAGCCAAATGGCTCCTGTTCTTCTTTTCGTTCTACGAACGTTGCTCAGATCATCAGGGCAAATGTACCGGCCCAAACAATGACCATCACCGAAATGCCCATAAAGAAATATTTCACGCTTCATCGCTCCGCATACATACGTATGCATTCATGACCAGATCAGGACTGAGTATAGAGAGGTGAAACTACGCCAAATTGAAAATGGGAATTTTCTCCCTTTCGGCCACAGCTCCATCTCAGAATTCTTGATGCGTATCGCATCAGACGGGGCTAATGTACGCCTAAATTTTGCGCCTTACAAGGGGCATTTTTTTAAATACTTTCCGCAACTTACAGAGTGTCGGGCTTTGGCGACAGATTAATTTCTTTGCGGAATAAATGCCCGTTGAGCGACGCGTTGTCACAGGATTGAAACCTGTAATTTGACCGTTGAATTACAAGGTTATTTTGTGATCGGTCGCACGTTTTGTGCTCGCCACTGCGAATGGACAGGCGAGTCGATACAGCATTGTCAGTGGGGGTGTCTTTTCAAGAGGTATGCATCACCGACCTGAAAACAGTGCTTTTTACCGAACAGCAAACCTGTATTTGTGAGTTATGCCTTCATTGTTATCACTTCAAAAATTGCGATGTCTCTCATTTTTGCCATAAAACTGCGTATAACATCATTTATAAGTTTAACTGGCAGTGAATGAGATGATAATAATTTGCTATTAAAATGGATTTGCATAATTTTCATGGAATTTGGTTTGCAGGCTAATTGTATTCTCTGAAACTGAACGCCTGGGGGAAATTTACTTAGCCTGATCATGGCTACGCGAGAATAAGTATCTTTCAAATAACTCAATTAAATAAATGAACAATCGGATTAAAGTTAAATTTAATTTCTGGTTCACTTAATCTAATGGATACTTAGGGGGAAGCTATGGACTCTTTCGTTGCCAGACAGCCGATATTCGATCGTGACTTGCATACCGTAGCCTATGAGCTCCTTTTTCGTTCTGGAATGAATAATTATTTTCCAAACGTACCGGCCGATTATGCGACCAGCCAGATGATCTCCGACCAGTTCCTGGGTATCCCAACTTTTCGCTTTGTAGGGGAGAACATCTCTTATATTAATTTCCCCTATCAAATGATTGTTCAGGGGATGGCTGACATCTTACCTCGCGAACGCGTCGTCATTGAAATATTGGAAGATGCTGTCCCTGATGATGCGCTGTTCGAGGCCGTGCGCTATCTCTTCGCCTCAGGCTATACGCTGGCATTAGATGATTTTGCGATGGACGAGGCGTGGGATCGTTTTTTACCCTATATAACTATCCTGAAATTTGACGTTAAGGCAAATTCGTTTGAAGAAATCAATGGATTTCTGAAACGTCATGCATTGCAGTTAAAAACAAAAAATCTGCTGGCGGAAAAAATCGAAACATATGACGAGTTTAAACAATATAAAGACCAGGGCTTCCATTTGTTTCAAGGTTATTTTTACAGTAAGCCGGAAATTATTCAGAGCAAACGCCTGCCACACAAAGCTGCACACCTCTTCCAGTTGATGAGCGAAGTTAACGCGCCAGAGTTAGATTTTGATAAAATCGGGCGTATACTCGAACATGATTTATCGTTGACTTACAAGATCTTAAAATATGCCAAAAATATTGTGCATCGCGTTAGTGGCATAAGCGCTGTCGACAACTTAACGCTCAAAAAAATTGCTATCTATTTGGGGCGAAGTGAATTAACTCGCTTTGTTTCGCTGGTTTGCCTGGCCAATCTCTCTAATAAAGACACTAACGAGCTTTATCATCTTTCCCTGTCCAGGGCTAAATTCTGCGAAATCATTGTTGCGCGTACACATTCAACGTGTTGTGCGCAGGAGGCATTCTTATGCGGATTGTTTTCATTACTGGATGCCATGCTGGAGATCCCGCTTGAGGAAATTTTCGAGCAAATAACACTTCCTTTATCCGTTCGCAATGCGCTGGTGCACAAACAGGGTACGCTTTATGACCTGCTTAGCCTTGTACAAAGTTATGAGCGCCGTGAATGGGAAGCGGTACAGCAACAGGCAAAAAAACTGAATATTCCAGGCTGGGCGGCTGTTGATGCAATGGGGGAAGCTCTCGCCTGGGCGGATGCGACAGTCTCATGACACCGCTCCAAAGAGGGCATTTTTCACACGGCAGATTAATCATTTTGGCGTATGAATGCGGTCATTATCACGAAACATGCAGGCGATATTTCGTACTGTTGAGATAACGTTTAGGTTAAGGTGATATATTTTTAATCACCACAACCTTTAAGGTTATTGGTCGTTACATCAACAGTAAAAGGAATTTCTGCATTGGATATCCCCCGTATTTTCACGATCACCGAAAGCGAACACCGCATTCATAACCCCTTTACGCCAGAAAAACTCGCGACACTCGGTGCGGTACTACGCCTGAAACCGGGCATGCGCATACTTGATCTTGGCAGCGGTTCGGGTGAAATGCTCTGTACCTGGGCGCGCGATTATGCCATCACCGGCGTCGGCGTTGATATGAGCCAGCTTTTCAGCGAACAGGCGAAACAGCGTAGCGAAGAACTTGGCGTCAGCGAAAACGTGACATTTATTCATGGCGATGCGGCAGGTTTTGTCACGGATGAAAAATGTGATGTGGCAGCCTGTGTGGGCGCAACCTGGATTGGTGGCGGGGTAGCAGGGGCTATCGCGCTGTTACAAAAAAGCCTTCGCCCCGAAGGGATTATCCTTATTGGCGAGCCTTACTGGCGGCAGCTACCGCCAACGGAAGAGGTAGCCCAGGCCTGTTTCGCCAATGCGATAGCAGACTTTCACACGCTACCTGAGCTTGTCGCATCATTTGATGAGCTGGGTTTTGACGTCGTCGAGATGGTACTGGCAGACCAGGAAGGGTGGGACCGGTATGAAGCGGCGAAGTGGCTGACGATGCGCCGCTGGCTTGAGGCCAACCCTGATGATGATTTCGCGCCAGAGATTCGTGCGACGCTTACGGCAGCGCCAAAACGCCATGTTAGCTGGACGCGTGAGTTCCTGGGCTGGGGTGTATTTGCGTTAATGGCGCGCTGACCGTCCCGTCATAACGTCCCTCCCTGAGCGGGGTATCTTCAGATACCCCGTTTTTCTGTTGGTATGGCGTCGGGATATCTTAAAACAAGAGTGCTTTCGACCACGCCGCTTCGTTGCTAAAATAACCGCCCGGCAGATTTACACTTATCCGCAGGAATGAGGGAGACGCAGTGGTGGATCGTATTGATTATGAAATCGAAAAATATAGCTTCACCGAACTGAATGAATCTCCCCGTATCGCTCGCCAGTGGGCAGACACGCTTGACGAGTGCCGTCAGACGCAGGCGAACGCCGAAGAGCGATTACGCATTGCGCTGCTCAACGTCGATTACGTGACCAGCTTTGAGCTTCCTTTTCGCTTATTGTTAATTCGCGCGCCGCAGTTGATTGCCAGCCTGCGTGATGAGCTACAAATCGGTCAGAAAAACGTTATTTTCAACGGTAAACGTTTCGGCTGCGTCTATACCCTGAAAACCGATTTAAGCGATATACCGGATGCATTCCAGTATCGCCTTTCAACCCGTATCCGGCGGGTAGATGCCTCCGGGTCAGTGGCTACGCCTTATCAGCAAATCGCCAAAGAGGTAAAAGCTCCACGCGAACGACTCAAACTGGCGCTGGAAAGAGGGCTGCCGGTTACAGCGCTTGACGGGCTTTTCTGGTTTGGGATCCAGCGTATTGCTGCCGATGTGCAACGGTTGCGAAAAAGCGGTATGGCGATCGCCACGGCGGAAGTGGATATCTTTGACAACCTGACGGGTACTACCCGGCGAGTCCCGGTGTATCGCAGCGTGACGTAAATTCGCCTGCCGATGTTCACCGAACAGATGTGAAAACCCTCCTTTATGTTTGAGCAAACGTCGGCTGGCTGCGTTTGCTCTTTTGCGCACGTCAGTGATATCTCTTTATCCTTTATTGATACTTATATTATTACGCCACATTAACTGAAATTTTCAGGTTTAATATATGAGAGTTTGAGTTAAGTTTTATTTTAATATTCTTTTTATAATCTCCTTAATTTGTTCATCTTTCAGGCATTACTATTTCTATGGTTTTGCTTAAGGATGAATAAAATGAAAATAATTGGATTGGATGAGCATCGCAGTTTACGTGGGAACGGCGCGCTTAAATATTTCGAACTTGAAGGTGTACCGAGTGACGAATGGGCGCGTATTTTTCAAAGCCACTTTGTGAATCAGGATATAAAAGTATGGATTGAGGGATATTGCATAGTCCTCCAGTGCCAGACTGAAGAGATCCCGAAATACAGAGAGCTTTTACAAGCTAAGTGCGATGAAATCACAGCACAATTAATACCTTAGGGACTTATAGCCCGTTAAAAAGGCGATAAGTATCCGGTCAAAATAAGTAAACGGCATCTGAAAAGTGGGATATCCACTGTGTAAGATGCCGTTTTTTATGCCAGAGCGGTGTTAACTTTCGCCAAAGCACTCACTAAGCGACATGACCAGCCTGCATTCATTATCGACAGTCAGCGCACGCCAGCCCGTGCCCGTTTCTCCTTCCCGAATAACAGGCATTCCCTGTTGCGTCAGATGCGTAATCAGCGTTGAAAACTCCACCTCATTCACCGGACGGGGCTGCCAGAAGGTCTTTTTATTATCAGTAAAGATGGGCAGCAACTGAATTTGCGGCTGCCGGGTACCCACTAACAGACGAACGATAAAACCGTAAGCCGGCATGCCGCGCTCCTGATATTCACCGTTACTGTTAAACACTGCATTACCGATGCTGTAAATCACCAGGCTTTGATCCTGCTGCGTCGCTTCGCCTGCCATATGGGGCCCGGAGCCAATAATCAGATCGGCACCGGCATCACTCAGTTGCTTAGCCAGGGTGCGCTGCCGGGCGGTGGTCCAGCGGTAGTCCAGCCCCCAGTGAGCAAGAACAATCAGCGTGGCGGGGTGAGCGCTCGCTTTCTCTTTGCGAAGCTGTTCAATCAGCCCACCACTGATACAGGCGACGCCCGCGCGGCGAGGGCGGGCATAAAAGGCGCACTCCTCTTCCATATAACGTCGATACCAGTAGGCGCTGAAAATCTTGTACGTCCGCTTGCCCACGGTGACGACCAGCGGCGCTTGCGCCTGCTGCGCGTTTATCCCGGCGCCCACGCAGGCGATTCCCGCCTCGCGAAACGCTGTCAGCGTGCTATACAGACCGGGTAACCCGGCGTCCATCGCGTGATTGTTGCCCAGCGCCACCGCATTGATGCCCTGTTTGCGCAGGGCGGCGACAGAGGCGGCCGGATCGCCTGTCAGGCAGAACGGTTTACGGCCAGCAAGACTGGCGCTGAGATCGGTGGTCAGCGCCGCTTCAAAGTTGGCAAGCGTCATGTCGCTGTTGTGAAGAAGGGGTGCGATAGCCGCAAAACTATAGTCATAGCCGTAGCGCTGGAGTGCGTCATCAATACCGCGGGCCTTACGCCGGGCGGTGTACCACTCACCGAAATAGGTATCCCCCAGAAATGTCAGCGTCGCCGTCGGTGAGTCAATCTGGCGAACGCTGGGGGCACAGGCGACCGGTTGATGGGCGGTATCGGCCTGCGCCAGCAGTTCATCCAGAAGATAATCAAGGTGGAAAGCATCGTTTGCTCCCGCCGCGCAGGCCAGCCAAAGTTCGCCTGAAAACCATTGCAGCGCGAAACCCCAGTTTCCGGCACTGAATTGCCCCCACGCGCTGCCGTTACTGTGCAGATTGCCAGTTTTGCGATAGATGCGCTCGCCGATGACGGCTTCCTGTTCGCAAAACCACGGCAACAGATGCGGATAGCGCTGGTAGAAATGGCGCACAAGCCTGGCGATATCCAAAAGTGCCGTGCGCTGCCCTGGGCGCACGCGACCGGAGACGGTATTCATATGCGTGTGCGGCATGCCGATAGTGGCGCTCAGTTCCCGCAACTGGGCCAGCGCTTTTGCACTGCTGCCAGCCAGATGCTCTGCCAGGTTAATGGCCGCATCGCAGGCGTTATGTAGCAACATTCCCTGTAGCAGGGACTTCACGGTCAGTTTGTCACCCTGCCTGAGTGTCAGCGCCGGGTTACCTTTCAGGATATCCGCCGCGATCTCCCGCACGGTGATGGCGGTCTCCAGGGTGGTTTTTTTATTTAACAGGCGATCGGCGACACAACAGGCCAGCAGTAACTGGCTGAGGTAGTGCGACGCAAAGGGGCTATCGGCCCGTTCCGCGACGCGTTGCTCACCGGTCGAGAGGTTGATCAGCAGGCGCGCGGTGTGCCCTTTACGCAGCGCGGGCAGGGCGGCAAGTCGGGTTTTCAGTAGACTGACAACCTGCCTGAAATCCGAGTTTCGCACGCTGCCTTTTACCAGCACGATATCGCCGGGGCGCAGCGACGGGGCGGCGGCGTCAACCAGCGCCTGCGCCGTCAGAAAATGACCACCCCGCGTGGCTTCCGGCAGTGTCTCATATAATGCCTTCATCTCCTCGCCGTGCAGAAAGGCGTGCTGGCAGCCAGCTTCCAGTAATGGCGTCGCCAGAGAACGGTGAATGGCCTGGCTCTGATCGCCGAGATTAACAATGCGTCCCAGCAGGGCAATGACACGCCCGCCATGAGCACGGGCACGTTGCGCCGCCACCGCAAACGCATTGAGCATGGAAAGATATTCGGCGTTGTAACTGTCATTAATCAGCGTGGCTGTGCCGCCGCCAGGCAGGGACAACGGGGTAATGCACAGATGCTGACCATCGCTGCGATAACCCTCAAGGCCTGCGATAATCTGCGACAGGTTCACGCCCAGCAGATCGGCGGCAATCAGCGATGCAACCGAATTGAGCGCGCCACCGTTACCGGGCACGGCCAGCCGGTAGCTGACGACCTGCTTATGAAAAGTGACCGTGACTCTGCTTCCGTTGTCGTCTGGTGTTATCCCGGTGATACGTACATCTGCGTCCGGGGTGAATCCGTAACTGATAATCCGCGCGCCGTCGCGTTCAACGCTTGCCGCGACAGTCGCATACTCGGCCATATCGCGGTGCAAAATGGCGTAGCCACCGGGGATAAGACCATGACTGATGCGCGCCTTATAGCGTGCCACGTCATTCAGGGTGGTCACGTTCTTGCCCACCTGAGTCATCCCGATTTCGGTAATGATAACGATGTGCGGCTTAATGCGATGCCCGACGCCTCCATTACGCATCCAGAGCGCGGAGATGGCCACTTCCATCACGACGGCCTGTGGGTTCGATACTGCACGCGCCAGGGTGACGGAGGCGCCGGTACGGGTGTTGTGATTGCCGCGGCTGGCTATCACAGACAGGTTGTCGGTCAGGATCGCCTCCAGCATCTCTTTGGTCGAGGTTTTGCCGACGGTACCTGTGACGGCCACCAGTTTGCCGTTAAAACGCCGCCGTGCTTCTTCGGCCAGTAAGTGAAGCGCCTGATAACTGTCACCTACCACCAGTTGTGGAAAGCCAGGCGGCAGGCCTGCGAGTTTGCGCTGGACAATCGCGCCGCAGTAGCGGGAAGCCTGCTCTGGCAGCAGGGTGTGCGTATCCTTCCAGCCCGCGTAAATACCGGTATTACCTGAGCCTTGCAGCCAGGTATCGGTGTCGATCGCAACGAACAGACAAGGGCGGTCATACGGCGTGTTGTCATGCAAAATGGCGATGTCGCCCGCAATCCAGGCGGCATCCGGGCGGTTGTGCCAGAGGCTGCCGGGCAACAACTGCGTAAGATCTGCGGCGGTCCAGCCCGGCGTGTTGGGGCCAGTGTTGCGCGGACGAGGGGGTTTCTGGCGCATGGTTGTATCCTTACTCATTCAGGGCAGTGCCGTGGTGCGGGCAAAGGGCTATCGCATTAACCCCCTGATTACCCTGTAAATCATGGTATTCCGGCGCGACGGCGGGGCGTTCGAGTTGCTTCACCTGATGGCCATGTTCACGCAAAGCCTGTACGAACCGGGTTTGCAGATCGAACGGCGTGTTACGATCCTGCCGGTTGCCGATCACCAGGATTAATCGTGCGGGATCGTTCGCTATACCCGCTACGTGGTCGAGGGGATCCCACGGGTTAGCGAGCCCGGTGCCGTCCAGGCCTGGGGCTGATGCCTCGTCACGTTCTTTCCGCATACGCCCGGCCCGTTCCAGTAGCCCCCATGCGCCGGAGGTGAGCACGGCACAGTCAATATCCCGGCGTCCAAACGTGAGCAGCGCCGATGCGGCCGTTGCGCCACCGCTGTGTCCGCTGAGGATAAAGCGCGCAATACCGTAGCGTGCTTTGATGGCATCTACGGCGGCATTCAGCGCGAGAAATTCTTCTGCCTGGCGGCGGCGATAGTGGTTGCCGCTGGAACCATAGGTTCCCGGACGGGCAACAATTAATGTTGGTAGCCCGCTTCGACGAAAAATGGCCTGCGCCTCGCGGCGTTGCGCGTCGGCTGTATTGGCCGGGATCTGGTCTGGCGGGCGCTTAATCAGCGATACCCGATCGCCTTTAAACATCACCAGCGCCAGAGGCGCATCGTGCAGGGAGCCCGCACTAAAGTAGCGAATACAGGCCGCGCCGCCCGCATACTGAACCCACACGGCGTCATCGCCAACCGGACAGGTCTGCGGGTTAGCGGGCTGGTTCCACAGTAGCGGCGTGTCGGCATGGGCGACCACACCGACAAGCAGCAACAGAAAAAGTGCGTAAAAGGGCCTCACAGCACCGCCTCAACGGGCAAAGATATAGATGTACAGAATACACAACCAGGCATTCATAATGTTATTATGATACAAGGATTTTCAGCACTGGGGATGCCCGGAAGCAATTAAGGAGTCAAATGTCGCTCAGCCACTTACTTGCGCAAACCCGCCCGGTGATGGAAACGCTGGATGTAGCGGCGAAACCGTCTCTGTGCCCGTCCTGGGTCATCTTTTTTAGCGTGTCCGACAGTAAAAGCCGTGCCCACGTTGTGCGCGGCTGCGGCGAGACATTCGACAAAGCCTGGCAAGAGGGAACGCAGGCGCTGCAACAGTGGCGTAAAAAGAGCGGTCTTAAGGCCTGCTGGCTGCGAGTTGACATGGTCGACAAGGTCGACGCGCTACGTTGGGATACGCTGCAAGCTCGTCTGGCGAAGACCAAACGGAACTATTTTCGCTTCGGGCTGAGTCTGGACCCGGCTTTTTGCTATGCCATGCTGGAGCAAGAGATCGCCGCCAACGCGCTGCTCTATAACGGCGATCACGGCGTCGCTACCCCTAACGCCAGTAACCTTGCCCATTATTCCCGTCGTCGCTTTGGGGCGGTCTTGAACTGGCCTGAGCACCCTGACCAGACGCTGTGGCGTTTCACTACCCGCGCGCTGTTTTGCGATGGTGAGCAGGTATTGCCCATCGAGTCGGACGGACGTAACAGCGGCTATCGCCAGTTGCCCGAGTGGCAGGAGACTGCCCTGGAGCCGATGATTGACTCGGCGACAGATTACCTGGCACGCCAGGTGACACCTTCCGGACGTTATCATTACGGCTGGTTCCCCTGCTTTGATCGCGCCATTCCGACCTATAACGCCTTGCGCCATGCCAGCTCGACCTACGCCTTGCTCGAAGGGTGGGAAGTGACGCAACACCCCGCCCATTTTGCGGCTATTGAGCGGGCGCTGGATGCCCTGTCTACCACGTTTATTCGTACCTGCTCCTTGCCCGATGGCGGCGAAGCCGATTTCCTGGTAGATACGGGTGATGAGATCAAACTGGGCGGTAACGCGGTCTGTATCCTGGCGATGGCGAAATATACAGAACTGACCAATGACGAGCGCTATCTGGGTGCGATGGCGCGGCTGGCGGCTGGCATCGGTTTTATGCAGAACGCGCAGAACGGGGGCTTCGTACATGTGCTCAATGCCGGGGATTTATCACTCAAGGCGGAGCACCGCATTATCTATTACGACGGGGAAGCCGCCTTTGCCCTGATGCGTCTCTATGGGTTGACGAAGACACCGCGTTGGCTGGAGATGGTCGAGCGGGCAATGGACTATTTTATCGAACAGAAACACTGGCAGGCCCACGACCATTGGCTCAGTTACTGCGTTAATGAACTGACGCTCTACCGGCCGCTGGAACGCTATTATCAGTTCGGTCTGGATAATGTGCGCGGTCATCTCGATTTTGTGCAGGAACGTATTACCACTTACCCCACGTTGCTGGAGTTGATGATGGCGGCGTCGCGGATGATAGAACGGCTTGCCGTTTCGCCATATCAGCACCTGTTAGTGGACTTCGACATGACCGTGTTCAACCAGGCGCTGGAAACCCGTGCCCGCTACCTGGCGAATGGTTTTTTCTGGCCGGAGCTGGCCATGTTTTTTAAAAATCCGCCGCGTATTGTCGGCAGCTTTTTTATTCGTCACCACAGCTATCGCGTCAGGATTGACGATGTCGAGCATTACCTTTCCGGCTATGTCGCGTACCGTAAACGCTGGCTGACGCGACCTGAGCGCGCCATGCAACTGACAATGCCCGTTAGCAACGTTGCCCGGACAGGCTGATGTATGCGGCGCCCCCATCGTCATTTGTTGTGTGCAACGCTGCGACGCGGGTTATCCTTCGCGCTGGTGGTGTTGCTTATTTTCTCTCCAGGACTGGGCGCCGGGTGGGATTTTAACGCCATCTCCACGCAAACTGAGCGGCTCTACGGCCCGGCGACGCCAGCCGCCAGGCAGCGGATTGATGAGTGGGCCGCCTTGCTTAAAAATCCACCGCAGGGCACGATTCAGGATAAATTGAATCAGGTAAACCGGTTTTTTAATGCCCGAATGGCGTTCAAAGATGACATTGTCGTCTGGCATCAGCAGGATTATTGGGCAACGCCGATAGAATTTTTACGTAAAGGGGCAGGGGATTGCGAAGATTTTGCGCTGGCGAAATATTTTACGCTGCGTGAGATGGGAGTTCCCGCCAACCAGTTGCGTATTACTTACGTTAAAGCACTTCAGTTAAATCAGGCGCATATGGTGGTGACGTGGTATGCCACCCCTGATGCGATCCCATTAGTACTGGATAACCTGAAAACCGCCATCTTGCCTGCCACACAGCGTACAGATCTGCTCCCGGTTTATGCTTTTAATGGGGAAGGGCTGTGGTTGCCGCAATCCGGCGGGAATAAACGCGTGGGGGACAGTAAACGACTCTCCCGCTGGCAGGATCTTCTCACCAGAATGCGTGCAGAAGGATTTGAAATTAATGAATAGGATGTGGCTATGTCCCTTTATAAGCAGCTACTGATCGGCATCTGTTTATTTACGCTCGTCATTTTCTGCGGCAACTTTTTTGTTTCTCTGGAGGGTTCCAGGGAGCAATACCGGAATCAGCTCAGCGCCCACGCACAGGATGCGGCAACGGCGCTGGGGCTGTCATTGACGACCCATATTGATGATCCGGCAATGACGGAACTGATGGTTAACTCCATCTTTGACAGCGGTTATTTTTACCGTATTCGGGTGGTGGATATTAAAACCAACAAACCCATCATTGAACGCACCGACAATCCGCAAAGCGCCAGCGTGCCGGACTGGTTTGTCCGCATGGTAAATCTGAGTCCTGGGGAGGGTGACGCCATTGTCACGCATGGCTGGACGCAGGTTGCCAGGGTTGAGGTCGTTAGCCATCCGATGTTTGCCCTGGCGCGTCTTTGGGACAATATGGTCGCCAGCTTTTTGTGGCTTATCGGCTGTAGCTTGTTATTTATTCTCGGCGTAACTCTTCTGCTGCGCCGTCTCTTGCGACCGCTTAACTACATTGTGGAGCAGGCGATGGCTATCTGTCGCCGCGAGTTTCTCAATGTTCCCGCGCTGCCGAAAACGCCGGAACTGCGCCGGGTCGTTGAGGCGACCAATCTGATGGTGACGCAACTTGAGGCGTTGTTTGGCGAGCAGGCGCAGCGCACCGAATCCTTGCGCCGGGAGGCTTACCACGACAGCCTGACGGGCCTGAACAACCGTCGCGCTTTTGATATGCAATTGCAGTCGCGTCTGAGCGATGAAGAGAATGACGCGGGTCACCTGATCCTGTTGCGGGTTCAGGATCTTATCGGCCTTAATCAGCGTCTTGGCGGCGCGAAAACCGATAAGCTGCTGATCGCGGTGGCAGATATTCTCAATGGCCTGCAAAAGCATTACTTCCGTAATGAAGGTTTCCTGGCCCGTGTGCGCGGCGGGGAGTTTGCCATCCTTGCCCCGCAGTTCCTGCATAATGAACTCGACAACCTGACTAACACCCTCAGTACCCAGCTTAAGGCGCTGTCAGAAACAGGAATGAGCGACGTGACACCGGTCGCCCATTTCGCGCTGGTGCCCTTCCATGTTGGCGACAAGCCACAGACGATACTGATGCAGGCAGACCAGGCGCTGGCGATGGCGGAAACCGAAATGCGCTTTTTTGCCAGCACGGATATGACGGTTACAGACGATAGCGAAGAGGATCATCATAGCTGGTATACCCGTCTGGATGCGGTACTGACAGACGGTGCTTTCGAGCTTTTCTCGCAGCCGGTTTATGAATGCAACAATGCGCATGTTGTTTTGCATCATAAAGTGCTTGCCCGTATCAGAACGCCGGAGGGCGAGCTGATACCCGCAGGACGTTTTATGCCGTGGATCCACCGCCTCGATCTCAGTCGCCGCATGGATATTGTGATGTTGCAACAGACGCTGCGCGAGATGGAAAAATCAAACCGGCCACTTGCACTGAGTATTAGCGGTGCCAGTGTGGCTGATGACCAAAGCCTTCATGCACTGTTACAACCCTTGGTGAGTGCGCCACAATTGGCATCGCGCCTGACGCTGGAACTGGATGAAAACGAGCTACCCGATGCCGAGCGGGTCACTATTCTGGTCAAACGGCTTAAAACGCTGGGCTGCCGTTTAGGGATCCAACATTTTGGCGGCCGGTTCCATCTCATCGGCAATTTGCCGCAGTGGGGGCTTGCCTGGCTCAAAGTTGACGGTAGCTACATTCGTAATATTGATAGTGAAGAAGATAAAAAACTGTTTATCGAGGCCATTTATTGGGCAACCCGACAAATTAATTTGCCACTGATTGCTGAACGTGTGGAAACAGCGGGCGAACTGGCGGTTCTCGAAAATATCGGCCTGTATGGCGCAATGGGGCGCTATTTTGCTGATGCCAGCACCCTGGGTGGAAATTAACCTGTCAGGCTAAAAAGAGGCTGAAAATGTACTACATAGAACGCGATGAAGCGGGGCGTATTATTCAGGTGGAGCTTGTCCCTTTTCATGCCATGACAGAACAAAGTGAAGTCAGCACAGCAGAAATTGACGAATGGATGCGGCAGAGAGAAATTCGTGAGGCATCGCTACTGCAATTGCGGCAGAGCGATCTTGAGATGGTTCGCGTCCTGGAGGACCTGATCGAAGTGCTGATGAGTAAAGGCGTCATCAGCATTACCGATCTGCCACCGGTCGCTCAGGCAAAGCTGACCAGCCGTGCACAGGCGCGTCGTTCGTTGAGTGGTCTGGAAGGATTAATTTCCGATGATGACGATGAGGGATATATATAATTCGTCATTTTTACTTACTTAATATATATCATGTACGACACAGGGACTATTGACAAAGTCCCTTTTTTTTAACCTAAATTCCTGCCCGCACTACTATTCATTCACTTCATCTATTAATATAAGGTCCTTAAGCGAAGCGGCATCAATAAATCCTCTGCCGGAACGTGCTTTCATTACCTTTGTTACATGTTGCATTACAAATACTAATTAAATTCTCTTTTAGCATTCTACGCCTGGTCAGTGGATGAATTGGGCGAGAACAGGATCGAGGGAACTACACATGAGCGGCGTCTCTGGGATCGTCAAAGCGGTAATAGGACAAGTGTTTGCAGTAGCACCTGATGGCAGCCAGCGTTTATTGGTTGAAGGTGACAGGGTCCTTGAAGGAGAACAGGTCGAGACAGGGGCTTCTGGTGCAATTACCTTGTCTTTGGCGGATGGCAAGCAACTGGACCTTGGCCGTGACAGTCACTGGGACAGTACGGGCAGCGTGACCACTGAACCTACGGCTACTCAGCAACAAAATGTTGCCGCTATACAACAGGCGATCGCAGATGGGCAGGATCCGACGCAAACCCTTGAAGCGCCAGCCGCGGGTCCCCAGGCAGGTGGCACTGGCGGAAGTGATGCCGGCGGAAGCGGCGGCGGATCGCACACACATGTGGTCCTCGATTTAACCGGTCAGATCGTTGACCCTGGTGCCGGATACCCAACGGTTGGCATTGATTTCCCTGATGCCGAACGCCCTCAGGAATTAACGCGGCTTGATCCTGGCGTTGCCACTGCATCAACGCCTGCCGATCCCAATACGAATCCGAACCCGCCCGATGATTCCGACGCAGATGCGGATTCCGATGCGGATGCGGATGCCGATGCAGATGCAGATGCAGATTCCGACGCGGATGCTGATGCCGACGCTGACGCCGACTCTGACGCCGATGCCGATGCTGATGCAGATTCTGATGCAGACGCAGATGCTGACTCGGATGCGGATGCCGATGCCGATGCGGATGCCGACGCGGATGCGGATTCCGATGCGGATGCAGATGCGGATGCTGATTCCGACGCGGATGCCGACGCTGATGCAGACGCAGATGCTGACTCGGATGCGGACGCCGATGCCGATGCGGATGCCGACGCGGATGCAGATTCCGACGCTGATGCAGATGCAGACGCGGATTCTGATGCCGATGCAGATGCGGATGCTGATGCGGATGCTGATGCAGATGCGGATGCTGATGCAGATTCCGATGCCGACGCAGATGCTGATGCAGATTCCGATGCCGACGCGGATGCAGACGCGGATTCTGATGCAGATGCCGACGCGGATGCGGATTCCGATGCGGATGCGGATTCCGATGCGGATGCCGATGCGGATGCCGACGCGGATGCGGATTCCGATGCGGATGCGGATTCCGATGCGGATGCCGACGCGGATGCGGATTCCGATGCGGATGCGGATTCCGATGCGGATGCAGATGCGGATGCTGATTCCGACGCGGATGCCGACGCGGATGCGGACGCCGATGCAGATTCCGACGCGGATTCCGACGCAGACGCTGATGCAGATGCGGATGCAGATTCTGATGCGGATGCCGACTCTGATGCCGACGCTGATGCAGATGCAGACTCTGATGCGGATGCGGATGCAGACTCGGATGCCGACGCGGATGCTGATTCTGACGCTGACGCTGACGCCGATGCCGACGCCGACTCTGATGCGGATTCCGACGCAGACGCCGACGCAGACGCCGACGCAGATTCTGATGCCGATGCAGATGCGGATGCAGATGCGGATGCTGATGCAGATTCCGATGCCGACGCAGATGCTGATGCAGATTCCGATGCCGACGCGGACGCGGATGCGGATTCCGACGCAGACGCCGACGCCGACGCAGATTCTGATGCGGATGCGGATGCTGATGCAGATTCCGATGCCGACGCAGATGCTGATGCAGATGCTGATGCAGATTCCGATGCCGACGCGGATTCAGACGCGGATTCTGATGCAGATGCCGACGCCGACGCCGATTCAGACGCCGATGCCGACGCCGATGCCGACGCAGATGCCGATGCCGATGCCGATGCGGATGCCGATGCGGATGCCGATGCGGATGCCGATGCGGATGCAGATGCGGATGCTGATTCCGACGCGGATGCCGACGCTGACGCCGACGCAGACGCCGACGCAGACGCCGACGCAGATTCTGATGCAGATGCGGATGCTGATGCAGATTCAGACGCCGATGCAGATGCAGATTCCGACGCAGACGCGGATGCGGACGCCGACGCCGACGCGGATGCCGATGCAGACTCTGATGCAGATGCAGATGCGGATTCTGATGCCGATGCGGATTCTGATGCCGATGCGGACGCGGATGCAGACTCTGATGCCGATGCAGATTCCGACGCGGATGCGGATGCCGACGCCGATGCTGATGCCGATGCAGATTCTGATGCCGATGCAGATGCAGATGCAGATGCTGATGCCGACGCCGATGCGGATGCAGATTCCGATGCTGACGCCGACGCTGATGCGGACGCGGATTCCGATGCGGATGCAGACGCGGATGCTGATGCTGATGCTGATGCAGACGCGGATTCCGATGCCGACGCCGATGTGAAGCTGACCGTGACGATCACGCCTGGCGGCAAAACAACGGATACGTCAGATAATACGATCACCCATATCAATGGCGGCAGCGGGAACCCGAACGGATACGATATCCAGAACGGCGTGATCGTGGCGATTGGCAGTAACGTACATGTCTGGCTGACGCCGGATAGCCCGGATGGCGCCATCAAGGGCGACTTTGTGCCGAAATCCGACAGCGCGTCGCAGATTCACTACTACACCAGTAGCGGTAATGCCAACACCGACGATAGTGCCAAAGGGCACACCGATATCTTCGTTGTCGGTGACCATACGGGCGGTTATTACCAGCAGAGTGACTGGCCGAACAGCAAATATAATTTCGTCTCCCTCAAAGGGATCACTGGCAACGGCAACGTAACGGAAGGCGATGTCGGCAAAGACTATATTTTTGTTCAGGGTAACAGTGAGGACTACAAGGTAACAGGGGTTCCTCATCCGCAGAACCATCAGAACAACGATATTGATAATCTGCAGATTACCGATGAGAACGGTAAGCATCCTTTTGAAAACGCGAACCATATTGAGGGCGTGGTCTTTGGTGACGGGCCATCGTCATCTCACGGCGGCAGCACCACCACAAGCTACACGGTCACGTTGAATCTTGACGTTAACCTCGAAAGCTCCGACAGCAATGACCATCTGAACGCCATTACGGTTGGCGGGATCCCTGAACACGCGACCTTTAGCGGCAATTACACGGATGTCACTTATGATGCGGTCAACAAGGTCTATGTTCTGACCTTTGCCAGCGACACGACACACTATTCCGGACAGGTCAGCGTTGAATTACCGGATGGCAAGAGCACACTTGGCGATATTACTCTGGATGTCGACTCCACCGCGTCCGATCAACTCGAACACCATTTCACCTTTGATGGTGAAGAGGGCGGGCAGCACATCAGCGACAGCCATAGTGATGGCGCAGATGTAAACCATCTTGCAGATACGTCTGACGAGACACATATGACGTTGAGTCATATCGCCGATGAGAGCCATTCAGACAGTGACTCGCTGTCGGATACCGACAGTCAGGCGCGGATGAGCAGCAGCGCCGCAAATGACACGCAAACGACAGAAGCTGATCACAGTTTGCTCACTGACAGTAGCCACGGCGCATCGTTAATTGATGACACAAGCTTAATGCTCACCCCGCTGGCTGCCGATAACACATCCGGTCACGCAGAGACACCGACGGCATCGGCGGATAACGCGATGACGCCTCTCTCTGCCCATGCGCAGGAGGAGGCGGCAAACACCCCGACCACCGCCGTGGACAATGACCAGCAGTTGAACTTTAGCGACATCATCCATGATGAAGAACATCACGACCTCAGCAGTTTGATCCAGGCGGGGCCGCAGAGTGAAACGGCGAATAACCCGACGGAAGCCGAGCATGTCCCGGCCGAAGGCGGTATGACTGCGAATACTGATAGTTACGATGCTGGCCACGAAGCGATGGTTGATAACCTGATCTCTAAACCGGAAGAAACAACCTGATAAGCCGCCGCTTAGCGCCCCCGGGTGGCTAAGCGGCCTGTCACCGCAATGTGAATTCAGGGCTGGCGAGAGATTACGAGCAATTAAAACAGCCAGGACGCAATTTCTCCCCCGGTTCCGTGGCATTTTCCCTGGTGGGTCATCCCCACAATCAGGGGCATAACGAAAAGGAAGACAAGAATGAAATATGGTAGCCAGTTATTCATGGGTGCAGCGTTGACTGTGTGCGCGACACAGAGCCAGGCTACTACCCTTGAGCAGGCGGTAAAAGACAGCCTGTTATGGCACCCACAAGTTAACGCCTCGGCAAACAGTCGATACTCCGCTGAACAGGATCTTCGCGCCGCCAAAGGCGGCTATCTGCCTTCGCTGGATCTCACCGCCGGTAGCGGCTGGGAACAAACCGACAATTCCACGACCCGCGCGGCGGGCGAGCATTTGCGTAACCTGAACCGCAGCGAATCGGCTATTAACCTTACGCAAAACGTCTTTAATGGCTTTGCGACTACCAGCGAAGTCGCTCGCCAGAAAGCAACGGTAAACTCGCGCGCCTGGACCGTGTTGAATACCAGCGAAAGCACCGCCCTGCAGGCTATTCAAAGTTATCTTGATGTGCTGATGCGTGAGCAGATGGTAAAACTGGCGGAAGACAACCTGCACAATCACGAGCGCGTGTTTGATCAAATTCGCCTGCGCACCGCCCAGGGGGTAGGCCGCCAGGCCGATTACGATCAGGCGGAAGCCCGCCTGGCGCAGGCGCGGAACAATCTCCTGACCGAACAAACCAACCTTGAAGACTCCAGAGCTAATTATCAAAGCGTTACCGGCAAAGATGCCGACACGCTGGTGATGCCAGGCAAAATTACGGTTCCCGCCTCACTGGAGGCCGCCCGCAAAGTGATGCTGGAAAACAACGCGCTGCTCAAACAGGCTGATGCCGATGTGGAAGCGACACGCCAGCAGTATGAAGCGCAGAAATCGCGTTTTTACCCAAATGTTAATGTCGAAGTCGGTCGCACGATGGACAACAACCTTGACGGTACGCGCGGACATAACCAGGAATGGCAGGCAATGGTGCGTATGCGCTACAACCTGTACAACGGTGGTAGCGACCAGGCGACACTCACCTCTTACGCCTACAAAATGAAAGAGGCTCAGGATGTGAAAAATAATGCCCTGCGCCAGTTAAACGAGGAGTTGCGTCTTGCCTGGAATGCGAAGAACAACGCTGAACAACAGGTGCCGATCGCCAAAGAATATGCTGAGCGTAGCGTGACGGTGCGCAGCGCCTATCAGGAACAGTTCAGCCTGGGCGACCGTACGCTGCTCGATATGCTCGACAGTGAAAATGAAGTCTTCACGGCACAACGCCGTTACGTTGAACTGCAATTTGTCGACATGTTTACGACCTATCGCATCAGTGCCCGTACGGGGGAACTGCTTAAGAGTCTGAACATTCAGCCGCCATCGGCCTCACAGCCGCTTGATCAGGCTCAGCGTACGCAGGCGGAACTGCCGGAACTGAATTAATACGGCTCTAAAGAGTTGTGGGGTGACTGGCGGCATAAAACCGGCGCTCACCTCGCTGTTTATGACCTGCGGCCTGAGTCTGCAGAACACTGAGGCAAAGAATGACGCCTGCTACTGACACGCCTGAGAACGTCGACATTTCCCCCGAAGCCCCGGTCAGGCACGATCCCCGGCAAACCCATGATGATCCGTTGCTGGACGCGCTGATGATCATCTGCAAGATGCATAACATCGCAACCAGCCGTACTGTTCTGACGACCGGGTTGCCGCTGGCGACCCATTCGCTGACGCTGGAGGCGTTTCCACGTGCCGCGGGGCGTGCGGGGCTGAAAGCGCGTGTGGTACAACGCCCTCTTGATAACATTACCGCGCTGTCGCTGCCTGCCATTCTGTTGCTGAAAAACGATCAGGCGGCCGTATTAATCGGCTGGGATGACAACCAGCAGGCCCGACTGCTGCCCAGTGAAACGGAAGGCGGGGAAATTACGCTATCACGGGAAACGTTGGCGGAAAATTACAGCGGCAGGGCGATTTTTATCTCCCCGGAACATGAGTTTGACGCCCAGCCGACGGCCACGTTACCGCGAACGACCGCCTGGTTTCAGGACACCCTTAAACTCTCAAAATTCCTCTACTTCGATGCGGTAATCGCCAGCTTTCTGGTCAATCTTGTGGCGCTGTGCGCTCCATTGTTTGTGATGAACGTTTATGACCGGGTTGTGCCTAATCAGGCAACGGCCACCCTATGGGTACTGGCCATTGGGGTGAGTATTGCGTTTGTTTTCGATTTTGTACTGAAAATCTTGCGGGGGATTTGCCTCGATCTGGCGGGTAAAAAGACCGACCTGGTGGTCTCCTCGGCGCTGTTTGAGCGGCTTTTAGGGATGAAGA
Organism: Citrobacter sp. UYEF32; assembly: GCF_040546205.1. Taxonomy (NCBI): domain Bacteria; kingdom Pseudomonadati; phylum Pseudomonadota; class Gammaproteobacteria; order Enterobacterales; family Enterobacteriaceae; genus Citrobacter; species Citrobacter sp. UYEF32. The sequence goes on along the minus strand of NZ_JBEPNI010000009.1, from coordinate 11,079 downwards.
TGAAGCTGCGTCCAAAGCGGGTGGGCAGCTTTGCGCAGAACTTCCAGGAGTTCCAGTCGATTCGTGATTTCCTGTCGTCGCTGACGCTGACGGCCTTTATTGATTTCCCCTTCACCTTGTTAATTTTATTGGTGATTGGAGTTATTGGTGGCCCACTGGTGCTGATCCCGCTGCTTTCCTATCCGCTGGCGTTGCTGGTGAGCTGGCTTATTCAGCGCCCGCTGATGTCACGGGTACAAAAAACCTATCAACTGGCCAATGAGCGTCAGGCGATGCTGGTAGAGACACTGACCGGCCTTGACGCTATCAAAATCAATAACGCGCAGAGTGAGCGCCAGTACCAATGGGAGCATCTCACCGGCCAGTTGAGCAAACTGGAGCTGCGGGTGAAATCACTCTCCTACGTGGCGGTGAATTTTACCTCCTGGCTGCAACAGGCCAGCGGCGTGGCAATTATTGTCGCCGGGGTATATGTCATCATCGGCGGCAATCTCAGCATGGGGGGGCTGATTGCCTGCTACCTGTTGCATCGCCGTGCGATGATGCCCATCGGCCAGCTTTGCAGTCTGATTACCCGTTACCAGCGTGCGCGAATGACGAAATCGACCATCGACAGAATGATGGGGCTGGAGCAGGAAGTGCAGGAGGGTGAGGTACCGCTTAAGCGTGAAACCCTTTCGGGGGCAATTGAACTGCGTGATGTGGCCTTTTGCTATCCGGGCAACCAGTATGCCTCGCTAAGTAACGTTTCACTGGTCATTAAGCCCGGTGAAAAGGTGGGCATAATCGGTCGTAGCGGTTCAGGAAAAAGCTCGCTGGCGAAATTGCTGGTCGGTTTTTACCAGCCGGACAGCGGCAGCGTGTTGATTGACGGTATCGACCTTCGCCAGATCGATGTGCACGATTTGCGGCATAACATTGGCTACGCGCCGCAGGACATCCACCTGTTCAACGGCACGCTGCGGGAAAACCTGCTCTACGGCGCAAGCTATGTTGACGACGAGACCATGCTGCGGGTCGCGAACCTGACCGGCGTGCATGAGTTTGCCCGCCGTCATCCCTCTGGCTACAACATGCAGGTTGGCGAACGTGGCATGAGCCTTTCCGGCGGGCAGCGTCAGGCGGTTACGCTGGCGCGGGCGTTGTTGCTCGACCCGCCGGTCCTGCTGATGGACGAGCCCACCAGTTCAATGGACAACACCAGTGAAGATCTGATTAAAAAAGCGCTGGCACCGGTTATCAGCAACAAGACGCTATTGCTGGTGACGCACCGTGCGTCGCTGCTGTCGCTGGTTGATCGGCTGATTATCGTCGACAACGGTAAGATCATTGCCGACGGCCCGAAAGAGAGCGTCATGAACGCGCTGAAAAAGGGACAAATTCATGCGAATCGTTGATGCGCTTAGCCGCCTGATGAACTGGCTCTCAGGAGAGAAACCGTCAGCAACCTTTACCACCAATGAGGTTAACAAGGCGCTACTTGATGATGCGCCCCGCGTGGTGCGGGTAACCTTATGGGCCATTTTCGCTTTCTTTATTGCGATGATCGTCTGGGCTTCGCTGGCCGAGATTGATGAAGTGACACGCGGGGAAGGGCGGGCCATTCCCTCATCCCGTCTGCAGAAAGTCCAGAACCTTGAAGGGGGGATCGTTGCCGAAGTTTTTGCCCATGAAGGCGAAGTGGTACAAGCCGGTGCGCCGCTGCTGCGTCTGGATGACACCCGTTTTCGCTCTAACGCCGGAGAAAGCGAGGCCGATAAGCTGGCGCTCGAAGCACGGATCCAGCGCCTGACCGCTCAGCTTGATGAGGCCAGCGAACTGACGCTGTCGCCGGAAATAGTCAGTCAGGCGCCGGAAATCGCCAGCGGGGAAATGGCGCTGTTCACCAGCGTCAATAAACGCATTCAGAGTGAACTTGCCGGACTGAACGAACAGTTGATTCAGAAGAAACAGGAATTGCTCGATTTCCAGGGCAAACTGACGCAGTACCGCCGCAGCCTTGAGTTACAGCAGCAAGAGATCACCATGTCTGAACCACTGGTGGCAAAAGGCGCTATCTCAAAAGTAGAAATGCTGCGTCTGCGTCGCGCCGGGGTTGAGACGCAGGGGCAACTGGACTCCGTCATTCTTGCTATTCCGCGCGCGCAGGCGGCAATCAAGGAGATTGAAAACAAGGTCAGTGAAACGCGAGGGCGCTATCGCAGCGAAGCGCTGGAACAACTGAACCAGGCCCGTACCGATCTGAGTAAAATTGAAGCATCAGGTAAAGCAATTACCGACCGGGTGAACCGCACACTGGTGACTTCACCGGTTCGCGGCATCGTCCAGCAATTGCTGGTGAACACCATTGGTGGGGTGATCCAGCCGGGCAATGACATTGTGGAAATTGTTCCGCTTGATGACACGTTGCTGGTTGAGGCCAAAATTCGTCCCCAGGACATCGCCTTTTTGCGACCGGGGCAGGAAGCAACGGTAAAATTCACCGCCTATGACTACACCATTTACGGTGGGCTTAAGGGCAAACTAGAACAAATAAGCCCCGATACGGTGACCGACAAAGACGGGAAGAGTTTTTATATTATTCGCCTGCGTACCGATAAAAACCACCTCGGCACGGATGAAAAACCGCTGTTGATTATTCCTGGCATGGTGGCCTCGGTGGATATCATTACCGGCAAGAAAACCATTCTGGCGTATTTGCTCAAGCCTATTCTGCGCGCCAAAGCAGAAGCGTTCCGCGAGCGCTAAGCGTTGAAGTCAAAAAGCCTGCGGCAAGCAGGCTTTTTATTTGTTAAAGAGTCCAGGCCTGCACCAGTCAGATATCCTTAAATCCGCCTCAATAACCCCCTATTTTTTATGGTCTTGAGTCTGCAAGGTGCGTAACGAACGCCGTCTTCTCCACCTGCCTTTTGTACGCTGATTTTCACTTCCACTTTGAGTTTAACTCACAATGAGTTGCAGTTTTTATCGTTTTGCAAACGAGAATCTTTCAACAATACTGAGACAGTAAACCAGACCCAGAGGTTTTTTCATTAACGAACACACTATTTATCTGGTGGAGAGTTGTTTGCATTTATCGGCCTTTTTAAGGCTCTCAAAATAAACTCTTTTTCACGTTGCGATACGTTATTTCAGCATCTTTGGGATGAAGGTATTTATTTTGGTGAGTCACGAGATTAAAGCAATAGATAAAAATCCTCACTACAAGTTGAATGAAGACTGTCAGTTTTACAAGGTGCATAAGATGACATTAGAGATGTTGAATTATTTAATTGAATTAGCATTAAACAATACCTCGAGCTCACCTGATATGAAAAAAAACGCAGATGGTCATCAACAGCCAGCAGATGATGAATTGTCAGCTTTTATTGCATCCCTTTCACAACAAAAAGAGAGTGGTGATACGCTGTCAAAAATGAAATATCGCTTAGCACTGCTCTCTGCTGCACAACAAGACTCGAAAAAAGCAGAACAATTATTAGCTGCTAATACCCCGACGGAAGAAGAAGCCTGGCCGATAATGGATTTCACACACTGGCCTGCGGTGCGTTATGCCGGCTCAGGTGAGGCACAGACGCCTGAATCCGAAGCCTATTTTCAGCGTATCTCAGCCGCGGCGGCGACGATACGCTCTGCCATTACCGATGCAGAACGCGCTAAAGGTACCTCTTCATTCCATATTCTTGAAAAGATTCTGGCCCTGAATAGCGCTTTGCCTGAACGGTATAAAGCGATGGCAAATATTCAGTATTAGTCGCCAGGTATATCTTCAGGATAATAAGGCGGGTATGACGATGTATTGTTATTTGCCGTAAATATGAGGTAAATAACAAGCAAGTATTACCCGAGGTTTACCCATGCTGGTGCCATACCTGCACAGACCGGGTGAGAGATGTCAACGACAGCTTTCCCCGCGAGCTGGCCTGCGGCTGCAAGACGCCACGATATATTTTTAACAAGCAACACTCTTCCAGTCGTTATCTTCACTTTTAACCAGTACAGAAGTCTGGCCGGCGTGAAAACCCTGTATAAGGTTTCGCCGCGCTGGACTCAGGCTCGCTCTGGCCATTCTACGCTCTCCACATCCTGCAATCCGTCAGTTCTCTACAGCTTCATCAGATAGCCCGCTGATAATAATTTTTCAGCCGATGCGAATATTTGCGTTAGGTAAACTTAACTTAATAATTGACTATGTTTTACAGGTTTTATTACACGATTACATACCTTGACACAGATGTTATCAATAGGTAATTATGACGTGAAGCAATAGTCTTTTTCTTATTTATGACTCGTTATACCGGCCACGCCATTTATCCACTAACGGTGACGTCGGGATAACATGAGCAACATCAGGATCGACGAGTCTTTTATCTTTCTTTAATAAAGGGCTCATCAGACAATGGGGATTCGTTCAGATCGTCACTGTTATTACATACTTACTGTAATCAGTCTTTTTTTACCCTTTGTCATTTCAATCACCCAGGCTGAGGCCGCCACCCTTTCGTCGTCATCACACCGTATTTCTGAGGATACCTCGCCGGGTGGTCTGTTTGCCGCGTTGCGCAGCACGATGCTCCATCACCCCAGTCTGGCCAGTCAGCAGGCGCTTGTGCGTTCCAAAGAGGCCAGCGCCGACAGCGCCCGCGCGGCACGTTTGCCAACGCTTGGTGCCAGTGCCGGGACGGGGCAAATTTCGGGTTACAGTGATTCCCGTACGACCACGCTGAGTGTTTCGCAACCGTTATGGGCTTTTGGGCGTATCGACAGTGCTATTGACTACGCCGACAATGACACCCTTGCTCAGCAAGCCACGGCCTGGGCTACCCGTCGTGAATTGCTGGAAGATACTGCGGTGGCTTACGCGAATATACAGGGTATTCGCGAGCGTCTTGCCGTTGCTGAATCAAACGTTAACAATCATCAGGCGTTGCAGGAACAAATCCAGCGCCGCGCGCAAGGGGGGCTGGCTTCTCCAGCCGATGTCAGCCTTGCGAAGGCCCGGTTGTTACAGGCACGCTCATCGCTCGAACAGGCCAAATCGGACCTGCGTACCGCCGAATCCACGCTGTTATCCTTGACTCAGGTGCCGATCGCAAGCGAACTGCCGATCCCTGGCAGCATCCTCAAGTTGCCTGCGGATACTTCTATACAGGAACAAATCCTTGCGCAGAGTGCGACGGTGCGAGCACGTGAAGCGGCGGTTACGCTTGCCGAAGCTGATGTGGAACGTCAGCGCACCTCATCGCGACCGACCGTCTCCCTGCAAGCCGCGCGCAACGAATATTCAGGTATGCCCAACCAGAGAAATAATAATACGGTCAATGTGGTTGTGACCGGCACGATGGAGGGGCTGGGGCTGGTCTCCCGTGGCCTCCAGAACGCGGCGCTGGAACGCGTGGAATCCGCACGACAGGATCTGGCCGAACAACGCCACAGCGAAGACATTCAAACGCGCCAGTTGCTTGATCAGCGTGATGCTAACCAGACGCTGATTGCCGGTTATGAACAGTCTGTCGTCGAACTTAGCGGCACGCTGGCCTCGTTCCGTCGCCAGTACGAATCGGGTTACAAGAGCTGGCTGGATGTCCTCAACGCCGTGCGCGAATTAACCGAACAACAACAAGCACTGGTATCGGTGCGATCGGCATGGCGGGTCGATTGCCTGCGCCTGGCCGCACGCACGGGCCGTATGGACGATACCACTGGCGCCCTGACCACGGGCACTCAATTTGCTAACACGTCTGCGAGCCATCCCTGATGATACCTGTTCCTCTTCCTGAATTACTGGCCTTGCTGGACAAACTACATGCCCCGGTGAATAAAGCGGCATTAACGCAGGCGTATGCCCGCGCGCAGGCCGTTCCACCGTTAACCGATCGTCCACAGGATTATGTGCGCGGTTTGCTGTCAGACGCGGGAATGAAAGATATCCGGCTGGCGTTGTTCCCCTGGCGGCGTTTTGATCCACGTCACCTCCCGGCACTGATGTGGCACGAACAGACATGGTGGCTGGCTGAACGGCACAACGAAGAGGGGAGAGCCGATACCCTTACGCTGACCCGTGAAGGTGTCGAACCCCGAACGCTGGCGATAGACGACATTGTGACCGGCGCGCCGGGGACGGCGGCGGGTGACGAAACGGCTGTACTCTGGTTCAGCCTGGCTTCACACGTACAGTCAGAGAACCTCTCTGACAGCGAAAATCCGGCTATGCGCCTGGTCTGGCGAGAGCTGTTGCGCGATCGCCGCTGGGTGTTCCGGGTAGCTGCCGCCACGCTGCTGGTGAACATTCTGGCCATTCCCACATCCCTCTTCGCCATGCAGGTCTACGATCGTGTCGTGCCCACCCTGGCCTGGGCGACACTGACTACGCTTGTGGCGGGGATGGGGCTGGTTGTAGGACTGGACTGGCTGCTCAAAACATTGCGTGCCCACATCATGGACAGCGTTGCCAGCAGTGTGGATAAACGCCTTTCCCAGCATGTTTATGAACATTTGTTGCACCTGCAACTCGACCAACAGCCCGGTAGCCTGGGCACGCTGGCCGCGCAGGTAGGGGCGCTGGATTCGGTTCGACAAGTTTTCTCTGCCGGTCTTGTCTTCGGAATCGTGGATCTGCCGTTCGCATTGCTGTTTATCGGGATTATTGGTCTGATCGGGGGGCCAGTCGGCTGGGTTTACCTGGGAATGCTCCCCATCGCGCTGGCGCTGGGTCTGTATACCCGTCTGCGCTTACGCCGTCTCACGCGCCAACAAATGCTGCGCAGCAATGAGCGTCTGGGGCTGTTAGTCGACAGTATTCGCGGTGCCGAAACCCTGCGCGCCAGTCATGCTGGCTGGCGTTTTGCGCAAGACTGGCAGACGCTCAGTCATTCCATCGCAGGCTACAGTATTCAACAAAAATCCCTCAGCCAGTTCTGTACGAACACCACCGCCAGCCTGTCGACGCTGGCCTATATCATGGGGATTGTTGTCGGGGTTTGGGGCGTTGAAGCCGGCTATTTGACCACCGGGGGCATGGTCGCGTGCAGTATTCTGGGCGGCCGTGTTATCGGGCCGGTGAGCCAGGGCGTTCAGTATCTGATGCAGTGGCAGCAGGTCCGGGAGGCGCTGGATATGGTGAACAACCTGCTGCGCAAACCTACAGAGCGCCGCGCCGGACAGACCCTGCTGCTGCCCGATCGCCTGCCAGAACATATTAGTGTCGAAAAGCTGCGCTTTGCCTTTCCGCAGTCTCCGGTACAACAACTCAATATTCCCGCACTCCACTTTCACGCTGGTGAACGTGTTCTGCTGTTGGGCCCTGTTGGCGGAGGTAAATCAACGTTGCTCAAGATCCTGGCCGGACTCTATCGCCCCGGTGAGGGCCGTGTCCGCCTGGGCGATGTGGATCTGTGGGAGATCGATCCCCAGGTGGTCAGCGCTCAGGTTGGCTATCTGCCACAAGCGGTGCAGCTCTTCAAAGGGACGCTGCGAAGCAATCTGATGCTCGCAGGCGCAGTCAGCGACACTACGCTGACAGACATCACCCGCGATCTGGCGCTGGATCAGGTGGCGGCCAGTAATCCGCTGGGTATGGATATGCCTATCAGCGAGGGGGGCTCAGGTCTCTCTGGCGGTCAGCGCCAGCTTGTTGGCCTGGCGCGTGTGCTGATGTCCCGTCCTCGTATCTGGCTTCTGGATGAACCGACGGCCTCGCTGGATGGCGAAGCGGAGACGCGTGTCTGGAAAGCATTACAAGCCAGGCTGCAGCCGGAAGATATCCTGATCGTCGCCACTCATCGTCCGATGGCGGCCGTTAATTTTGCTACCCGCGTGCTTGTCGTACAGGAAGGTACTGTCGTACGTGATGGTACTCCTGACAAGGTGTTGCCAGGACTGATGGCCCGCGCCACTGGCTCGCGTCCCGCCGCTGAGGTAACGAACGTGAAAACACACATGCCCGCAGCATCACATTCAGCAGGAGTCCTTCATGGCCGTTGAACTGTTTGACGACGAGGTCGCTGACGCCGCTCGCGTGAATCGTCTGGAAAATTACTACCGTAGCCGAGTCCCGGCAGGGCTTATCTGGAGCATCGTCGTACTGGTGCTGGGTTTTGTCATATGGGCTATGTATTTTCGCATTGATGAAGTGGCTCGGGCACACGGTGAGGTTATCGCCAGCAGCCGTGTGCAGATCATCCAGACCGTGGACGGTGGCGTACTTTCCGAACTGCGTGTCAAAGAGGGTGATCATGTTAAGGCGGGGCAGATTCTGGCTCGCCTTGATCCAACTCGCGTGGAGGCGGCGGCAGGTGAAGTGGACGCGCGCATCGCCGGTCTCAGGGCGCGCATTGCCCGACTTCGCGCAGAATCAACGGGACAATCCGCTCCCCAGTTCCCCGCCGATCCCGGTCCGGCGTTACGCGAGCAGGCCGATATTGAACGCGCACTGTTTCTGCAACGCCGTCAGAGCCTGCAGGAAGATATAACAGCGCTGCAAACCGCCGTGAATTTAGCCAACCAGAAGCTCAGCCTGGTGAACGGGCTGGAACGCTCTGGCGATGTTAGCGCCAGTGAGCGGCTTAATGCACAGCGCGAGCTTAATGAGGCTCGTGCCCGCCTGCTTGGTCGGCGCAATAAGTTTTTGGATGATGCGCGGGCCGATCTCACCAAGGCAGAAGATGATCTGGGCCAGACCTTGCAACAGATGGCCGGTCGTCGCCAGCAGGTACACGATACGGTGTTTACGGCCATGGGGCCTGGGATTGTTAAAAATGTCCGCGTCACCACGCTGGGCGGGGTATTACGTGCCGGTGATGAGATTATGCAGATCGTCCCGTCAGATGATGCCCTCATCATAGAAGCCAAGGTTCTACCTGCTGATATTGCCCGCGTTCAGGTTGGATTACCGGCTACTGTGCGCCTTGATCCCTTCGATTACACCATTTATGGGGCATTGCAGGGCGAAGTGATTTACGTATCGGCCGATACCCTTAAAGAAAACACCTCGCGTGGCGAGGAGATCTACTACCGCGTCCATGTTCGTTTGAAAAGCCATGCAGAAGGTCTGTCAGACCATCAGGAAGATGGGCAACTTGTGCGCAGTACGACAGGTCGTCAGCTTGACATCCTGCCGGGCATGACATCCCAGCTCGACATCCGTACCGGTGATCGCACGCTGATGGACTTCTTACTTAAACCTTTGCGTAAAACACTCAGTGAATCATTCCAGGAGCGATGACACCGCCGGTGACCGTTGCAACCCGATTTTCCTGTCCGCCCCAGAGAGAGATAACACATTATGAAACCCGAGACCCAGATGAAGCCACGCCAATATACGCTCAGTACCGGTAAAACCCGCATCTCCCTGCAGGCCGGGCAGACCAATATTCACAAAGCTGCGCCGGGTGAATCTTACCGGGTGCTTAAACGCCAGGGTGAAAATGATCAGGAAAAGCTGGCTGATGACGTAGTGGCTTCACGTCACGGACAGGATCTGCAACTGGACTATGCCGATGGCACCACGCTGACCCTACAGGGCTGGTATACCGAAAGCGATACCAGTGTAACCCTGCCTGCCGATGGCACCTCTACCCAGGTGATTACGCCGGGGAGCACCGAAGGGGCAGCCCTGTCTGACGGCAGCCATGTTCTTTATGCGCACGGTTCTCCTGACGCGCTGGCCAGCATGACCTCAGGCCACCCCGGGCTGGAAGGTATCTTAGCTGGCCTGCATGATGGCTCGGTAGTGACTGGCCATCCTGTCACGTACCTTCCTCAATCGCACTCTTATGCGGGCTATATCGCCGGTGCCCTCGGGCTGGGGGGCGTGATCGGGGTTGCAGCGGCAAGCGGTGGCCATGGCGGGCATGATAAGGGTGGCGATAACAACAATAACGGTGGGGGAGAAACCCCGGTCCAGAACGCTGTTCAGCTTAATTTTGTCGGCGGCCCGGCGCTCAGCAGTAATGATTTGAAAGTAGAGATTTATCAGGCCGATGGCAAAACGCTGATTGGCACGGGGACTTTGGGGGCCGATGGCTCGGTCACGGTGTCTGCGGGCAGTTACACCGGCGTCGTTATTGTGAAACTTGTCAACAGCGGCAGCGCCGCTGACTACCTGGACGAAGCCACTGGCGCGGGTAAAGACCTCTCTGCTCAGCTTTGGAGTATGGGGGTTATCTCCGGAAATAACAGTACTCTTGTGCTCAATGTTAACGTGTTGACCACGCTCGCCTATACCAAGGCCCAGGAGGCCCTCGGTGGCACGCCTGACAATCCTGCCACCCTGAGCGCAACCCAGGTGACCGACACGGCAACGGCCATCAGTAACCTGTTTGGCGTGGATAATATTCTGAACACCACGGTTACCGCTACCAACGGCGGCAGTTTTGATGCTGCCGATGGCCTGAGTGCCGGTGAAAAATATGGCCTCCTGCTGGCGGCCTTCTCCGGTGCTGAAGCCAATGCGGGGGCGACCACCCAGACCATCCTGGACACCGTCGCTGCCGGAATTACACTCGGCAGCACTAACAATCTGTCCGATGGCGCGCAGTCGTTACTGATTAAAGGCGCGGCGACCGCCAGTGATGCATCCGGCGGCGTCAGCCTCATTATTGATACCCATGCGCCTGTCTTTAGCAGCGCCACGACGGCCAGTGTGGATGAGAACATCGGGGCCGGTAAGGTGGTCTGGACTGCTGTTGCTACCGACCCCAGTCAATTCAGCTATAGCCTGGGCACCACCGGTGACAGCGCGCTGTTTAGCATCAATGCCTCTACCGGCGCGGTCACACTGACCGGCAACCCGGATTATGAAAGCAAAGCCAGCTACAGTTTCACCGTCGTCGCCACCGATGCCGCCGGCAATGCCAGCAGTCAGACGGTCACCCTGGCGGTTAATAACCTCGACGAAGTGGCACCGACCATCACCAGCGGCACGACGGCCACGGCGATCAACGAAAACAGCGGCGCGGGTCAGGTGATTTACACCGCCACGGCCACCGACAGCGGCGATATCAGCGGTGGGGTGACCTTCTCGCTCAAAGCGGGCAGCGACGCGGGTCTGACCATCAACCCGACCACCGGTGCGGTCAC
>NZ_JBEPNI010000008.1:0-265589 GCF_040546205.1 Citrobacter sp. UYEF32 | reverse complement strand
GTAAGCTCCCGGGGATACTCATCCTTGCCGCCTCGACGCATCATGAATGATTTTGTGTATGACAACGTTATCCTTCGCGCTGCCTCTTTGTTGGCAGCGTCTTCGTACCCCGGTCACTTACTTATGTAAGCTCCCGGGGATACTCATCCTTGCCGCCTCGACGCATCATGAATGATTTTGTGTATGACAACGTTATTCTTCACGCTGCCTCTTTGTTGGCAGCGTCTACACCCTATTAATACCTTTAATAGAGACAGAGAGAGGACAGAGACCAGATGGCGAAAATTCGTCGGGTTTGTTATATTTGCGCGCCTGACAGACAGGAGTGTTTCGCTATGACTTCCCGACGCGACTGGCAATTACAGCAACTGGGCATCACCCAGTGGTCCCTGCGCCGTCCGACGGCGCTGCAAGGAGAAATCGCAATTTCCCTACCCGCGCACATCCGGTTAGTGATGGTAGCTCCAGATCTTCCTGCATTGACTGAGCCGCTTGTTGGCGATGTGCTGCGTGCGCTTGCCGTCAGTCCGGACCAGGTTTTACAGCTCACCCCGGACAGGGTAGAGATGTTACCGCCGGACAGTACTTGCAACAGTTGGCAGCTGGGCATTGACGCGCCCCTCTCGCTCAAGGGGGCGCAGGTAACGACGCCTGGCCTCGATGAACTACGGGGCAACCCTGCGGCACGCGCCGCGCTATGGCGACAAATTTGCAATTATGAACACGATTTCTTCCCTCTCGACGACTGATTTAGCCCGCGCATACGAGATCGAAACCCGGGCGCACGCGTTTCCCTGGAGTGAGAAGACCTTCGCCAGTAACCAGGGCGAGCGCTACCTTAATTACCGTTTACTGGTGGGTGATGTGATGGCGGCTTTCGCTATTACTCAGGTAGTGCTGGATGAAGCCACCCTCTTTAATATTGCCGTCGATCCCGCCTGGCAACGTAAGGGGCTGGGTCGCCAGTTGCTTGAGCATCTGATCGGCGAGCTGGAAAAACGTGGCGTTTTGACGCTGTGGCTGGAAGTGCGGGCCTCCAATACCGCGGCCATCGCGTTATATGAAAGCCTGGGGTTTAATGAGGCGACAATACGCCGCAACTATTACCCCACAGCGCAAGGACGTGAAGACGCCATCATCATGGCGCTGCCAATTTAATAAATGAAAGGTGATGTAATGAAATGGGACTGGATCTTTTTTGACGCCGACGAAACGCTGTTTACCTTTGATTCGTTTGGTGGCCTGCAGCGAATGTTTCTGGATTACAGCGTGACATTTACTGCCGAGGATTTTAAAGATTATCAGGCCATTAACAAACCGTTGTGGGTGGAATATCAGAACGGTGCCATCACCGCACTACAATTACAGCATCAGCGCTTTCAGGGATGGGCGGAGCGTCTGCGCGTTGCGCCAGGCGACCTGAACAACGCGTTTCTCAATGCGATGGCAGAGATTTGCGCACCGTTGCCGGGGGCGGTTTCGCTCCTGTCGGCGTTAAAAGGGAAAGTGAAGCTTGGCATTATCACCAACGGTTTTACCGCATTGCAGCAGACGCGTCTGGAACGTACCGGTTTTCGCGACTACTTTGATTTATTGGTGATTTCTGAGCAGGTCGGCGTGGCGAAACCCGATCCGCGTATTTTCGACTACGCGCTGGAACAGGCACAAAATCCGGACCGCTCGCGGGTGTTGATGGTTGGCGATACCGCTGAATCGGATATCCTGGGCGGCACTAATGCGGGGCTTTCCACCTGCTGGCTGAACGCTAACGGCCGCGCGTTGCCCGAGGGGATCAACCCGACCTGGACCGTGACATCGTTAACCGAACTGGAGCAACTCCTGTGTAAACATTAATTGTCTGCACTCAGCCGTTGAGTACAATAGCCGCATTTTTCGAATTTCATAGCGTGGCCGAGGCCGCGCATTTTCACAGAAGAATTTTACTATGACGTTGTCTCCTTATTTACAAGAGGTGTCGAAGCGACGCACGTTCGCCATCATCTCGCACCCCGATGCCGGTAAAACCACGATCACTGAAAAAGTGTTGTTGTTCGGACAGGCTATCCAGACTGCCGGTACGGTTAAAGGTCGCGGCTCTAACCAGCATGCAAAATCTGACTGGATGGAGATGGAAAAGCAGCGTGGTATTTCTATTACCACCTCTGTGATGCAGTTCCCTTACCATCACTGTCTGGTCAACCTGCTCGATACCCCCGGGCACGAAGACTTCTCCGAAGATACCTATCGTACGCTGACGGCGGTTGACTGCTGTCTGATGGTTATCGATGCCGCAAAAGGCGTTGAGGACAGGACCCGCAAGCTGATGGAGGTTACCCGTCTGCGCGATACGCCTATCATCACCTTTATGAACAAACTCGACCGTGACATCCGTGACCCGATGGAGCTGCTGGATGAAGTGGAAAACGAGCTGAAAATCGGCTGTGCGCCGATCACCTGGCCGATTGGCTGCGGTAAGTTGTTCAAAGGCGTTTACCACCTCTATAAAGATGAAACCTATCTCTACCAGACCGGTAAAGGCCATACGATCCAGGAAGTCCGCATCGTTAAAGGGCTGAATAACCCGGATCTTGACGCCGCTGTCGGTGAAGATCTGGCGCAGCAACTGCGCGACGAACTGGAACTGGTTCAGGGCGCCTCTAACGAGTTCGATAAAGACCTTTTCCTGGCAGGTGAAATCACGCCGGTCTTCTTTGGTACCGCGCTGGGTAACTTTGGCGTTGACCATATGCTGGATGGCCTGGTGGAATGGGCCCCTGCGCCGATGCCGCGTGCGACCGACACGCGTGAAGTGGAAGCGGCGGAAGAGAAATTCTCCGGCTTCGTCTTTAAAATTCAGGCCAACATGGACCCGAAACACCGCGACCGCGTGGCCTTCCTGCGCGTGGTATCGGGTAAATATGAAAAGGGCATGAAGCTTCGCCAGGTGCGTCTTGGCAAAGATGTGGTGATCTCTGATGCGTTAACCTTTATGGCTGGCGATCGCTCGCACGTTGAAGAGGCTTATCCGGGCGATATCATTGGTTTGCACAACCACGGCACCATCCAGATTGGCGACACCTTCACGCAGGGTGAAATGATGAAGTTCACCGGTATTCCGAACTTCGCGCCGGAACTGTTCCGCCGTATTCGTCTTAAAGATCCGTTGAAGCAGAAACAACTGCTCAAAGGGTTGGTTCAGTTGTCAGAAGAAGGTGCGGTTCAGGTCTTCCGTCCCATCGCTAACAACGATCTGATTGTCGGTGCAGTCGGCGTGCTGCAGTTCGACGTTGTCGTTTCGCGTCTTAAGAGCGAATACAACGTGGAAGCGGTCTATGAGTCCGTTAATGTCGCTACCGCCCGTTGGGTGGAGTGCAGCGATGTGAAGAAATTTGAAGAGTTCAAACGCAAAAACGAAGTACAACTGGCGCTCGATGGCGGCGATAACCTGACATACATTGCCCCAACGATGGTTAACCTGAACCTGGCGCGTGAGCGTTACCCTGACGTTCAGTTCCACCAGACCCGCGAACACTAATCTCCTCTACGGAGCGCGGCAGGCGCCGTGCTCCGTCACTTTACCTGTCTTTTTAGCCCCTTGCGGAAAGTTCTTAAATAGCCGCATTTCCCTCTTCTCTGGTCACTTTTTAACCGCTTTCGCAAGCGTTTCTGCGATTGTGTTCTATATTTAACAAAGTAATGACATTTTGACTGGATATAAATCCTATTCAATGCGTGTTTAGCGGTTTTTTGTTCAGGAAAATAGGCATTACATAATATTAATTACTGACTTAAGTCTAATGAGTTAGCGTTAATAACCTAACTTATTGATTTGTCAGACTGGTGATTCACCACAGCAGGAAAAGCGGCCTTCATTGCTGCTTACCGCCCAAATTGTGGGCAAACCAACAGGATATAGATCGATGACGATGACAAGACTGAAGATTTCGAAAACTCTGCTGGCTGTCGTGCTGGGTTCTACCCTGGCAAGTGGTTCCGTAATGGCGGAAAACACGACGACCAATAAGGCGCAAAACGCGGCCGATAACGCAGGGCAAAAAATCGATAGCTCTATGAATAAAGTCGGTAATTTCATGGATGACAGCGCGATTACGGCGAAAGTCAAAGCAGCGCTGGTCGATCACGAAGATATCAAGAGTACCGATATCTCCGTAAAAACTGAGAAAAAAGTGGTGACGTTGAGTGGCTTCGTTGAAAGCCAGGCACAGGCAGAGCAGGCGGTAACCGTCGCGAAAGGGGTGGAAGGCGTTGCTTCAGTAAGCGACAAACTCCATGTTCGTGATGGTAAAAACACCTCTGCGAAAGGCTATGCCGGCGACACCGCGACAACCAGTGAAATCAAAGCAAAATTGCTGGCCGACGACATCGTTCCTTCCCGTAAGGTGAAAGTTGAAACGACCGATGGCGTTGTACAGTTGTCCGGTACCGTAGATTCACAGGCGCAAATTGAGCGGGCCGAAAGTATCGCTAAAGCGGTAGATGGCGTCAAAAGTGTGAAAAACGATCTGAAAGCTAAGTAACGAATTCCTAAATGTGCAATCCCGGCGCTTTGCCGGGAGTCAGTAGAACGCACCTGGAAAATATCGCCAGTGAGCATCCTGAGCGCTCACATTAGCGGTCGACATTAACTATGGTTAAGGAGAGTCTTATGTTTCGTTGGGGCATTATATTTCTGGTTATCGCGTTAATTGCCGCCGCTCTGGGCTTTGGTGGTCTGGCAGGTACGGCAGCGGGTGCCGCGAAAATTGTCTTTATCGTCGGTATCATTTTGTTCCTCGTCAGCCTGTTTATGGGCCGCAGACGCCCGTAGCGCGAGCTACCCTCTTAAACGAATCATCAAGCCAGTCCTCGTGACTGGCTTTCATTGTTTCTACGAGGGGAAAATTGCGTTACTTTGTTAAAACCTAACATCGAAAGGAAAGCAGGGTGGGGCAATATATTCCGGTAACGCTTGGCAACATTGCGCCATTGGCGTTAACGCCATTTCGCCCAGGCCGACTCGCTCTGGTATGTGAGGGAGGCGGTCAGCGGGGCATTTTTACGGCCGGCGTACTGGATGAGTTCATGCGCGCTGACTTTAACCCCTTTGACCTTTTTCTTGGCACTTCCGCCGGGGCGCAAAACCTGTCGGCATACCTGTGTAATCAGCCCGGTTATGCGCGTAAGGTCATTATGCGCTACACAACCACTCGCGACTTCTTTGATCCCGTACGTTTCGTGCGTGGCGGCAACCTGATCGATCTGGACTGGCTTATTTCTTCTACCTCAACTCAGATGCCGCTGGCGATGGACTACGCCGCGCGTGCCTTCGATACAGGCAAAGCCTTCTATATGTGCGCCTGCCGTCAGGATGACTACACGCCGGAATACTTCTCCCCCGACAGTCGTTCCTGGCTGGATATCATTCGCGCATCCAGCGCTATTCCCGGGTTCTATCGTCCGGGCGTTACCCTTAACGGCGTCAATTACCTTGATGGCGGCGTCAGCGACGCTATACCTGTTCAGGAAGCGGCGAAACGCGGGGCGAAGACCATTGTGGTTATCCGCACCGTGCCGTCGCAAATGTATTACACCCCTCAATGGTTTAAGCGAATGGAACGCTGGCTGGGAGAAAGCAGCTTGCAGCCTTTCGTTAATCTCGTTCAGCATCACGAGAAGACCTATTCGGCGACGCAGAAATTTATCGAAGCACCGCCCGGTAAGTTGCGCATTTTTGAAATCTACCCGCCGAAGCTTCTGCACAGTATGGCGCTGGGAAGCCGTTTACCTGCGCTGCGGGATGATTACAAACTGGGAAGACTCTGCGGGCGTTATTTCCTGGCGACGGTGGGTAAGCTGTTGGCAGAAAAGCCGCCATTAATTCGTCATGCGCCGCGCGTGGCCACGACTTCTGCCACCATCGTGGTGCCGCCAGCCGCCGTCGCCAACGATGCGGTCGATACGCCGCTTGTCAGCGCGGTTCAGGCCAACGATTTGCCTTTTAATAATGAGGATACTGCGTGACGTTCCGCTTTATCGATACTCACTGTCACTTCGATTTTCCCCCCTTCCAGGATGATGAATCGAACAGTATTACCCGCGCCAGCGCCGTTGGGGTCGAACAGATTATCGTCCCGGCGATTGGCTCACAGTACTTTGCCCGCGTTATCAAACTTGCCGGGGATTATCCGGCGCTCTATGCCGCGCTGGGGCTGCATCCGATCATCATTGAAGAGCATACGGCGAGCTGCCTGGAGCGCCTTGAGCAACTGCTCGCAACCCGTCCGCAGAAGGTGGTGGCGATTGGCGAAATTGGTCTGGATCTGTATCGTGATGATCCGCAGTTTGAACGTCAGCAGGCGGTGCTGGATGCGCAGCTTAAGCTGGCAAAGCGCTTTGATCTGCCGGTGATCCTGCATTCGCGCCGCACGCACGACAAGCTGGCGATGCACCTTAAACGCCATGACCTGCCGCGAACGGGGGTGGTACATGGCTTTGCCGGTAGCCTGCAGCAGGCGGAACGTTTTATCAGCCTGGGATATAAAATTGGCGTTGGCGGTACCATTACCTACCCGCGCGCCAGCAAGACCCGCGAAGTGATGGCGCATTTGCCGCTAAACGCTCTGTTGCTGGAAACCGATGCCCCGGATATGCCATTAAACGGTTTTCAGGGCCAGCCTAATCGCCCGGAACAGGCGGCTCGGGTCTTTGACACCCTCTGTGAATTACGCCCGGAAGCGCCAGACGTGATTGCTCAGGCGCTATTCGACAATACCCACGCTACGTTTTCGTTAAGCTGATTTACAGATACAACGCCGGAAGAATCACGGTGTTCACGCCTCGGGCAGTCAGCGCCTGCGCCAGCGGTTCCACATCCCCGGCGGTGGCGCTACGCCACTGCTTTGCTTCGCCATACACGCCATGGGTTTGAAAGGCGTTAATACGCACCGGCACATCGCCTAACTCGCCGATAAATTCGCACAACTCATCAATGTGTTGCAGGTAATCACACTGGTCGGGGATGACCAATAAACGTAACTCCGCCAGCCGCTGATGCGCCGCCAGAAGACGGATGCTGGCCTTTATCTGCGCATTATCGCGCCCGGTCAGAAATCGATGATGGTCGCTACCCCAGGCTTTGAGATCGATCATCGCCCCGTCACAGATAGGCAGAAGTCTGTGCCAACCCGTTTCGCTAAGCAGACCGTTGCTGTCGACCAGACAGGACAAGTGTTGAAGCGACGGCGTCGATTTGAGCGCACTGAACAGCGCAACCAGAAACGGCAACTGCGTCGTTGCCTCGCCGCCGCTGACGGTGATCCCTTCGATAAACATTGCCGCTTTGCGGACGTGGGTCAGCACCTCTTCCACACTGAGCGTTTGCGCCATAGGCGTGGACTGCTGTGGACAGAGATGTAAACAGGTATCGCACTGCTGGCAGGCGCTGGCATCCCAGTTAACCCGTCCATCAACCAGTGTTAATGCATTATGCGGGCAGGCGGGAACACATTGTGCACAGTGGTTGCAGCGTCCGATCGTCCACGGATTGTGGCAATTTTTACAGTTCAAATTACAGCCCTGTAAGAACAGCGCCAGACGGCTGCCTGGCCCATCGACGCAGGAGAACGGGATAATCTTACTGACTAAACACTTCATCCTTCGTGCTGTCTCCTTGTTAGCTGTCCCTTCGAAGTCTGAGCGCATCCTGTATTGATACGCTCAGGCTTCTCCATCATGGTGCCTTGATTCAATCTGAATCACGTTGCGTGTTGAAGCGCATCTGCTGTTCATGGCTGACCACGCGCGGTTGTCTTTCAAGGATGTGGGTATTTCGGGCGGCTTCCTCTCCAAGCCAGGTCGTGTTGGTGCGTGACCCCTCGGCACGGAATTTTTCCAGGTCCGACAGGCGCACCATATAACCTGTTACGCGCACCAGATCGTTGCCGCTGACATTGGCGGTGAACTCACGCATACCGGCTTTAAAGGCGCCGAGGCAGAGTTGCACGACGGCCTGCGGATTGCGTTTGACGGTCTCATCGAGGGTCAGAATGTCGCTGATACCCGCCGTGTACCAGGCATGATGTGGGGCAACCGTCAGCAGGTGAGTAATGGGATCCGGCTCATCGCCGTAGGGTAAACGCGCCCCCGGCGTGGTGTCCGTATCCGAACTGATCCCCGATTGCGCATGCAACATCGCTCTGTTATTCCAGCCATGTTTTACCGGCGTGTTAGCGACAAATGTCGCCAGTTGTTCACTGATTCTGTAACCCAGCGCGTTGGCTTCTTCATTTTTGCCGTAGCGGGCGCTGAGCCCTGCACGTTCGCAGAGGGTATTCACCGCTTCGGCCAGACCGTACATACCAAACATGGGCGCAAAACGTTGCGGGTCTATCAGCCCTTCGGCCACCAGGAAGTTATTCTCGAAGAAGCCGGATTGCGAATAGAGGAAGTCGCAGCGTGCATCAATGATCGCGATTTGCTGCTGGCAGTAGTGGGGAAGCTGGCGTGTGAAGAAATCCTCAATACTGCTGCTGCGTTCGGCGATGGCTTTCAGGTTAAGTCGCACCAGCGTACTGCCACCGCCGCTGAGCGGCAGCGAGTTGTAACAACTGACGACGCCATAGCCACCTTTTGTGAAAATTTTATCATTTTGGGGGCCGTTAGCGATATGGGGCTTACTGCACTCACAAATGTTTTTTGCCACTTCAAGCAGTAAGTCACCCGGCGTCATATCCGGGTCATAAATAAAGGTCAGATTAGGCGCAACCTGCTTAAGCTCTGCGTCGGCGCGTAAAATGGCACGGGTAACTGGCGTATCGGCAGGGCCAATATTGGCGTGCATAAACGCATCCGGCAGGGTTCTGTCCAGATAACGCCAGAAACGTTTTATTCGAATATCGATCTCTTCTTGTGTTAGAATTCTAACATACGGTTGCAGTATCACATCCAGTTGGCCCAGCCAGACGGGCATAGATGTGACTGACGGAACATGGTGATAAAGGATGGTGAGCATCGATAACGCGTCGTCGAGATCGGTTGCCCCTTCGAGTTCCAGCCATTGCGAGCCATTCGCGAGAAATTTCGCATAGTCTGGCAAGACATAGCGTGGTTTGTAGGGCGCATGCCCTTCGAACATATCGCAAATGGCGCCCTCATCAAGCGCAGCGCGCGCTTCTTTAGCCAGTGGGGGATAAGGCAGACTGTTCTCGGCCTCAAGCGCAAGAAAATGGCGTTTTTGTGCGGGAGTCAGGGTGCTGCTTGTCGCAATCTGCTGGCAACGAGCCAGATATGCTGAATCATTTGGCGTGGACATATTCGTTCCTCTTATTCCTTGAGCATCTGGCCCAGTGTAAGTAACCGAACGGAGCCCGCCTTTGATCCACACCCCTAAATATCCGGGTATGGGGCTATGTTAAGGCTAAAAATTTGATGAACGTCTCATTACGGTTTTGCAAATATGAATGTGGTTTTCATTAACTGTGATGAGTGTCGAAGTGTGATGGTGGGTTAATGTTAGAATAATAACAGACCCGTATTTAACCGGCTTATGCCGACGGAGAGAGAAATGACTGATTTAACTGCAAGCAGCCTGCGCGCGTTGAAACTGATGGACCTGACTACCCTGAACGACGACGACACGAACGAAAAAGTGATCGCGCTGTGTCATCAGGCGAAAACCCCGGTTGGCAACACGGCCGCTATCTGTATCTATCCGCGTTTTATCCCGATTGCGCGCAAAACGCTGAAAGAGCAGGGCACGCCAGATATCCGCATCGCAACGGTCACTAACTTCCCGCACGGTAACGACGATATTGAGATCGCGCTGGCGGAAACGCGCGCGGCGATTGCTTACGGCGCTGATGAAGTCGATGTGGTATTCCCGTACCGTGCGCTGATTGCAGGCAACGAACAAGTGGGCTTTGATCTGGTTAAGGCCTGTAAAGATGCCTGTGCAGCGGCCAATGTTCTGCTGAAAGTGATTATCGAAACCGGCGAATTGAAAGAAGAGGCGCTGATTCGTAAAGCGTCTGAAATTTCTATCAAAGCGGGGGCTGATTTCATTAAAACCTCTACCGGTAAAGTGCCTGTAAATGCCACACCGGAAAGTGCGCGCATCATGCTGGAAGTGATTCGCGATATGGGTGTGGCGAAAACCGTTGGTTTCAAACCGGCTGGTGGCGTGCGTTCAGCAGAAGATGCGCAGAAATTCCTCGCGATTGCCGACGAACTGTTTGGCGCTGACTGGGCGGATTCTCGCCACTATCGCTTTGGTGCTTCCAGCCTGCTGGCAAGCCTGCTCAAAGCACTGGGCCATGGCGACGGTAAGAGCGCAAGCGGCTACTAATTCTACTTTGCGGCGGCGCGTCCGCCGCAACCAACCTTGATTTTCAGGGGGTTACCTTGTTTCTCGCTCAAGAAATAATTCGTAAAAAACGCGATGGCTACGTGCTCAGCGATGAAGAGATTCGTTTCTTTATTAATGGGATCCGTGACAACACCGTGTCCGAAGGGCAAATTGCCGCGCTGGCAATGACCATTTTCTTCCACGACATGGCAATTGAGGAGCGCGTTTCGCTGACCATGGCGATGCGAGACTCAGGGACTGTCCTCGACTGGAAACAGCTTAATCTCAACGGACCTGTCGTCGACAAGCACTCCACGGGCGGCGTGGGCGATGTCACTTCGCTCATGCTTGGGCCGATGGTTGCGGCCTGTGGCGGCTATATCCCAATGATTTCCGGGCGCGGGCTTGGTCATACCGGCGGTACGCTCGACAAACTGGAAGCCATTCCAGGGTTTGATATTTTCCCCGATGACAAACGCTTTCGCGACATCATTAAAGATGTGGGCGTCGCGATTATCGGACAAACGAATTCTTTAGCCCCTGCTGACAAACGCTTTTATGCCACGCGTGATATTACCGCGACGGTCGATTCTATTCCGCTGATCACCGCCTCGATCCTTGCCAAGAAACTGGCGGAAGGACTGGACGCGCTGGTCATGGACGTCAAAGTAGGCAGCGGGGCCTTTATGCCGACGGCAGAACTTTCTGCGGAACTGGCGCAGGCGATTGTTGGGGTGGCGAATGGCGCGGGTGTGCGTACGACCGCACTGCTCACTGATATGAACCAGGTACTCGCCTCCAGCGCAGGTAACGCTGTTGAAGTGCGCGAAGCCGTCCGCTTCCTGACTGGCGATTACCGCAATCCGCGTCTCTTTGATGTGACGATGGCGCTCTGCGTAGAAATGCTGGTCTCCGGCAAACTGGCGAAAGATGACGCCGAAGCGCGCAGACAATTACAGGCGGTGCTGGATAACGGTAAAGCCGCAGAAATCTTCGGGCGTATGGTGGCGGCACAAAAAGGCCCGACCGATTTCGTCGAAAACTATGACAAATACCTGGCAACCGCGACGCTCAGCAAGGCCGTGTATGCCGATACCGAAGGGTTTATCGCGCAGATGGACACCCGCGCGCTGGGTATGGTGGTGGTCTCCATGGGCGGCGGTCGTCGTCAGGCGTCCGATACCATCGATTACAGCGTCGGCTTTACCGATATGGCGCGTCTGGGTGATGCGATCGACGGGCAGCGTCCTTTAGCGGTGATCCACGCAAAAGATGAAGCAAGCTGGCAGGAAGCGGCAAATGCGGTCAAAGCCGCGATTGTGATTGCCGATAAAGCGCCAAAAGAGACGCCAACAGTCTGGCGACGCATTACCGATTAACGATATACTGATCTGATCGCTATTTTTTGAAGCACTACGTACGGAGAACAATATGAAACGTGCATTTATTATGGTGCTGGACTCCTTCGGCATCGGCGCAACAGAAGATGCCGAGCGTTTTGGTGACGTGGGTTCCGATACCATGGGTCACATCGCAGAAGCCTGTGCCAAAGGCGAAGCGGACAACGGTCGTAAAGGCCCGTTGCATCTACCAAACCTGACCCGCCTGGGCCTGGTGAAAGCACATGAAGGTTCTACCGGTAAAATTGCAGCCGGAATGGACGGCAACGCGGAAGTGGTGGGCGCATACGCCTGGGCGCATGAGCTCTCTTCCGGTAAAGATACCCCGTCTGGCCACTGGGAAATCGCTGGTGTACCGGTACTGTTTGACTGGGGCTATTTCTCCGATCATGAAAACAGCTTCCCACAGGAACTGCTGGATAAACTGGTCGAACGCGCAAACCTGCCAGGCTACCTCGGCAACTGTCACTCTTCCGGTACGGTCATCCTTGACCAATTGGGCGAAGAGCACATGAAAACCGGCAAACCGATTTTTTATACCTCTGCCGACTCCGTGTTCCAGATTGCCTGCCATGAAGAGACATTTGGTCTGGATAAACTCTACGAGCTGTGCGAAATCGCACGCGTTGAGTTGACCGAAGGGGGTTACAACATTGGTCGCGTGATCGCCCGTCCGTTCGTTGGCGATAAAGCCGGTAACTTCCAGCGCACCGGTAACCGCCATGACCTGGCCGTTGAGCCGCCGTCAGCGACCGTGCTGCAAAAACTGGTCGATGAGAAAGAGGGTCATGTGGTTTCCGTGGGTAAAATCGCGGACATCTATGCCAACTGCGGTATCACCAAAAAAGTGAAAGCAACAGGCCTGGATGCGCTGTTTGACGCAACCGTGAAAGAGATGAAAAGCGCGGGTGATAAGACAATCGTCTTTACCAACTTCGTTGATTTCGACTCATCATGGGGCCATCGTCGCGATGTCGCCGGTTATGCGAGTGGTCTGGAGTTGTTCGACCGTCGTTTGCCGGAGCTGATGGAGCTGGTGGGGGAAGATGACATTCTGATCCTGACCGCTGACCACGGCTGTGACCCGACCTGGCAGGGCACCGATCATACCCGCGAGCACATCCCGGTGCTGATCTACGGCCCGAAAGTGAAACCGGGCTCACTCGGTCACCGTGAAACTTTCGCCGATATCGGCCAGACCATTGCGTCGTACTTCGGTACGTCATCCATGGACTACGGCAAAAACATGCTTTGATTTGGGAATGGGCATCGTTTGATGCCCTTGCCCCGACTCTCTCCTGCGGGAGAGGGGGAAAACACAACGAATAAAAAGGAACTGAAGATGGCTACTCCTCACATTAACGCTGAAATGGGTGATTTTGCTGACGTTGTGCTGATGCCTGGCGACCCGCTGCGCGCAAAGCACATTGCTGAAACTTTTTTCGAAGATATCCGTGAAGTGAACAACGTGCGCGGCATGTTGGGTTACACCGGTACCTATAAAGGCCGCAAAATCTCAGTAATGGGTCATGGTATGGGTATCCCATCCTGCTCCATCTACGCGAAAGAGCTGATCACCGATTTCGGCGTGAAAAAAATCATCCGTGTGGGCTCCTGCGGCGCGGTACGTATGGACGTGAAACTGCGTGATATCGTCATCGGTATGGGCGCGTGCACGGACTCTAAAGTCAACCGTATGCGTTTTAAAGACCATGATTTTGCAGCCATTGCTGACTTTGGTATGGTGCGTAACGCTGTTGATGCTGCTAAAGCGCTGGGTGTAGATGCCCGCGTTGGTAACATCTTCTCAGCGGATCTGTTCTATGCACCGGACGGCGGCGAGATGTTCGACGTTATGGAAAAATACGGCATTCTGGGCGTGGAAATGGAAGCGGCCGGTATCTACGGCGTTGCCGCAGAGTTCGGTGCGAAAGCGCTGACCATCTGTACCGTTTCTGACCATATCCGTACCCACGAGCAGACCACCTCTGCAGAGCGTCAGACCACGTTCAACGACATGATCAAAATCGCGCTGGAATCTGTTCTGCTGGGCGATAAAGAGTAAATCTTTTTCAAAACGGGCGACTTTTATGCTGCCCGTCTTATCTATTCATAAATCTTTTTGCCCATGAGCGCCTTAACCGGTTTACTCTTGCAAGGGCCGCGCTCTGCCGCTGAACTGCGACAGTCACTGGCTATCAGCCAGGCCACGTTCTCGCGTCTTGTGTCAGCACATGATGAGGTGGTGCCGTTTGGTAAAGCCCGGGCAACCCGATGCTGGAAAAATTAACGCTCGCCGCCTCGATTATCCAGCGACTTGCATAAAAAGGTCATCTCACCGCCCCGGCAATCCACGCCGACAGCTCCCGCAGCTCTTTTTCCTGCTCAGGGAAATCACCTAAGAGCGCATCACACTCCTGTGTCAGCATATCCGCCCGGTACAAACAACCCTGCAGGCGTGCCGCCAGTGCCTCCAGCGGGGCGGGATTCAGGCTGTCGGTGAACACCTGTGTGCGGGTGATATGCCCTTTCTCCACGTCAAAATGCAGCTCCACACCGCCCCAGCTAAAGCGCTCATCCAGCAAGTGGCTGAACGCAGGCGCCTGACCAAAGTTCCACTCCCAACTGCTCTGGCGGGCAAAGGTTTCCGCGAAATTGGGGAGGTCCGGGGTCTTATCCGGTGAAATCACCTCGGCTTGCACGCGCTCACCGTAGTGGGCGAAGAAGGCTTCCGTCACCGCCTCGCAGATACGCTCATGGCTGATCCCCGGCAACAGATCGACCAGATTCGCCACGCGCCCACGCACAGAGGTAATGCCTTTGGCCTGGAGCTTCTTCTTATCCGGGTTGAGATAGTTGGCCAGGCGGCTGAGGTCGGCATTGAGCAACAGTGTGCCGTGATGGAAACCGCGATCTTTGGTTTCGCGGTAGGCGGAGCCTGAGACCTTACGATCGCCCTCCGGCGTTTTGACCACCAGATCGTTACGCCCGGACGCTTCTGCCGTCACGCCCAGCGAGTTCAGCGCCTGCAACACAATCGCGGTAGAAATCGTTTTGTCGTACTCCGGCTTGCCTGCCATAAAGGTGAAGCAAGTATTGCCTAAATCATGGAACACCGCGCCGCCGCCGCTACTGCGCCGCGCCAGACGCACATTGTCTTCTTCCATGCGCCGGGTATTGCACTCCTTCCACGGGTTCTGTGCCCGCCCGATAACTACCGTATCGGCGTTACGCCAGAGAAAAAGTACCCGCTGGGTGGCGGGCATCTGACGGAAAATACACTCTTCCACCGCCAGGTTAAACCAGGGATCATAAGAATCAGAGATAAGCAGACGCAGTGTGGACATGGCAGATTTCCTTTCCTGAAAAAGCGCCGTTTTTCACGTTGCTACCGCGCGGGCTGCAACGTGAAATCCGTAGGGTGTAGGTAGATTACACTTTCTTTTCGTTCTCTTCCTCTTCCGGCACCGGCTTGCTGGCGGTAAGCAGGAAGGGAGACTGTTGCCAGCGGGTACGCTTCCCCTGCAACAGCGTACGGGTCAGCACGACGCCTATCGCCAGTGAAAGTAGCAGCATCAGGCGTAAAATATTGGTGGTGTTGTCGACCTGTTTGGCGTCCGTCGCCAGCGTATGGGTATCCAGCGTTAAACGCAGGTAGCCCAGCGGACTGCTTTTGCCCTGAATCGGCTCGACGATCTGCTGGTTGAAATAGCCCCCGGCTTTTTTGCCGTCCAGCGCCAGCCTGTCGCGCACATCAATGCTTTCGCCAGACCGGGCAATCAGATCGCCGCGTTCGTCATAGACGCCCGCATCGAGAATTCGGCTCTCCTCGGTCAATTGCCGCAGCACAACGCTGATACGCTTATCGTCAGGCGTCTCCGCGCGCATCAGTGGCGCAAGGTTTAGCGTGACCTGTTTCGCCAGCGTGCGGGCCAGCTCTTCAAGCTGCGGATTGCGCTGACGCTGGTGATTCTGACTGAACCAGGATGCGCCCTGCATAAGGGCGACCAGCAGCGCCAGACAGAAGAGCACGATCACGGCACGATGAAGCCGGAATTTGAGTTTTGCGCGAGCCATATTCCACCTGTTGAAAATTTGCGGCTTAATGTTGCCAGAAGCGCTGGTTACAAGGTAGCCTCATGCGTTATTTTTACCTCAGCACATACCCCTACAGGAGCTGTAATGCCGAATAATTTGACCTGGTGCGACCTGCCCAACGACGTTTCTCAGTGGCCTGGGTTGCCGCTCTCTTTAAGTGGCGATGAGGTCATGCCCCTGGATTATCACGCGGGTCGTAGCGGCTGGCTTCTGTATGGACGCGCCCTGAATAAAGAACGTTTGACCGCCTGGCAACGTAAACTGGGCGCGGCAATGGTGATCGTGGCCGCCTGGTGTGTGGAAGATTATCAGGTTATCCGCCTTGCCGGTTCACTTACCCCGCGTGCTACCCGCCTGGCACATGATGAAGGGCTGGACGTTGCGCCGCTCGGTAAAATTCCGTCTCTGCGTCATCCGGGCCTGATGGTGATGGATATGGACTCAACTGCGATTCAAATTGAGTGCATTGATGAAATCGCTAAACTGGCCGGTACGGGCGAAATGGTATCGGAAGTGACGGAACGCGCCATGCGCGGTGAGCTGGACTTCACGGCCAGCCTGCGTCAACGTGTGGCAACGCTCAAAGGGGCTGACGCAAACATCCTGCATCAGGTCCGTGACAGTCTGCCCCTGATGCCAGGCCTTACGCAATTGGTGTTAAAACTGGAAGCGCTGGGCTGGAAAGTGGCGATTGCGTCTGGCGGCTTTACCTTCTTTGCCGATCACCTGCGCGAGATGCTCCGCCTGACAGCGGCGGTAGCCAACCATCTGGAAGTGGTTGACGGTAAGTTCACCGGCAACGTGCTGGGCGACATTGTGGACGCGCAGTACAAAGCCAATACCCTGAAACGTCTGGCGCAGGAACACGAGATTCCGGCAACTCAAACGATCGCCATTGGCGACGGTGCTAATGATCTGCCGATGATTAAAGCCGCCGGGTTAGGTATCGCGTTTCACGCGAAACCGAAAGTAAATGAAAAAGCCGAAGTCACCATCCGTCACGCTGATTTGATGGGGGTGTTCTGCATTCTCTCAGCCAGTCTGGCGAAGAAATAACGAGGTCTCTGTGGCGAAAGCTCCAAAACGCGCATTTGTCTGTAATGAATGTGGTGCCGATTATCCCCGCTGGCAGGGGCAATGTAGCGCCTGCCATGCTTGGAACACGATTACCGAAGTGCGTGTGGCCGCCTCGCCTGTCGTGGCGCGTAATGAGCGCTTAAGCGGGTATGCTGGCAATGCGGGCGCGTCGAAAGTACAGAAACTTTCCGATATCAGCCTGGAAGCCTTGCCGCGTTTTTCGACCGGTTTTAAAGAGTTCGACCGCGTGTTGGGCGGCGGCGTGGTGCCGGGAAGCGCTATCCTGATTGGCGGTAACCCTGGTGCAGGTAAATCGACGCTTCTGCTACAAACCCTGTGCAGACTCGCGGAACAGATGAAAACGCTGTACGTCACCGGGGAAGAGTCGTTGCAGCAGGTGGCGATGCGCGCGCACCGTCTTGGCCTGCCGACTGCCAATCTGAATATGTTGTCGGAAACCAGCATTGAGCAAATCTGCCAGATTGCCGATGAAGAGCAGCCGAAGCTGATGGTTATTGACTCCATCCAGGTCATGCACATGGCAGATATCCAGTCTTCTCCCGGTAGCGTGGCGCAGGTGCGTGAAACGGCGGCTTATCTTACACGCTTCGCGAAAACGCGCGGGGTGGCGATTGTCATGGTCGGGCACGTGACCAAAGATGGCTCGCTGGCGGGGCCGAAAGTCCTTGAGCACTGTATTGACTGCTCTGTGTTGCTGGATGGTGATGCGGACTCTCGTTTCCGTACGCTGCGCAGCCATAAGAACCGCTTTGGCGCAGTCAACGAGTTGGGCGTCTTTGCGATGACCGAACAAGGGCTACGGGAAGTGAGTAACCCGTCCGCCATCTTCCTTAGCCGTGGCGATGAAGTGACTTCCGGCAGTTCGGTGATGGTGGTCTGGGAAGGCACGCGTCCGCTACTGGTAGAGATTCAGGCGCTGGTGGATCACTCGATGATGTCCAATCCCCGGCGTGTTGCTGTCGGGCTTGAGCAGAACCGCCTTGCCATTCTGCTGGCGGTGCTGCATCGCCACGGCGGACTGCAGATGGCCGACCAGGATGTGTTCGTCAACGTTGTCGGCGGCGTAAAAGTGACGGAAACCAGCGCGGACCTGGCGTTGTTACTGGCTATGGTGTCGAGCCTGCGCGACCGGCCTCTGCCTCAGGACCTGGTGGTCTTTGGCGAGGTGGGGCTGGCGGGTGAGATCCGCCCGGTGCCCAGCGGGCAAGAGCGGATTTCCGAAGCGGCGAAACACGGCTTCCGACGCGCCATTGTACCTGCCGCGAATGTGCCGAAAAAACCACCAGAAGGGATGCAGGTCTTCGGTGTTAAAAAACTCGCAGATGCACTAAGCGTCTTTGACGACTTATAATTACATTCCCGTCGTCTTTCTGGCGGCAGGTGTGATGGCTGCGTTTATTCCCCGCCTCCTGCCCCGAAATGCATAGGGAATTTTGCATAATAGGCCTGGCACGTTGATGCTGCCAGGCAGGTTCAGCCAGCAGGAGGCACTCGTGTCGTCATTCGACTATCTCAAGACCGCAATCCGTCAAAAAGGCTGCACGTTGCAGCAGGTGGCCGACGCCAGCGGCATGACCAAAGGCTATTTGAGCCAACTCCTGAATGCCAAAATCAAAAGTCCCAGCGCGCAAAAACTCGAGGCGCTGCACCGTTTCCTCGGATTGGAATTTCCGCGTCGGCAAAAAAGCGTTGGCGTGGTGTTTGGTAAGTTTTACCCGCTGCATACCGGGCATATCTACCTGATTCAGCGTGCCTGTAGCCAGGTGGATGAGCTGCATATTGTGATGGGGTATGACGAGAAGCGCGACCGCGAACTGTTTGAAGACAGTGCGATGTCCCAGCAGCCGACCATCAGCGACCGCCTGCGTTGGCTGCTGCAGACCTTCAAATATCAGAAAAACATTCGTATTCATGCGTTTAATGAAGAGGGAATGGAGCCTTACCCGCATGGCTGGGATGTCTGGAGTAAAGGCATTAAAGCCTTTATGGATGAAAAGGGCATTCAGCCTAACTGGATCTACAGTTCGGAAGAGGCGGACGCTCCCCAGTACCTTGAGCATCTGGGTATTGAAACGGTGCTTATCGATCCCAAACGCACTTTTATGAATATCAGCGGCGCGCTCATTCGTGAGAATCCGTTCCGCTACTGGGATTATATTCCGACCGAAGTGAAGCCGTTTTTCGTGCGCACCGTGGCGATACTGGGAGGGGAATCCAGCGGGAAATCGACGCTGGTCAATAAGCTCGCGAATATCTTCAATACCACCAGCGCGTGGGAGTACGGGCGGGATTATGTCTTCTCCCATCTTGGCGGCGATGAGATGGCACTGCAGTATTCCGACTATGACAAGATCGCATTGGGGCAGGCGCAGTATATTGATTTTGCTGTGAAATATGCCAATAAAGTGGCTTTTATCGACACGGACTTTGTCACTACGCAGGCATTTTGCGTGAAGTATGAAGGGCGTGAGCACCCTTTTGTGCAGGCGATGATCGATGAATACCGTTTCGACCTGGTGATTCTGCTGGAAAATAATACGCCATGGGTTGCCGACGGGTTGAGAAGCCTGGGCAGTTCAGTTGATCGCAGCGAGTTCCAGCAGATGCTGGTGGATATGCTCAAAGAGAACAATATTACCTGGCGGCATGTGGAAGAGCCTGATTATGACTCCCGGTTTCTGCACTGCGTGGAACTGGTAAAAGAGTTGATGGGGGATTAGCAGCCGGGTAAGGCGTTTACACCGTCATCCGGACATGCCCCGGCTGGCGTTTCACTTAGCCGGGCTACTTGTTTTGACCTTGTGCGGTCTGATGCCCTCATCCACGTGGAGAGGAAGCAAACATTAAAAAGGCAGCTTACGCTGCCTTTTTGCTGTTTATTTTGAAATACGTTTGTACTTGATACGCTTCGGCTCCAGCGCATCGGCGCCAAGGGTGCGTTTCTTATACTCTTCGTACTCGGTAAAGTTACCTTCGAAGAACTCCACCTTACCTTCATCCTGATAATCCAGAATGTGGGTCGCGATACGGTCAAGGAACCAACGGTCGTGCGAGATAACCATCGCGCAGCCCGGGAACTCCAGCAGGGCGTTTTCCAGCGCGCGCAGGGTTTCGATATCCAGGTCGTTGGTCGGTTCATCGAGGAGCAGTACGTTACCGCCAACCTGCAACAGTTTCGCCAGGTGCAGACGACCACGCTCACCGCCGGACAGCTCGCCAACGCGCTTGCCCTGGTCAACGCCTTTAAAGTTAAAGCGGCCCACATAGGCGCGGCTCGGCATCTCGGTGTTGCCAATCTTCATGATATCCAGCCCGCCGGAAACTTCTTCCCATACGGTTTTGCTGTTATCCATGGCGTCGCGGAACTGATCGACGGAGGCCAGCTTGACGGTTTCACCCAGGGTGATTGAACCGGCGTCAGGCTGTTCCTGACCGGACATCATACGGAACAGGGTCGATTTACCCGCGCCGTTCGGGCCGATAATCCCGACGATAGCGCCTTTCGGTACGGAGAAACTCAGGTCGTCAATCAGCACGCGGTCGCCGTAGGACTTACGCAGGTTGCTGACTTCAACGACTTTATCCCCCAGACGTGCGCCTGGCGGAATAAACAGTTCGTTGGTCTCGTTACGTTTCTGATATTCGACGTTGTTAAGCTCTTCAAAGCGCGCCAGACGGGCTTTGCCCTTAGACTGACGGCCTTTCGCGCCCTGACGAACCCACTCAAGTTCTTTCTCGATGGATTTACGACGCGCCGCTTCCTGAGAGGCCTCCTGCGCCAGACGCTGATCTTTCTGCTCCAGCCAGGAGGAGTAGTTGCCTTCCCACGGAATACCTTCGCCGCGGTCCAGTTCGAGGATCCAACCGGCAACGTTGTCGAGGAAGTAACGGTCGTGGGTGATTGCCACCACGGTGCCTTCGAAGTCGTGCAGGAAGCGTTCCAGCCAGGCGACAGACTCGGCGTCCAGGTGGTTAGTCGGTTCGTCGAGCAGCAACATGTCTGGTTTTTCAAGCAGCAGACGGCACAGCGCAACGCGGCGGCGCTCACCACCGGAGAGGTTAGCGATTTTCGCGTCCCAGTCCGGCAGGCGCAGTGCGTCAGCGGCGCGCTCAAGTTGCACGTTCAGGTTATGGCCGTCGTGCGCCTGGATAATCTCTTCAAACTTGCCTTGTTGTGCCGCGAGTTTATCGAAGTCAGCGTCCGGTTCAGCATATTTCGCATACACTTCGTCCAGACCTTTCAGCGCGTTCACCACCTCGGAAACCGCTTCTTCAACGGATTCACGCACGGTCTGTTCCGGGTTTAGCTGCGGTTCCTGCGGCAGGTAGCCGATTTTCAGACCAGGCTGTGGGCGGGCTTCA
This sequence comes from Citrobacter sp. UYEF32, assembly GCF_040546205.1. Taxonomy (NCBI): domain Bacteria; kingdom Pseudomonadati; phylum Pseudomonadota; class Gammaproteobacteria; order Enterobacterales; family Enterobacteriaceae; genus Citrobacter; species Citrobacter sp. UYEF32. Next base: position 244,289 of record NZ_JBEPNI010000008.1, on the reverse strand, counting down.
CCTTCAATATCGGTGTCAATGCCAGCCATGATGCGCAGCAGGGTAGATTTACCGGCACCGTTAAGGCCCAGTACACCGATTTTTGCGCCAGGGAAGAAACTCAGCGAGATATTTTTCAGAATATGACGTTTCGGCGGAACCACTTTGCCGACACGATGCATGGTATAAACGAATTGAGCCACGTTGGACTTCGCCTCTTTTTATCCCTTCATCCATCAGGTTGCTGATGCCGCGCCAGGAATCTTTCCTTTGCCGCCGCCTTGCAACCTGAATTATTCAGGGCTAATGAATGGTGATAGTTTTCAAAGGCGAAGTGTAGCCGTTTTCCGTGCTCAATCCCAGCCAGCAGCACCCGTAGTGTTAAATGACACAAGAAAGGTAAAAAAGTGTGCATTACGTGGCGCGTTACGGCGGGCGCGGTTAGCATTAAGGCATTATGCGGCATGACGCTGTAGGTATCGTTTTTATAAGGGGAATAAGCTGTGCAGAGAGCTAAACATGCCGCCTGGCGTTTTCTGGCGGCCAGTATTTGTTTGCTGTCCCTCAGCAATGTGGCGCGAGCGGACTCACTGGATGAACAACGTAATCGCTATGCTCAGATCAAACAGGCATGGGATAACAAGCAGATGGATGTGGTATCGCAACTGATGCCAGGGCTGCAAAACTATCCGCTATACCCTTATCTGCAGTACCGGCAGATAACCGATGATCTGATGAACCAACCCGCCGTAACGGTAACCAATTTTATTCAGGCAAACCCCACATTGCCGCCGGCCCGCACGCTGAAAACACGTTTTATCAACGAGCTGGCACGCCGGGAAGACTGGCGTGGTCTGCTGGCATTCAGCCCGGAAAAACCCACGACAACGGAAGCGCAATGTAACTACTACTTTGCGAAATGGAACACCGGGCAGGCAGACGAGGCCTGGCAGGGGGCGAAGGAGCTGTGGCTGACAGGAAACAGCCAGCCAAACGCCTGTGACCGGTTGTTTGGCGCATGGCGTGCGTCCGGCACGCAAGACCCGCTGGCGTTTCTGGAACGTATCCGCCTCGCTATGAAAGCGGGCAATACCCGGCTGGTTATTCTGCTGGCGGGCCAGATGCCCCCGGATTATCAGACCATCTCTTCCGCCATCATTACGCTTGCCAATAATCCTGGCAGTGTCATGACTTTCGCCCGTACCACGGGGGCGACCGATTTTACCCGCCAGATGGCGGCTGAAGCGTTCGAAAGCGTCGCGCGTGATGATGTGGAAAACGCCCGGCTGATGATCCCGTCGCTGGTGCAGGCGCAACAACTGAATGAAGATCAGACGCAAGCGCTGCGTGACATTGTCGCCTGGCGTTTGATGGGCAATGACGTGACCAGCGAACAGGCGCGCTGGCGCGATGACGCCATCATGCGTTCGCAGTCCATTTCGATCGTTGAACGACGGGTGCGGATGGCTATCGGCAACGGCGACCGCCGTGGGCTGAATACCTGGCTTGCGCGCTTACCGATGGAAGCAAAAGAGAAGGATGAGTGGCGCTACTGGCAGGCCGACCTGCTGCTGGAACGTGGGCGTGACGCCGAGGCGAAAGAGATCCTGCATGCGCTCATGCAACAACGTGGATTCTACCCGATGGCGGCGGCCCAGCGGCTGGGTGAAGAGTACACCATGAAAATCGATAAAGCGCCGGGCAACATCGATCCAGCGCTGGCAAACGGACCTGAAATGTCCCGTGTGCGCGAGCTTATGTACTGGAATCAGGACAACACTGCTCGTAGCGAGTGGGCCAATTTGATCACCAGCCGCAGTGTGCAGGAGCAGGCGCAACTGGCGCGCTATGCGTTTAACCAGCACTGGTGGGACCTGAGCGTACAGGCGACCATCGCCGGTAAGTTGTGGGATCAACTTGAAGAGCGATTCCCGCTGGCCTACAGCGACTTGTATGCCCGCTATACGAGCGGGAAAGATATTCCGCAAAGCTATGCAATGGCGATCTCTCGTCAGGAGAGCGCCTGGAACCCGAAAGCGCGTTCCCCGGTCGGGGCAAGTGGGTTAATGCAGATCATGCCGGGCACGGCAACGCATACGGTGAAGATGTTTAACATTCCAGGCTACAGTAACGCGGCTCAATTGCTGGAACCGGAAGTGAATATCAACATCGGTACCAGCTATCTGCAATATGTCTATCAGCAGTTTGGTAACAACCGCATCTTCTCATCCGCGGCGTACAACGCCGGTCCGGGCAGGGTGCGCACCTGGCTGAACAACAGCGGTGGACGCATTGACGCGGTGGCCTTTATTGAGAGCATCCCCTTTTCCGAAACCCGTAGTTATGTGAAAAACGTGCTGGCCTATGACGCGTATTACCGTTTCTTTATCAATGGCAACAAAGGGCCAGTGCTGACGGACGCGGAGTGGCAGCGTCGTTACTGATTTCTGTGGTTTGTGTTATGCTGTGTACTCTCAAGCGAGTACATAGCATAACGGCGGCATATTATGACCCAGCAATCACCTTATTCAGCGGCCATGGCCGAACAGCGTCACCAGGAATGGCTTCGCTTTGTTGAACTCGTCAGGCAGTCTTACGAACAGGATCTACATCTTCCGTTACTTAACCTGATGCTCACCCCCGATGAACGTGAAGCGCTGGGTACCCGCGTACGTATTATCGAAGAGTTGTTGCGCGGAGAGATGAGTCAACGAGAACTCAAAAGTGAACTCGGGGCGGGTATTGCCACGATCACCCGGGGATCCAACAGCCTGAAAGCGGCGCCAGCCGACCTGCGTTTATGGCTGGAGCAGACGCTGCTTAACGATCAGCGATAGACCGCATTGTGAAAGGGGCTTAATGCCAGTATCACGGCCTGATGATAGACGCTGGCGCGCGTCAATTTTCCGGCGGTAAACACGCCAATTGCGCCATCTTTGCGCCCAATTTCATCAATACCGGTATATGCCGACATCGCCGGACCAAGCGCTTGCCCGGCACGGATCTTTTGCAGAATCACCTCAGGCAAGGGCAGGGTGGCAGAGCGGGCTTCGCCGCGCTGGTCGCGACTTTCGATGACGACCCAGCTAAACGTGCTGCCTTCATCAATTCCGGCTTCGATAGCTACCCAAAAGTCCGCATTTGGACAGGCGTGGCGGGCATTTTCGACACGGTTACGTGCGCCTTCAAGCGTCTCTTTACTGCCCATAGGCTGTTCCGGTACACCGCTTTCAACAGCAATTGCGTCGATGCGGCTGGCGTTTTCACCGAAAATCTCATTAAAAGCGTGCAGAATAGCCCGAATTTTGGCGGGGTTTGTGGTAGCAGCGACAACATGGTGCATAATCAATAGCTGGCTGCCCGTAATGAGACCAGTTCTGTCTGCATGACGGGTAAGGCCTTCCTCATATAATAAACTTCATCGCAGTATAATGGATATAAAAGCATGTTACAGGTATACCTTGTCCGCCACGGTGAAACGCAGTGGAACGCCGAGCGTCGTATTCAAGGCCATTCAGACAGTCCGTTAACCGAAAAAGGCGAGCAGCAGGCATGGCAGGTGGCTGAACGCGCGAAAGCGCTGGGCATCACCCATATTATTGCCAGCGATCTCGGACGTACACGTCGCACGGCTGAAATCATTGCAGAGCTATGTGGCTGCGATATCACCCTCGACTCGCGCCTGCGTGAACTCGATATGGGCGTGCTCGAACAGCGCAATCTTGAAACCCTGACCGAAGAAGAAGAAGGCTGGCGTCGCCAACTGGTAAATGGCACCGCAGGGGGGCGCATTCCCGGCGGCGAGTCGATGCAGGAGCTTGCCGATCGTATGCATGCTGCCCTTGCGACCACGCTGGAGTTACCGCAGGGTAGCCGCCCGATGATCGTCAGCCACGGCATGGCCCTGGGCTGTCTGGTCAGCACCATTCTGGGGCTTCCGGCGTATGCTGAGCGCCGCCTGCGCTTGCGTAACTGCTCTATTTCCCGTATCGATTATCAGGATAGCGCATGGCTGGCGTCGGGATGGGTAGTGGAAACAGCAGGAGACGTCTCACATCTGGACGCCCCTGCGCTGGATGAACTGCAGCGTTAACGGCGGACGGGAATCAGATACTCGCAGCGGATGTAAAGCGGTGGCTCTTGCGCCCGCGCATCTTCCTGCGGGTAGAAACGCTCAATATCCTGGCCTTTACGGCGTGTCAGATTCAGCATCGGCATGCAGGTACCGTAGACGGTCAGGATAAACTCCTGCACGCCCGTGCCCGGCCCTTCGTAGAAGAACATGACATACTCACCGCCTTCGAGCTTCACTGGCTGGGCATTATGCATGTAGCCGTTCGCCATCTCTGGTGTTAAAGCGGTGGTGTAAAACACCTCTTGCTCGTCATCTTTCTCAAGACTTGGTCGCGGTTCATGCAGGCCATACATCTCAGCCGGAATGGTGGGCGAATTGCCTAAAAAGTCACGCCAGAACTGGATACGCATCTGGTTGCGGAAATCGGAAATTTCTTCCAGCGAGCAGGTATAGCTCTGCGTTGTACCGATGAGCTGCATATCCGGAAGGGTGATAAATTCATGTCTCGGCATGGCAAACTCACCTAAACGCAGCGGCGGACGAATGCCGAAGGCGCTCCAGTCAGGTGAACGGCGATACAGCGCGGGCGTCAGATTAAACTGCTTTTTAAACGCGCGGGTAAAGGTTTGCTGAGAGTCAAAGCGGTACTGCAGGGCGATATCCAGAATGGGACGCGAGGTCAGACGCAAAGCAACAGCAGACTTCGACAGGCGGCGCGCGCGAATATAAGCGCCAATCGCATGGCCCGTCACGTCTTTGAACATCCTTTGCAGATGCCACTTGGAATAACCCGCTTTTGCCGCCACATTATCTAACGACAATGGCTGATCCAGGTGGCTTTCCAGCCAGGTAAGTAGATCACGAATAATCCCAGCCTGATCCATAAAATATCCTCATCCTTAAAACGGCTTACGCCTGATACCAGGGGATGGATAATACCACTGTTTGGCGTTTTAGCATTCAGTGTTTTTTTTGTGCATTAGTGCTCATTGTGTCTGATTTTCATGATAATTTTTGTAAATTGGTGATCTATAAACCTTTTCCTCTTAAACCCGAGAATAGTCGCTCAACGTTATATTCAAAAATGGTAACAATATGAAATACACGCGTTTAATACTTTCCTCATTAGCGTTGCTGTGGGGTTCTGCGCAGGCGGAACAGATTGGCTCAGTGGACACTGTGTTTAAAATGTTCGGCCCGGATCACAAAATTGTGGTGGAAGCCTTTGACGATCCTGATGTGCAAAATGTGACCTGTTACATTAGCCGGGCAAAAACAGGCGGCATTAAAGGGGGGTTGGGGCTGGCGGAGGATACATCCGATGCGGCGATTTCCTGCCAGCAGGTAGGGCCAATCGAACTCAGTGATAAGATTAAAAATGGGAAAGCCCAGGGCGATGTGGTCTTCCAGAAACGTACTTCGCTGGTGTTTAAGAAACTTCAGGTGGTCCGCTTTTATGACAGCAAACGTAACTCTTTGGTTTATCTGACCTATTCCGATAAAGTGGTGGAAGGTTCCCCGAAAAACGCACTGAGTGCGGTGCCGATTATGCCATGGAGTAAATAAAAAGGAATGGAGATGCCACAACCGCGAATCTGGCTGGTTGAAGATGAGGCAAGCATTGCCGAGACGCTGATTTATATGCTGCAGCAGGATGGGTTCGCCGTCACGTCATTTGAGCGGGGACTGCCTGTTCTTGACGCGGCGGCGCGGCAGTTGCCGGACCTGGCGATCCTGGATGTTGGGCTGCCGGACATCAGTGGTTTTGAGCTGTGCCGCCGTTTGCTGGCCAGGGCGCCGGGGCTGCCAGTGCTGTTTCTGACCGCGCGTAGCGACGAGATCGACAAATTGCTGGGGCTGGAAATGGGGGCTGATGATTATATCGCCAAACCGTTTTCGCCAAGGGAAGTTTGTGCCCGAGTACGTACCGTGCTGCGCCGCTTCCAGAAAGCCACGGTGCAATCTTCTCTTCTTCGTGTCGGGCAATTCGAACTGGACGAAGAGGCGGCTATCGTTCGCTGGTGTGGCGATATTCTCCCCCTTACACGCTATGAATTTCTGCTGTTAAAAACTCTGCTGCATGCACCGGGCAGGGTTTTCTCACGCCAGCAACTCATGGATCTCGTCTGGACCGATGCCGAAGAGAGCTTCGATCGCACTGTCGATACCCATATCAAAACGCTGCGCGCCAAATTGCGTGCGGTGAATAGCGAATTGTCACCGATTAATACTCATCGCGGTATGGGTTACAGCCTGGGCATCCGCTAATGCGTATCGGGATGCGATTGTTGCTGGGCTACTTTCTCCTTGTGGCGGTTGCCGCCTGGTTTGTGTTGTCGATTTTTGTCCAGGAGATCAAACCGGGCGTCAGGCGGGCAACCGAAGGCACGCTCATTGATACCGCCACGCTGCTGGCCGAGGTAGCGCACGATGATTTGCTCTCCGGACAGGCGCAAAATGGCAAGCTGGCAGAGGCGTTCACTTCGCTCAACCAAAGCAACATTAACGCCAATATCAGCGGCATTCGCAAAGTACGTAACGAATACCATGTCTATATGACGGATGCGCTGGGTAAGGTTGTTTTTGATTCTGCGGGCCAGGCCGTAGGTCAGGATTATTCCCGCTGGAACGATGTCTGGCTGACGCTGCGCGGTAAATATGGCGCGCGCAGTACACCTTCCGATCCTAACGACCCGGAAAGTACGGTAATGTATGTGGCGGCTCCCGTCACTGACCAGGGGCGCATTATCGGCGTCTTGAGCGTGGGCAAACCTAATAGTGCGATTGCCCCGGTCATCAAACGCAGTGAGCGGCGCATGCTCTGGGCCAGCGCGGCCTTACTGGGGATTGCTCTGGTGATTGGGTTTGGGGTGACGCTATGGATTAACCGTTCCATCGGCAAGCTGACACGCTATGCGGATGCCGTGAGCGAAAAAAATCCTTTACCTCTTCCTGACCTGGGAAGTAGCGAGCTGCGTAAGCTGGCGCAGGCGCTGGAGAGTATGCGCCTTAAGCTCGAAGGAAAAAATTATATTGAGCAGTACGTCTACGCGCTTACCCATGAACTTAAAAGCCCGCTGGCGGCCATACGCGGCGCGGCAGAAATTCTCCATGAGAACCCGCCACCAGATATCGCCACCCGTTTTACTAACAATATCCTGGCGCAAAATGCGCGGATGCAGATGTTGGTTGAGAAGCTGCTACAGCAGGCGAAGCTCGAAAATCGTCAGGAAGTAGTGACAACATCCATCCCTGTTGACGCTCTGTTCCGACAGCTTGAGGACGAACGCAGCGTGGTGCTGTCCGCCAAAAATCTGACCCTGGAATGCGATGCGGGGCAGCTTGTCGTCGAAGCGGATGCCGGGCTGCTTAGCCAGGCATTGGGCAATCTGCTCGACAATGCGATCGATTTTACCCCGCGCGGCGGGCAGATTTCGCTGCGCGCTCACGAACACGCTGAACATGTCGTCTTCACCGTATGCGATAACGGGCCGGGTATTCCGGATTACGCCCTTGAGCGGATCTTTGAACGGTTTTACTCATTGCCCCGAGAGAATGGACAAAAGAGCAGTGGCCTTGGACTGGCCCTGGTGCAGGAGGTAGCGCGTTTGCACCAGGGAACTATTCAGGTATGTAACCTGCCGCAGGGTGGCGCAGAGGCGCGACTGACACTTCACCGTCACTTCACATAACTTCAAATTCTCCTCTTATAGCCCCGTTACTCTGCGCGCAACACAAAGGAGGGGCTATGTTGAAATCACCGTTATTCTGGAAAATTACCACCCTGGCAGGGTGCATTTGTCTGTTGCTGATCCCACTGATAATGGTTGGCAATTTAATCAAAGAGAGAGGCGACTACCGTAATGAGGTCGCCGATACGCTGCGGCAAAGTAGCGCCGGGCCGCAAAAGTTGATTGGTCCGCTGATTGCGATTCCGGTGACGGATGTTGTGACTTCGCTGGAGTCGACGGGAGATGAACCGCCCAAGGAGGTTCGCCGTTCAAAAAGCTATATCCGTTTCTGGCTACCTGAGTCGCTCATGGTCGAGGGGAAACAGCAAGTCGAAAACCGCCAGGTGGGTATCTACGAAGGGCAAGTCTGGCATGGGGATATCAGTATAAACGCAGAATTTGACCCAAAACGAGCCGGGCTGGAGGCGAGTGATACCAGGCAACTGGGCGAGCCGTTTGTCGTGTTTGCCCTGAGTGATGCCCGAGGGATCGGGCAAATACGGGCGATGAAGGTGAACGGTGAATCGCTCAGCGTAGAGCCGGGATCGGGGCTGATGAGCGACTTACAGGGTATTCATGTTCCACTGACTGCGCCGGGTATTACGCAAAAAAATATCAAACTAAACGCTTCATTTAGTCTTAATGGTACCGGCGCATTTTCCGTGGTCCCACTTGGCAGAAACAGCGAAATGGCGCTGATGGGGGACTGGCCTCACCCTGGCTTCACCGGTGACTTTCTACCTGCGAAACGCGAAGTTACCCCTGCGGGTTACCAGGCGCGCTGGCAAAGTACGTGGTTTGCCAATAACCTGGATAGCAAAATCCGTGATGTCCTGAGTCTGAGCAGTGACAATGAGTGGCGCCTGCCCGCATTCAGCGTCAATATCGCCACGCCAGCGGATCAGTACCAACTGACGGACAGAGCGGTAAAATATGCGATTTTGCTTATTGCCCTCATTTTTGCCGCGTTTTTCGTCTTTGAAAGTCTTACCGGGCGGCAAATGCACCCCATGGAGTATCTGCTGGTGGGGTTATCGCTGGTGATGTTCTATCTGGTCCTGCTGGCGTTGTCAGAGCATGTCGGCTTTACCTGGGCGTGGATTATTGCCAGTGGGCTGGGGGCGACGATCAACGGTATCTATTTGCAAGGCGTGATGAAAAGCTGGCGTGCCAGCCTGCCGTTTAGCGGTGCGCTATTGGTGCTCTATGGCGTAATGTGGAGTTTGTTGAATTCCGAAGACAGCGCGTTGTTACTGGGAACAGGCGTACTGTTTGCGGCACTGAGTACCGTGATGATACTGACACGGCGCTTCGACTGGTACTCCCTTTCGCGGGCGGTGAAAAAGCCCGTAGAAAGCCAGGTTCCTGTCGATGAAGAACTACGGATATGGAAATAAAAAAAGCGGCGCCTGGCGCCGCTTTTTTTTGAAGGAGGATTATTCCTGCAGATCACCGCAGAAACGGTAACCTTCACCGTGGATCGTCGCGATGATTTCCGGTGTGTCCGGCGTGGATTCAAAATGCTTACGGATGCGACGGATGGTGACGTCAACCGTACGGTCGTGTGGTTTCAGCTCACGCCCGGTCATTTTTTTCAGCAATTCGGCGCGGGATTGGATCTTGCCCGGGTTTTCGCAGAAATGCAGCATCGCACGGAATTCGCTACGCGGCAGCTTATACTGTTCGCCATTAGGGCTGATCAGTGAGCGGCTGTTAATATCCAGTTCCCAGCCATTAAACTTATAGCTGTCGACACTGCGGCGCTCTTCGCTGATGGTGCCCAAATTCATGGTACGGGACAGCAGGTTACGCGCACGGATAGTCAGTTCACGCGGGTTAAACGGTTTGGTGATGTAGTCATCCGCACCGATTTCGAGGCCCAGGATTTTGTCTACTTCGTTGTCACGACCGGTCAGGAACATCAGTGCGACATTCGCTTGCTCGCGTAATTCACGGGCAAGTAAAAGGCCATTTTTACCTGGCAGATTGATATCCATAATCACCAGGTTGATATCATTTTCGGAGAGGATCTGATGCATTTCAGCGCCATCTGTCGCTTCAAAGACATCGTAACCTTCCGCTTCGAAGATGCTTTTCAACGTGTTGCGTGTTACCAACTCGTCTTCAACGATAAGAATGTGCGGGGTCTGCATGTTTGCTACCTAAATTGCCAACTAAATCGAAACAGGAAGTACAAAAGTCCCTGACCAGCCTGGTACATGTCGCAAATTAACATGAACGGCGTAACATGACTAAAGTACGTAATTGCGTTCTTGATGCACTTTCCATCAACGTCAACAACATCATTAGCTTGGTCGTGGGCACTTTCCCTTTGAACCCGACAGTGTCAAAAACGGCTGTCATCCTAACCATTTTAACAGCAACATAACAGGCTAAGACGCAAGGGACACCCAATAAAACTACGCTTCGTTGACATATATCAAGTTCAATTGTAGCACGTTAACAGTTTGGTGAAATCTTGATATCTAAATGCTAGCGATTATCACAATTTTTCAATAAACCAACTAGTTGCGGATATTAATTGATAAATAAGTTGAATCCAATAGGAGATTCAGATTCATAATTAAAATGCCATGAAGAAACATAGGGATAAGCACTTTCTGTTAACATTTCAGCGGTTAATACCGCCAGTCAACAGTTTAGCTTTTTTTAACCGTTGGCAAGACGAAATTCAGTGATTGCTGTTACAAAATTGTAAATTCGCGACGCGAAATATGCTGACATTACCCTTCGCTCGCGCGTCGGTATGATAAAAAAGAGAGTAAAAATGCACCTGGCCATTGTATTGGTTTCTCCCGCCAGAGCGGAGAATGTTGGCGCTGCCGCGCGCGCGATGAAAACGATGGGTTTCACAGATCTGCGCATTGTCGACAGCGATGCCCATTTACAGGAAGGCGCTCGCCGTGTCGCACATGGTGCCGGGGATGTGCTTGATAATATTAAAACTTATTCTGCATTATCCGATGCGCTGGCCGATATTTCATTCACCGTCGCCACGACGGCGCGAAGTCGCGCTAAATTCCATTACTACGCAACGCCTGCGGAACTGGTACCGCTTCTGGCGGAAAAAAGCGCGTGGCTCCCCGCCGCCGCACTGGTGTTTGGCCGGGAAGATTCGGGCCTGACAAATGACGAACTGGCGCTTGCAGACATTTTAACGGGTGTGCCGATGGTGGCCGATTATCCTTCACTCAATCTGGGGCAGGCCGTCATGGTTTATTGTTATCAATTAGCATCTTTAATACAAAATGCTCCCAAAGTGGTAACGCAACGTGATGATAACCAGCTTCGTGCTTTACGTCTGCGGGCGCGCGCGTTGCTCGAAAAACTCGATGTGGCGGATGACATGAAAATGGCCGACTGGCTGGATCAGCGTGTGGGGATGCTGGAGCAGCGAGACACCGCAATGTTGCACCGTTTGCTCCACGACATTGAAAAAAAACTCGCCGAGTAAATCACTGCCATAAGAATGTTTTATGGATTAAGTCACTGCAATGGTGCGGTTTGTATGGTCTTTACCTATGATAAGTCAATAAGTCGCGGGCGTAGCGGAAGGTTGCGCAAAATAGCTGAAAACTAAAAATTCGTTGACTTAAGGCGGCAGATACTTTAACCAATATAGGCAGAGCACAGACAGAATAAAATTACAGAGCACACAACATCCATGAAACGCACCAGCACCGTCACCATTATTATTACCACCACCATTACCACAGGTAACGGTGCGGGCTGACGCGTACAGGAAACACAGAAAAAAGCCCGCACCTGAACAGTGCGGGCTTTTTTTTCGAGCAAAGATCAAGGGGTAATACCATGCGAGTGTTGAAGTTCGGCGGTACATCAGTGGCAAATGCGGAAAGGTTTCTGCGTGTTGCCGACATCCTGGAGAGCAATGCCAGGCAGGGGCAGGTGGCAACTGTGTTATCTGCCCCGGCGAAAATCACCAATCACCTGGTCGCCATGATCGAAAAAACGATCGGAGGTCAGGATGCCGTACCAAATATTAGCGATGCCGAACGTATTTTTTCTGAGCTACTGCAAGGATTGGCGGATGCACAGCCTGGTTTTCCCCTCGCACAGTTAAAAACCTTTGTCGAACAAGAATTTGCGCAGATCAAACACGTCTTGCATGGGATAAGCCTGCTGGGGCAGTGCCCTGACAGCATCAATGCGGCGCTGATCTGCCGTGGCGAAAAGCTCTCCATCGCCATTATGGCGGGGTTGCTTGAAGCGCGCGGTCATAAGGTGAGTGTGATTGATCCGGTCGAGAAACTGCTGGCTATTGGGCACTATCTTGAGTCTACGGTGGATATTGCGGAGTCAACGCGCCGCATCGCCGCCAGCCGTATCCCGTCCGACCATATGGTGTTGATGGCAGGGTTCACTGCCGGAAACGAAAAAGGTGAGCTGGTTGTTCTGGGGCGTAATGGTTCTGATTACTCCGCTGCGGTTCTGGCTGCCTGCCTGCGTGCGGATTGTTGCGAAATCTGGACCGATGTTGATGGCGTCTACACCTGTGATCCACGCCAGGTACCGGATGCCCGTCTGCTTAAATCCATGTCGTACCAGGAAGCGATGGAACTCTCCTACTTCGGTGCGAAAGTGCTCCACCCGCGTACCATTACCCCTATCGCTCAGTTCCAGATCCCTTGCCTCATTAAAAATACCGGTAACCCGCAGGCACCCGGTACTCTGATTGGCGCCACCTCTGATGAGGATGGCCTGCCGGTCAAAGGTATTTCCAACCTGAATAATATGGCGATGTTCAGTGTTTCAGGTCCGGGGATGAAAGGCATGGTTGGCATGGCGGCGCGCGTGTTTGCCGCGATGTCACGTGCGGGTATTTCTGTCGTGCTGATTACCCAGTCCTCCTCTGAATACAGCATCAGCTTCTGTGTACCGCAATCCGATTGCGTCCGCGCGCAGCGTGCAATGGGCGATGAATTTTATCTGGAACTGAAAGAAGGGTTGCTGGAGCCGCTGGCCGTGATGGAGCGTCTGGCTATCATCTCTGTCGTGGGTGACGGCATGCGTACTCTGCGTGGCATTTCCGCGAAATTCTTTGCTGCACTGGCGCGCGCTAATATCAACATCGTGGCGATCGCGCAAGGATCTTCCGAGCGTTCGATTTCTGTCGTGGTGAGCAACGATGATGCCACTACGGGTGTGCGCGTCACGCACCAGATGCTGTTCAACACCGACCAGGTTATTGAAGTTTTTGTGATTGGCGTGGGCGGTGTTGGTGGTGCACTGCTCGAACAGCTTAAGCGTCAGCAGGCATGGCTCAAAAGTAAACATATCGATTTGCGCGTCTGCGGCGTGGCAAACTCGAAAGCGTTGCTTACCAACGTACACGGGTTAAATCTGGAAAACTGGCAGTCTGAGCTTGCCGAGGCCAAAGAGCCTTTCAACCTGGGCCGTTTGATTCGTCTGGTGAAGGAATATCACCTGCTGAACCCGGTTATTGTAGATTGTACGTCACACCAGGCAGTGGCCGATCAGTATGCCGACTTCCTGCGTGAAGGTTTCCATGTGGTGACGCCCAACAAAAAGGCCAACACCTCATCAATGGCTTACTACCATCAGTTGCGCCATGCGGCGGCGAAATCACGCCGTAAGTTCCTCTATGACACCAACGTGGGCGCGGGCTTGCCGGTTATCGAAAACCTGCAAAACCTGCTCAATGCGGGTGATGAGTTACAACGTTTCTCCGGCATTCTTTCTGGTTCGCTATCGTTTATTTTCGGTAAACTCGATGAAGGGATGAGCCTGTCAGATGCGACTAAGATCGCACGTGAAATGGGTTACACCGAACCTGATCCGCGTGACGATCTTTCCGGTATGGACGTGGCGCGTAAGCTCCTGATCCTGGCTCGTGAAACCGGGCGTGAGTTGGAGCTTTCCGATATTGTGATTGAACCTGTGCTGCCAGCTACATTCGACGACAGCGGTGACGTTGAAAGTTTTATGGCGCGTCTGCCGCAGCTTGACGATCACTTCGCCGATCGTGTGGCGAAAGCGCGCGACGAAGGCAAAGTGCTGCGCTACGTCGGCAACATCGAAGAAGATGGCACCTGTCGGGTGAAAATTGCCGAAGTGGATGGTAACGATCCGCTGTTCAAAGTGAAAAACGGCGAAAACGCCCTTGCGTTTTATAGCCACTATTACCAACCGCTGCCGCTGGTCCTGCGAGGCTATGGTGCGGGCAATGATGTTACTGCGGCAGGGGTGTTTGCAGACTTGCTGCGTACGCTGTCCTGGAAGTTGGGAGTTTAAGATGGTGAAAGTATATGCTCCGGCCTCCAGCGCCAATATGAGCGTGGGTTTTGACGTGCTGGGCGCCGCGGTGACGCCGATAGATGGCACGCTGTTGGGTGATAATGTCTCAGTTGAGGCGGCGGACAGTTTTAGCCTGAAAAATCTGGGGCGTTTTGCCAGCAAACTGCCGACAGAGCCTCGTGAAAATATTGTCTACCAGTGCTGGGAGCGTTTCTGCCAGGAGATTGGCAAAACGGTTCCTGTGGCAATGACACTGGAAAAAAACATGCCGATTGGCTCAGGGCTGGGCTCCAGTGCCTGTTCTGTTGTCGCGGCGCTGGTGGCAATGAACGAGTATTGCGGCAAACCGTTAAATGAGACGCGAATGCTGGCGCTGATGGGCGAGCTGGAAGGGCGCATTTCCGGCAGCGTGCATTACGACAACGTGGCGCCTTGCTACCTTGGCGGCATGCAATTGATGATCGAGGAAAACGGCATTATCAGCCAGCAGGTGCCAGGCTTTGATGAATGGCTGTGGGTGCTGGCCTATCCGGGCATCAAAGTTTCTACCGCGGAGGCCCGTGCTATCCTGCCTGCGCAGTATCGTCGTCAGGACTGTATTGCTCATGGTCGGCATCTGGCGGGCTTTATTCACGCCTGCTATTCCCGTCAGCCCCAGCTTGCGGCGAAGCTGATGAAAGATGTTATTGCTGAGCCGTATCGCATGAAATTATTGCCTGGGTTTAATGAGGCACGTCAGGCGGTCGCCGAAATGGGTGCGCTCTCCTGTGGTATTTCTGGTTCCGGCCCAACGCTTTTTGCGTTGTGCGATAAAACGGAAACCGCGCAACGTGTGGCAGACTGGCTGAGCAAACACTATTTGCAAAATCAGGAAGGCTTTGTTCATATTTGCCGTCTGGACACGACGGGTGCACGAGTAGTGGGATAACCAATGAAACTCTATAACTTAAAAGATCACAACGAACAGGTCAGCTTCGCGCAGGCCGTCACGCAAGGGCTTGGCAAGAACCAGGGGCTGTTTTTCCCGCATGACCTGCCGGAATTCAGCCTGACTGAAATTGATGACATGCTGACCATGGATTTCGTTGCGCGCAGCGCCAAAATCCTCGGGGCGTTCATCGGTGATGAAATTCCGCAGGACATTCTGGAAGCACGCGTTCGGGATGCGTTTGCGTTCCCGGCGCCCGTACAGCCGGTTGAGAGCGATGTTGGTTGCCTGGAGCTGTTTCATGGCCCGACGCTGGCGTTTAAAGACTTCGGTGGGCGCTTTATGGCGCAAATGCTGACCACCATCAGCGGCGACAAGCCGGTGACGATCCTGACTGCGACCTCCGGTGATACCGGGGCGGCAGTGGCGCATGCCTTCTACGGCCTGAAAAACGTTCGTGTCGTGATCCTTTACCCGAACGGAAAAATCAGTCCGCTACAGGAAAAACTGTTCTGTACGCTGGGTGGCAATATCGAAACCGTCGCCATTGATGCGGATTTCGACGCCTGTCAGGCACTGGTAAAACAGGCTTTTGATGATGAAGAACTGAAAGTGGCGCTGGGCCTGAACTCAGCGAACTCAATCAACATTAGCCGCCTGCTGGCGCAGATTTGCTACTACTTTGAAGCGGTGGCGCAACTGCCACAAGAGGCGCGTAATCAGCTGGTTGTTTCCGTGCCAAGCGGCAACTTTGGCGACTTAACGGCGGGCCTGCTGGCGAAATCGCTTGGGCTGCCCATTAAGCGTTTTATCGCGGCGACCAATGCGAATGACACCGTACCGCGCTTCCTGCAGGACGGTGAGTGGAAGCCAAAAGCGACACAGGCAACTCTGTCGAACGCGATGGACGTCAGCCAGCCGAACAACTGGCCGCGCGTGGAAGAGCTGTTCCGCCGTAAAATCTGGCGCCTGAACGAACTGGGCTATGCCGCAGTGGACGACGAAACGACCAAAGAGACGATGCGTGAACTGAAAGGTAAGGGCTATCTCTCTGAACCGCATGCGGCCATTGCTTACCGTGCGCTGCGCGATCAACTGCATCCGGGCGAGTACGGCCTGTTCCTGGGGACTGCGCATCCGGCGAAATTCAAAGAGAGCGTCGAAGAGATTCTCGGCGAAACACTGCCATTGCCGAAAGAACTGGCAGAGCGCGCAGATCTGGAACTGCTGTCGCACCATCTGCCTGCGGACTTCGCTGAACTGCGTAAACTGATGATGAGCAAAGCGTAATCCGCTTCGTCTCAAACCAGAACCGGGTGAGCGTAATCGCTGCCCGGTTTTTTTACGCCTGAATACGGAGAAATTAAGGAGGAATATGGCAGGAAAAACGGAGGAATTCCCATAAAATGCGGGCACTTAGAGATTAGGATTGCAGAGAATAACAAGCCGCCATCACTTTGCTTAAGCTCCTCACATCGGCCCACTACGGGCAAGATGAACAAAGGAGTAACCCATGTTGAAACCTGTATTCTTCGCGCTTTCGTTGTTGATGGTGGCTCCGCTGGCGGCACAGGCTGCTGAAATTACCCTTGTGCCAGCAGTAAAACTGCAAATCGGCGATCAGGATCGTCACGGCAACTACTGGGATGGCGGCCACTGGCGCGACCATGACTGGTGGCACAGACACTACGAATGGCGCGAAAATCACTGGCGCCCGCACGGTGACGACCGTCGCGACTTCCGTGGCGACTATCATGATGATCGCCACGATGACCATCGTCCTGGGCCGGACTGGCGCCGCGATTAAACCCTTCGCTTAGTCTGCCCCCTCCTCAAAGAGGGGGCCACAGCCTTACTGTTCGTGACGTTTAAAGACCAATTCGCCCTTGCCGGACAGTTCTTCATCAAAGAAATAGCCTTCGCTATCAAACGCGGTTAACTGCTCTGGTTTTGTCAGGCGGTTTTCAATGATGTAACGACTCATCAGGCCGCGTGCTTTTTTGGCGTAAAAACTAATGACCTTAAACTTGCCATTTTTCTCGTCCAGAAAGACGGGTTTGATAATTTGCGCGTTCAGTTTTTGCGTTTTGACCGACTTAAAGTACTCATCGGATGCCAGATTCACCACGATGTCATCGCCCTGCGCCTTAATGGCGTCGTTCAGCGTATTGGTGATGACCTCGCCCCAGAACTGATAAAGATCCTTCCCCTTCGCATTTTCCAGGCGGATCCCCATCTCCAGACGGTAAGGCTGCATCAGGTCCAGTGGACGCAAAACGCCGTACAAACCAGAGAGCATACGCAAATGCTGCTGTGCAAAATCGAAATCAGCCTCGGTGAAGGTTTCTGCCTGCAGGCCGGTATAGACATCGCCTTTAAAGGCCAGAATGGCCTGGCGGGCGTTTTTCGGCGTAAAGTCCGGCTGCCAGTCGTGAAAGCGGGTGGCGTTCAGGTCGGCAAGCTTATCGCTGATACCCATCAGGGCTTTGATTTGCTGCGCGCTAAGCTTACGCGCAACCTTAATCAACTGCTGCGAATAATCCAGCAATTCAGGCTGTGTGTAGCGCGTAGTGGCCAGCTCACTTTGATAATCCAGCGTTTTCGCGGGCGAGATGAGAATCAGCATAGTCAGTCCTTGCAGGAAAATTTCCGCTGACTGTAACAAAAAACGGCCTGCAATAGATCAATAGTTGCGATTGTCATTTACGATCCCGTTTTATCATCCCATGCGCCGGGCGCGAGCTGCTGGTTAATATCCGGATAACGCTTCGGATCGAACACTGGCATCACTCCCATCTTGCGCTGGCGTAGATAATCGGCGGCGATAAGGGTGACGACGGGAGACAGTAGCAGAATCGCCGTCATGTTAGTGATAGCCATAAACGCCATCATTACATCTGCCACATGCCAGAGTAACGGGATGCGCAATTGAGAGCCAATCAACACCATCAGTAAGATCCCGATACGCAACAGCCAAATATTACGCCTGCTGTTCATACGCAGGAAAATGAGATTATTTTCGGCGTAAACGTAATTGGCGATAATGGAATTAAACGCAAACATGATGATGATGACGGCGACAAAGCTGGCTCCCCATGAACCCGTCAGGGCTACCATCGCTTCCTGAACTATCTGGACGCCAATGATTGGGTTATCTGTTGGCGTATCCTTTGCCAGGAGAAGAATAAACGCGCTGGCGGTGCACACCAAAAACGTGTCGACAATTACGCCGACCATCTGCACGAAGCCCTGAGCGGCAGGATGAGGGGGAGATGAAGCCGCGGCTGCGGCGGCATTCGGCGTTGAGCCCATCCCTGCCTCGTTGGAGTACATACTGCGTTGAAAACCGCTGGTGAGCGCCTGGCTAAGCGTGTAACCCATGGTACCTGCCGCCGCTTCCTGCCAACCAAAGGCACTTTTCACAATATTAGCGAACATCTCCGGCAGTGCGGTGAAGTGCGCAATGCCAATACCGACACTGGTCATTACCCAGGCCAGGGCCATGATCGGGACCACCCACTGCATGATACGAGCAATCTGTTTCATGCTTTTCGTGATCAATAGCAGAATCATTCCAGCAAAAATAAGGCCTGTGTAAATCTCATTAAAATGCCAGGCAAAATGGACGGCATTCGCTACCGAATTGGCCTGAATGGTATTGAATAACAGCCCGTAAACCAACAGCAGGAATACGGAAAACAGCACGCCCATCCAGCGCATGCCAAGGCCCCGCGCCATGTACCATGCAGGACCGCCGCGAAATTGCTGGTTGGCGTCGCGTTCTTTGTAGAGTTGCGCCAGTGTGCTTTCGGCGAAACACGTTGCCATGCCAATCAAGGCCGATATCCACATCCAGAAAATCGCGCCGGGGCCGCCTGCCGTAATCGCTAACGCCACACCGGCTAAATTACCGGACCCCATTCGTCCGGCAAGACTGAGAAACAGCGCCTGATACGACGTCAGTCCACCCGACTGGGCGCGGCTATGTTTGAGATTATGGTAGAAGTCGCCAATCAGGCGAAACGGTACAAATTTGCTTTTAAAAGCAAACCAGATACCTGCCGCAAGCAGCAGGTAGAGCATCAATGAACCCCAAAGTATTTCACTGATAAAAGAAAAGAATTCAGGCATTAACATCCCTCTTGTCTATGCCGGTTCGCAGGTTAATAAGCAGCGCTATTATTAATAAAGCACTACTTTGCAGGCAATTAATAAATCTAGTTTACCATACCGGGCGTGCGCAATGTCTGCGGTTGCGCTGGCAGGGCGTCGTGTTATCATCAGGGCAGACCGGTTACATCCCCCTAACAAGTTCAAAGAGAAACACTATCATGACGGATAAATTGACTTCTCTGCGTCAATACACAACTGTTGTTGCTGACACCGGAGATATCGCGGCGATGAAGCTGTACCAGCCGCAGGACGCTACCACTAACCCTTCTCTGATTCTTGGCGCTGCCCAAATCCCTGAATACCGCAAACTGATTGATGACGCTATTGCCTGGGCGAAAGAACAGAGCAGCGACCGCGCGCAGCAAGTGGTAGACGCAACGGACAAACTGGCGGTGAATATCGGTCTGGAAATTCTCAAACTGATCCCTGGTCGCATTTCTACCGAAGTTGACGCACGCCTTTCCTATGACACCGACGCGTCCATCGCGAAAGCAAAACGCCTGATCAAACTGTATAACGACGCGGGTATCAGCAACGATCGCATCCTGATCAAGCTGGCTTCTACCTGGCAGGGTATTCGCGCGGCTGAGCAGCTGGAAAAAGAAGGCATCAACTGTAACCTGACGCTGCTGTTCTCCTTCGCCCAGGCACGTGCCTGTGCAGAAGCTGGCGTTTATCTGATTTCCCCGTTTGTGGGCCGTATCCTCGACTGGTACAAAGCCAACACGGATAAAAAAGAGTACGCACCGGCAGAAGATCCGGGTGTGGTTTCCGTAACCGAAATCTACCAGTACTACAAACAGCACGGCTATGAAACCGTCGTGATGGGCGCAAGCTTCCGTAACGTCGGTGAAATTCTGGAACTGGCAGGCTGTGACCGTCTGACTATCGCTCCGGGCCTGCTGAAAGAGTTGGCAGAAAGCGAAGGCGCTATCGAACGTAAACTGTCCTATGCTGGCGAAGTGAAAGCACGCCCGGAACGTATTACCGAAGCGCAATTCTTCTGGCAGCACAACCAGGATCCGATGGCAGTAGACAAACTGGCGGATGGTATCCGTAAGTTTGCTGTTGACCAGGAAAAACTGGAAAAAATGATCGGCGATCTGCTGTAATCATTCAGGTGTGGCCGGAGACCCGGCCACACTTTCCCCTCTGTCTGCATTTCCCCTCAGCGTGTATCATTTCCGTTAGTCATTATTTTTTTGAACGGAATGAATATGGATACATTACGCATTGGCTTAGTTTCTGTTTCCGATCGCGCCTCCAGCGGTGTTTACCAGGATAAAGGCCTCCCGGCACTGGAAGAGTGGCTGGCGCAGGCGCTGACCACCCCTTTTACCATCGAAAAGCGGCTTATTCCGGACGAACAGAGCATCATTGAACAGACACTGTGTGAGCTAGTGGACGAGATGAGCTGCCATCTGGTCCTGACGACGGGCGGCACCGGTCCTGCGCGCCGTGATGTCACTCCTGATGCAACACTTGCCATTGCTGACCGCGAAATGCCGGGGTTTGGCGAACAGATGCGTCAAATCAGCCTCCACTTTGTGCCTACCGCCATTCTCTCCCGCCAGGTGGGGGTGATTCGCAAGCAGGCGCTGATCCTCAATTTACCGGGGCAGCCAAAATCCATCAAAGAGACGCTTGAAGGGGTGAAGCAGGCGGACGGGCAGGTAACCGTGCCGGGTATTTTTGCCAGTGTACCGTATTGTGTACAGCTTCTCGACGGGCCTTATATTGAGACCGATCCTAAAATCGTAGCGGCTTTTCGCCCAAAAAGTGCAAGACGCGAGACAATATCCTAAAAATAGTGGTTTTTTAAATTAAGTCATGCGGGCACTGGAGTGTTGATTTATTTACGGTATAGTAATTTTTAATTTACAGTTTGCGTAAAAACGAAATCAACACTTCCTCTTTACAAATGGTCCGCTATGTCAAACTACACACGTCCCCTCAATAAGCAGGATTACAAAACCCTCACGCTTGCCGCCTTAGGCGGTGCGCTTGAGTTCTATGACTTCATCATTTTTGTCTTCTTTGCCGCCGTTGTCGGTGAGCTGTTTTTCCCGGCGGATATCCCGGAGTGGCTGCGTCAGGTGCAGACGTTCGGCATCTTTGCCGCAGGTTATCTGGCGCGCCCGCTGGGCGGTATCGTGATGGCCCATTTTGGCGATCTGGTGGGGCGTAAGAAGATGTTCACCCTGAGCATTTTGCTGATGGCGGTACCTACGCTGGCGATTGGCTTGCTGCCAACGTATGCCTCTATGGGCATCGTTGCGCCGTTGCTGCTGCTATTGATGCGTGTCTTGCAGGGGGCGGCGATTGGCGGCGAAGTGCCGGGGGCGTGGGTGTTTGTGGCGGAACATGTGCCGGAACGCCGTATCGGGATTGCCTGCGGAACATTAACCGCCGGGCTGACGGTGGGGATCCTGCTTGGCTCTGTGGTCGCTACCCTGATCAATACCAGCATGACGCAGCAGGCGATTCACGATGGTGGATGGCGTATACCTTTCCTGCTGGGCGGTGCGTTTGGCCTGGTGGCAATGTATTTGCGCCGTTGGTTGCAAGAGACGCCGATTTTCCTCGAAATGCAGCAGCGTAAAGCACTGGCGCAAGAGCTACCGGTGAAAGCCGTCGTCATGAAGCATAAGAAAGCGGTAGTGATCTCGATGCTGCTGACCTGGTTACTGTCGGCCGGGATCGTAGTGGTGATTCTGATGTCGCCCGTCTGGCTGCAAAAACAGTATGGTTTCGCGCCAGCCTTAACCCTGCAGGCGAACAGTATCGCGACCATTATGCTCTGTTTCGGCTGTTTGACCGCCGGGCTGGTGGTGGATCGCGTTGGCCCCAGCAAAACTTTTATTGTCGGCAGCATTATGCTGGCCTGCTCAAGCTGGTTCTTCTATCACCTGACGGGCAGCCACCCGGAGCAGCTTTTTGCCTTGTATGGGCTGGTCGGGTTCTGCGTTGGGGTTGTCGGGGCCGTACCCTATGTGATGGTTCGCGCTTTCCCGGCGGAAGTGCGTTTTACCGGGATCTCCTTCTCCTATAACGTCTCTTACGCCATTTTTGGCGGGCTGACGCCGATTGCGGTGACGATGCTGATGGGGGTTTCGCCAATGGCGCCCGCCTGGTATGTACTGGCGCTGTCGCTGATTGGCCTGGGGTTGGGGTTATGGCTGCGCCAGGACCTGGTCGCTACCGAGAGCCCGGCGTTGGCGAAATCCACGCGCTAAGTGCGCGTTTGGAAAGAAAGCGCCATCGGACGATGGCGCTGAGAAAGATTAGTGCGAAGGCGTGTAGCTCAGGACGATATTGTCATCCGGGATCTGGGTGAAGTCCTTGATGATAGTGTGATAATCCGCCAGCGGATCGATGTCTTTAAACAGCTCCGGGTAGAAAATCTTACTTAACGTTTCAATTGCGATAATGTTGTACGGATTATTGTAGAAGTGGTGATAGAGCGCGCCGGTATGGCCCTGAGTAACGGCAGGAATGCTGCTGACCCCCTGGCGTGCCAGTAAGGCATTGAAGGCGGCAGCCACTTCTTTTTCGTCCACGTTGTAGCCGAACGGAATGATCGCCGTTCCTTTGCCCGGGCGTTTTGAACCGGTCATCAGGTAGTAGTCCGGGTTCATGGAGATGATTTTTTCCACTGACACATTACCGGTTGCCCCTGGCAGCAGTTGTGAACCAATGTTCACACCGCCCGCCGCTTCGACCAGACCGCCCCAGCCATTACGGGCATGGGTAAAACAGCAACCATTATCCAGCCCTGCGACACCCGCGATCGGTTCGATAAACACCAGCGGTTTTTTGTGAGCGTTGGCCAGACGCTGATGCAGCATATCCAGACGTTGCTGATAGAAAGTGATGTACTGTTGCGCGCGCTCATTTTGGCCGAGCACTTTACCGAGCAGCGCGATACCTGGCAGGGTGTTTTCTACCGGATGCAGCTCGTAATCGACAAACACCACCGGCACATGCAGTGCCTCCAGTTTTGCCAGCACACCACTTTGTACCAGGGACGGTTTAGCGCGGAGCTGGGCAATCATCAGATCCGGATGGCGCGAGATGATGGTCTCCAGATCGACATTCCCTTGATCAGAAAACTGCATGTCCAGGATCTTCTCGGCTTCCGGCCATTTGCGCTTAAGGACGTTCCAGGTTTCCGTATCCTGTTTTTTCGGCAGGTTGTTCCACGCCACCACTTTGGCAAAGGGATTGTCGCGCTCCAGCAGCGCCAGCGCCAGGATATCGCGGCCATCCTGCAAGATGATGCGCTGCGGCTCCTTAGGGATTGTGACGCTGCGGTTATCCAGATCCGTCACCGTGACCGGCCAGTTTTGCGCCATCGCCAGCAGGGGGGCAAAGATCAGCGCGATCCCCATGATTGTCTTTTTCAGATTCATCTCTTTCCCGTCTTATGACTGTTTTAGGTTGTTAATCCATCGACCACCACGTGTGGTAGTCCCTGCGAACAATATTCGACCCGGCCTTTTACCCCGTAGACTGCCGCCAGGTTCGCGGGCGTGACGACCTCGCCTGGAACGCCGCTGGCAACCGGCGCGCCGTTTTTTAACATCACCGCATATTCGGCATGGCGCAGCGCAATGTTGATGTCATGGATCACCACCACCGTCACGATGTTACGCAGGCGCGTTTCGCGGGCGACGATGTCCATTACGTGGAACTGGTAGTTCAGATCGAGTGCGCTCAGCGGCTCATCTAACAGCAGCAGGTCCGGTTTGCGAATCAGCGACTGGGCAAGGCCAATCAACTGTTTCTGTCCGCCGGAAAGCTGGTCTAAAAAGCTCATCGCCAGGTGCGAAATACCGAGCTTATGCAGAATGTCGTAGGCCTCCTGTTCGACGTTATCGCCGCCATAGAAGCCGCTGGCGCGTCGGGCGACGATAATCGACTCCAGCGCATGCAGATGCACGCCCTGTGGCAAGGATTGCGGCAGATAAACCACCTTTTGCGCCCGCTTCGCCGGGGGGAGGGCCATTAAATCTTCGCCATTCAGCCACAGTTGCCCCTGGGCCGGGTTGAGATCGGCAAGCGCACGTAGCAGGGTGGACTTGCCGGAGCCATTCGGCCCCAGCAGAGCGGTGATTTGCCCGCGTGGCAGCATCGGGGTGGTTAGCCCATCGATAATTTTCTTTTTGCGATAGCCGGTATGCAGGGCGTGGATGCGCAGTCCGTCGGTCATATATTCCCCCGATGGCGAATGATGATGCTCAGGAAGAAGGGGACGCCGACCAGGGAGGTAACAATACCGACGGGAATGATGACGCCGGAGACAATGTTCTTCGATAACACGGACGCCAGTGAGAGCACCAGTGCGCCAATCAACATGCTACCGGGCAGGTAAAAGCGGTGGTCTTCACCAAACAGCATTCGCGAAATATGTGGCGCCACCAGGCCAATAAAACCAACAGGCCCAACAAAGGCCACGGTCAGCGCGGAGATGATGCTGATACGCAGCAGCGTCGCCATACGCAGTTGACGCACATTGATACCAAAACTGACGGCCCGGTCTTCCCCCAGACGCAGGGCGGTAAGCTTCCAGGCATTTTTCATCGACAGCGGAACGATGAGAAGCAGGGCGATGCTCAGAATTGCGAGCTTGTCCCATGATGCGCGGGCCAGACTGCCCATGGTCCAGAAGACGAGCCCCTGCAATGTATCTTCGCTGGCCACAAATTGCAGAATGGAGATCAGCGCATTGAAGGTAAATACCAGCGCAATGCCAAACAGCACTACGCCGGAGGTCGCCACCCGTGTCCAGCGGCTAATGCCATCAAGAATAAAGCAGGCCAGCAGGGCGAAAACAAAGGCGTTAACCGAGATAACCCACTGATCGGGAATGCCCGGAATACCCAGGCCAAGAATGATAGCCAGCGCGGCACCAAATGACGCGGCGGAGGAGACCCCGAGGGTAAACGGGCTGGCGAGCGGGTTATTGAGGATGGTTTGCATCTCTGCCCCCGCCAGACCGAGCGCCATTCCGACCACGATCGCCATTAAGGCAATGGGCAGGCGTAACTCCCAGACAATAACGCGGGTGCCCGCATCGGCAGACCCGGCATCAACCAGCGCATGCCAGAGTGCGGAAAGAGAGAGCCCGGAAGGACCAATAGTGAAATCGAGAATCAGTGAAAAGAGAATAAACGCCAGGATCGCGCCTGCCAGCGCAAAACGCCGTAGCACGACTTTTCTGTAATGTGACGACACGGCGGATTCGTCAGGCTTGATACTGGCGACAAGAGGGGAACTCATTGGCTTACCTTATGCAACACAACAGAATCGATGTATCCCCCAACGTTCCTGTTCAGGCTGTTGCATGATATCCAATATCCGGGATGCTCCCGGCGACCATATTAGAAATGATAATGCTTATCAATTAAATGGGATTTTTATTACCATCTCGTTTAGCTTCGGTTATGGTTTCGGTCGAAAAACGCGCATTCTGCCAGGTTCCCAGCGCGCGCGAGGTGGCATATGCCCCGGCGATTGAGAGTGCGGCAGGCACCAGGAAACTGTGGTCCATTCGCGTGGACTCCATCACTAAGGCGAGTGTGGTGACGGGCATATTCGCTGAGGCGGCCAGGAACCCGGCAGCCCCCAACAGGGCGAAACTTTCCATATCGCTACCGGGGAAAAGCGGCCCGACAAGCATAAACAGTAATGACCCCAGCAGGCCGCCGACGGCAAGGCCCGGTGTCAACAATCCGCCTGCCGCCCCTGCACGTAGTACGGCGCAGATAACAACCACTTTGAGTACCAGTAAAACCACCGCGAGCCAGGCCGTCATTTCGCCACTCAGCGCCAGTTGCGCAGCACCTTTACCGTTGCCCGGAAGCTGTGGGAACCAGACGGAAAAAATACCCAGCAACGTAAAGGCAATCAGACTGACAGCAGGCATCTGCCAGTTATCCCGAACTTTGCTGCTCGCATATTGGGTGAGGCGGCGAAAAAGAAAAGCGCCCGCGCCCAGCAATGGGCCACAAAGCACGCTCCAGAAAATCAATGATGGGGCAGCGAACTCCGTTGTGAAGTGATACTGATGTTCGTCTCCCAGCCCCAGCGTGGCGACCCAGGCCGCCAGCGCCGACGTGACCAGCGCTGCGATAGCCGCATCCCAGCTAAAACTCACCAACAAAACTTCAAGCGTAAAGATAGCACCCGCCAGCGGCACGTTATACACCGCAGCCAGCCCTGCACCCGCACCGCAGGCGGTCATCAGTTGGATATCGGCAGGGGGAAGGTGCAATCTCCGCGCAGCGCCGCCGGCAAACAGGGCGCCCGCTTCACGTGGAGCGACTTCGCGCCCGAGCGGTGAGCCCATCGCTACGGTGATGATTTGCAGCAGAATATGAACAAGTGTGGTGAGTGGCGGCATCGGTTTGTCCGGATTGCTTACCGCCGTACTGATGCTGACACGCTTTTTGCCATAACGGGCAAGCAGCCACCATCCTCCCCCGGCAACGATGCCTGCGGCGACCAACACGATAAAGCGCCGCTGTGCACTGGCGTCGCTCACGCCCTCCAGAAAGGTCTGTGGGCTTATCAATACATTCTGGCTATAGCCATACGCGAGGTGCTGAATTTCATGTAGCAACATGGCAAGCAACATACCGCTAAGCCCGGCCATGACCCCGGTGAGAAGAAGCGCAACCCAGCGTTGTAACCAGTAAGCACGGCCCTGGAAAAGCGTAGTCATTGTCAGATTCTGTCTGCGAAGAAGTGCCGTCATCATCCCATAAAGTGGATGAATGCGTAATCAACAGGAAGGCAAAACGGGGGAATTCGTGCCCGCGGTGCAGGCACGAAGAAGGTATTAGTGCTGCCCTTGTTCGCCAATTGGCAGAACGGTACGGCCATATTGCTCGTTGAGGACTTCACCCATCGCCAGGTAGATAGCGCTTGCGCCACATACCAGACCAATCCAGCCGGCTACATGAACGATACCTTCGTTGTCTGCCAGGTGACCTACTGCCAGCAGAGCGAACAGCACGGTCAGGCTCAGGAAGACGAACTGCAGCATACGTGCGCCTTTCAGCGTGCCGAAGAACATAAACAGGGTGAACACACCCCAGATACCCAGATAGACACCCAGGAAATGGCCATTCGCTGCATCTGCCAGACCCATTTTAGGCAGCAGAAGAATCGCAACCAGGGTGAGCCAGAAAGAACCGTAAGAGGTAAATGCGGTTAAACCGAAGGTGTTGCCTTTTTTATATTCCAGCAGCCCCGCAAAAATCTGCGCGATACCACCGTAGAAAATACCCATAGCCAGGATAATACCATCCAGCGGGAACATGCCAATATTGTGCAGGTTAAGCAGAATAGTGGTCATGCCGAAGCCCATAAGGCCCAGCGGAGCCGGATTAGCCAACTTGATGTTGCCCATAATTCCTCAAAATAAATCAACATTGAAGGATGAAATGTATTCCCCGCGTCTATATAGAGGAGGCGGGGCGCGGCATCATAAATAGCGTCACTGGCTGTGTCTATGATCTGAACAGGTGGAAATTAAAAATTTTTTTATTCCTTACCCCTTGATGAGCTTCGTTGCGACCCCATCTTGTAGTCAACCGCAATGTGTGGACCTGAAAAAAAACGAACGAGGGTAGTTGAAACCGCACGATTCGCCCTTATTACAGGTTCACAACCACATGTTGACCGAATTTTTAGTGGAGACGTTTAGATGGGTAAAATTATTGGTATCGACCTGGGTACTACCAACTCTTGTGTAGCGATTATGGATGGCACTACCGCGCGTGTGCTGGAGAATGCCGAGGGCGACCGCACCACGCCTTCTATCATTGCTTATACCCAGGATGGTGAAACTCTGGTTGGTCAGCCGGCTAAACGTCAGGCAGTGACAAACCCGCAAAACACCCTGTTTGCGATTAAACGCCTGATTGGCCGCCGCTTCCAGGACGAAGAAGTTCAGCGCGACGTTTCTATCATGCCGTACAAAATCATCGCTGCTGACAACGGTGACGCATGGCTTGATGTGAAAGGCACCAAAACTGCACCGCCGCAGATCTCTGCCGAAGTGCTGAAAAAAATGAAGAAAACGGCTGAAGATTACCTGGGTGAGCCAGTAACTGAGGCGGTTATCACCGTACCGGCATACTTCAACGATGCGCAGCGTCAGGCAACCAAAGATGCTGGCCGTATCGCGGGTCTGGAAGTCAAACGTATTATCAACGAACCGACTGCCGCTGCACTGGCTTATGGGCTGGATAAAGAAGTGGGCAACCGTACTATCGCGGTCTACGACCTCGGTGGCGGTACCTTCGATATCTCTATTATCGAAATCGACGAAGTTGATGGCGAAAAAACCTTCGAAGTTCTGGCAACCAACGGTGATACCCACCTGGGTGGTGAAGACTTCGACAGCCGTCTGATCAACTACCTGGTTGAAGAATTCAAGAAAGATCAGGGCATTGACCTGCGTAACGACCCGCTGGCGATGCAGCGTCTGAAAGAAGCAGCAGAAAAAGCGAAAATTGAGCTTTCTTCCGCTCAGCAGACCGACGTGAACCTGCCGTACATTACTGCAGACGCTACTGGTCCGAAACACATGAACATCAAAGTGACTCGCGCGAAACTGGAAAGCCTGGTCGAAGACCTGGTGAACCGTTCCATCGAGCCGCTGAAAGTTGCGCTGCAGGACGCTGGCCTGTCTGTATCCGACGTGCAGGACGTTATCCTGGTCGGCGGTCAGACCCGTATGCCGATGGTGCAGAAGAAAGTCGCTGAGTTCTTTGGTAAAGAGCCGCGTAAAGACGTTAACCCGGACGAAGCTGTTGCTATCGGTGCTGCGGTCCAGGGTGGTGTGTTGACCGGTGATGTGAAAGACGTGCTGCTGCTCGACGTTACTCCGCTGTCGCTGGGTATCGAAACCATGGGCGGCGTGATGACTGCGCTGATCAACAAGAACACCACTATCCCGACCAAGCACAGCCAGGTGTTCTCTACTGCGGAAGACAACCAGTCTGCGGTAACCATCCATGTGCTGCAGGGTGAACGTAAACGTGCGTCTGATAACAAATCTCTGGGTCAGTTCAACCTGGATGGTATCAACCCGGCACCGCGCGGCATGCCGCAGATCGAAGTGACTTTCGATATTGATGCTGACGGTATTCTGCACGTATCTGCGAAAGACAAAAACAGCGGTAAAGAGCAGAAGATCACCATCAAGGCGTCTTCTGGCCTGAACGAGGAAGAAATTCAGAAAATGGTTCGCGAAGCAGAAGCGAACGCTGAATCTGACCGTAAGTTCGAAGAGCTGGTTCAGACCCGTAACCAGGGTGACCACCTGCTGCACAGCACCCGTAAGCAGGTTGAAGAAGCAGGCGACAAACTGCCAGCGGAAGATAAAACCGCTATCGAAGCTGCGCTGACCGCGCTGGAAACGTCTCTCAAAGGCGAAGACAAAGCGGACATCGAAGCGAAAATGCAGGCCCTGGCTCAGGCTTCTCAGAAACTGTTGGAAATCGCACAGCAGCAGCACGCACAGCAGCAGGCTGGTGGCGCTGACGCTTCTGCGAACAACGCGAAAGACGACGATGTTGTCGACGCTGAGTTCGAAGAAGTAAAAGATAAAAAATAATCGCCCTGATGCAGGGTAATTAATCGGCACGGGCGTAGGAGATTTCTCCACGCCCGTGCTCGCATGTTAGGGGTAGATAAAAAAAGATGGCGAAACAAGACTACTACGAGATTTTGGGCGTTTCCAAAACAGCGGAAGAGCGCGAAATCAAGAAGGCGTACAAGCGCCTGGCCATGAAATATCACCCGGACCGTAACCAGGGTGATAAAGAGGCCGAAGCCAAATTTAAAGAGATCAAAGAAGCATACGAAGTTCTGACCGACGCGCAAAAGCGTGCTGCGTATGACCAGTATGGCCATGCGGCGTTCGAACAAGGCGGCATGGGCGGCGGTGGATTCGGCGGCGGCGGCTTTGGCGGCGGCGCTGACTTTAGCGATATCTTTGGCGATGTCTTCGGCGATATTTTTGGCGGTGGCCGTGGTCGCCAGCGTGCGGCGCGTGGCGCCGATTTACGTTACAACATGGAATTGACGCTGGAAGAAGCCGTTCGCGGCGTCAGTAAAGAGATCCGTATCCCGACGCTGGAAGAGTGTGACGTTTGCCACGGCAGCGGCGCGAAAGCCGGTACCCAGCCGCAGACCTGTCCGACCTGTCATGGTTCCGGCCAGGTGCAGATGCGCCAGGGTTTCTTCGCCGTTCAGCAGACCTGTCCGCACTGTCAGGGGCGCGGTACGCTGATTAAAGATCCGTGCAATAAATGTCACGGTCATGGTCGCGTAGAAAAAACCAAAACCCTGTCCGTTAAAATTCCGGCAGGTGTGGATACGGGCGATCGCATCCGCCTGGCGGGTGAGGGTGAAGCGGGTGAGCACGGCGCACCGGCAGGCGATCTGTACGTTCAGGTGCAGGTGAAACAGCACGCTATCTTTGAGCGTGAAGGTAACAACCTGTACTGCGAAGTCCCCATTAACTTTGCTATGGCGGCGTTGGGGGGAGAAATCGAGGTTCCGACGCTGGATGGTCGCGTCAATCTGAAGATCCCTGGCGAAACTCAGACCGGCAAGCTGTTCCGCATGCGCGGTAAAGGTGTGAAATCGGTACGCGGCGGCGCGCAGGGCGATCTGCTGTGTCGTGTGGTGGTTGAAACGCCGGTTGGCCTGAACGATAAGCAGAAACAACTGCTTAAGGATTTGCAGGAAAGCTTTGGTGGACCGACAGGTGAACACAACAGCCCGCGCTCCAAAAGCTTCTTCGACGGTGTCAAAAAGTTCTTTGATGACCTG
Source organism: Citrobacter sp. UYEF32 (assembly GCF_040546205.1). Lineage (NCBI taxonomy): Bacteria > Pseudomonadati > Pseudomonadota > Gammaproteobacteria > Enterobacterales > Enterobacteriaceae > Citrobacter > Citrobacter sp. UYEF32. The sequence continues at coordinate 213,250 of NZ_JBEPNI010000008.1, read as the reverse complement.
ACGCGTTAATCAGTTATAACTTTTAGAGGGTTGCTTAACGCAACCCTTTTTTATTGCATCCGCAGCCATAAACGGCTTATCACTTATCTTGTTTTATGGATCTCTCCTTGCCGCCGTGGTGTGAAAAAAATTACATCGAACGGCGTGTTATGTTATTAACGTAAACCCCCGAATTATTCCTTCTACTAAATTGAATTACCTTCCTGCTGGTCGTAAAAAACAAATTTTAGTGCAATTTCTTATTTTCATAGGTTAACGATACGAAAAACAACATTTTCTGACACCTGCATTTTAACGGCTTAGCTAATCCATCAATGTGATATCTCTATCACAAACCAATTTGTTCTTTTTAATAAACTGGCCTCGTTTTCATTCTTGCCTGAGATCGTTTTTATTATTGAAGTATTCACGTTAACTATAATAATGAGGAATGCATTATATGCCCCAAAAAAAGGGAAAGTTGCTGGCGTGTGCCCTGATATCGACGACCGCATTATGCAGTCTCCCTGCATGGTCTCTGGAGTATAAAGGGGCTTTTGGTTCTATAAATGCCGGTTATGCTGACTGGAATAGCGGTTTTGAAAATGTTCATCGTGGTGAAGTATGGAAAGCAACTGCCGATTTTGGCGTTAATTTCCGCGAAGCAGAAATTTATTCATTTTTTGAAAGTAATGTCTTAAATCACTCCGTTGAGGGACGAAACCATACCGTATCGGCGATGGCTCATGTCCGTCTCTTCGATTCTGACTACTCCTTCTTCGGAAAACTATATGGTCAATGGGACAACTCATGGAGCGATGATTTAGATATGTTCTATGGGCTTGGCTATCTGGGCTGGCAAGGGAAATCGGGTTTTTTTAAACCCTATATTGGATTGCATAACCAGTCCGGGGATTATTACTCAAAAAAATATGGGCAAACCAGTGGCTGGAACGGTTACGTTATTGGCTGGACCGCAGCATACTTCTTCAATGCTTTTAATGAGAAGTTTGTATTGTCGAACTGGAATGAAATTGAACTCGACAGAAATGATGCATACGCCGAACAACAGCATGGGCATACCGGAATTAATGGTGGTTTAACATTAGCCTGGAAATTTTATCCCCGCTGGAAAGCATCTGTCACCTGGCGTTATTTTGATAATAAACTTGGTTATGATGGATTTGGCGATCAAATGATTTATATGTTGGGCTATGAATTTTAATTTTTCAGAGGATCTGAAATGAAGAAAACATTTGTTGCCAGTATGATTGGTCTGGCGTTATATGCAGGAAGCACAATCTCTCCCGTTCACGCCGCAGAGGCGAAACGCCCTAATTTGGTGATAATTTTAACGGATGATTTAGGCTACGGTGATCTGGGGGCTTATGGTCATCAAATTGTCAAAACGCCAAACATCGATAAATTAGCACAGGAGGGCGTCAAATTTACCGATTACTACGCTCCCGCGCCGCTTTGTTCGCCTTCGCGTGCGGGCTTACTCACAGGACGTATGCCTTTCCGCACCGGTATTCGTTCCTGGATACCGGCAGGCAAAGATGTGTCGATTGGTCGTAACGAAGTCACCATCGCGAATTTATTACGTGAGCAAGGCTACGACACGGCGTTAATGGGCAAATTACACCTTAACGCCGGGGCGGATCGCACAGACCAGCCGCAGGCTAAAGATGTTGGGTTTGATTATTCACTGGTTCACGCGGGTGGATTTATCACTAACGAACGACTGGCAAATGCAAAAGAGCGTCCTCGCTACGGCGCCGTTTATCCGGATGCCTTTATTCGCAACGGTAAGCCCATCGGCGAAGCGAAATTACTGAGCGGTGAGCTGGTCAGTACCGAAGTGGTGAACTGGCTGGACGAGCGTGAGAAGAAGAAAGAGGACAAACCGTTCTTCCTGTACGTTGCCTTCACCGAAGTACACACCCCTGTCGCGTCGCCGAAGAAATACCTCGATATGTATTCGCAATATATGAGCGAATTTCAGAAGAAACACCCGGATATGTATTACGGCGATTGGGCGGATAAACCCTGGCGTGGACCGGGTGAGTACTATGCCAATATCAGCTATATGGATGAGCAGGTAGGTAAAGTCGTAGAAAAAATTAAGGCGATGGGTGAAGAAGACAATACCATCATTATCTTTACCAGTGATAACGGACCGGTAACGCGTGAAGTTCGTAAAGTCTACGAACTGAACATGGCCGGTGAGACCGACGGCCTGCGCGGACGTAAAGATAATCTCTGGGAAGGGGGCATACGTGTTCCGGCGATCATTAAATATGGCAAGCATCTGCCGCAGGGGATGGTAACCGACACGCCGGCTTCCGGGTTGGACTGGATGCCGACACTCGCACAGATGATGAAATTTGATCTGCCAAAAGATCGCACTATTGACGGTCAGTCTCTGACGCCTGTCTTCGAGAAGGCTGAACTGAAACGCGAGAAACCGCTGATTTTTGGTATTGATATGCCTTTCCAGGACGATCCGACCGACCTGTGGGCGCTTCGCGACGGAGACTGGAAAATGATCATCGACCGCGAAGGGAAGGCAAAATATCTCTACAACCTCAAACAGGATCGGGCTGAAACCATGAACCAGATCGGCAAAAATCCAGAGGTTGAAAAGCGTCTGTATGAGGAATTCCTGAAATATAAGCAGGATATTGATAACGATTCACTGATGAAAGCGCGCGGTGAAAAACCTACGCCAGTTACCTGGGGTTAAACGCATTTAATAATAAAAAGAAGTAATTATGCCACTTAGGGCACTGCCCGCCCGATCTTTCATATAGAGGGATCGGGTTATTTTTATTTCAGGGACGAACATCATGTTAAGAAAAAGCTGCCAGGTCATGGTCAAACCCACCGGTTCGGTATGCAACCTTGATTGCCAGTACTGTTTTTATCTCGAAAAAGAGAAGCTTTACCCTGAGAGAAATAAAAATTTCCGCATGAGCGAAAGCACCCTTGAGCGCTTCATTGCCCAGCATATCGCTGCGCAGGATGTTGACGAGGTGATTTTCGCCTGGCAGGGAGGCGAACCCACACTGATGGGGATAGCGTTTTATCAGCAGGCCATCGCGCTACAAAAACGTTATGCCAATGGCAAACAGATTGTGAACACCTTTCAGACCAATGGAATACTCATCGACGATCGCTGGGCTGAGTTTTTCCGTGAGAACGCCTTTCTGGTTGGCATCTCAATTGATGGTGATGCGGCGTTGCATGATGCATGGCGGGTGACGCGAGCGGGAAAACCAACGCATGAAAAAGTAGAGCGCGCGATCCATCTTCTTGCCCGCCATGAGGTTGCATTTAATACCCTCACAGTGGTTAACGCGGCAAACGCGGCCCACCCGCTTCGGGTTTACCGCTATCTGAAATCGCTGGGTAGTCAGTACATGCAGTTTATCCCACTGGTGGAGCGAAGAAGCAAAACGCCTGACACTGCATCACTGGCCCATCCGCAGGAACCGCAAGCGGAGATGATGCCCTGGTCAGTGGGCTCTCTGGCGTTTGGCGAATTTCTTTCGACGATTTTTGATGTGTGGATCCGGGAGGATATCGGCGACATTTCTGTGCAACTCTTTGATCAAACTCTTGCGGCGTGGTGTCGATTGCCGCCCCAGGTTTGCGTGTTTGCCCCGACATGCGGCAGTGCTTTTGCTATGGAAATGAACGGCGATGTGTATAACTGCGATCATTATGTCTATCCGCAGTACAAACTTGGCAATATCAATAACACCACCATCAGAGAGATGAACAACAGTCGGCAAAACCACACTTTTGGCGAAGCGAAAAACAAATACCTTTCTCGTGAGTGTCACTCCTGCCCATGGCTGTTTGCCTGCAATGGCGGTTGCCCGAAACATCGTTTTTTGCCTCAGGCAGAGGGATCATTCCCGCAAAATTATCTTTGCCAGGGCTATCAGCACTTCTTTTCTCATACCTCCGCGTTAATGCAAGCGATGAAAACCCTGTTTGAAAATGGATACTCGCCGGCAGATATAAGGTATGTTTTATCGGCAAACTGAGCATTTCAGGGAGGAAACGCAATGTTTGGTCATCATGATGTCGATTGCTGCAAAACTTTTGGCTGCAAAAATCTGGGTATCCTGAATAGCCCCGATTACCAACCGCAGGGGAAAGATATTCTTTGCCGCGAATGTGGTTTTACCTTTCCGCGGATTTCCAGACACGCTTTGAATGTTTTTCGTACGGCTATCAATAAAGAGTGGAAGGGATTAATAAAACAGTGCCCTTTTTGTGGCGGGACGGCGTTTAAACGACACGGTTATTCTTCGCAAGGTAAAAGCCGACTCCTCTGCCGTCATTGCAGCAGAACCTTCCTTTTTACGCCGGTGAGTCTGGAAAAAGAGAATTTAAGCGAGTTGGGTAAAGGCATTGCGGCAGGCGCTACTTTGATAGATCTTCGCAGAGAGCTGCGTCTGGACAGTACCGCCCTGAGCCGACAATTTTCCCGACTGGCGCGGCAGGTTAATAGCCTTCAATCACAATGTCTTTTCTTGGCATATGACATTGCTTTGTGTACGCGCGCTTTTGTTCTGCCTTATCTGGGTTCGGGCAATTTGCTCTATATTCTGGTGACCGCCGAGGCGGATAGCGGCAACGTTGTTGCCGTCTCCACCAATTACTCGCCAGTCTGCGTAGAAAAAGAATATCAGTACACTCACAGTTTTACCGAGCGCTCATTGAGCGGAACGTTTGCCCACATCGTTCAACGAAAAGAGAAGCTGACTGCGCAACGGGCGACGTTATTCGATATTGATTACGGCATGGCCGCATTGCGTAAAAACGATGCAGGGATGATAGTGAAGCCCGTTTTGCCTGCTTATCGTCATTTTGAGTTGGTGAAAAAATTGACGGATGAAAGGTCTATCAATGTTCAGCATTTTCTTGAACACGAATGCTTTATTTATGGTGGATGCCTGATAGCCAATCACGATGACGTGGTGCGTGGACGATGCCATATATCGTTTGTCGCTGAGCGTGGGCTTGTCGCGCAGCAGCAGGCGCGGCCACCGCGATATTTTCTGGCGGGAGGTATTCGTAACAATGTCTGGCGCTATTTTTCCACGCCTGACTACGCGATGGCCGTCTCCAATTTGACCGGCAGTAAAAAACCTGGAGAATTGTGTCGTGCGACGCTGTTACCCGCGACGCGATTTATTCATTATGTCGAGTCGCATCCTTTTTACGCTCAGATGACGCGCCTTTCCCCGGCAAATCTGACAATGGTCCTTGATTTTATGAAGTATGAATACAACCAGACCCGCACGGTACTGCCGCTCGAGCCTTCTCTCTGCCACTAGAATATCCCCCCTATTCAGGCGAAGTATGCAAAGCCTGAACATCTCATTGATAACCGTATTATCATATAAACTCGGTAAAACCGAGTTTATCCCCAAAATTTATCTGATTTTATCGATGATTCTGGCGGGGTAATATAAGCGCCCCAGGGAGTCGTAAATCGAGAGAAGACCATGAAATTTCTACAACGTTTTTTTAGCAGTGATATCTCAGGCGGGATTATCCTCATCATTGCTGCCGTACTGGCGATGTTTTGCGCCAATCTGGATGTGACCAAAGCAGGTTATCAAGCTTTCCTTGATACACCGGTTGCGTTCAAGTTTGCAGCGCTGGAAATCAATAAAAATATGCTGTTATGGATAAATGACGCGCTTATGGCGGTCTTTTTCCTGATGGTCGGCCTTGAAGTGAAATATGAGCTGATGCAAGGTTCGCTTGCCAGCCGTCAACAGGCAATTTTTCCGGTGATTGCCGCCCTGGGCGGTATGGTGGCACCAGCGCTGATATTTCTGGCGTTTAACATGCACGATCCGCTGGCGCGTCACGGCTGGGCGATTCCTGCGGCGACGGATATCGCCTTTGCCCTTGGCGTTCTGGCACTGCTCGGCGATCGCATTCCCCCGGCGCTGAAAATCTTCCTGATGGCGCTGGCGATTATCGATGATCTGGGTGCGATCATTATTATCGCGCTGTTTTACACCAGCGATCTCTCGCTGGTATCGCTGGGCGTTGCGGCGGCGGCCATCGTGGCGCTGGCGGTACTGAATGCCCTTAATGTTCGCCGGATCGGCATCTATATGCTGGTGGGCATAGTGTTGTGGACTGCGGTGTTGAAATCGGGCATTCATGCCACGTTGGCCGGGGTCGTACTGGGCTTCTTCATTCCTCTGAAAGAGGAGAATGGCGTCTCTCCGGCCCGTCAGGTGATTGATGCGATCCACCCCTGGGTTGGCTGGCTGATTTTGCCCCTGTTTGCCTTTGCTAATGCGGGCGTATCGCTTGAAGGGGTCACCTTTGCCGGGCTGACGTCGCTGTTGCCAATGGGGGTGATTGCCGGTCTGTTTATCGGTAAACCCGTCGGCATAACCATTTTTTGTTGGCTGGCGCTTCGTCTCAAACTGGCAAAACTGCCGCAGGGGGCGGCGTTTAAACAAATAATGGCGGTCGGCGTGCTGTGCGGTATTGGTTTTACCATGTCGATTTTCATCGCTACCCTCGCGTTTGGTGACGTCGATACACATATGGTTGCCTGGGCGAAATTAGGCATTCTTACAGGTTCAATCCTGGCGGCGGTGGTGGGATACTGTCTGCTGCGTTCGCGTATAGTCCGCTAATTCCTGAAGGGGAAGGCGAACGATAGCCTTCCCGAAAACGTCACTCAGGGAGCGAAGACACGATGTCGAACATCAATTACAACCATCTGTATTACTTCTGGCAGGTATACCGCGCGGGGTCCGTTGTCGGTGCTGCGGAAGCGTTATACCTCACGCCACAAACCATCACCGGGCAAATAAAAGCGCTGGAAGAGCGCCTGCAGGGCAAGCTCTTTAAGCGCCGGGGAAGGGGGCTGGAACCAACGGAACTTGGTGAGCTGGTTTTTCGTTACGCCGATAAGATGTTTACGCTAAGCCAGGAAATGCTGGATATCGTTAATTATCGCAAAGAGTCACATTTGTTGTTTGACGTCGGGGTAGCGGATGCGCTGTCAAAACAACTTGTGAGCGGTATTCTTGAGGCTGCGGTTCAGGAAGGCGAGCCTATCCATTTACGCTGTTTTGAATCCACCCATGAAATGCTGCTCGAACAGTTGAGCCAGCATAAGCTCGATATGATTATTTCGGATTGCCCGATAGATTCTACCCATCAGGAAGGGCTCTTTTCGGTGAAGATTGGCGAATGCAGCGTCAGCTTCTGGTGCCAGAAACCGGCACTTAAAAAGCCCTTTCCTGCCTGCCTTGAAGAACGCCGTTTGCTGATTCCTGGCCGCCGGTCGATGCTCGGGCGTAAATTGCTTAACTGGTTTAATTCGCAGGGGCTGAATGTTGAAGTGCTGGGCGAGTTTGATGATGCGGCGTTGATGAAATCGTTTGGCGCAGCGCACAATGCCATTTTTGTGGCTCCGACGCTCTATGCAAAAGACTATTTTGCCGATGAGAATATCGTCGAAATTGGCCGAGTGGATAACGTGATGGAAGAGTACCACGCCATTTTTGCCGAACGAATGATTCAGCACCCCGCCGTACAGCGTATTTGTAACCGTGATTACTCCCGGCTATTTCATGACCTCTGATGATACGCGCCATATTTCGTTAACCACCGAAGCATGACTTTTTCAGCACGGTAGATTTATCTCTCCTACCCATACAGGAGATAAATCATGATTGCTGTACTTTTCGAAGCCGACGCGGTTGCGGCAAAGCAAGAGCGCTACCTTGAGCTGGCTGCGGAACTGAAACCGCTGCTTGCCGATATCGATGGCTTTATCGCGATTGAACGTTTTCAAAGCCTGACCACACCGGGGAAGATACTCTCGTTATCCTGGTGGCGCGATGAGGAAGCCATTCAGACATGGAAAAATAACCATTTTCACCGTGAGGCGCAGACGGAGGGGCGCGAGGCAATTTTTTCGTTTTATCGCATCCGTATTGCCCGTCTGGAACGGGAATATTCATCGGAAAACCGGAGGTAAGGTGATGTACGATATTTATGTAGTACTCAAAAACCTGCCGGGTGAGCTGGCGAAACTGGGCAAAACGCTGGGCAGTAACGGTATCGGCCTTGAGGGCGGCGGTGTCTTTACCCACAATAATGAAGGGCATGCCCACTTTCTGGTGGAAGAGGGCATACGGGCGAAAGCGGTACTGGAGCAACACGGTTTTGATGTCCGCGAGCTGCGCAGGCCTGTGATCCGTAAGCTCAAACAGGAGCGGCCCGGCGAGCTGGGCGAGATAACGGCAACGCTTGCATCCCATGGCGTAAATATTCTCGTGCAGTATAGCGATCACGCAAATCAGCTCATACTGGTGACGGATAATGATCTCGTTGCCAGCGAGGCAACAGAACCCTGGGCGGTTTATGCAACTTCATCCTGAACATCTTTCTGATGACGACGCACTTGAGCTTTCGGTCGCGGCAGTTGCCGCAGCGATGGCCGATCCATCACGCGTGAAAATGCTGTGTGCGCTGATGGATGGGCGGGCATGGACGGCAACGGAATTGAGTGTGGCGGCAGGCGTTGCGGCCTCCACCGCCAGCGCACATCTGAGTAAGCTGGTTGACAGCCAACTGGTCTGTTTCCTGTCACAGGGGCGTCATCGTTACTACCGTCTGGCAGGCCAGGAGGTTGCCCGGTTGATTGAAATGATGATGGGCATTTCCTGGCGGCAGGATAAACCTTTAACCACACGCACGCACGTGGCGCTGCGGCATGCGCGCACCTGTTACGATCATCTGGCTGGTGAGCTGGCGGTAAACATTTATGACGCGCTGGTGGCGAAAGATTACCTGACCGCGGATGGTGCGTCGCTTACCGAAGAAGGGCTGGCATTTTTTATCCGGATGGGTTTACCGCTGGAAAATAAATCAACGCGTAAACGTAGCTGTGCCTGTCTTGACTGGAGCGAGCGGCGCTTTCATCTGGGGGGGCATGCAGGAGCGGTGTTGCTTATTTATTTTGAAACGAAGGGGTGGATCCGCAGGACGCCCGGGTTTCGTGAAGTTGCGCTGACTGCGAAAGGTCGGCAGGGGTTACAGACATTACTCGGCATTGACGTCGGGTAGCAGGCATAAAAAAACCCGCTTTACGCGGGTTCTTTCACAAAGTACAACAAGCGGGCGATTAAGCCAGTTTGCTGATCTGTGCAGTCAGGTTTGCTTTATGACGCGCAGCTTTGTTTTTGTGGATCAGACCTTTAGCGGCCTGGCGATCCACGATCGGTTGCATTTCGTCAAATGCTTTCTGTGCAGCAGCTTTGTCGCCAGCTTCGATCGCAGCGTACACTTTCTTGATGAAAGTACGCATCATAGAGCGACGGCTTGCGTTGTGTTTGCGAGCCTTTTCAGACTGAACGGCGCGCTTCTTAGCTGATTTGATATTAGCCAAGGTCCAACTCCCAAATATGATCTATATGGACAATTCAAAGGCCGAGGAATATGCCCTTTTAGCCTTCTTTTGTCAATGGATTTGTGCAAATAAGCGCCGTTAATGTGCGACGCTACGTTACGTATTGATGGCGCAGGATTCTACCAGCTTGTGGTCATCGAATACAGCCTTTCCACTATAAAAATCGCTTTCCGGCTCAGTTTTTCATGCGGTAAGAAGGCAGCCTGATGAAATCCTTCTCCTTTCTGGCGGGTTCGGGCAATCGTCGGTTAACGTTGCACGTTGTACAAGGTATACTTTGACGATTTTCACTGTTTTGAGCCAGACATGAAGCTGATACGCGGCATACATAATCTCAGCCAGGCACCGCACGGGTGTGTGCTGACTATTGGTAATTTCGACGGCGTGCATCGCGGCCATCAGGCGCTTTTACAAGGGCTTAGCGAAGAAGGTCGTACCCGTGCTCTCCCCGTGGTGGTGATGATATTCGAGCCGCAACCTCTCGAACTTTTCGCGAGCGATAAAGCGCCTGCGCGCCTGACCCGGCTGCGGGAAAAACTGCGCCTGCTGGCCGAATGTGGCGTCGATTACGTACTGTGCGTACGTTTTGACCGGCGTTTTGCCGCGTTGACGGCGCAAACCTTCGTCAGCGACCTGCTGGTTGACAAACTTGGCGTGAAATTCCTCGCCGTGGGCGATGACTTCCGCTTTGGCGCTGGTCGCCAGGGGGATTTCTTGTTATTACAGAAAGCTGGTCTGAAATACGGCTTTGATGTTACCAGCACGCAAACCTTCTGCTCTGGTGGCGCGCGCGTGAGCAGTACGGCGGTTCGTCAGGCGTTGGCTGATGACAACCTTGAGCTCGCTGAACAACTGCTGGGCCGTCCGTTCAGTATCTCCGGGCGTGTGGTTCACGGCGACGAGCTGGGGCGTACTATCGGTTTTCCGACGGCGAACATACCGCTGCGCCGCCAGGTTTCCCCGGTTAAAGGTGTCTATGCGGTAGAAGTGGCTGGCTTAGGCGATACTTTACTGCCCGGCGTGGCCAACATTGGTACGCGCCCGACGGTTGCCGGGGTTCGCCAGCAGCTTGAAGTCCATCTGCTGGATGTTGTAATGGACCTCTATGGACGCCATATAGATGTAGTACTGCGTAAAAAGATACGCAACGAGCAGCGATTTACATCGCTTGATGAGCTTAAAGCGCAGATCGCGCGTGATGAGTTAACCGCCCGCGAGTTTTTTGGGCTATCAAACCCGGCTTAAATGCCTGTGTGATAAATACGGAACCGAGAATCTGATGAGTGACTATAAATCAACCCTGAATTTGCCGGAAACAGGGTTCCCGATGCGTGGCGACCTCGCCAAACGCGAACCGGGAATGCTGGCGCGTTGGACTGATGATGATCTGTACGGCATCATTCGTGCAGCCAAAAAAGGCAAAAAAACCTTCATTCTGCATGATGGCCCTCCTTATGCGAATGGCAGCATTCATATTGGTCACTCTGTTAACAAGATTCTGAAAGACATTATCGTGAAGTCCAAAGGCCTTGCGGGTTACGACTCGCCGTATGTGCCGGGCTGGGACTGTCACGGTCTGCCTATCGAACTGAAAGTAGAGCAGGAATTTGGTAAGCCGGGTGAGAAATTCACCGCCGCGGAGTTCCGTGCAAAATGCCGTGAATACGCTGCGACCCAGATCGATGGCCAGCGCAAAGACTTTATCCGTCTTGGCGTACTGGGCGACTGGGAACATCCGTATCGCACCATGGACTTCAAAACCGAAGCCAACATTATCCGTGCGCTGGGTAAAATCATCGGTAACGGTCACCTGCATAAAGGCGCCAAGCCGGTGCACTGGTGCGTTGACTGCCGTTCTGCGCTGGCGGAAGCGGAAGTTGAGTATTACGACAAAACCTCTCCGTCTATCGACGTGGCGTTCCATGCCGTCGATGTCGACGCGGTAAAAGCGAAATTTGGCGTTGCCAGCGTTAACGGTCCTGTCTCTCTGGTTATCTGGACCACCACCCCGTGGACGCTGCCGGCAAACCGCGCTATCTCTCTGTCCCCGGAATTTGACTATGCGCTGGTGCAGGTTGAAGGGCAGGCGCTGATCCTCGCGAAAGATCTGCTGGAAAGCGTGATGAAACGCGCTGGTATCAGTGAGTTTACCGTGCTGGGCGTGGTTAAAGGTTCTGACCTGGAACTGATGCGCTTTAAACACCCGTTCCTCGACTTTGATGTGCCTGCGATCCTGGGCGACCACGTGACGCTGGAAGCCGGTACCGGTGCAGTGCATACCGCCGGTGGCCATGGCCCTGATGACTATACCATCAGCCAAAAATACGGTCTGGAAATCGCTAACCCGGTTGGTCCGGATGGGGCATATCTGCCGGGTACGTATCCGATTCTGGATGGCGTAAACGTCTTCAAAGCGAACGATATTATCGTCAACCTGCTGCGTGACAACGGTTCACTGTTACATGTCGAAAAACTGCAACACAGCTATCCGTGCTGCTGGCGCCACAAGTCGCCGATCATTTTCCGTGCGACCCCGCAGTGGTTCGTCAGCATGGATCAGAAAGGCCTGCGCATTCAGTCTCTTAAAGAGATCGATCGCATTGAGCAGGAAGGTCTGGCGAAAGAGAACCTGAGCGGCTGGATCCCGGCATGGGGTAAAGCACGTATCGAATCGATGGTCGCGAACCGTCCTGACTGGTGTATCTCCCGTCAGCGTACCTGGGGCGTGCCGATGGCGCTGTTCGTGCATAAAGACACCGAAGAGCTGCATCCGCGTACCACTGAACTGATGGAAGCTGTCGCTAAATACGTTGAGAAAGACGGCATTCAGGCGTGGTGGGATCTCGATCCGCGTGAAATTTTGGGCGATGACGCTGACAACTACGTGAAAGTGCCGGATACCCTGGACGTCTGGTTTGACTCCGGTTCAACAAGCTACTCTGTGGTTGACGCGCGTCCGGAATTTGGCGGCCACGCAGCGGATATGTATCTGGAAGGTTCTGACCAACACCGTGGCTGGTTCATGTCGTCTCTGATGATCAGCGTCGCGATGAAAGGCAAAGCACCTTACCGCCAGGTACTGACCCACGGCTTCACCGTCGATGGTCAGGGCCGTAAGATGTCCAAATCTATCGGTAATACCGTTTCTCCGCAGGACGTGATGAACAAACTGGGCGCGGATATCCTGCGTCTGTGGGTGGCATCAACCGACTATACCGGTGAAATGGCGGTTTCCGATGAGATCCTCAAACGTGCCGCCGATAGCTATCGTCGTATTCGTAACACCGCGCGCTTCCTGCTGGCGAACCTCAATGGTTTCGATCCGGCAAAAGACATGGTGAAACCGGAAGAGATGGTGGTGCTGGACCGCTGGGCGGTGGGCTGCGCGCAGGCAGCGCAGAAAGATATCATCAGCGCGTACGACTCCTATGACTTCCATGAAGTTGTGCAACGCCTGATGCGTTTCTGCTCCATCGAGATGGGCTCTTTCTACCTCGATATCATCAAAGATCGTCAGTACACCGCAAAGGCGGACAGTGTTGCCCGTCGTAGCTGCCAGACTGCGCTGTACCATATCGCAGAAGCGCTGGTGCGCTGGATGGCGCCGATCATGTCCTTCACCGCAGATGAAATCTGGGGCTACCTGCCAGGCGAGCGCGAAAAATATGTGTTCACCGGCGAATGGTATCAGGGGCTGTTTGGTCTGGCGGAAACCGAAGCCATGAACGACGCCTACTGGGATGAACTGCTCAAAGTGCGTGGCGAAGTGAACAAGGTTATCGAACAGGCGCGTGCCGACAAGAAAGTGGGCGGTTCGCTGGAAGCGGCAGTAACCCTGTTCGCTGAACCGGAACTGTCTGCGAAACTGACGGCGCTGGGTGACGAATTACGATTTGTCCTGTTGACCTCCGGTGCGAAAGTTGAAGATTATGCCAACGCTTGTGCTGATGCCCAACAGAGCGAGCTGCTCAAAGGTCTGAAAGTGGCGTTAAGCAAAGCCGAAGGTGAGAAATGCCCGCGTTGCTGGCATTACACTCAGGATGTCGGCAAGGTAGCGGAACACGCAGAAATCTGCGGACGCTGTGTCAGCAACGTCGCCGGTGACGGCGAAAAACGTAAGTTTGCCTGATGAGTAAACCGATCTTTTCAACAGGGCTACGCTGGTTGTGGCTGGTCGTCGTCGTGCTGATTATCGATCTGGGCAGTAAGTTCCTTATCCTCCAGCATTTTGCGCTGGGGGATACGGTGCCGCTGTTCCGGTCGCTTAATCTGCATTACGCGCGTAACTATGGCGCGGCATTTAGTTTCCTCGCGGACAGCGGTGGCTGGCAGCGCTGGTTCTTTGCCGGTATCGCTATCGGTATTTCTGTCGTGCTGGCGGTATTGATGTACCGTTCAAAAGCCTCGCAGAAGCTGAACAATATCGCCTACGCGATGATTATCGGCGGTGCGTTAGGCAATCTGTTCGATCGCCTGTGGCACGGTTTTGTCGTTGATATGATTGATTTTTATGTCGGCGACTGGCATTTCGCCACCTTCAACCTGGCCGACAGCTTCATTTGCGTCGGCGCGGCGCTGATTGTGCTGGAAGGCTTCCTGCCGAACGCGGCTGCGAAGAAACAGGCGTAACAAAACCTGCCGGGCGGCGTTACGCTTGCCCGGCCTGGGTTATCCTCAGGCCCGGTAAGCATTATCGTCACCGGGCAAAACAAGTGAGCGTACCTGCATGTCAAAATCTGTACAGAGTAATAGCGCGGTGCTGGTGCACTTTACGCTCAAACTCGAAGATGGCTCCACCGCTGAGTCAACCCGCAACAATGGTAAGCCTGCGCTGTTTCGTCTGGGGGATGGTTCGCTGTCCGAAGGGCTTGAGCAGCACTTGCTGGGATTGAAAGCAGGCGACAAAAAAGCGTTTTCGCTGGAACCGGACGCGGCATTTGGCACGCCGGTTCCCGATCTGATTCAGTATTTCTCGCGCCGTGATTTTATGGACGCGGGTGAGCCGGAAATCGGCGCGATTATGCTCTTTACCGCAATGGATGGCAGCGAAATGCCAGGCGTGATCCGTGAGATCAACGGTGATTCTATTACCGTTGATTTTAACCATCCGCTGGCAGGGCAGACCGTTCATTTTGATGTCGACGTGCTGGAAGTGGAACCGGCACTGGAGGGGATGCATGCAGATCCTGTTGGCTAACCCACGTGGTTTTTGTGCGGGCGTAGACCGCGCGATTAGCATTGTTGAAAACGCGCTGGCGATTTATGGCGCGCCCATTTATGTCCGTCACGAAGTGGTCCACAACCGTTACGTGGTAGACAGCCTGCGTGAACGCGGGGCGATTTTTATCGAGCAAATCAGCGAAGTGCCGGACGGCGCGATCCTGATTTTCTCTGCTCACGGTGTTTCACAGGCGGTACGTAACGAAGCGAAAAGCCGCGATCTGACCGTCTTTGATGCCACCTGCCCACTGGTAACCAAAGTGCATATGGAAGTCGCTCGCGCCAGTCGTCGTGGGGAAGAAGCCATCCTGATTGGCCATGCTGGTCATCCGGAAGTCGAAGGCACCATGGGGCAGTACAGCAACCCGAAAGGGGGAATGTACCTGGTGGAGTCGCCGGAAGACGTAGAAACGCTCAATATCAAAGATATCAATAAGCTCTCTTTTATGACGCAGACGACACTCTCCGTGGATGATACTTCCGACGTGATTGATGCGCTGCGTCAGCGCTTCCCGAAAATTGTCGGGCCGCGTAAAGATGATATCTGCTACGCCACGACCAACCGTCAGGAAGCCGTGCGCGCACTGGCGGAACAGGCGGAAGTGGTACTGGTTGTCGGCTCGAAGAACTCGTCGAACTCCAACCGTCTGGCGGAGCTGGCCCAGCGTATGGGGAAATCCGCTTACCTGATTGATGATGCTTCTGATATTCAGGAAGAGTGGGTGCGCGAAATCAGTTGCGTTGGCGTAACGGCCGGGGCATCGGCGCCTGACGTTCTGGTGCAAAACGTTATCTCCCGTCTGCAGGAGCTTGGCGGTGGGGAAGCCATTCCGCTGGAAGGCCGTGAAGAAAATATCGTTTTCGAAGTTCCGAAAGAGCTGCGGGTCGATGTTCGCGAAGTCGAATAACTTTTTCGTTTTGAGTTTATGAGAAGATGCCAGGCCTGACGCCTGGCATTTTTTATGGAGGATGTATGCGCCTGCCGATTATTCTCGACACCGATCCTGGTATTGACGACGCGGCTGCCATTGCCGCTGCGCTTTTTGCTCCTGAGCTTGATCTCAAACTGATGACCACGGTCGCAGGTAATGTCTCGCTGGAGAAAACCACCCGTAACGCTCTGCAATTGCTTCACTTCTGGAATGCCAATATCCCGGTTGCGAAAGGTGCGGCGACGCCGTTGCTGCGCCCGTTGCGCGATGCGGCAAGTGTCCACGGTGAATCCGGCATGGAAGGCTATAACTTTATTGAACATCAGCGCCAGCCGCTGGCAAAGCCAGCGTTTCAGGCGATCCGAGATGTGCTCATGGCCTCACCGGAGCCGGTCACACTGGTAGCGATTGGCCCATTGACCAACATTGCTCTGCTGTTATCCCACTACCCGGAATGTCAGTTCAACATTCGTCGTCTGGTGATGATGGGTGGCTCTGCCGGACGCGGTAACTTCACGCCGAATGCCGAATTTAATATCGCCATCGACCCGGAGGCGGCTGCGCGTGTCTTTGAAAGCGGGCTGGAGATTGTGATGTGCGGTCTGGATGTGACTAACCATGCAACGCTTACCCCGGATTATCTGTCTATGCTGACATCGGGAAATCAAACCGGGAAAATGCTGCATGCCCTGTTTAGCCACTACCGCAGCGGCAGTATGGCGACCGGGCTACGAATGCACGATCTCTGCGCGATTGCCTGGCTGGTGCGCCCGGACATTTTTACCCTGAAATCCTGCTTTGTGGCGGTGGAAACCCAGGGCACGTACACGGCGGGCACGACTGTGGTGGACATTGAAGGCCGTCTGGGGAAACCCGCGAATGCGCAGGTGGCCCTGGGTATTGATATCGATGCATTCCGCGCCTGGGTTGCAGACGTACTCAGTAAGGCGCCGTAAGCGAGACCAGCGGCATCTTCTCACTTAAATAATCAATCATTGCCCGCATTCTGGCGGGCATATGCTTTCCTGAAGACCACAGTAGCCAGAGCTGCCCGGAATAGTCGCTAATAAATTCCCAGTCTGGCAGCACCTGAACTATCTCACCTCGCGCCAGTGCCCTACTTGCGGTAAACAGCGGCAGGCTGCCTATCCCCAGATGGTTCAGCACCGCATCAAGACGCACGCCGGTGTGGTTAGCGGCATAGCGTCCGTGGGTCTGAATGGTTTCACTTTTGCCACGCTTACGAAATTTCCAGCGTGAGTCTGCTGGCGTTTCGCCAAGACTGATGCAGCTATGCTGGCGTAAATCTTCCGGCTTCTCGGGTGTGCCGCGCTGGCGCAGATATTCCGGCGTGGCGCAAATCAGATGTTTAATCGGTATTAACGGCTTACCGTGCAGGCCGGGAGAAGGCGAGTCGGTAATGCGCAGCGCCAGGTCGACGCCGTCATCAATTAAATCCATATACCGATCTTCCAGACGCAGCCGTACATCAACCTGCGGATAACGGGCCAGAAATTCGCGCATGAGGGGGTGGATAACAAATCGCCCAACGGCTTTGGGCACGCTGATAGTCAGGGTGCCTTGCGCAATATCCTGCACGCTGCTGCCAGCATTCATTGCCTGTCTGGCGGCGTCGAGCATCATTTGCGCATGTTCGTACACGCTACGCCCGGACTCACTCAGCCGCAGTTTGCGCGTTGTGCGGTGCAGTAATTTATTACCCAGCGCCTGCTCAAGGCGTGAAACGCAGCGGCTCATTGCAGATGGTGTCGCGCCGGAAACACGGGCGGCGGCAGAGAAGCTGCCCTGATCGACAATCAGAACAAAGGTCGCGAGATCGGGAAGTAGGGTGTTATTCATTTGTGTCTGCCAGGCAAAAGTGTGTTGAGAGCGAAACGGATTATAAAAGTCAGTGAAGATAATATACTGGTCGTGTAAT
The DNA here is from genome assembly GCF_040546205.1 of Citrobacter sp. UYEF32. NCBI lineage: Bacteria > Pseudomonadati > Pseudomonadota > Gammaproteobacteria > Enterobacterales > Enterobacteriaceae > Citrobacter > Citrobacter sp. UYEF32. Next base: position 195,705 of record NZ_JBEPNI010000008.1, on the reverse strand, counting down.
CAGGAGGAAGAAGATGACAACACGAAATTACTACACCTGTGATGAGACACAGGGCCAGGCCAATGTTGTGCAATGTATTCCCGATGGGGAGGACGGTTATGTGATTGAGTTGGATGCCACGCTCTTTCACCCACAGGGAGGCGGTCAGCCCTCTGATGGCGGAACCATCGACGGCGTGCCCGTACAACGCGTTTTCGCCGACGGTGATACGGTATGGCATCGCACCGCCACGCCGGTCGCGCCAGGCCCGGTCACGCTCAGTGTCGACGGTGAATTACGTCATCTTCATGCACGCTGGCATTCGGCCGGACATCTGATTGGTTGTGCAGGTGAAACATTCGGCTGGCAGCCTGTAAAAGCCCATCACTGGCCAGGTGAGGGGCGCATTACTTTTAGCGGTAACGGGACTCTCACTGCGGAGATGTTAACGGCGAAAATCAGTGCGTGGATGGAGGAAAATCTGCCGCGACACATCGGCTTTTCCGAAGGAAAGCGGCACGTTCGCTTCGGCGAATTGTCTGCCTATGGTTGCGGCGGCACCCATGTCAGCGCACTGCGTGAAATCGGGCTCATCACACTTACCAATGTCAAAATGAAAAAAGGTCAGCTCGTGGTCAGCTATACAGTGGACGAACGCTGACCGTTCGCTGACGCGCGGTGCGTTGTCATGCAGCAAAAGACGAGGTGGTAACGCATCGCTGTAGTGAAAAATCTTCTTAGCATACCGATGATCAGTGTCTTATGTGGGTTTTGCTATTCAATTCGCAACATGCGAACACATGTCTTTTACTGATATTTCCCGCTGTTTATCATTTAATTCTAATTATCGGTGTTTTCGGCTGGTAGCCCCGACGCGGGCTGGTTAATCTGAGAACGATTTTCAGCATTTCATTAACAAAAGAGTACAACTATGCATGATGCACAAATCCGCGTAGCCATCGCGGGGGCCGGCGGGCGTATGGGCCGCCAGTTAATTCAGGCAACCCAGCAGATGGATGGCGTCGCGCTTGGCGCAGCGCTGGAGCGCGAAGGTTCTTCCCTGCTGGGCAGCGATGCAGGAGAGCTCGCTGGCGTGGGTACAACAGGCGTTACCGTGAGCAGCGATCTGCAGGCGGTAAAGGACAATTTTGATGTACTGATCGATTTCACCCGTCCGGAGGGGACCCTTGTTCATCTGGCGTTTTGTCGCCAGCACCGCAAAGGGATGATTATCGGTACCACCGGTTTTGATGATGCAGGCAAAGCGGCAATTCGCGAGGCATCGCAAGAGATTGCCATTGTTTTTGCGGCGAATTTCAGCGTTGGCGTGAACGTAATGCTTAAGCTGCTGGAAAAAGCGGCGAAGGTGATGGGGGATTACACCGATATAGAAATTATCGAAGCACATCACCGCTATAAAGTAGATGCGCCGTCAGGAACAGCCCTGGCTATGGGAGAGTCTATTGCCCAGGCATTGAATAAAGATTTAAAAGAATGTGCGGTTTATGCACGTGAAGGCCATACCGGCGAGCGTGTACCGGGCACAATTGGCTTTGCTACCGTTCGCGCGGGCGACATTGTCGGCGAACATACAGCGATGTTCGCTGATATCGGTGAACGCATTGAAATTAGCCATAAAGCGTCAAGCCGAATGACGTTTGCCAATGGCGCTGTTCGCTCTGCTTTATGGCTAAAAAACAAAGAAGCCGGCCTTTTTGATATGCGAGATGTGCTGGATCTGAATAATTTGTAAAAGTTATTACCCATCGTGATGTGGTTGTTGCAGTCGTAATGCATTGATTGCATAGGGCAATATTTTATTGCCCTTTTATTTTTCCCGATTTTATGTGATTTCCTCGTTTAAACCTCTATTAATGCCTATCTTCCGTCTCATTATGGTTGTTGAAATGTAAATTTTGACCGTTTGGTCCACTTTCTACTAGAGCTAAGCCCGTGTAACCAGTTTTATGGCGACGCAAGCGTTTTCCTTCCTCCGGTAATGTGATCTTTTTGCCCTCTAAATCGTGCTATTCTTTTCTGGGGCGCAAAAAGACATGAAAAAGATGCGCTATGAGTTGACTTTTACCCTTCATGTCTCCAGAATGCCGCCGTTTGCAAAAAATTCGCGGTTACGCAAATTTGCATTGATTCGAGGCTTATAATTGAATTAATATGCAAATAAAGTGAGTGAATATTCTCTGGAGGGTGTTTTGATTAAGTCAGCGCTATTGGTTCTGGAAGACGGAACCCAGTTTTACGGTCGGGCCATAGGGGCAACAGGTTCGGCGGTTGGGGAAGTCGTTTTCAATACTTCAATGACCGGTTATCAAGAAATCCTCACTGATCCTTCCTACTCCCGCCAAATCGTCACTCTTACTTATCCCCATATTGGTAATGTCGGCACCAATGCCGCCGATGAAGAATCCTCTCAGGTACATGCGCAAGGCCTGGTCATTCGCGACCTGCCGCTGATTGCCAGCAACTATCGTAATACCGAAGACCTCTCTTCATACCTGAAACGCCATAACATCGTGGCGATTGCCGATATCGATACCCGTAAGTTGACGCGTCTGCTGCGTGAAAAAGGCGCACAGAATGGCTGCATCATCGCCGGGGACAATCTGGATGCCGCTCTGGCGCTGGAGAAAGCGAAAAGCTTCCCGGGGCTGAACGGGATGGATTTGGCGAAAGAAGTGACGACTGCCGAGCCATATAGCTGGACGCAGGGGAGCTGGACACTGAAAGGCGAACTGCCGGAAGCGAAAAGCGAAGATGAACTGCCGCTGCATGTCGTGGCGTACGACTTCGGCGCAAAACGTAACATCCTGCGTATGCTGGTGGACAGAGGCTGCCGTCTGACGGTCGTTCCGGCGAAAACGTCGGCGGAAGATGTCCTGAAAATGAATCCGGACGGTATCTTCCTCTCTAACGGCCCTGGCGACCCGGCACCGTGCGATTATGCTATCGAGGCAATCGAAAAATTCCTTGAGACCGACATTCCGGTATTCGGTATCTGTCTTGGCCACCAGTTGCTGGCGCTGGCGAGCGGCGCGAAAACTGTGAAGATGAAGTTCGGTCACCATGGCGGCAACCACCCGGTAAAAGATATCGATAACAACACCGTGATGATTACCGCACAGAACCACGGTTTTGCAGTAGATGAAGCCTCCATGCCTGCAAACCTGCGCGTCACGCATAAGTCATTGTTTGATGGCACCCTGCAGGGGATTCATCGCACGGATAAACCGGCATTCAGCTTCCAGGGCCATCCTGAGGCAAGCCCGGGCCCGCACGACGCTGCGCCGCTGTTTGACCATTTTATCGAGTTAATTGAGATTTACCGTCAGTCTGCTAAATAATCAGGAGCGAAAAAGAGCCATGCCAAAACGTACAGACATAAAAAGCATCCTGATCCTTGGCGCCGGCCCGATTGTTATCGGTCAGGCGTGTGAGTTCGACTACTCCGGTGCGCAGGCGTGTAAAGCGCTGCGTGAAGAGGGTTATCGCGTCATTCTGGTGAACTCCAACCCGGCGACGATCATGACCGACCCGGAAATGGCGGATGCAACCTATATCGAGCCGATCCACTGGGAAGTGGTACGCAAAATCATCGAAAAAGAGCGTCCGGATGCGGTACTGCCGACCATGGGGGGCCAGACAGCGCTGAACTGTGCGCTGGAGCTGGAACGCCAGGGCGTACTGGCCGAGTTCGGCGTCACTATGATCGGTGCCACCGCTGACGCGATTGATAAAGCAGAAGACCGCCGCCGTTTCGACGTGGCGATGAAGAAAATCGGCCTGGAAACCGCGCGTTCCGGTATCGCGCACAATATGGAAGAGGCGCTCGCCGTTGCCGCTGACGTGGGCTATCCGTGCATCATTCGACCCAGCTTCACCATGGGCGGAACGGGCGGCGGTATCGCCTACAACCGCGAAGAGTTTGAAGAGATTTGTGAACGCGGTCTGGACCTTTCCCCGACAAAAGAGCTGCTGATTGATGAGTCGCTGATTGGCTGGAAAGAGTACGAGATGGAGGTGGTGCGTGATAAAAACGACAACTGTATCATCGTCTGCTCCATCGAAAACTTCGACGCCATGGGCATCCACACCGGTGACTCCATCACCGTTGCGCCTGCACAGACCCTGACCGATAAAGAGTATCAAATCATGCGTAACGCCTCGATGGCGGTGTTGCGTGAAATCGGCGTGGAAACCGGCGGTTCTAACGTCCAGTTCTCGGTTAACCCGAAAAATGGCCGTCTGATTGTTATTGAAATGAACCCGCGTGTCTCCCGCTCCTCTGCGCTGGCCTCGAAAGCGACCGGCTTCCCGATTGCCAAAGTGGCGGCGAAACTGGCGGTGGGTTACACCCTCGACGAATTGATGAACGATATCACCGGTGGCCGTACCCCGGCGTCCTTCGAACCGTCTATCGACTACGTTGTCACCAAGATCCCGCGCTTCAACTTTGAGAAATTCGCTGGCGCCAATGACCGCCTGACCACTCAGATGAAATCGGTCGGTGAAGTGATGGCCATTGGCCGCACGCAGCAGGAATCCCTGCAAAAAGCGCTGCGCGGCCTGGAAGTCGGCGCCACCGGCTTTGACCCGAAAGTGAGCCTGGATGACCCGGAAGCGCTGACCAAAATCCGTCGCGAGCTGAAAGACGCTGGCGCTGAGCGTATCTGGTACATCGCCGATGCCTTCCGTGCAGGCCTGTCCGTTGATGGCGTTTTCAACCTGACCAATATTGATCGCTGGTTCCTGGTGCAGATTGAAGAACTGGTGCGTCTGGAAGAGAAAGTCGCCGAAGTGGGTATTAACGGCCTCGACGCGGATTTCCTGCGTATGCTCAAGCGTAAAGGCTTTGCCGATGCGCGTCTGGCTAAACTGGCAGGCGTGCGCGAAACGGAAGTGCGTAAGCTGCGCGATCAGTACAACCTGCACCCGGTCTACAAGCGTGTGGACACCTGTGCGGCAGAATTCGCGACCGACACCGCTTACATGTACTCCACGTATGAAGAAGAGTGTGAAGCGAATCCGAACCAGGACCGCGATAAAATCATGGTACTGGGTGGCGGCCCGAACCGTATCGGTCAGGGGATCGAATTTGACTACTGCTGCGTACACGCCTCGCTGGCGCTGCGCGAAGACGGCTACGAGACCATCATGGTCAACTGTAACCCGGAAACCGTCTCCACCGACTATGACACCTCCGACCGTCTCTACTTCGAGCCGGTAACGCTGGAAGATGTGCTGGAAATCGTGCGTATCGAGAAGCCGAAAGGCGTTATCGTGCAGTACGGCGGTCAGACGCCGCTGAAACTGGCGCGCGCGCTGGAAGCGGCGGGTGTACCGGTTATCGGTACCAGCCCGGATGCCATTGACCGTGCCGAAGACCGTGAACGTTTCCAGCAGGCGGTTGACCGTCTGAAACTGAAACAACCGGCGAACGCCACTGTCACCGCCATTGAGCAAGCGGTTGAAAAGGCGAAAGAGATTGGTTACCCGCTGGTGGTGCGTCCGTCTTATGTACTGGGCGGCCGTGCGATGGAAATCGTCTACGACGAAGCCGACCTGCGTCGCTACTTCCAGACCGCAGTGAGCGTGTCCAATGATGCGCCAGTCCTGCTGGATCGCTTCCTGGACGATGCGGTAGAAGTGGATGTTGACGCTATCTGCGACGGCGAAATGGTGCTGATTGGCGGCATCATGGAGCATATCGAGCAGGCCGGCGTGCACTCCGGCGACTCCGCTTGTTCCCTGCCAGCCTACACGCTGAGCCAGGACATTCAGGATGTGATGCGCCAGCAGGTGCAGAAACTGGCCTTCGAACTGCAGGTTCGCGGTCTGATGAACGTCCAGTTTGCGGTAAAAGATAACGAAGTGTATCTGATTGAGGTGAACCCGCGTGCGGCGCGTACCGTACCGTTTGTCTCCAAAGCCACCGGCGTACCGCTGGCGAAAGTGGCGGCGCGTGTGATGGTCGGTCAGACGCTGGCACAACAGGGCGTCACCAAAGAAATTATCCCGCCGTACTACTCAGTGAAAGAAGTGGTGCTGCCATTCAATAAATTCCCGGGCGTTGACCCGCTGTTAGGGCCAGAAATGCGCTCTACCGGGGAAGTGATGGGTGTGGGCCGTACCTTCGCCGAAGCGTTTGCTAAAGCGCAACTGGGTAGCAACTCCACGATGAAGAAACAGGGTCGTGCGCTGCTTTCTGTACGTGAAGGGGATAAAGAGCGTGTGGTTGACCTGGCAGCGAAGCTGCTCAAGTTCGGTTTCGAGCTTGATGCAACCCACGGTACGGCGATTGTCCTGGGTGAAGCCGGTATTAATCCGCGTCTGGTGAACAAAGTGCATGAAGGTCGTCCGCACATTCAGGACCGTATTAAGAATGGCGAATACACCTACATCATCAACACCACCGCAGGCCGTCGGGCGATAGAAGACTCCAGGGTCATTCGCCGCAGCGCGCTGCAGTACAAAGTGCATTACGACACCACGCTGAACGGTGGTTTTGCTACCGCGATGGCGCTGAACGCTGATGCCACCGAGAAGGTGACCTCCGTTCAGGAAATGCACGCGCAGATTAAAGCGTAACTTGCTGCGCAGACCAGCGCACAGTATTACCGATTAAATAAACGGTTCCTGTAAAGGAGCCGTTTTTTTATCCATACCATTCGTGCTGAACGTGCAAATCATTGTTACGCATTTTTCTAATGCTACTAGCACGATTTTGCTCACACTAATGATCCTCAAACCTGCATACTATTTCTTGTTATCCGTATTTTTAATATGGTTAATGGTTTTGTCGATATTCAGGCAAGCCTGACCATAACAAGATTTTTAATTTGTAAAAATGGTGTGCTTATGAGTAAAGAATATGTTGAAAAACCCCTTTATTTGTTAATTGCCGATTGGATGATGGCGGAAAATCGTTGGGTGAGCGCTAAGGAAATTGCCAGGCATTTTGACATGGACCACTGTAAAGCGATCAATACGGTTTCTTATATTCTTTCTGAGGTAGAAGAAATTACCTGTGAGACCAGGACAATTCCAAATCAACTGCAAGGTAGAGGATGTCAATGTCAGCGTCTGGTGCGTGTAAAAAATATTGACGATCAAATCTATACCAGGCTGAAAAATAATGCGCAGGAAAAAATTCTCAGTACCACAAAAACATCCCATATGCCTGTAGTCCTGCCAGCAGGACTTAAGACGGAACAGAAATGGCAAATGATGTTGTCAAAAAGTTTGCGTCGTTAATGAGCGAATATCGAATGGCGCGAGTGCGCCATTCGATAAAGTCATTGCGCTGATTTCGGCTTCACCTCTGTCGTACCTTTAAGCCGCGGTCGGTTTTTTTCTGGCTGGCGCAGCGGTTGCGTCTCATATAATGATGAGCGACAACGGATAGCCAGATCCTGATATTCCCGGGTATTAAGTTGCTTCCAGTGTAACTCTTCTTCGGTTACATCACGGATGAAACGGGCTGGCGATCCTACCAATAACTGTCTTGCTGCCCCGATAAATCCGGCTTTCACAAAGCTCATGGCGGCAACAATGCTCTCTTCGCCAATGACCGCGCCGTCCATAATCACGCTGTTCATACCGACCAGCGCATCCCGGCCAATCACGCAGCCATGCAAAATCGCGCCGTGTCCGATATGTCCGTTCTCACCGACGACGGTGTCGGTATCGCAGTAACCGTGCATAATGCAGCCATCCTGTAAATTCGAACCTGGTTCCAGAATCAGGCGGCCATAGTCACCGCGAAGCGAAGCGTGAGGGCCGACGTAGACACCAGCCCCTACAATGACGTCGCCAATCAATACCGCGCTCGGATGGATATACGCCTCTGGATGGACGACCGGGATCAAGCCTTCAAAGGCGTAATAGCTCATGAGTTATTAACGTCCTTTCCATACCGGTGAGCGTTTTTCGGCAAAGGCCTGCGGCCCTTCAATAGCATCTTCGGAATGCAGGACCGCCGGATAGTGTTTCAGCGCACCACTACGGAGATAACGATAGCCTTCTTCTACCGGCATTTCTCTGGTTGTTCTGGTTATCTCTTTTAATGCGGCAATAGCCAGTGGTGCGCTTTGAAGCAGTTGCTGTGCCAGTTCGCGCGCCTTCTCCATTAATGCTTCCTGACTGACAACATAATTAGCGATACCCCAGCGTAGTGCTTCTTCGGCATTCATGCGCCGCCCGGTCATCACCATTTCATTGACGATAGCGGGCGGTAAGCGTTTAGGCAGGCGTAAAACCCCACCGCTGTCCGGCACGATGCCGAGTTTGGCTTCGGGTAAGGCAAAGCTGGCATTTTCAGCGCAGATAATGAAATCTGCTGCCAGCGCCAGTTCAAACCCACCGCCAAAGGCATAGCCGTTTACTGCGGCAATGACCGGTTTATCGAGATCAAAAAGTTCTGTCAATCCCGCAAACCCGCCAGGCCCAAAATCTGCATCCGGTGCTTCACCTTCTGCTGCTGCTTTTAAATCCCAGCCCGCGGAAAAGAATTTCTGGCCGGCGCCGGTAATAATTGCCACGCGTAATTCAGGGGCATCGCGGAAATTCAGAAATACTTCACCCATGGCAAAACTGGTTTTTGCATCAATGGCATTAGCAACGGGGCGATCGAGAATAATTTCCAGAATATGCCCATGGCGGTTCAGATGTAATGATTCACTCATATTTTGCTCCTTTTAAATATGTGTATGCTTTGCAGAGGCATACCGCCTCTGCAAGATATGAAGTGTTCACGTTATTTCTATTTCGGCGAACATAAATTCAGCCAAATACGTTATGTTAGATTTTTCTTGATGACTTTCCCTGAACAGTTGCGTGGCAGATCGCTCCTGAATTCAACAAGCGTCGGTACTTTAAATTTCGCCATATTGCTGGCACAAAAAGAAAAAAACTCATCAGCACTTAATGTTTCGCCTTCATGAAGAACAATAAAGGCTTTTATAGCTTCATCCCTGATAGTGTCTTTAACACCGATAACCACCGTATCCTGAATTTTTGGATGGGTCGAAATGATATTCTCCAGTTCTACACAGGAGACATTCTCGCCACCGCGCTTAATCATATTGCAACGCCTGTCGACGAAATAAAAAAAGCCTTCTTCATCGTAGTAACCCGAATCACCGGTATGTAACCAGCCGCTTGCATCCAGCGCCATGGCGGTTGCTTTCGGCTGTTCGTAATACTCTTTAAAAAGCGTTTTCCCCGGCATGCCTTTAATACATATTTCACCGATTTCATGGGGAGGAAGGGGCTGATTTTGATCGTTACGAATTTCCGCTTCGTAGCAAAACCCCGCGCGGCCAATTGACGGCCAGCGCCGTTTATCACCGGGTCTGTCACCAATAATGCCGACAATCGTTTCCGTCATGCCATACGATGTCAGCAACCTGACACCGAAACGTTCAACAAAGGCGTCTTTTTCCTGCACGGAAAGATTGAGGTAGAAAAGCACTTCACGAAGGCAATGCTGATTATCCGCAGGCATTGGCGGTTGCACCATCAGGGTTCTAATCATCATGGGAATGCATTCGGTAACTGTGGCACGGTATTTTCGCACCTGGCTCCAGAACGCACGCGCACTGTATTTCTCAAGCAGCACAAAGGTGGCACCGCTGGAAAAGGCGGCCATTGCCGCCGTACACTGACAATCGATATGAAAAGCGGGCATAGCGGTCAGATAAATATCGTCATCGCGTAATGCACACTGCCAGGCGGAGTAGTAACCCGCAAAGCGTAAGTTATATTGAGTAATAACCACGCCTTTTGGTCGTGAGGTCGTGCCCGAGGTGAAAAGAATTTCTGCGGTATCGTCGGTGCTTAACGTCGGCGTAGAGTTCAGGGTAGTGGGTTGGGCGCGCTTAAGTTGATAAAAATCACTCACCGCGGTATCTGAGACACAGAACTGCCGGTCGATAAGGCAGATATGATTGAGCTGCGTTTCACCTTCCTGCAGAATCTGACGGTAAAGGGGATAGAAGTTTTCAGTGGTTACCAACAAACGAGCCCGGCAGTTTTGCAGGATCCACAGACTTTCATCATGCAATAGCCTGGCGTTAATCGGCACCATGATGGCGCCGATTTTTGCCAGCCCGAACCAGCAAAAGAAAAACTCAGGGCAGTTATCCAGATGCAGCGCGACTTTATCGCCTTTTTGGATCCCCAGCCCGTTGAACAGGTTTGCTGTGCGATTGATTTCCTCATTGAGGAAGGTATAGCTGAATTGCTGTACTTCACCTTCACATGACTCAAAAATCAGCGCCGTTTTATCGCCATAGACCTCTGCCAGGTCGTCCCACATCTGACGTAAGTTTTGATCGCCAATAACATCCATCGCACTTTTATCCACTGAAATTAGGTATAAGCGCTAACCGGGTGGCTACACGATCCCGTTAGCGCTATGTATTTAATCCTCAACCCTGGCCAGCCCCTTGCTTACCAGTTCCTTAATATCTGCTTCGCTGTAACCGATGTTCTGCAAGATGGCGGAGGTATCCATGCCGTGTGACGGCATGCCGCGCCAGATTTTCCCAGGGTTATTTTTGAATTTCGGCATAATGTTTGGCCCCTTGCAGGTACGGCCATCCATGGTTTGCCATTGGGTGATTGATTCGCGGGCGACGTACTGCGGGTTACCCTCCAGTTCAGGAATGGTCAGTACTTTTGCACAGGCAATATTCAGCTCGGCGAAGCGCGCTTGTACTTCGGCAATGGTATGCGTTAGCAGCCATGCATCCAGTTTCTCTTCCACCAGTGGACCGTACGGGCACTCGACGCGGTGAATGAGTTGTGTACCTTCCGGAACTTCTGGCGTGCCGAGAATATGCGCCAGTCCGATATCGTTAAAACACTCGGTAATTTGCGTGATACCGACCAGTTCCATCACGATGTAGCCATCCGAGCATTTATACAGACCACAGCCAGCGTAGTAGGGGTCTTTGCCTTTGGTCATACGCGGACAGATTTCGCCGCCATTGAAATAATCCATCATGAAGTACTGGCCCATGCGCAGCATCACTTCATACATCGCAATATCAATGCTTTCCCCTTTACCTGTTTCACGTACTTTATGCAGCGCCGCAAGTGCTGCGGTTGTCGCCGTCATGCCGGAAAAATAGTCTGCCGTGTAGGGAAAAGCGGGCATCGGCTGGTCAACGTCGCCATTTTGAATCAGGTAACCACTGAAGGCTTGCGCAATGGTGTTATAAGCAGGAAGGTTGGTGTACTCCTCTGTCCCAAACTGCCCAAAACCAGACAGGTGAGCGATGACCAGCTTCGGATTGTGTTCCCATAACACTTCATCGGTAATTCCCCGACGAGCAAATGCCGGACCTTTACTGGCCTCGATAAAAATGTCGGTGGTTTCCATTAACTTAAGGAACGCTTCCCGGCCTTCATCTTTGAAGATATTCAGCGATAGCGCGTGCAGATTGCGGCGTGAGAGTTGCGGATAATTGGGCTGGACACGAATTGTGTCGGCCCAGGCGACATTTTCAATCCAGATAACTTCTGCGCCCCACTCGGCAAACATTTGTCCGGCGAAGGGCCCGGCAATTTCGATACCGGAGAAAACGACCCGCACACCCGCAAGTGGTCCAAACACGGGCATTGGTAAACGATGACTCATGACATACTCCTGTGTGGCATCCCTGGAACCCCATCACAGCGTGATGGGGTTATCACCCGATTAACGGTACTGTTTGAGCACTGCGCGACCCAACGTCAGGATCTGCATTTCGTCGGAACCGCCGGAAACCCGGTCAACGCGCAGATCGCGCCAGAAACGGGTAATACGGTGATTGCCTGCAATCCCAACGCCACCGAGTACTTGCATCGCACTGTCAACGACCTCAAATGCCGCATTGGCGCAGAAGTATTTGCACATGGCTGCATCGCCGGAGGTAATGGTGCCGTTATCTGCTTTCCAGGCAGCTTCCAACAACATGTTTTTCATGGAGTTTAATTTGATTGCCATATGGGCAAACTTCTCCTGAATGAGCTGGAAGCGACCGATCGTTTCGCCAAACTGTACTCGCTGATTGGCGTAGCGCGCCGCATCTTCAAAGGCGCACATTGCGGTACCGTAGTTCGTCAGAGCAACGAGGAAGCGTTCGTGGTCAAACTCTTCTTTAACACGGTTAAACCCATTACCCTCACGGCCGAACATGTCTTTTTCATCCAGTTCAACATCGTCAAAGGTAATTTCGCAGCAGCTATCCATGCGCAGACCGAGTTTCTCAAGCTTGTTAACTTTGATGCCAGGTTTGCTCATATCGACAAACCATTCGGTATAAATGGGTTTATCCGCAGACGCGCCGTCACGCGCCATTACCACGATATAAGGGGTGTAAGCGCTACTGGTGATGAAGCACTTACTGCCATTAAGATAAACCTTACCATTTTTACGGGTATAAGTGGTTTTTAAACTGCCCACGTCAGACCCGGCGCCCGGTTCGGTGATCGCCGAGTTCCACATCTGTTTACCGGTACCCTGAAACGCCATGATCTTATCGATCTGTTCCTGAGTGCCTTCGCGTAACACCGTGTTGAAGCCGCCAGGAAGTTGATAGAGCACGTAGGTTGGTGCACCCAGGCGACCCAATTCCATCCACACAGCCGCCACGGTAACGAAACCGGCATCCAGACCACCGCGATCTTCCGGGAGCAGCAGGCTGTCAATGCCCATATCGGCCAGTGCTTTTACGAAACGCTCAGGATAGACGCTATCGCGATCGCATTCGGCAAAATAGGCCTCCCAATTTTCACTGGCCATTAATTCACGAATACCGGCGACGAACAGCTCCTGTTCATCATTCAAGTTAAAGTCCATCTTTTAACCTCTTGATATGGTTGATTTATCTTAGTTATCTTTCCAGTGCGCTTTGGCGTCCTTAATAAAGGACAGCGTGACCATGATATTGACGAAGAAGAGAGGGCAGCCGCCTGCGATGATCGCCGTTTGTATCGGTTTCAACCCGCCGAGAGCCAACAGCACAATACCGATGATGCCGACCAGAATGGACCAGCCGATACGTACCAGCAGAGGCGGCTCTTCACCATCGCGTATTTCACGGCAGGTCGACATGGCCAGCGTGTAAGAACACGCGTTGATAAGTGTGACGGTGGCAATAAAGCAGAGAATAAAGAATCCCCACATTGTTGCTGTACTCAGGGGTAAGGCGGCCCAGGTCTCGATAATGGCGCGTGGTACGCCATGCTCTGTGATAAGCTGCGGAATATTCAGAATATTTTTATCCATTAGCAGTAGCGTGTTACTGCCCAGCACAGTCCACAGGATCCAGGTGGAAGCCGTCAGGCCCAGCACCATTCCGAAGCACAGTTCCCGAACGGTACGTCCACGCGATATACGGGCGAGGAAGATACTCATTTGGATGGCGTAAATGACCCACCAGGCCCAGTAGAAAACGGTCCAGCCCTGCGGGAAACCGCCTTTGCCGATAGCATCGGTGTAGAACAACATACGTGGCAGATGCATCAACAGCATACCGACGGAATCGGTGAAGTAGTTCATGATGAAGCTGGCACCGCTGACGATGAATACCCAGCCGAGCATCAGGAAGCTCAGGTAGCTACGCACGTCGCTGGCAATCTTCACTCCTTTCTGCAGGCCGCAGGCCACGCAGATTGCGTTCAGAATGATCCAGCAGGTAATGATGATCGCGTCCAGTTGCAGCGTATGGGGGATGCCGAATAGATACTGCATACATTCGGTGACCAGCGGCGTAGCCAGACCGAGGCTGGTACCCATCGCGAAGATCAGCGCCACAAGATAGAAGTTATCGACGATGGTCCCGAATAACCCTTTCACATGTTTCTCGCCCACTAAAGGCACGAGCGTTGAGCTGGGGCGAATCACATCCATTTTGCGAACAAAGAAAAAGTAGGCGAAAGCGACGGAAAGGAAGCTATAGGTGGCCCACGGTAGCGGTCCCCAGTGGAACAAACTGTAGGCGAGGCCGAGCTCTTTGGCGCCGGTAGAGTTGGGGGCTAATGCAAACGGTGGCGTAGAGATATAGTAATAAATCTCTATCGATCCCCAGAACAACACGGCTGCGGAGGTACAGGAGGCGAACATCATGAAAATCCAGCTCGCGGTGCTGAATTCAGGTTTCTCATTGCCCAGTTTCTTTTTGGCGTAAGGGCCAAAGACCAGCCAGAACCAGCCAAAGAGCATCACGACCATATACCACTCAAATGCCCATCCCCAGACATTCGTTACATAAGTAAATACTGCATTAATAACCACATTGGCGGCATCAAGATCTCTAACAGTTAGCCAGCAAAGTATTCCGACGATTATTAGCGGTGGGAAAAAAACTTTTGGCTCTATACCTGACTTTCTCTTGTCATTTTTCATGTTCGAATTCCAGTGTCATAATTGATTTATATTTCGTTCCCGTTTGTTATATTTATGTTCATTTTTGTGAGTGTTTATTTAATGACTCTTTAACCTCAAGGGAGATTCGGCGAGTACTCCATGATGGGTATTCGCTACAGCGTATTCTGTTATTCTGGTCACACTTTTTTGTCGGTTTTTATTTGGTTGGGAGTGATTGATAAGTTCTTTAAAAACAATTTCTTACTTGTTGTTTTTCTGTTTTTTCATCCTTGTGGTGTTCAATATTGGTGATCCCGGAAACAATATTGAAAATTTGTAAGGTGAAACCGATTTTTCAATATTGGTGAGGTCGCTAACAATATTGAAAGTCCCATTTTACAGGGTGTGACATTTTCAATATTGGTGATTAATGTTTTATCCCGTAATTAAATGGTGTGATATCTGTATTTACCATCGCCGATATGGACGACGATTCCTTCATGATTTCTGGAGAGGCAATGAAGATAATTACTTGTTACAAGTGCGTACCTGATGAACAGGATATTGCGATCAATAACGCGGATGGTTCGTTAGATATTAGTAAAGCGGATGCCAAAATTAGCCAATACGATTTGAATGCGATTGAAGCTGCCTGCCAGTTAAAACAGCAGTCCGGAGAAGCGCAAGTGATCGCCATGAGTGTTGGCGGGAAGGCGCTGACTAATGCGAAAGGACGCAAAGATGTGCTTTCGCGCGGCCCGGACGAACTGATTGTTGTGATTGATGATGCGTTTGAGAATGCGCTGCCGCAACAAACCGCAGTGGTGTTAGCGCAGGCAGCGAAAAAATCCGGCTTTGATCTGATTATTTGTGGCGACGGTTCCTCCGATCTCTATGCCCAACAGGTCAGTCTGCTGCTGGGTGAAATGCTGCACATTCCGGCAATCAACGGCGTCAGTAAAATTTTATCGCTGGTGGATAACACGCTGACCGTTGAGCGCGCTCTGGAAGACGAGATCGAAACCCTGAGCATACCGCTTCCGGCGGCCATTGCGGTCTCTACGGATATTAACTCCCCGCAAATTCCTTCCATGAAAGCCATTCTGGGGGCGGCTAAAAAACCGGTTCAGGTCTGGACGACAGCAGATATTGGTTTTACCCACGGGGAAGCGAACTCCGTGCAACAGATCGCTGCGCCAGGACAACGTGAGCGCCAGCGCATCGTTATTGAAGGTGATGGCGAAGAACAAATCGCCGTATTTGCTGACCATCTGCGCAAGATCATCAATTAAAAGGGGATGTTATGAGCAAGTTTTCCACTGTATGGGTATTCAGCGATACCGTTTCCCGGCTGGCTGATTTGGTGGGTGGCGCACGCATGTTGGGCGAACAGACCAATGTATTTGTGCTCAGTGAAACCGACAGTGCCACAGCATTCCACCTGGGGGCCGATAGCGTCTGGCATCTCAGCGGTAAACCGGAAGACCGCATGATTGAAGATTATGCGGACGCCATGGCGGCGACCATTCGCCAGCAGGGTTCGAAAGGGCTGGTACTGCTGCCCAATACACGTCGGGGCAAATTACTGGCGGCAAAATTGGGTTTCCGCCTGACGGCCGCAGTCTCTAATGATGCCAGTGCCGTCGCCATCGCGGGTGATAAGGCTTTGGTAAAACATATGGTGTATGGCGGACTTGCCATTGGCGAAGAAACGCTACGTTCTTCTTTCGCCGTGATTACACTCTGCAGCGGCACATTTGAGCCGGCGCAGCCAGACACTTCGCGAAGCGGCGTGGCGCAGACTGTCGCATGGCAGTCACCGGAAATCACCGTCATTCGCACGGCAACTCAGGCTCGCCAGAACAGTAATGTTGATCTTGATAAAGCGCGGTGGGTTGTCAGCGTCGGACGCGGTATCGGTAGCAAGGAGAATATCTCGCTGGCAACAGCGTTGTGCCAGTCCATTGGCGCGGAGTTGGCCTGTTCGCGTCCGGTCGCTGAAAACGAAAAATGGATGGAACACGAACGCTATGTCGGCATTTCTAACCTGATGCTCAAACCGGAATTGTACTTGGCTGTAGGGATCTCCGGTCAGATTCAGCACATGGTGGGCGCAAACGGCGCACAGACGATTTTTGCCATTAACAAAGACAAAAACGCGCCGATTTTCCAGTATGCCGATTACGGTATCGTCGGTGATGCGCTGAAAATTTTACCCGCACTGACGGCCGCATTAACGCGCTAATTCCTTAAGCAGAGCGGTGGCCGCTCTGTTATTACAGGTAATTTCTGGAGTTTTTATGTCAGAAGATATTTTTGACGCCATCATCGTGGGGGCGGGGGTGGCGGGCTCGGTGGCAGCGCTGGTGCTTGCCAGGGAAGGTGCGCAAGTACTGGTGATTGAGAGGGGCAATTCCGCTGGAGCGAAAAATGTAACTGGCGGGCGTATTTACGCCCATAGTCTCGAACGTATTATTCCCGGTTTTGCCGGGCATGCTCCCGTCGAACGCCTGATTACACATGAAAAGCTCTCGTTTATGACCGATAAGGGAGCAATGACGGTAGATTACCTCAACGGCGATCATGGTGAACCTGAGCAAGCCTCTTATTCCGTCTTACGCAGTAAATTTGATGCCTGGCTGATGGAGCAGGCAGAAGAGGCGGGTGCGCAATTGATCACCGGGATCCGCGTTGACAATGTTGTGCAACGTGATGGCAAAGTGGTTGGCGTGGAAGCCGATGGCGACATTCTGGAAGCGAAAGTCGTGATTCTGGCGGACGGTGTGAACTCCTTGCTGGCTGAACAACTGGGCATGGCGAAACGCGTTACGGCTTCGAATGTTGCGGTTGGGGTTAAAGAACTCATCGAATTGCCAAAAACGGTCATTGAAGATCGTTTCCAGTTACGGGGCAACGAAGGAGCGGCCTGGTTGTTTGCCGGCGCACCGACAGATGGCCTGATGGGGGGCGGGTTCCTCTATACCAATCAAACGACAGTTTCGCTTGGGTTAGTATGCGGTCTGCATCATCTCAAAGAGGCCAAAAAATCAGTCCCGCAAATGCTGGAGGATTTTAAACAGCACCCTGCCGTCGCGCCGTTGATTAGCGGCGGCAAAATGGTGGAATACGCCGCTCATGTTGTTCCGGAATCCGGGATGAATATGCAGCCTGAACTGGTTGGCGACGGTGTACTGATCGCGGGTGATGCCGCCGGCATGTGTATGAATCTTGGTTTCACCATTCGTGGCATGGACCTGGCCGTGGCGGCAGGGGAAGCCGCCGCGAAAACGGTACTTTCCGCGATGCAAAGTAACAATTTCAGCCGTCAGGGGCTTTCGGCTTATCGTCAGCGCCTTGATGACGGTCCGATGCGGGATATGCGTATGTATCAGCGTTTACCTGCCTTCCTCGATAACCCGCGCATGTTTACCCGTTACCCAGAAATGGCGGTTGGCGTGGCACGCGATCTGTTTACCGTCGATGGTACCGCCCCGGTAGCAATGCGTAAGAAAATCCTTCGTCATGCCAAAAAGGTAGGTTTTATCAATTTGATAAAGGATGGTCTAAAAGGAGCGACTGTACTATGACTTCCCCCGTCAATGTGGACATCAAACTGGGTGTTAACAAATTCAACGTGGATGAAGAAAACCCACACATCATTTTAAAAACCGACCCCGATAAGCAGGTGCTGGAGGTGTTAGTTAAAGCCTGTCCTGCGGGCCTGTACAAAAAGCAGGATGACGGCAGCGTGCGTTTTGATTACGCCGGATGCCTGGAGTGCGGTACCTGTCGGATTTTGGGGTTGGATACGGTCCTCGAAAAATGGGACTACCCACGCGGTACGTTTGGTGTGGAGTTTCGCTACGGCTAAAACCGGTGCCGGATAACAGAGATTTATCCGGCCTATAAAAATTACGTGAAGTATTGGCTGGAGAAGGTGCTTTTGCCGGGCCATTAGGCACTTGAGGTGACCAACCTCGTATTTTGCCGTTGAGACAGGACATAACCATGCAGCAGATCAGAAATTTTGATGATATCCAATTCTCATCTATTCACCGTCGAATCATGTTGTGGGGAAGCGGCGGACCTTTCCTGGATGGGTATGTGCTTGTCATGATTGGCGTTGCACTGGAGCAACTCACGCCAGCATTAAAGCTGGATGCACAGTGGCTGGGATTGTTGGGGGCGGGAACGCTGGCGGGTCTGTTTGTCGGCACCTCGTTGTTTGGCTACATCTCAGACAAAGTGGGGCGACGGAAAATGTTCCTCATCGATATCATTGCCATTGGGGTGATATCGGTGGCCACGATGTTTGTCTCCTCGCCCATGGAATTGCTCATTATGCGTGTGCTGATTGGCGTGGTGATTGGCGCGGATTATCCTATCGCAACCTCCATGATCACTGAATTTTCCAGTACCCGCCAACGAGCTTTCTCAATCAGTTTTATTGCTGCGATGTGGTATGTCGGCGCGACCTGTGCCGATCTGGTCGGTTATTGGTTGTACGATGTGGACGGCGGATGGCGCTGGATGCTGGGGAGTGCGGCAATCCCTTGTATCATGATCCTCATTGGGCGTTTTGATCTTCCAGAATCTCCGCGCTGGCTCCTGCGTAAAGGGCGGGTGAAAGAGTGTGAGGAGATGATGATTAAACTGTTTGGCGAGCCGGTAGCGTTCGATGATGAACCACCACAAGAAACTCGCTTCTTACAACTGTTTAATCGTCGTCACTTCCCGTTTGTCTTGTTTGTCGCCGCTATCTGGACGTGCCAGGTTATTCCGATGTTCGCCATCTATACCTTTGGTCCGCAGATTGTTGGCCTGCTGGGGCTGGGCGTCGGGAAAAGCGCGGCGCTGGGCAATGTGGTGATCAGCTTGTTTTTTATGCTGGGCTGCATTCCACCGATGTACTGGCTGAACAGCATGGGGAGGCGACCGCTGCTGATCGGCAGCTTTATGATGATGACACTGGCGCTGGCCGTGCTGGGATTGATCCCTGAAATGGGTATCTGGCTGGTGGTTGCGGCATTCGCGGTATATGCCTTTTTCTCCGGCGGGCCAGGAAACCTCCAGTGGCTTTACCCGAATGAGCTGTTCCCGACCGATATTCGCGCTTCTGCCGTTGGCGTCATCATGTCCCTGAGCCGGATTGGTACCATTCTTTCAACCTGGGCGCTGCCGATTTTTATCACTAAATATGGGATCAGTTACGTCATGCTGATGGGGGCGGGAATTTCGCTCGTTGGCCTGCTCATCTCCATCGCTTTTGCACCGGAGACGCGTGGTTTGACGCTTGCTCAGACGGGGAGTATGACGATTCGACGCAAGTCGCTGAATTAAGTCAAACCTTCAGAGTGTTCTGTATTTTCTTTTAAGGTCAGTCAGTTAGTCTAAAGTTACCCTGTATTTAACTGAAAACGACTGAAAAGCAGGGGAGAACACCATGCGAACGAAACTGTTATTAACGTCACTGTTTACGGCTGCCACGCTCTTTACCGTTGCCGGTTGTTCATCCAATCAGGCCGTAAAAACCACCGATGGCAAAACTATCGTGACTGATGGCAAACCGGAAATCGATAGCGACACCGGCCTGGTCTCTTACAAAAATGCGGAAACGGGTAAAACCGAGCAGATTAACCGCGACCAGGTGAAGAACATGAGTGAACTGGACAATTAATTTCACTCCGTGTCAGAAAGCGTCCCGCCATTAGCGCGGGACTTTTTTATCTCACCCCTCGGTGGCGGCAGACCGGTAATGCCAACCCTTCTCGCTGTTTTAGCCGCTATTCTGACAGGTGCTGTGCTGGTGCCTGCTAATCCCGCATAGATTGTCGCTGTTAGCACGACGATTAACTGTCTACACTCAAAGAAAAAAGTGTGCAGTGAAAACAGGTTAATCGATGATTCTGATAATTTATGCCCATCCCTATCCGCAGTATTCCCATGCGAATAAGCGGATGATTGAGCATGCAGGGACTCTGGAGGGGGTGGAAATTCGCTCTCTTTATCACCTCTACCCCGATTTCAATATTGATATCGCCGCCGAGCAGGAGGCATTGCGTCGCGCTGACCTGGTTGTCTGGCAACATCCCATGCAATGGTACAGTGTACCGCCGCTCCTCAAATTATGGATTGATAAAGTCCTGGCCCACGGCTGGGCATATGGCCATGGCGCGCGTGCGTTGCAGGGGAAAAGTCTGTTATGGGCCGTGACCACGGGCGGCGGGGATCAGCACTTTGATATTGGCTCACACCCTGGCTTTGATGTTCTGGGACAGCCATTACAGGCCACGGCGCTCTATTGCGGGATGAACTGGTTGCCGCCGTTTGCCACTCACTGCACCTTCATTTGCGACGACGAAACTCTGCAGGCGCAGGCCCGTCGCTACAAACAATTGTTGCTCGACTGGCAGGAGACCCACCATGGATAGTCATACGCTTATTCAGGCGCTGATTTACCTGGGGGCGGCCGCGCTCATCGTACCGATCGCGGTACGTCTGGGGCTGGGGTCCGTGCTGGGTTATCTGATCGCCGGTTGTATTATTGGTCCGTGGGGCTTACGCCTGGTCACTGACGCTGAATCTATCCTCCACTTCGCTGAAATCGGCGTGGTGTTGATGCTGTTTGTGATTGGCCTTGAGCTGGATCCCCAGAGACTGTGGAAGTTGCGCGTGTCCGTCTTTGGCGGCGGCGCGTTGCAAATGGCCTCCTGCGGCGTTTTGTTGGGGGCGTTTTGTATGGTACTGGGGCTCGACTGGCCGGTGGCGCTGCTTATCGGCCTGACGCTGGCGCTCTCCTCAACCGCGATTGCCATGCAGGCGATGAATGAGCGTAACCTGACCGTTTCGCAAATGGGGCGTAGTGCCTTTTCCGTGCTGCTTTTCCAGGATATCGCGGCCATTCCACTGGTGGCGATGATTCCGCTACTGGCCAGCAGTGGCGCATCCACAACGGTGGGGGCGTTTGCCCTGTCGGCGTTGAAAGTGGTTGGCGCGCTGGCGCTGGTGGTCGTGCTGGGGCGCTATGTCGCGCGTCCGGCACTGCGTTTTGTTGCCCGCTCCGGATTACGTGAAGTGTTCAGCGCCGTGGCGCTGTTTCTGGTATTCGGCTTCGGTTTGTTGCTGGAAGAGGCTGGCCTTTCCATGGCGATGGGGGCGTTCCTGGCTGGCGTGCTGCTGGCAAGCTCGGAATACCGTCATGCGCTGGAAAGCGATATTGAACCCTTTAAAGGTCTGCTGCTGGGGCTCTTTTTTATCGGTGTCGGTATGTCGATAGACTTTGGCACCCTGGTCACTCATCCGCTGCGTATCCTGCTTTTGCTGGTCGGTTTCCTGGTGATTAAAACCCTCGTTCTCTGGCTGATTGCTCGTCCGCTGAGTGTGCCAGGCAAACAGCGGCGCTGGTTTGCGGCACTGCTGGGGCAGGGCAGTGAGTTCGCGTTTGTGGTTTTTGGTGCAGCACAAATGGCAGGTGTGCTCGACCCGGAGTGGGTCAAAGCCTTGACGCTGGCTGTGGCGTTGTCCATGGCGGCGACGCCTGTGCTGTTAGTCCTGCTGACGCGTCTGGAAAGCGCTGCCACCGGGCAAGCGCGTGAAGCCGATGAGATTGACGAAGATGAACCGCGGGTCATTGTGGCCGGATTCGGCCGCTTCGGCCAAATTGCCGGGCGTCTGCTACTCTCTAGTGGAGTCAAAATGGTTGTTCTCGATCACGACCCGGACCACATTGAAACGCTGCGCAAATTCGGCATGAAGGTCTTTTATGGCGATGCGACGCGCGTGGATCTGCTGGAGTCAGCCGGTGCCGGAAAAGCCGAAGTGCTGATCAACGCGATTGACGATCCGCAGGCCAATCTCCAGCTTACTGAACTGGCGAAAACCCATTTCCCGGCGCTGCGTATTATTGCCCGTGCCCGCGACGTCGATCATTACATTCGTCTGCGCCAGGCGGGTGTTGAGAAGCCGGAGCGTGAAACATTTGAAGCGGCGTTGAAAGCCGGGCGAATGGCGCTCGAAGGGTTAGGTCTGGGGCCTTATGAGGCGCGTGAGCGTGCCGACCTTTTCCGCCAGTTCAACACCCAGATGGTTGAGGAGATGGCCGGAGTGGATAACACCGCTCAGGCCAGAGCGGACGTCTTTAAACGCACCAGTGCGATGTTGACGGAGATTATCAGCGAAGACCGGGCGCATCTGTCCGTGGTCCAGCGCCATGGCTGGCAGGGGACCAAAGAGGGCCGTCACACGGGGGATGTCGCCGATGAACCTGAGGCGAAACCACAGCCATAGCGCGTGTTACAGCTGATTGACGGTTAAGGGTTTGCTTCGCGAAAAAGTGGAAAGCAAGGTATGCGATCGTGCAGCGCGGGTTTGCTTACAGATTACGAAAATTTTCTGTCTCTTTACCCTGTCGCCAGTCGACGAAAGAATGCGCTTTCCGTATAGTGGCGACAATTTTTTGCATCCGGGAAATTATCAATGATCAGTCTGATTGCGGCGTTAGCGGTGGATCGCGTCATTGGCATGGAGAATGCCATGCCATGGAACCTACCTGCCGATCTCGCCTGGTTCAAACGTAATACGCTAAACAAACCTGTGGTTATGGGACGCCTGACATGGGAGTCGATTGGGCGCCCGCTGCCAGGTCGTAAAAACATTGTCATCAGCAGCAAGCCAGGCACTGACGATCGCGTACAGTGGGTCACCTCGGTTGACGCGGCGATTGCCGAGTGCGGTGACGCGGAAGAGATCATGGTGATCGGCGGTGGCCGTGTTTATGAGCAGTTCCTGCCGAAGGCACAAAAGCTCTATCTGACGCACATTGATGCCGAAGTCGAAGGGGATACCCATTTTCCGGATTACGATCCGGATGACTGGGAGTCGGTATTTAGCGAGTTTAACGATGCGGATGAGCAGAATTCTCATAGCTATTGCTTCGAGATTCTGGAACGTCGGTAAAATGAATATACCCGGTGGTGTGCATCCGCCGGGAAAAATGTACGCAGGCCAAATTGAGGCTGGAATGAATACATTTTATCAACTCAAAATCACCCTCAAAGACATAGACCCGGTTGTTTGGCGCCGATTTGTTGTTCCTTCCAACATTACACTCGATCGTTTGCATGATGTGGTACAAATTGTCATGGGCTGGCAAGACTACCATCTGCATCAGTTTATGTTCAAAAAGCAAATTTTCACCGAACATCCAGAATCGATTAACGATGAAGATGAATCAGTGATTCGTCTGAATACATTGCTCAAACGCAGCGGCAATAAATTAACGTATCTTTATGATTTTGGTGACAGCTGGGAGCACGAAATTGTTCTCGAAGATA
The DNA here is from genome assembly GCF_040546205.1 of Citrobacter sp. UYEF32. NCBI lineage: Bacteria > Pseudomonadati > Pseudomonadota > Gammaproteobacteria > Enterobacterales > Enterobacteriaceae > Citrobacter > Citrobacter sp. UYEF32. The sequence continues at coordinate 172,023 of NZ_JBEPNI010000008.1, read as the reverse complement.
AAAATTTCTCTTTAGATGAAATGCAACCTATTGAGTGTATAGAAGGGATTATGGCCTGCCCGCCAGAGGACTGTGGTGGTGCACATGCTTATATGCATCTGCTTCGGGCAGTTTTCGACCCGCAAAATAATGAAGAAGACTATGAAGCTTTTTTGGAAATTATTGGTCTGGATGAGAATATTCAGGTTAGTGATGTCCAAAGCCTTATATTTCAATATGATATTAACGCCATCAACTTACTTTTAAATATATACTTGCGCTGGTCGCGGGATCGGGCTTTACCATTGATGGACGAATTTGAATAAAATGGTACAGCGCGGTGGGCAAACTTCGCGCTGTATGTTATGAGTTTTTAGCAAAACGGTGAAGATTCAGCTTAAAGCAGACGTTTGCCACTAAGAGGCGACCGCCTCGTCTTCACCTAAATCCATTTGACGGTTCGACGGTTGCACAAACCAGGCTTGATCTTCCCAGCGCAGGCAGGTTAGTGTGCCGCCCCAGCAACAGCCGGTATCCAGTGCGTAAATGCCTTCTGGCGTGCCTTTCCCTTCCAGTGATGCCCAGTGACCAAACACGATGCTGTACGCCTGCGAGACAGGTCCGGGAATGGTAAACCAGGGCTTCAACGGTGCCGGTGCGTATTCCGGAACATCTTTGCAATACATATCCAGCTCCCCGTTCGGGAAACAGTAGCGCATCCGCGTAAAGGCATTGCTGATAAAACGCAGCCGTGCCATTCCGCTCAGTTCCGTTGACCAACTGTTCGGATAGTCGCCATACATCCCGTCAAGGAAGAACGGGTAGGAGTCGCTGGAGAGAATGGCTTCAACGTCGCGTGCGCATTGCTGAGCCGTCTCCAGATCCCACTGCGGCGTAATACCCGCGTGGGCCATCACCAGCTTTTTCTCCTCATCGACCTGCAACAGCGGCTGACGACGCAGCCAGTTGATGAGGTCGTCGGCATCGGGCGCTTCCAGAAGCAAATTAAGCCGATCTTTGGGTTTATTGCGGCTGATGCCGGCAAACACCGCCAGCAGGTGCAGATCGTGGTTGCCGAGGACCAGGCGAACGCTGTCGCCCAGCGATTTAACGTAGCGCAATACATCCAGGGAGCCGGGGCCGCGCGCGACTAAATCACCCGTTAACCATAAGGTGTCCTGCCCAGGTACAAACTGCACCTGATTTAACAATGCGAGCAGTTCATCATAGCAACCATGAACGTCGCCAATAAGATATGTAGACATTGTCTCAGTGGATTAGTGTTTGAACGGCAAGTCGGAAGACCGGGATAGCGATGCGGAACGCCTTCCCTTGCGCATCGATCATTTCATAATGGCCTTCCATGGTACCAAACGGCGTTTCAATTACCGCACCGCTGGTATACTGATATTCTCCGCCGGGTTCAATGTGCGGCTGAACGCCGACCACACCTTCACCCTGAACCTCAGTTTCACGGCCATTCCCGTTGGTGATAAGCCAGTACCGTTTAAGCAACTGGACCGGCGCTCGCCCCAGATTCCGAATAGTGATGGTGTAAGCGAAAACATAGCGTTCTTCATCGGGTGAAGATTGCGATTCAATATAGACACTTTGCACCTGAACAGAAACTCGGGGCGAATTGATCATGACTTAACTCTCCTTCGGCGGCGCATTATCAGTCAGATAGTTCGCCATCTTGCAATACTGCGCAACAGAGATGTTTTCCGCACGCATCGCCGGATCAACGCCCAGCTCCGTCAATACCTCAACGGAGAAGAGGTTGCCAAGGCTGTTGCGGATCGTTTTACGGCGCTGGTTAAAGGCTTCCGTCGTGATCCGACTCAGCACCCGGACTTCTTTGACCGGATGTGGCAACGTGCGATGTGGTACCAGGCGCACGACAGCGGAATCCACCTTAGGCGGTGGGGTGAAGGCTGTTGGCGGCACTTCCAGCACCGGAATAATCTGGCAATAGTATTGCGCCATGACGCTTAAACGACCATACGCCTTACTGTTTGGCCCTGCAACCAGACGATTGACGACCTCTTTTTGCAACATAAAGTGCATGTCGGCAATGGCATCAGTATAGCTAAACAGATGGAACATTAGCGGTGTTGAGATGTTATAAGGCAGGTTGCCAAATACGCGCAGCGGCTGACCCATAGTCTGCGACAGCTCGCCGAAATTCATGGTCATCGCATCTTGCTGAAAAATTGTCAGCTTTGGCCCGAGAAACGGATGAGTTTGCAGACGCGCAGCCAGATCGCGATCCAACTCGATAACGGTGAGCTTATCCAGACGTTCACCTACCGGCTCGGTCAGTGCGGCAAGGCCCGGGCCGATTTCGACCATCGCCTGGCCTTTTTGCGGATTGATAGCTGAAACAATACTGTCGATCACAAACTGATCGTTGAGGAAGTTTTGCCCGAAGCGTTTACGGGCTAAGTGGCCCTGATGGACTCGATTAGTCATTGAGTATTAACAATCATGGTGATGGCGAGATTAAGCGCCGTGATAAAACTGCCGACATCGGCTTTTCCCTGGCCCGCCAGTTCCAGCGCGGTGCCATGATCAACAGATGTACGAATAAAAGGTAAACCGAGCGTAATGTTCACGCCACGGCCAAAGCCCTGGTATTTTAGCACGGGCAGGCCCTGATCGTGGTACATCGCCAGTACGGCGTCGGCATTATCAAGATATTTAGGCTGAAAAAGCGTATCGGCAGGCAGTGGACCACTAAGATTCATGCCTTTTGCGCGCATTTCATCAAGAACCGGAATGATCGTATCGATCTCTTCGGTGCCCATATGTCCGCCTTCCCCGGCGTGTGGGTTCAGGCCGCACACCAGAACATGTGGCTGGCGGATACCAAACTTTTGCTGCAAATCGGTATACAAAATGGTGATGACGTCGCGCAGCAAATCTGGCGTGATGGCCTCGGCAACCGCTTTGATGGGCAGATGGGTCGTGGCCAGCGCAACGCGGAGTTCCTCTGTTGCCAGCATCATCACGACTTTGCTGACGCGCGAACGCTCTTCGAAGAACTCGGTGTGTCCGGTAAACGGCGTACCCGCGTCGTTGATCACCCCTTTATGCACGGGGCCGGTGATCAGCGCAGCAAACTCGCCGCTCAGGCAACCATCGCAGGCACGGGCCAGCGTGTCGACCACGTATGGTCCATTGTTGACGTCCAGCTCGCCTGGCACAACTGGCGTTTTGAGTGCAACGGGTAATACGGTGAGGCTGCCTGCCTGTTGTGCACGGGCCGGTTGTCCGGCGTGGTACTCGCGCAGGCCGAGGGGCAAACCCAGCAGCGCCGCACGCTCGGTGAGCAGCGTTGGATCTGCACACACCACTAACTCTACGGGCCAGTCACGCTGGGCGAGTTGTACGACTAAATCAGGACCAATCCCGGCGGGTTCGCCGGGAGTGATAACGACACGATGTGCGTTCATTAGTTGCTCAGGATTTTAACGTAAGCGCTGGCGCGCTGTTCCTGCATCCAGGTTGCCGCTTCTTCGGAGAATTTGCGGTTCATCAGCATGCGGTAAGCACGATCTTTTTGCGCAGCATCGGTTTTATCGACGTTACGGGTATCCAGTAGCTCTATCAGATGCCAGCCAAAGGAGGAGTGTACCGGGCCGCTCATCTGACCACGGCTAAGCTTCATCAACGCATCACGGAATGCCGGATCGTAGATATCGGCTGCCGCCCAGCCCATATCGCCGCCCTGATTGGCAGAACCTGGATCCTGAGAGAACTCTTTTGCCGCTGCAGCAAAGGTGGTTTTACCGCTCTTGATGTCAGCCGCGATCTGTTCCAGTTTCACGCGTGCCTGGTCGTCACTCATGATCGGCGACGGTTTCAGCAGAATGTGGCGAGCGTGAACTTCGGTCACGGATATGCTCTGGCTTTGGCCACGCAGATCGTTCACTTTCAGAATATGAAAGCCAACGCCTGAACGGATGGGGCCAATGATGTCGCCTTTTTTCGCCGTGCTAAGCGCCTGAGCGAAGATTGACGGCAGTTCCTGAATACGCCCCCAACCCATCTGGCCACCTTTCAGCGCCTGCTGGTCGGCAGAGTAGGTAATTGCCAGTTTACCGAAATCGCCGCCTTTACGCGCTTCGTCAACGATAGAACGTGCCTGGCTTTCTGCTTCATTTACCTGGTCAGAGGTTGGGTTTTCCGGCAACGGAACCAGAATGTGGCTCAGGTTCAGTTCGGTACTGGCGTCGTTTTGGTTGCCTACTTGTTTCGCGAGCGCTTCAACTTCCTGCGGCAGCACGGTAATGCGGCGGCGAACTTCGTTGTTGCGGACTTCGGAAATGAGCATCTCTTTGCGGATTTGGCTACGGTAGGTGTTGAAATTCACACCGTCGTAAGCCAGACGGCTGCGCATCTGATCCATGGAGATATTGTTTTGTTTGGCGATATTGGCGATGGCCTGATCGAGTTGATCATCGGTCACCTTGATGTTCATTTTCGTCGCCATTTGCAGAATGATTTGATCCATGATCAGACGTTCAAGAATCTGATGACGCAGCGTAGCGTCATCAGGCAATTGTTGACCCGCCTGGCCCGCGTTAAGTTTCACGGATTGCATCAAACCATCAACGTCGCTTTCGAGCACCACGCCGTTATTCACGACGGCAGCTACTTTATCGACAACTTGCGGTGCAGCGAAACTGGTATTCGCAACCATAGCGATACCGAGAAGCAGCGTTTTCCAGTTCTTCATACTTTTTCCATTTCAATTAACCGATAACTTTGCAAATCAACCACATCATAATGAGCTACGGTACGGCAGAATGTTCGAGCGCAACATTTGTTGCGTGCCCAGACCGTAATTTGAGCTCAAACCGCGCAACTCAATGTTGAAACCGATGACGTTGTCATACTTGCTTTGGTTGTTTTCCCAGCCGTTGATTTTGCGTTCATACCCAACGCGAATCGCATAACAGCAGGAGTTATACTGCAGACCTAACATCTGGTCGGCAGGCTTGTTTGTATTGGTATCGTAGTAGTAAGCCCCGACGACAGACCAGCGGTCGACGATCGGCCAGCTTGCTGCCGCACCAACTTGCGAAATGCCGTCTTTATAGAGTTCCGAGGCTGCGTAGTTCGGCAGTGTTGCCTGGATGTATTCCGGGCTGGCATAGCGATAGCTGAGCTGTACCATACGGTCTTCATCGCGGCGATATTCAATTGATGTGGAACCGTTAGCGATATTGTTCAGACGCGTGTCATACTGCACGCCGCCACGCAAGCCCCAGCGATCCGAAATGCGCCAGTAGGTATCTCCCGCCCATACCAGTGAACCCGTTTTGTTGTCTTTCTCCCAATTTATGTTGTCATCGCCAGTGCGTGACTGTGTGAAATAGTAGATTTGACCAACAGAAACGTTAAAACGTTCAACAGAAGCATCATCATAAATACGGGATGTGACGCCGGTGGTAACCTGGTTTGCCGATGCGATACGATCCAGACCGCCGTAGGTACGGTCGCGAAACAGGCCGCTGTAGTCGGATTGCAGCAGGGAGGAGTCGTAGTTGTTAATGCCGCTCTGGTTACGATACGGCACATAGAGATATTGTGCCCTTGGCTCTAACGTCTGGGTATATCCCTCCGCCAGAGTCATATCACGCTCGAAAACTAGCTTCCCGTCGACCTTAAACTGCGGCAACACTCGATTCACCGAGTCCTTAAGTTCTTTAGCCGATCTCAAACGGTCTTGATTGCTGGTACTCGATGGATTGCTGTTGTACTGCTGTTGAGCATAATTAAGATAAGAATCCAAACCAGTTTGCTGATAATGAGTAGCCAGCAATTTTACCTCAGTATCGAGGCTGCTCCAGTTATTCGACAGCGGCAGATTTAACGTTGGTTCAAGGTGAACACGTGTGGCTTCCGGGAAGGTGCTGTTTGTGTTAGCAAAATGCACCGCCTGGCCATAGATATGTGCGTCAAACGGACCCAGGTCGTTTTTGTAGTAATTCACGTCTAGCTGTGGTTCTGCGGCGTAGGAATTACTGTTCTGCCGGTTAAATACCTGGAACTGTTTGGTCGATACTGTGGCGTTAAAATTCTCCAGCCAATAACCCATGCTGAATTTCTGGGTGGCGTAACCGTCAGTACTGGTACCGTATTTCGACGAAAAGTCGGTAAAATAGTATGGATCGCTGACTTTGGTGTAATCGACGTTAAAACGCCAAACCTGGTCCATCACGCCAAAGTGATTCCAATAGAACAACCAACGATGGCGATTCGACTCGGTAGAAGAATGGTCGTCCTGATAGACGTTATCCGACGGCAGATAATCAAATTCGATGAGACCTGTTCCCGCTTGCGTCAGGTAGCGGAATTCGTTCTGCCACTGAGTATTGCCGCGTTTTTGAATGTAGTGCGGTGTGATGGTCGCATCGAAGTTGGGGGCGATATTCCAGTAGTACGGCAAATAAAACTCAAAGCCGTTGTTCGTGCTGTACTTGGCATTTGGAATCAAGAAACCAGAACGGCGCTTATCACCCACCGGCAATTGCAGGTACGGGCTGTAGAAAACCGGCACCGGGCCGAGTTTAAAGCGCGCGTTCCAGATCTCTGCAACCTGTTCTTCACGGTCATGGATGACTTCGCTACCCACGACGCTCCAGGTATTTGAACCCGGTAAGCAGGAGGTGAATGAACCGTTTTCAAGGATGGTGTAACGGTTTTCGCCACGCTGTTTCATCAGGTCTGCATCACCACGTCCCTGGCGCCCCACCATCTGGTAGTCGCCTTGCCAGACGTTGGTGTCTTTCGTATTTAAATTTGACCAGGCTTTCGGACCTTTCAGGATGACCTGATTGTCGTCGTAGTGCACATTACCCAGTGCATCCACTGTACGCACCGGGTCAGCCTGGCCTTCCACCTGTTTCTGGTGAAGTTGAACTTCATCAGCACGCAGGCGGCTATTGCCCTGATTAATATCCACATTGCCTTTAAAATTGGCGTCGTCAGGGTAGTTACCTTTGGCGTCATCGGCATTGATGGTCACAGGCAGATTATTAGTATCGCCTGTTACCAATGGACGGTTATAGCTCGGAACGCCAAGCATACATTGCGAGGCGAGACTGGCTGTCATCCCTTGTTGACTATAAAGGGCTGTGCCGATCATTGTGGCCAGGAGGGTGGGAATACGTTTTTTCATACGTTGTATTTGTTGTTCCGTCATCTGTGGCTTTACGCTGGCAAACGGTCAGAGACTAACGTACTCATCTTCGCAGCGCTAGTTAATCCTGCCCGTTTTCGAGCCAGGTCAGAGAAGACTGTGCCTGTGCACGGCATAGAATGACGGGTATGATAAAGCAAATTTTAGCCGACGGCATGACGATTTGGGGAGTATATGCAGTATTGGGGAAAAGTGGTTGGTGTGGTTTTCGCTCTGATCATGGGCGGAGGCTTTTGGGGCGCGGTTCTCGGGCTGTTAATCGGCCATATGTTTGATAAGGCTCGCAGCCGAAAAATGGCGTGGTTTGCCAATCAACGGGAACGTCAGACGCTCTTTTTTGCCACCACCTTCGAGGTGATGGGCCATTTAACAAAATCCAAAGGTCGCGTGACGCAGGCCGATATTCAGGTTGCCAGTCTGTTTATGGACCGGATGAACCTGCACGGTGACTCACGCGCGGCGGCGCAGCAGGCGTTTCGCGTGGGCAAAGCGGATAACTACCCATTACGTGACAAAATGCGTCAGTTTCGCAGTGTTTGCTTCGGACGCTTTGATTTAATCAGAATGTTCCTGGAAATCCAGATTCAGGCGGCATTCGCCGATGGCTCGCTGCATCCTAATGAGCGCGAAGTGCTGTACGTCATTGCCGAAGAACTGGGGATCTCTCGTGGTCAGTTCGATCAGTTTTTACGTATGATGCAGGGTGGGGCGCAGTTTGGCGGTGGCTATCAGCAGCAAGCGGGCGGCGGCTGGCAGCAGCAGGCGCAACGCGGCCCTACGCTTGAAGATGCCTGCAATGTGCTGGGTGTGAAGCCAACGGATGATGCCACCACCATTAAGCGCGCCTACCGTAAGCTGATGGGCGAACATCATCCGGATAAGCTGGTGGCGAAAGGGCTGCCGCCGGAGATGATGGAGATGGCGAAGCAGAAAGCGCAGGAGATTCAGAAGGCTTATGAGCTCATTAAAGAGCAGAAAGGGTTTAAGTAAGTTGCGGGCTAGCTTACTTGCCAGATTATCCCCGGGCTGTGCTCGCAATCCTCACGTACTTTGAGTCCGCTCCGGTTGCTGTGCGCAGGCCGTGAATAATCTGCCTGCGCCGCTGACGCCCGCCGTCGATGGCCTGGCGGTAGGCTTCGCAATAACCCCGGGAGTCGGCGTAAAACGCCTTGCCCGGGCTACCTGCTGGTTTTGACGGTAACCCGGATAAGGCGCAGCCGCCATCCGGGACCGTAAGCCGCGTTAAGTCAAAAATCCACCGGCGCCCTGAATGTCATGCTGTTGCCATACGCCGGGTGGGTTATCGTCAACGTTTCCGCATGCAGTAACAGGCGTGGCGCCAGAGCAAGAGCCTCTGGCGTCGCGTAAAACCTGTCGCCCAGAATCGGATGCCCCAACGCCAGCATATGCACACGCAATTGGTGCGAGCGACCGGTAATCGGCTTAAGCCGCACGCGCGTGGTATTGTCGGCGGCGAATTCCAGCACTTCATACCCTGTCTGCGCGGGTTTACCGGTCTCGTAGCAGACTTTCTGCTTCGGACGATTCGGCCAGTCGCAAATCAGAGGCAGATCGACAAGCCCCTCTTCGTGCTCCAGGTGTCCCCAAACGCGCGCCACATACTGCTTTTTCGGTTCGCGCTCGCGGAACTGGCGCTTGAGCTCGCGCTCCGCCGCTTTGGTCAGAGCCACCACAATCACGCCGCTGGTCGCCATGTCCAGACGATGCACGGATTCCGCCTGCGGGAAATCGCGCTGAATGCGCGTCATCACGCTGTCTTTATGCTCTTCAAGACGCCCTGGCACAGACAACAACCCGCTCGGCTTGTTGACCACCATAATGTGCTCATCCTGATAGAGGATGGTCAGCCAGGGATCCTGAGGCGGATTGTAGGACTCCATTACCATAGCCTGCTCCGTTACTGATGCGTCACAACGATAAGACGCAGCGCGTCAAGACGCCAGCCTGCCTGAGAAAGGCTTTCCAGCACCTGCAGGCGGTTGCTCTCAATAGCGCTCAGCTCGTCATCACGAATATTCGGGTTAACGGCTTTGAGGGCTTCGAGGCGCGACAGCTCCGCTGACAATTTTTCATCCGCTTCGCGCTTCGCGGCGTCGATCAATGCCTGTGCGGCTTTTTCGACCTGCGCTTCACCTTTTTGCAGAATGGTGTGTACATCCTGCTGTACGGCGTTCACCAGCTTACTGCCGGTGTGGCGGTTAACCGCGCTGAGCTGACGGTTGAAACTCTCGAACTCGACCTGTGTGGCAAGGTTAGTGCCGTTTTTATCCACCAGCAGACGAATCGGCGTCGGCGGCAGGAAGCGGTTAAGCTGCAGTTGTTTCGGCGCCTGTGCCTCAACGACATAAATCAGTTCCAGCAGCAGTGTACCGACAGGCAGCGCCTTATTTTTCAACAATGAAATGGTGCTGCTACCGGTATCGCCAGAAAGGATCAGATCCAGCCCGTTGCGAATCAGCGGATGTTCCCAGGTAATAAACTGCGCATCTTCGCGGGACAGTGCCACCTCACGCTCAAAGGTGATGGTGCAGCCATCTTCCGGCAGGCCCGGAAAATCCGGTACCAGCATATGATCGGATGGCGTCAGCACAATCATGTTCTCGCCGCGATCGTCCTGGTTGATACCGACGATATCGAACAGGTTCATGGCGAAATTGATAAGCCCGGTATCATCGTCCTGCTCTTCAATGCTTTCTGCCAGAGCCAGCGCTTTTTCACCGCCGTTGGAGTGAATTTCCAGCAGACGGTCCCGACCTTGCTCAAGCTGCGCTTTCAGCGCGTCATGCTGCTCGCGGCAGGCCTTGATAAGGTCATCAAAACCGTCGGTATTTTCCGGCGATGCAAGGTAATTAATCAGATCGGTGTGGACCTTGTCGTAAATCGTCCGCCCTGTCGGGCAGGTGTGTTCGAACGCGTCCAGACCTTCGTGGTACCAACGCACCAGCACGGATTGCGCCGTTTTTTCCAGATAAGGCACGTGGATCTGAATGTCATGCGCCTGGCCGATACGATCCAGACGACCGATACGCTGTTCGAGCAGATCCGGGTTGAACGGCAGATCGAACATCACCAGATGGCTGGCAAACTGGAAGTTACGTCCTTCGGAGCCGATTTCAGAGCACAGCAATACCTGCGCGCCGCTGTCTTCTTCGCTAAACCAGGCCGCCGCGCGGTCACGTTCTACTATCGACATGCCTTCATGGAACACTGCGGCACGGATACCTTCACGCTCGCGCAAGACCTGCTCCAGTTGCAGCGCGGTGGCCGCTTTGGCGCAGATCACCAGAACCTTCTGTGAACGATGGCTGGTCAGATAGCCCATCAGCCATTCGACGCGCGGATCGAAGTTCCACCAGGTACCGCTGTCGCCTTCGAATTCCTGATAGATCTGTTCCGGGTAGAGCATATCGCGGGCACGGTCTTCAGCACTTTTACGCGCGCCCATGATGCCGGAGACTTTAATTGCCGTCTGATACTGGGTCGGTAGCGGCAGCTTGATGGTGTGCAGTTCGCGTTTCGGGAAGCCTTTCACGCCGTTACGGGTGTTACGGAACAGCACGCGGCTGGTGCCGTGGCGGTCCATTAGCATCGAAATCAGCTCCTGACGCGCTGCCTCAGCGTCGTCACGGTCACTGTTGGCGGCCTGCAGCAGCGGCTCGATGTCCTGTTCGCCAATCAGGTCGCTAAGCGTATTGAGCTCGGTATCATTCAGGCGTTTGCCTGCCAGTAACAAGGCAACCGCATCAGCAACCGGGCGATAGTTCTGTTGTTCATCAACGAACTGAGCGAAATCGTGGAAACGGTTTGGATCCAACAAGCGCAGGCGCGCAAAGTGGCTCTCAAGGCCGAGTTGCTCCGGTGTCGCGGTAAGCAGCAAAATGCCCGGCACGCGCTCAGCAAGCTGTTCAATGGCCTGGTATTCACGGCTTGGAGCCTCTTCGCTCCACACCAGGTGATGAGCTTCATCCACCACCATTAAATCCCATTCGGCGTCACACAGGTGCTCCAGGCGCTGTTTATTACGGCGCACGAAGTCCAGTGAGCAAATCACCAGTTGTTCCGTTTCAAATGGGTTGTCGGCATCGTGCTGCGCTTCGGCATAGCGTTCGTCATCAAACAGCGCAAAGCGCAGGTTGAAGCGACGCAGCATTTCGACCAGCCACTGGTGCTGCAGCGTTTCCGGCACGATGATCAGCACACGTTCCGCGGCGCCGGACAACAACTGCTGGTGGAGGATCATCCCGGCTTCAATGGTTTTACCTAAGCCAACTTCGTCCGCCAGCAGCACACGTGGCGCATGGCGACGGCCAACATCGTGGGCGATATGCAACTGGTGAGGGATCAGGCTGGTACGCTGGCCGCGCAGCCCGCTCCACGGCATACGGTACTGTTCACTTTGATATTTACGCGCGCGATAACGCAGCGCGAAACGGTCCATACGGTCGATTTGCCCGGCGAACAGGCGGTCTTGCGGTTTGCTAAAGACCAGTTTGCTGTCGAGAAAGACCTCGCGCAGCATGACGTTGGTTTCCTGCGTATCCAGGCGCGTACCGGTATAGGCGAGCAGGCCGTTTTCTTCTTTTACGTCTTCAACAGTCAGCTGCCAGCCTTCGTGGCTGGTTACCGTATCGCCAGGATTAAACATGACGCGTGTAACGGGGGAATCGCTGCGTGCATACAGACGATTTTCTCCCGTCGCGGGAAAAAGCAGAGTAACGGTTCGCGCATCCATCGCTACGACTGTACCCAGTCCGAGTTCGCTTTCCGTGTCGCTTATCCAGCGTTGACCAAGTGTAAAGGGCATAAATTGAACTCTATATCTCAAATTGCAGGCAATAGTTCGTCACCGCCTGAGAATCAGGCGGACGGCTAAGTTTGGGGCCAGGAATAGAAAGGGCGCTATGGTACTGGATGGCAATGCTTTCGTCACTCTCGTTATGCCCGTTGTTTTGCAAGTCACCGCGTTGTTGGCACGTTGATCACCTTGTTCGCTGTATGCCGAAAACCAGCTCAACAATGGCCGCGAAGCAACCCGCAATCCAGAGGCTCGAAGGCTGGCCTCTGTTACTGCGCCAGCCGGATACGAAGTCAAAACAGTCCCAGTTGCCCTGTCAGTAGTGTAGCAAAATCATCGTCGGTGAAGGGCAGTATTCCATCAGCGACCGGCTGAAGTTGTTTGGTCAGATAGTGGTCGTAATCCAGGGGCGATTGCTGATAATCCACCGGTTCCGGCCCCTGTGTCGTCCAGACATATTTGATGGTGCCCCGATTTTGATACTGGGGCGGGCGGCCGCGTTTCAGGTTCTGTTCATCGGCGAGTCGTGCTGCGCGAACATGAGGCGGCACGTTACGCTCGTAATCGGCCAGCGGGCGGCGCAGGCGCTTGCGGTAGACCAGCAGCGCATCCAGTTCACCTGCCATCAGCTTATCGATTGTTTCGCGCACATAATCCTGATAGGGCTCATTGCGAAAGATACGCAAATAAAGTGTCTTTTGAAATTGCTGCGCCAGCGGCGTCCAGTCGGTTCGTACGGTCTCCAACCCTTTGAACACCATCCGTTGTTCTTCACCTTCTTGTATCAATCCGGCGTAGCGCTTTTTACTTCCCTGTTCTGTGCCGCGAATGGTTGGCATCAAAAAACGGCAAAAGTGGGTTTCGAATTCCAGTTCCAGCGCACTGGTCAAGTGCTCAGCGGACAGATGTGCTTCCCACCAGTTGTTCACATAGGCCACCAGTTCGTGACCAATACGTGCCGCATCGGCCTCGTTATGTGCTTTTTTGAGCCAGACAAAGGTGGAATCCGTATCGCCGTAAATGACGTCATAGCCCTGAGACTCAATCAGCGCTTTGGTCTGGCGCATGATCTCGTGGCCGCGCATGGTGATCGATGAAGCAAGACGCGGATCGAAAAAACGGCAGGCGCTGGTACCCAGCACGCCGTAAAACGCATTCATGATGATCTTAAGCGCCTGCGACAGCGGTTTGTTTCCCACTCGTTTGGCTTCATCGCGGCCATGCCAGATTTGACCGACGATCCCGGGCAGGCAATGGGTCTGCCGGGAAAAGCGTGCGCCCAGAAAGCCGCCTGTGCTGTGTTCAGGATCCGGATGCGCCATCCCTTCCACCAGACCGACGGGATCGATCAAGAAGGTGCGGATGATCGAGGGATACAGGCTTTTGTAGTCCAGCACCAGCACGGAATCGTACAGGCCCGGGCATGAGTCCATCACATAGCCGCCGGGACTGGCCTGCGGTGGCACATCACCAAGGTTTGGCGCGACATACCCCGCGCGGTGCATCCGTGGAAAATAGAGGTGGCTAAACGCCGCCACCGAACCACCATGCCTGTCAATCGCCAGACCGTTCACCGTAGCGCGTTCCAGCAAGAACGGCATGATGTCCGTTTTGTGGAAGATACGCGTTACCAGTTCACAATCTTTCAGGTTATAGGTGGCAAGGGCGGGCTTGTTTTCGGCGAAACGGCGATCGATTTCGTCCATGCGATCCCATGGGTTATCGATCGCTTTGCCTTCACCCAGTAACTCCTGCGATACCGTTTCCAGCGAAAAAGAGGAAAAATTCCAGAAAGCGGATTTAAGCGCTTCAATCCCGTCGATAATCACCCTACCAGTTGCCTGGGCGAAGAAAACGCCGTTTTTAAACCCGTGCTCACGCCATTCGAGCGGTTGATTGCCGCGCCCGAGCAATAAAGGCAGGCGATAACGTTCCGCGCTTTTTTGCAGCACGCGCAGGTCGAACTGCACGACGTTCCAGCCGATAATCACGTCGGGATCGTGCTGCGCAAACCAGGCGTTGAGCTTTTCCAAAAGTTGCGGACGACTGGCGACATACTCAAGAGTGAAATCCAGCCCGCTGGCATCACCGTTTTCCGGACCGAGCATATAGACCGTGCGCTGGCCGCACCCCTCCAGCCCGATACAGTAAAGTTCGCCGTTACGGGTGGTTTCGATATCCAGCGAGACCCATTTGAGGGGCGGGCGATAATGCGGATTGGGTTTCAGGCGCGCGTTGGTCAGTTGCTCGCCGCGCGGCTCGCCATCCACCCATACCGGCGCGGTAATAAAGCGCTCCATCAAAAAGCGTTCTGGCGGGCGGACGTCGGCTTCATAAACCGTGACGCCACCGTCGCGCAGCAGTTTTTCATAGCACATCAACTGGCGGTGCGCCCGACAATATAGCCCGTGAACGGGCTGGCGGTGGAAATCCTTAAGTTGCAGCGGCGTGAGGCGGTACTGGTTTTCTCCGGCGAGTAAACGCTGTGCCTGGCTGACTTGCGCACTGGGGATAAACGCAACTGATTCTTGTGGCGGCAAAAAGACCTGTAGCGGCCCGTTATCCGTCGCCAGCCAGAATTCCACCTCGGTTCCCTGTGGCGTGTCCCGCCAGTGTCGGGTCAGTAAAAAGCCTTCTCGCGCTTGCGTCACACCATTCTCTCATCGCCTCATTATCGGCGAGATTATAGCCTGGTTTGCCCGGGGATACTGATTTTTTGTACAGGTATGCGGATGCCCGCCCGCCGCTGCACTCAGCCGGGCTGGCGGTCGACTTTTTGTATCGGAATACGCGGGAGATATCGCAGTATGCGATAACCGGTGTAGTAGAACGATTCCCTGAGCAGAAAAGGCAGTTGCGTTTGCCAGGAACGATATCGGCTTGTGGTGGTGGGCGAGGTCCAGCTCACAATATCGTTATCGTGTGCGATAAGCCGCATGCGCAGCATATGCAAAGGATCGCTGACCAGCAGCGCTGTCTGCATATTCTGGCGTGTCATGATTATTTTGGCGTTTTGGATATTTTCACGGGTAACGGTAGATTGCTCGTCGATAAAAATGACCGACTCAGGGACACCCCGATTTAAGAGATAATTTCGGGCGATGGCGGCATCGGACTCGGTTGCGCCATTACTGAGACCGCCTGTCAGGATCAGCGAGTTCACCTTGCCTTCCTGATATAACCAAATCGCGTGGTCTAATCTGGCGGTAAAAACCGGGCTGGGGGATTTTTTATTGATACCGGCTCCGGCAACAATCGCGCAATCTGCCTTGCGTGTCTGGTCCTGTTGGCTAAAGCGGTAAATCGCGATGGCGTTATAAATGATCACGAACGCCGCCGTGACGAGCCCCAGCAGTATCCATTTTCCTGCTCCCTTTATTTTCACTGGCTTTTCTCCCGCCGGTTGCCGTATCGCATAGCATTGCCAGTTTGCCGTGAAATGGCAACGACATGCTGGATATAAGGCGGAAAATTAGGAAGTTAAAAATGACCGACCCATAGCCAGGCTACGGGTCGGGAGAGGGTAAAACTTACTGTCCGTAATAGGCTTTTGCGCCGTGTTTGCGCAAATAGTGTTTGTCCAGCAGTGTCTGTTGCATAGCCGGGAGCTCTGGCGCGAGCTGGCGGCAGAAAATGCCCATATAGGCCACTTCCTCCAGCACGATGGCATTGTGCACCGCGTCGTCGGCGTTTTTCCCCCAAGCGAACGGCCCATGTGAGTGCACCAGTACGCCGGGCATTTGTGCCGGATCGATACCCTGCTTTCTGAAGGTTTCAACGATCACGTTGCCGGTTTCCCACTCGTATTCACCGTTAATTTCGGTATCCGTCATTTTGCGCGTACAGGGAATGGTGCCGTAGAAATAGTCTGCGTGGGTTGTTCCGGTCGCCGGAATGGCCTGGCCGGACTGTGCCCAGATGGTAGCGTGGCGCGAATGGGTATGCACAATGCCGCCAATGGTCGGGAACGCCTGATAGAGCAGGCGATGCGTTGGGGTGTCGGAAGAGGGTTTCTTTTTCCCTTCCACCACTTCCCCGGTTTCGAGACTGACCACCACCATATCCCCGGCGGTCATGACGCTGTAATCAACGCCGGACGGTTTAATTATCAGTACGCCACGTTCGCGGTCAACGGCGCTGACATTGCCCCAGGTGAGGGTCACCAGGTTGTGTTTTGGCAGCGCCAGATTGGCTTCCAGCACTTGCTGTTTCAATGCTTCTAACATGCTTTCCTCCAGGAAAAAGCGGCCTGCCGGAGCAGGCCTAATGTTCCCCTGTTAACGTTTGGAGCCGTAATACACTTCGTTCCAGCGCAAAGCGTCTTTAAAGGCAGGCAGGCGGGTTTCGTTATCGATAGTCACAATTTCGATACCGTGTAGCTCAGCGAACTGGCGCATGTCATCAAGGTTCAGGGCGTGGCTGAACACGGTATGGTGCGCGCCGCCCGCCAGAATCCAGGCTTCGGAGGCGGTCTGTAGATCCGGCTGTGCTTTCCACAATGCGTTCGCAACCGGCAGTTTCGGCAGATCGTGCGGCGTTTTAACGGCATCAACGCAGTTCACCAGCAGGCGGAAGCGATCCCCCAAATCGATCAGGCTGGCGTTAATGGCCGGGCCGGTTTTGGTAGAGAAAATCAGGCGTGCCGGATCGGCTTTACCGCCAATGCCGAGGTATTGAACATCCAGGATCGGTTTCTCATCCAGCGCGATAGACGGGCACACTTCCAGCATGTGCGAGCCGAGTGCCAGATCGTTGTTCTCTTCGAAGTGATAGGTGTAGTCCTCCATAAAGGAGGTGCCGCCCTGCAGACCGGTCGACATCACCTTCATGATGCGAAGCAGAGCGGCAGTTTTCCAGTCGCCTTCGCCCGCAAAGCCGTAGCCCTGCTGCATCAGGCGTTGAACCGCCAGGCCCGGAAGCTGTTTCAGGCCGTGTAAATCTTCGAATGTGGTGGTAAAGGCGTGGAAGCCCCCCTGTTCCAGGAAGCGTTTCATACCCAGCTCAATGCGTGCGGCATCAATCACATTCTGACGCTTGTCGCCGTTCACCTGTGCGGCTGCGGTCAGGCGGTAGCTGCTTTCATACTCGTCGACCAGCGCGTTAACATCACCTTCACTGATGCTGTTCACTACTTGAACCAGATCGCCCACACCCCAGGTGTTGACGGAGAAACCGAACTTGATTTGTGCGGCTACTTTGTCGCCGTCGGTCACCGCCACTTCACGCATGTTGTCGCCGAAACGGCACACTTTCAGATGACGGGTATCCTGTTTGGACACGGCCTGGCGCATCCAGGCACCAATACGCTGATGCGCTTTTTTGTCCTGCCAGTGGCCGGTCACCACCGCATGCTGTTGGCGCATGCGTGCGCCGATAAAGCCGAACTCACGGCCGCCGTGCGCGGTCTGGTTCAGGTTCATAAAGTCCATGTCGATGCTGTCCCACGGCAGGGCAGCGTTAAACTGAGTGTGGAATTGCAGAAGCGGTTTGTTGAGGATTGTCAGGCCGTTAATCCACATTTTTGCCGGTGAGAAGGTATGCAGCCACACCACCATACCGGCGCATTTGTCGTCATAGTTGGCGTCACGGCAGATATTCGTTATCTCATCCGGCGAGGTGCCGAGCGGTTTAAGAACCAGTTTGCAGGGCAGTTTGGCCTCAGCGTTCAGCGCGTTAACCACTTGCTCGCCATGCTGCGTCACCTGACGCAGGGCTTCGGGTCCGTAAAGGTGTTGGCTGCCAATCACAAACCAAACTTCATAATTATCAAAAATCGTCATTATTGTGTCCTTAGTGAGTGAGCGCTGCCTGCGTTGCTGGCGCAGCTACAGGGAGATAGTGAAGCTCGGCGCTTTTCGCCCATTGCTGGTAGCGGCGGTAGAGTTGTTCAAAGCGTTGAGCCTGCGCAGGTGCGGGTTGCAGCGTGTTTTCGATCTGGCTGGCCATTTGCTGCTGTGCAGCAGGAATATCGGTGTGAACCCCTGCGGCGACGGCGGCAAAAATAGCCGCACCGAGTGCACAGCACTGATCCGAGGCGACAATTTGCAGCGGGCGATTAAGCACATCGCAGCAGGCCTGCATGATGACGCGGTTTTTACGGGCGATACCCCCCAGCGCCATGACGTTGTCCACCGCGATACCTTGCTCGGTGAAACATTCCATAATGGCGCGTGCGCCAAAGGCAGTAGCGGCAATCAGCCCGCCAAAGAGCGCCGGGGCATCGGTTGCAAGATTCAGGTCGGTGATCACCCCTTTCAGGCGCTGGTTCGCGTTCGGCGTACGGCGGCCGTTGAACCAGTCGAGGACAACCGGCAGGTGTTCCAGCGATGGGTTTTGCGCCCAGGCCTCTGTCAGGGCTGGCAGCAGTTGTTTCTGGCTGGCTTTAATTTGCGTCTTCAGTTCAGGATGTTGCAGCGCCAGTTGCTCCAGCGGCCAGCCGAGGATGCGGCCAAACCAGGCGTAGATATCGCCGAACGCCGATTGACCTGCTTCCAGACCAATAAAATCGGGTACCACGCTGCCATCCACCTGACCACAGATGCCTTTCACGGCACGGTCGCCGACGCTCGGCTTATCAGCGATAAGAATGTCGCAAGTCGACGTACCAATGACTTTGACCAGCGTGTTGGGCTGTGCGCCTGCGCCTACTGCCCCCATATGGCAGTCGAACGCGCCGCCGGAAATAACCACCGTTTCCGGTAAGCCAAGGCGTTGCGCCCATTCCGCCGTCAGCGTGCCAACCGGGATATCGGCGGTATAAGTGTCGGTAAAGAGCGGGCAGGGCAGGTGTTTGTTGAGGATTGGATCCAGTTCATCGAAGAAGCTGGCGGGGGGTAAACCACCCCAGCTTTCATGCCACAGAGATTTATGCCCGGCGCTGCAGCGACCACGGCGGATATCCTGCGGACGGGTAGTGCCGGAGAGCAGGGCAGGCACCCAGTCGCACAGTTCAATCCACGATGCGGCAGCCTGAGCGACATTGCTGTCGGCGCGGGTCACGTGCAGGATTTTTGCCCAGAACCATTCGCTGGAATAAATCCCGCCGATGTAGCGTGAATAGTCGACTTTACCCGTTGCGTGGCACAGGGCGGTGATCGCTTCGGCTTCTTCGACCGCCGTATGATCTTTCCACAACACAAACATCGCATTGGGGTTGTCTGCAAATTCCGGACGCAGTGCCAGAACCCGGCCTTCTGCGTCGACAGGAGCAGGCGTTGAACCGGTGCTGTCCACGCCAATGCCTTTGACCTGGGCACGCTGTTCAGGCGTCAGTTCTGCCAGCACGCTTTTAAGCGCCATTTCCATCGACTCGATATAGTCCCGGGGATGGTGGCGAAATTGATTATGTGCCGCGTCGCAGTAACGCCCTTCTTGCCAGCGAGGATACCACTCCACGCTGGTGGCGATTTCTGCCCCAGAGGTACAGTCCACCGCCAGTGCGCGAACGGAGTCGCTGCCAAAATCGAGGCCAATTGTGATTGCCATCGTGTTGCTCCATGAAGAATAACCTTATGGAGAAACATAGTGATCGGCGGGAAAAAGCGTCAGGCAGGATTCGCTAATCTTATGGACGAAAATGCTATGGGAGTGCAAAGTGTGACCGTGTGCAAAAATTCTATGTGGACATTTTAATCGCCTTTATAGACACTTTGGTTGACCCTTTTTGTCCCCTTTGCGTCATAAAAATGGCGTAATTGCTTTTATCTGGCGGGGTTAAAAGTGGCGGCGTTTTCCTTGTGCCTGGTCAAAACGCCTGATTAATGAAAAGCGTATCAATATGGACAATTGGTTTCCTTCATGATGCCCGGAGTATCGAGTTTATGGCTGAGTCACAAAATGATCCTCTGTTGCCTGGTTACTCGTTTAACGCCCATCTGGTGGCGGGGTTGACCCCTATCGAGTCCGAGGGCTATCTCGATTTCTTTATCGATCGTCCGCTGGGAATGAAGGGGTACATTCTCAATTTCACCATTCGCGGTGAGGGGGTCATTAATAACCACGGGAAACAGTACGTTTGCCGCCCCGGCGACATGATTTTGTTCCCGCCGGGAGAAATTCATCACTATGGTCGCCACCCGGATGCCAAAGAGTGGTATCACCAATGGGTCTACTTCCGTCCGCGCGCCTACTGGCATGAGTGGCTAAGCTGGCCGACCATTTTCGCGCAGACTGGTTTCTTTCGCCCGGAAGAGCCCTGGCTGGCGCAGTTTAGCGAACTCTTTGGGCAGATTATCGATGCCGGGCAGAGCGGAGGACGTTACGCAGAATTGCTGGCGATAAATCTGCTCGAACAACTGTTATTGCGCCGTATGGATGCCATCAATGAATCACTGCATCCACCGCTCGATAACCGCGTTCGCGACGCCTGCCAGTACATCAGCGATCATCTGGCGGACAACCATTTTGATATCGCCAGCGTCGCGCAGCATGTGTGTCTGTCGCCGTCCCGTCTCTCGCACCTGTTCCGTCAGCAATTGGGGGTAAGCGTGCTGAGCTGGCGCGAGGATCAGCGTATCAGTCAGGCGAAGCTGCTGTTGAGCACTACGCGTATGCCAATCGCCAGCGTGGGGCGCAATGTCGGCTTTGAAGATCAGCTCTATTTCTCACGCGTTTTTAAAAAATGTACCGGCGCCAGCCCCAGTGAATTTCGTGCAGGATGTGAATAGAGCGTAAAGATAGGCAAGGAGTGGCCCGGCAACCTGTCATAACCGGCAAAATATTCAGATAATTGAAGCTTGACCCTCAGGGTATGCGCCTGGAGAATTCCAGCTTCATTTTTTGACCGGAAAACATATGCAAGCACTGCTGGAACACTTTGTTACCCAATCTACGGCCTATACGCTGATTGCGATTGCGCTCGTGGCTTTTCTGGAGTCGCTGGCGCTGGTGGGGCTTATTCTACCCGGCACCGTGATGATGGCGGCACTCGGGGCGCTGATTGGCAGCGGTGAAGTGAATTTCTGGCACGCCTGGATGGCGGGGATTGTGGGATGTCTGCTGGGGGACTGGATCTCATTCTGGCTCGGCTGGCGTTTCAAAAAACCGCTGCACCGCTGGTCATTCATTCGCAAGAACAAAGCGCTGTTGAATAAAACCGAGCATGCGCTGCATCAGCACAGCATGTTCACCATTCTGGTGGGGCGGTTTGTGGGGCCGACGCGTCCGGTTGTGCCGATGGTCGCGGGCATGCTTGATCTGCCGGTCACGAAGTTTATCCCGCCAAACATCCTTGGTTGCCTGCTGTGGCCGCCTTTCTATTTCTTGCCTGGCATTCTGGCGGGAGCGGCGATTGATATCCCGGCGGGGGAGCAGAGCGGTAACTTTAAATGGCTGCTGCTGCTGGCAGCGGTGCTGCTCTGGCTGGCGTTCTGGATGTGCTGGCGCCTGTGGCGTAGTGGTAAAGCCGGACTGGATCGTTTAACGATATATCTGCCGCGTCGCCGATTGTTCTGGCTGGCGCCGCTGCTGACGGTGGGGGCCGTGTTTGCGGTAACAATTCTGGTTCGCCACCCTTTAATGCCCATCTACCTGTCTATTTTGCAAAAAGTGGTTACCTGATCCCAAGCAGCGAGGAGACAGGCGCGTTGCCGCTGAGCAGTTCGTCTGTTTGCCCGTCCCAGGCGATACGACCATCGGCAATCACCAACGCGCGCGACGCGATACGGGCGGCATCTTCCACATTGTGCGACACCATCAACAGCGTTAACTGCTGGCGATGACAAACCTCTTTTACCAGTGCAAGCATCTCCTGGCGCAGGGCCGGATCGAGCGCGGAGAAGGGTTCATCCAGCAAGAGCACGGGTTGTTCACGCACCAGACAACGGGCAAGTGCCACACGCTGCCGCTGGCCGCCAGAAAGCTGATCCGGCATGCGGCCAAGCAACGTATCCAGCCCCATAGTGCTGGCAATGGCCTCAAGTTTTGTATTTTGCGCAGAAGACAGTTTTAGGCCCGGGTTCAGCCCCAGACCAATATTTTGCCGCACCGTGAGATGGGTAAAGAGGTTGTTCTCCTGAAATAGCATCGACACCGGGCGCCGCGAAGGTGGCGTGCGCGTATGATCGCTATTCTCAATCATAATGACGCCGCTGGCCGGGGAGAGAAAACCGGCGATTAAATTGAGCAGCGTACTTTTCCCGGCCCCACTAGGCCCAAGCACGGCGACCTGTTCGCCCTGTTGGATCGACAGCGTAAAACGCATGGGTAAATGCTGATACAGCCAGGTTACATCAGTCAGTCTTAGCATGGCGGCCCGGAAGTTTTTCGATAAGGGTGAACAGTAAAAAGCACAGTAGCAGCAAAATCAGCGCGGTAACCGCACCATCCTGCGTGCGATAGGCGCCAATTTGCTGATAAAGATAGAAGGGCAACGTACGGAAATCGTCATTGCCAAACAACGCCACAACGCCAAAATCACCAATCGACAACACGCAGGCAAAGGCCAGCGCCTGCGTCAGCGGTGCTCTAAGGGCACGCAGTTCGATGACCTTTAACCGGTTGAAACCTTCAATCCCCAGAGACTGACAGAGCAGGCTGTAGCGTGCCGTCACATCCCGCATGGGGTTCTCCAGTACTTTCAGGGCATAGGGAATAGCCATCAACGCATTGGTGAAAATCACGATGCCATCGGCGGACGAGGGCAGGCCGATGCTGTTATTGAGCAGCAGGAAAAAGCCGGTCGCCAGCACAATACCAGGCATCGCCAGAATCAGCATGCCGCTCATCTCCAGCGCTTGTCCGGCCAGTTGATGCTGGCGGGCGCGTAGCTCACGGCTGCTCCAGAGCAGCATCATGGTTAACGTGACACACAGCAACCCCGCTCCCAGGGCAATGCGCACAGAGGTCCAGATTGCCTGCCAGAGCACGGGCTGAGCAAGTACATGAAGAAGGCTGAGGTTCAGGCCATCGATAATGACCGCCAGCAGGGGGGGCAACAGAAGAAGAAGCGCCAGTGCGATGAGCGTGTAGTCGGCGATACGGCTGAAAAAGCGATCTTCCGGGTTGCGCCAGCCCTGAATCTGATGGCTGCCCACGGAAATGGCTTTGCTAAGGCGCTGGCTAAGTAGAACCAGCCCCAGGCAACAGATCATCTGGATTAACGCCAGCAGCGCTGCGCGGCCTGGGTCGAAGTCGTAACTCAACGCCTGATAGATAGCCAATTCAATCGTCGTTGCTTGCGGGCCGCCGCCCAGCGACAGCACAGTGGCAAAGCTTGCAAAGCAGAGCATGAAAATCAGGGCGGCGACAGGCGGGATCTGGCGGCGTAGCCAGGGCCACTCGACATAGCGGAAGAAAGACCAGCCGCGCATACCCAACTGCGCGGCCAGTTGTCGCTGCTCGCCGGGGATCTGCTCCAGCGTCTGGAGCAGCAGACGGGCCGCCATCGGCAGGTTAAAAAAGACGTGCGCCAGCAGAATGCCGGGCAATCCGTACGGTGAAAATGTCCACTCCAGACCTGCTGCGCGAAACGCCGAGGCAAGCCAGCCCTGGCGGCCATAAACACTCAGAATACCAAATACCCCAACCAGCACCGGGAGGATCAGCGTCATGGCGCACAGACGCAGCAGGGCAAGACGGCCAGGGAAGCGTCGCCGATAGAACGCGCGGGCGAGAAAGATAGCCGGTGCGACGGAGAGCAGCGCCGACAGAAAGGCCTGCCAGAAAGAGAAACGCACCACGTGCCACAGATAACTATCGTGCAGGAGTGCCGCCAGATCGGCCACGGGCGCGTTTTGCCAGAGCGCGAGAAACGCGGAGAAGGCCACCGCCACCATCAGGGCGGCGGCGGCCAGTCCGGGAACCAGCCAGCCGAAGGTTAGCGGCTGACGGCGCGTTGCCATGCGTTAATCCATTCGCCGCGCTGGGTTGCGACGTCTTGCGGGGTATATTCCAGCGAGGTCTGCGGTTTCACCAATGTGTCGAATGCGGCGGGCAGCGAGACATTGCTGACCGGGTACATCCAGTTGCCGGTCGGGATGGCATTCTGGAATGCCGGAGAGACCATAAATTTCAGGAACTTCTCTGCCAGTTCCGGCTGCTTGCTGGCGGCGGTTCGGGCTGCGACTTCAACTTGCAGATAATGGCCTTCGGTAAATGCTGCGGCTGCGTAGTTGTCTTTCTTCTCTTCAATGATGGGATAGGCCGGAGAGGTGGTATAGCTCAGCACCAGGTCGCCTTCCCCTTTCAGGAACAGACCGTACGCTTCGCTCCAGCCTTTGGTGACCGTCACGGTTTTGGCCGCCAGTTTTTGCCAGGCTTCCGGGGCTTTATCGCCGTACACTTTCTGCATCCACAGCAGCAGGCCGAGACCTGGTGTGCTGGTACGCGGATCTTCATAAATCACACGCCATTTCTGCGAGCTTTCTACCAGTTCTTTCAGGCTCTTCGGCGGGTTTTGCAGTTTATTTTTGTCATAAACGAACGCGAACCAGCCGTAATCGAAGGGAACGAAGGTGTCGTTTTTCCAGCCGCCAGGCACGGTAACGGCGTCGGGTGAAATACCGCTTTTGGCGAACAGTTTGGTCTGCGTGGCGGCTTCAAGCAGATTGTTATCCAGCCCCAGCACCACGTCCGCTTTGCTGTTTTTACCTTCCATGCGCAGGCGGTTAAGCAGCGATACGCCATCTTCCAGCGCGACAAATTTCAGTTCGCAGTTGCAGTCGGCTTCGAAGGCTTTTTTTACCGCAGGCCCCGGTCCCCATTCCGCAGAGAAGGAGTCGTAGGTGTAAACGGTCAGGGTCGGTTTCGCGAAAGCAGGCGCTGCGGCAAGCAGCAGGAATGGCAGAACTTTTTTAAGCACTTTGCACCTCAAAAATGGGTGGCAAAGAGGATTTAAGCGATAGCCTCAAATCCCTTCGCCGGCGTTATCCGGATCAGGTTCGACGGGTATTTTCTCAGCACACGCTTTTGGCGCAGCACCCCGTTGAGCACCGCGCCATTGTAATGATTTTGTAAGTTTTCTGAAAGCGCCCCTTCATCATTCAGCAGGAAGAGCCGGAATCTCCGTGATTACGGGTCCGGCGGAGCGAACCATGCGGATTTAAAGTCAAACCAGCCAAGGGTGTTCATACGCAGACCGCGCATACTCCGCTGGCCCTGAATCCGCAGCCAGTGGTGAATCAGCGGTACCATGGCTTTGCTTTCCAGTAACTGCTGGCACCAGACGGCCAGATTCATTTTCCCGGCGCGCCAGCGCTCAGCATCGGCCTGCCAGTCCAGCGGAACGCAGTGTTGAATCAGCGGAACTTCATACAAATGCGTGAAGAGAGAAAAATCGAGCGGCAGCGTGAAGTTGGCGCTATTAAGCCAGATATCACTGACGATATCGCCACGGTGCCACTCTTCATAATCCACCTCTTGTATCTCCAGGCGTATATCATGTTGCGCCAGTAGTTTGCTCATGGTGTTGGCAATGGCTTTATGCTCGTTGTGATCGCGGTAGAAGGTCAGCGTGAGCGATTCCAGCCCCGCCGGTTTTTCACCACTGCCTGGTCGCGCATGGTGCCAGCGCGGCAGCAGTCCGTACGCCGGGAACCAATACTGCTGATAATGTTCTTCGGCGTGATAGAGCAGCCGGGTAGGGGAGAGCACCTGGCTTATCCAGTCGCGAACCCCCTGGTTTGCTCCCCGGTGCGAGCGTGCGTCGAAGAGCAAGTAATAACAGCCCTCTTCAAGGCGGCTTTCGACCGCTTTTTCACCGTCGGTTGGCCCGTCGATGGTCAGACCGCCGTTCGGTTCATCACCAATTTCCGGCAGTACCCAGACATTGACTTCATCAATAAGCGCGCGATACCCGAAGTAATCATCAAACGCATGGATTTTCAGTTGGTTATTGTTGTTGCGGGTGACAGCGTAAGGTCCGGTGCCGACCGGATGGCTGGCGAAGATGGCCATCGAGTTCCACTCCTGCGGCAGGATCATGGCGGGTACATGCCCCATCAGCCAGGGCAGCCAGTTGTCCGGCTGTGACAGATGAATATCCAGCGTCCAGGGCGTCGGGGAGATAACCTGGGTGATATGCGAGTAGAGCGGCAGCGTGCAAACTCGTTCGAGGGACGCAATAACATCGCGCATCTCAAGTTCACGGCCATGGTGAAAATGGATGCCGGGGCGCAAATAAAAACGCCAGTGGAGTGGCGTGATCGCTTTCCAGTGATGCGCGATATCGGCTTCCAGTTCCCCATTTTCCTCATTTATGCGAGTCAGAGCGCTAAAAATTTGCCGCGCCATGTGGGTTTCAGAGCGCCGCAGGGCGGTGCCTGGCAGCAGGTTACGCAGCGGACGGTAGTACAAAACCCGCAGAATATGCCGCCCCTGGCGGAAGCTGCGGCCCAAATGCGAGATTAGCATCTGGCGGACGGCGCTCTTATCACCCACCAGTTGAACCAGTTGCTCGATACGATCCTGCTCCAGCAAATCCTCTGCCCGCTGTTGCTGTAAAGCGAGGCCGGTATAAAGAAAAGTCAGGCGCGAACGCTTGCCGCGACCGGCTTCAGCCTCCCACGTCAGCCAGCCGCGCTCTTGCATGGTATTGAGCAGGGTCCGCATATGGCGACGGGAACAGCTCAGCAGATCGGCCAACTCATTGAGCGTTGTCTCCTGAGATTTCCCGTCGCAACATTGCCACAGACGAATGAACTGTTGTTGCAGGCGACCTGATGGCATAAAAGGGGAACTCCTGATGAAAAGTCAGCAATTTATTAATCCCTATATTAAGCCAATAATCTTCCGTGATGAAGCGAGGAGGTGGTTATGGAGAGATCGTCTACACAGCAATTTTACTTAGCGTATTTTCGTGCTACGCAGAATGCGTCCCGGCTCTTTCGTTTGAGTACGAATCAGCGGCTGAAAATGCTCGAAGAATTAATGCAGTGGGAAGTGACAATCCCGGTCTCGAAACCCTGAAACGCGTCCATCATGTGTGACTGAGTATTGGTGCTAATCACCACGCCAGCAGTTATTATCTGCTGGCTTTTTTCGTTTCTTTCGCATGCAAGGGATCTTTATGCTCTGGTTAGTCACGATGGGACGTCGCCTGAATGGGGTCTTCATCGCTTTTATGATCGTCGCGTTTATGATCGGTGTTGCTGGTGCTTTGCAGGCCCCAACGCTGAGCCTGTTTCTGAGTCGCGAGGTGGGGGCGCAACCGTTTTGGGTTGGACTGTTTTATACCGTTAACGCCATTGCCGGGATCCTGGTCAGCCTCGGGCTGGCAAAACGCTCTGACCAACAGGGCGATCGCAAAAAACTGATTATGTTTTGCTGTCTGATGGCGGTGGGTAACGCTCTTCTGTTTGCCTTCAATCGACATTATCTGACCTTAATCACCTGTGGCGTGATGCTGGCGTCGCTGGCCAGTACTGCTATGCCGCAGCTTTTCGCGCTGGCGCGGGAATACGCGGACAGTTCGGCGCGTGAAGTGGTGATGTTCAGCTCGATCATGCGTGCGCAAATTTCGGTGGCATGGGTTATTGGCCCGCCGATGGCCTTCATGCTGGCACTCAACTATGGCTTTACCGCCATGTACTCGATTGCCGCCGGTATCTTCGTAATCAGCCTGGTACTGGTGGCATTGTGGTTGCCCTCCGTGAAGCGAATTGAACAGCCTGCGGATATTGCCGTCACGGAAGTCAGTGGCTGGGGCAATAAGAACGTCCGTATGTTGTTTATCGCCTCGACGATGATGTGGACCTGCAACACGATGTACATCATTGATATGCCGCTGTGGATCAGCAGCGAGCTGGGGTTACCGGACAGTCTGGCGGGCGTGTTAATGGGAACGGCCGCGGGGCTTGAGATCCCGGCAATGATCCTGGCAGGTTACTACGTTAAGCGCTTTGGTAAACGCAGGATGATGGTCAGCGCAGTGGCGGCGGGCGTGGTCTTCTATGTGGGGCTTATCATGTTCCATAGCCGTGAAGCTCTGCTTGGTCTGCAGCTCTTTAACGCTATCTTTATTGGGATTATTGCCGGTATAGGCATGCTATGGTTTCAGGATCTGATGCCAGGCCGCGCCGGATCCGCAACGACGCTGTTCACTAACAGTATCTCTACGGGGGTGATCCTCGCCGGGGTGATACAGGGCGCGCTGGCACAAAGCTTCGGCCATGGGAAGGTGTACTGGGTGATAGCGGTGCTTTCGCTGGTGACGCTTTTTCTGACCAGCCGGGTCAAAGACGTCTGAGGCGAAAAACGCTCCCGGCTGACGGTTGCCGGGAGCGGTGGGTTAAGCGGTGGGTTATTTCAGTACAATGCGTTTGATATCGCCAATGATAAAAATATAAGCGACAACGCCAATCAGCGCCGTCAGGCCAATATAGATAAGCGCGTAGAAGAAATTCCCGGTCCCGGAAATAATAAACCCTATGATCAGCGGCGTAATAATGGACGCCATATTAGCGCAGAAGTTAAAGATCCCACCTGTCAGCCCCGCCATATTTTTCGGCGCAATGTCGGAAATTAACGTCCAGCCTAGTCCGACCATGCCCTGGCCGAAAAAGGCAATCGACATAATCACAATCACCAGCGTGTTATTCGATACCCAGTTCGCTGTGATAATACAACTTGAGAGCAGCAGGCCGGAGATGATCGGCAGCTTCCTGCTGATATTTACCGATGCGGTTTTCTTCAATAATTTATCTGAAATCCATCCGCCAAAAATGATGCCTACCGCCGCCGAGAGAAACGGCCAGGTCGCAAAAAAACCGACGTGCAGCCACGGGAGATGCCGCTCGTGGGCAAGATATGTGGGAAACCATGTCAGAAAGAACACCAGCGTGGTGTTACCTGCGAATTGCCCTAAACTGGCGCCAATGACCTGTCGGCAGCACAGCAGTTTTTTGGCATCCGGCCAGTTAAAAGGGATGTTTTCACTACCTTTTTCTTTATTACCAACCCCAATGTATTCCAGCTCTTCTTTATTTGCCGTTGTTGATTCGTGGGGCTCTTTATAAAATTTCCACCATACAAACGTAAAGGCGATGCCGAGTGCGCCGGTGATGAAAAATAATGTTCTCCAGCCGTGGTGTTCAAGGATTAAAAATAAAATCGGCGAGAAAGCGGCCAGGCCAATATATTCCCCAACGGTATATGTTGCCGTTGCCCGGGCGCGTTCATGCTGTGGAAACCATGTTCCTACGACGCGACTGTTAACCGGGAAACAGGGAGCTTCACTGATCCCAAGGCCTAAACGAAATAGCAGTAGAGATTTTAAGCCCACTGAAAAACTTTGCAGTAAGGTGAAAGCTGACCAGAAAAAGATAGAAAGGGCGTAGGTTATTTTGTTTCCGAAGCGATCTAAAAACATTCCTCCGGGGATTTGCGCCAGCGCGTAGGTCCATGCAAAGGCTGAGAACACGATACCCATCATGGCGGGATCGATATGGATCTCATTGCTGAGTGCCGGAGCGACAATACCTAATATGGTACGATCCAGATAATTGATCATCGTACCGATAGATAGTAACAATAAAATTACAATTCGCGCTTTGGTTCGCTTTTGTTGGCCTGCTAAAGGCACAGCACTTTCCTGGCTGATACTTGTCCTCATAGTAGTTTCCTTTAATATTTAAAATATTTTTGCATATTCCTTAATATGCAGAAATACTTTATCTTTCCGCTCTTTATTTTCACGCTATAAACTAACGCTTAACATATTATTCACCGCATCATATGAATATTTGATATTGCCCAAGAATTCATGTTTTACCCACAGGGGACGGCCTGTGCTGTGCTATATTCAATGCAATATCAATTTTATATTATACGGTCAAAAATAATGAACCTAAAGCAACTTTATTATTTTAAGCGTTTATCGGAAACGGAGCACTACACGGAGGCGGCTTCCAGTCTCTTCATCACTCAACCCTCCCTAAGCCACGCTATCTCTGAGTTAGAGAAGGAGCTTGGTGTATCCTTGTTTGCCAGAAAAGGTCGGAATGTCGAAATTACGCAAAACGGAAAACGCTTTCTTCCCTATGTCGAAGATGCGCTAACGTCTCTGGAAAATGGCCGCATGACTTTGCAGAAAAGTGGCCTGGAAAATAAGGAGAATATTCGCATTGCCTTTATATATACAATGGGTGAATATGTTGTCCCGCAGCTAATTCACAAATATTCTACACTTCCAGCCCGACATAACGTGACCTTCTCCTTTACTCAGGGGACGTCTCTGACTTTATTGCAGGAGTTGAAAGCTGGCAAGAGCGACTTAACGATTTGCTCATATATCCCGGATGAACCGGATATTGATTTTATCCCTATTATTCAACAGGAATTGGTCGTCGTCACCGCGAAGGATCATCCACTGGCGCGCTTGTATCAAAATGAAGTGGATCTTGTTGAGACAATCCATTACCCGTATATCTACTTTTCGGAGAACAGCGGCTTACGGCCGTTTATTGATAACGTCTTTATGCAGCAAAAACTGGTGCCTGATATCGCCTGTTATGTTGATGAGGATACGGCGATGGCGGGGCTGGTCAGTATTGATTACGGTATTGCGATCATGCCAAGAATTTCTGCACTCTCGTATTATAACGTCCATATTCTGGCGATTAAAAATAAGATCCCGCCGCGTTATATCTACCTGGCGACTATGAAAGATCGCGTGCTTTCACCAGCGATTCAATCCTTTAGAAACTTTATTATTGATGACAGCCAGCAAAAGCGCTAACAAGAACCCGGAGACAGGCTCCGGGTTCTTGTTTTAGTACAGAATATCCATCATTTCACGCAGTTCTTTGATGGCGATCTGCCCTGGTGCCGAGGCCTGGCCTACGGTACCGAACGTCATCGCTGAACCAAACAGGCGACCCGTTACACGACTGACGCCACCCATTTTTGCCATCGACATGGTAATAATTGGGCGTGTCGCATATTTCTCTTTCATGGTCAGCGTGGCGGAGAGCAGTGTCAGCACATCCTGCGGCGTTTGCGGCATAACCGCGATCTTTGGCAGATCTGCGCCCAGCTCCTGCATGCGGCGAAGACGATAGATGATATCTTCCTGGGCGGGCGTTTTGTGGAAATCATGATTACTCATGATGACCTTCACACCAGCGCCATGGGCCACATCGATGACTGCACGAATATGCGCTTCATCGTTGAACAGCTCAATATCGATAAGATCGGCCAGACCGCTGATGGCTGCCTGACGATTAAGCTCGAAATAGGCCTCATCGCTGATTTCTGTTTCGCCGCCTTCTTTTTTGCTGCGGAAGGTAAACAACAGCGGAATATCAGCCAGAATCTGACGAATGTCGCTCAGCGCCTGTTGCACAAGCTGCGGTTCGCGAACTTGTGTGAAGTGGTCGACACGCCATTCGATAAGATCGGCACCTGCGGTGGCCAGAGTCCGTGCATTTGCTTTCAGTTCGTCGAGCGTTTTGCCGATCAGCGGCACACAGATAAGCGTGCTTCCTTCCTGAAAGGTGATGTTTTTAACCGTTACTGCTTTAGTCATGTTGGTATCCATAATATTCTCGCCGAACCGTCAGGCTGTGGCGGTTGCGCGGACCGTTTTTTGGGCAGCGCGAGCCTGAAACTGACGATAACCGATGTACAACGCAATCACAAAGCCGATTATGGCGATAATCAAATCAAACCACATAATGCTGGCGATGCTGATTTTGGACAGTTTCGCCGTGATCAACGGGATCGTGAAGCTGGCAATACTGCCGGCAGTGTAGAAGATCCCGGTGGCTTTACCTTTCCCTTGCGGGAAACTCATTGCCATGATGGTCGCACCCAACTGCAATACCCCGCCTGCGGCTGAGAAACCGATCACGAAAGCAAAACCGGTCACAATCATCGGCGTCGGGAACATGCAAACAATCAACAACGAAATCATCGAGATGCCGGTGTAGAGAATCATCGCAACGGCCGAGTTAATGACGTTTTTCACAAAGGTCGCGGTGACAAATACACAGGTCAACGAGCCCGCCGTGTAGATACTCAGTAACTTGATTGCTGATTCGTAGGGAATACCCGCAACGAACTGGCCGTACTGCGCCAGCCACTGACTGACCAGGTAAAAGGTCGCCATGCCAATATAGCCATACAGCGTGAACACCAGCATATCCATGGTACCGGCATCTGACTGCGTTGTTGTCGCTGCACCAGGTTTCTCTGCGGTCTCTTTTTTGGCCCCGTTGTCAGGGAAGGGCATTTTGATCAAATAGATGGCGCTAATAACCATCAACACAGCCGCAATGATAAATGACCAGCCAAACCACAGATTCGCCCAAATCAACAGGCTAATAATGAAGGGCAGCAGGAATTGCCCGGCCGAGACAAAGGCTTTGATTAACACGTTCGCACGGCTTGCTGAGTTCGGGAAAGATTCCATCAGCGCCGGGTAGGTCCCGGAGTCGAGGAAGCTGTTCGCCAGGCCAGCCAGGATGCCAAAGAAATAGGCAACATAGATGTTTTTGGTCAGCAAAATACCTAAGAAAAAGAGCAAATAGCTCAGAATACCCAGATAAATAAAAGGCTTACGTCCGTAGCGATCGGACAGAAAACCCGTCACGATGGTGGCGAGTTTGCCGATACCTAAAGACGAAATAACAATCGAAACGCCGGCTCTGTCTGTTCCCCACTGTTCCTGTAAATTCGCCATGTTGAGGGTAATTAATAGTACCCCCATGCCATGGATCAGGTAATTGAGGTACAGCCCGGCCGCAGTTGGGACATATTTATTTTTCATCATGTTTACCCTTAAAAAAGGATATTTTTGACGTAATCGACCGGCATCTCTTTACCTGTCCAGATTTCAAAGGCTTTCGCCCCTTGCCAGAGCATCATTCCCAGGCCGTTGAGTGTGCGGCAGCCTTTCTTCTCAGCCACTTGCAACAGGTGGGTTTTGCGCGGGTTATAAATCACGTCAGAGACGATGAGATCTGGTCGCAGGAAGCTGTCGTTCGGCAGCAGCATCTGGCCTTCAAACGGTTTCATACCGACACCGGTAGCGTTGGTGAGGATCACACTGCTATCGATTTCCTGACGCAGTTTGTCGTGATCGGCCAGATCGTACAGATGAATTTCACAGTTGGTGTTATTGCGGATCTTGGCGACAGTTTGCTCCGCATTGGCGAAAAATTTATCTTTCTGGTTGAAAATGGAGATCGCTTTTACGCCATCCAGTGCCGCCTGAACGCAGAGCGCCGTTGCCGCGCCACCCGCACCCAGGACCGTCATTTTCTTACCGATAATATCGATACCTTCTTCAGCCAATGCGCGCATATAACCGGTACCGTCGGTGATATGACCCGTCAGTACGCCATTGTCATTAACCACGGTATTCACCGCACCGACCAGCTCTGCCGCCGGGGAAAGTTTGTCCAGGTATTGGCAAATGGCGGTTTTGTTCGGCATGGATACGTTAAACCCGCGCAGTTTAAGCGCCCGGAAACCCTGTACAACATCTTTCAGCTCCTGGTTGTCTACTTCAAATGCCAGGTAGACATAATCCAGACCCAGATGCGCAAAGGCTTCGTTATGCATTGTCGGCGACATGCTATGGCGAATCGGTGTTGCAATCAGTCCAATCAGCTCAGTGTGACCCGTAATACGTTCAGCCATGATAAAGTCCTTAATATGTTAGAAGTGGAATTTTGGTTGATTCGCGGTTGCCCAGAGCACCCATATCCTCGAGGGTGTCCAGCACGTTGCGCCCTTCGCGCACGCCATCAATGATTCGCCGGGCCATCAGGCTGTCGCCGATGTTCATTATTTTTACGTTATTGGCTCTTGCCCATTGCTCAATTTCATTGAGACCGCTGGTGTTGGCGCGCATTCCCAGGCACACAAAGCCGTAGTCAAAAGGAATGTCGCAAGCGTGATCGGCTTTCTTGACGCTAAAGTGTGTGGGGTGAACGGCGATGAGTTGTGTCTGCATGTGCTGTTCCACGTGGTGCTCATCCAGCATGGTCAACATGGCATTTTTGGTAATGATATCCAGATCGCGTCCTGGACCTTCCTGCATCTCAATCAGCACGGTAGTAGCACCGCGTGCAGAGAAATATTCGATAACATCCAGGCCAACAGCACCGCCGCCGACAACGGCGATGCGTTTTCCTTGAACATTCGCAAATTGCTCCAGGTGCTGAATCATGCCGATAATGGAGAAGACGCGGCCGCCCTCAACGTCAATGCACTCTTTCAGTCCGTTAATCGGCGGCAGCAGCGGTGTTGAGCCCGTGGCGTTGACAATCAGGTTCGGCCGTAGCCCGGCAATGTGCTCAACAGTAGCCTTCTGACCAACCTGCAGCATTAAATTGTCTAAACCGGCCATCCGGTTTTTCATAAATTGCGGGAAGTCGGCGATACGCTTTTTCTCCGGCAGGCGCGAGATTTCAGAGGCCAGTCCGCCGAGGCTGTTTTTCTTCTCCAGCAACCAGGTATGGCAACCGACTTCTGCGGCGGTGCATGCGGCTTCCATACCTGCGGTTCCCGCACCGATAACCACGACACGGGTGTCGCGATTTACCCTGCGCAGTTTATAAGCGTCGCCATGGATAATGTCCGGATTGATGGAGCAACGCAGCGGACGAGAGCGCGCGATACGGTGGTCGGCGCAGCCGATATTGCAGGAGATGCATTTGCGCATCAGGCGTTCATTGCCGCTCTGGACCTTTTGCACCCATTCCGGTTCGGCAATCAGGCCACGGCCGATAGCAATCAGGTCTGCATCGCCCGTTGCGATAATGTCTTCGGCCACTTTCGGTGAGCGAATATTGCCAGCAATAACAGTCGGTTTATTAAACTTATCGCGTACGGCGCGGGAGAGATAACGCTTCCAGCCATCTTCCAGTGACATCTGATCAATTTGCAGATTCAGGTTGTCGTTTTGCGCGGCGGAAACATTGAGAATGTCGACCTTATCCTGGCAAAGTGCCAGCATACGTAGCGTATCCTCCAGCGTGTTGCCGCCCTTAAGGAAATCATCGGCACTGAAACGCAGGCTAATCGGGAAGCGAGGACCGACGCTGGCGCGCACTTTATCAACCACCAGCGTTAATATTCTGGCGCGGTTTTCCGGGGAGCCGCCAAATTCATCGGTACGTTTATTAAACAGAGGCGATAAGAACTGGCTTATTAAATAAGAGTGGCCTGCGTGAATTTCCACACTATCAAAACCCGCACGTTTTACACGTTCTGCCGCTTCACCAAATTTATTAACCGCATGATATATTTCGTCATGTGTCATGGGGCGAGGAATATTACCGTTCTTTTTCGACGGTATATTCGAAGAGGAGAGCGGTTGTTCGCCATTCAGGCGATAAGCATAAGCAGAAGCACCCGCATGATTTAGCTGAATAGAGACGCAGGCTCCGTGTTTATGCAGCGTCTCAGTTAATTTGAATAACCCAGGAATATATTGATCGTTATCGATACGCAGCTGCGTTGTGCCATTTGAGGCGAACGGGAAGTCGATACAAATATTCTCAATCGTAATTAAGCCTGTGCCCCCTTTTGCCCGCAGTTCATAGTACTCCAACTGTTCCTGAGAGACTTCACCGTTCAGGCTCGCCAGGTTGGTGCCCATTGGCGGCATGATGATCCGGTTTTTTATCGTCATCCCGTTAATGGTTAGCGGGGTGAAAAGGTGTTGGTAGTGGCTCATTTGCTCTCTCCACGGGAAATCCAGGAGGCCGACATGCGGAGGCCCTGATATATCCAAAGTTAAAATGTTTCTGTGGGAAAGATAACGAGGGGGGGAGAGGAAAAATAATGCTTTTTTTTGCATGAAACCATAGTGTCTTTCTATGCAATTAACCGTTTTTTCACATGCTTGTATTCTTATATTAAATAATTGAGCTGTATTTTTACTTGTGTTGCCGGGTTTATACAAAAAGAGAGAAGAAATGCACAGAATAAGAGCGATACAGTAGATAATTAAATTTTAAAAGTTCAAATATCTGTGCATATGATAGAAAGAAGTGATGGTTTTTGTGATGATAATCACAAAATAAAACGTGAAAGGCCCGGCGAAAAACCGGGCACCAGAGCAGCAGAAAGGTTTAATTCATAAACGCGGGCTGCTTGTTTTCGTAGCTGGAGATGGCATCTTCATGCTGCAGAGTCAGGCCAATACTGTCGAGACCGTTCAGCATGCAGTGGCGGCGGAATGCATCAATAACAAACGGGTACGATTTCCCCCCGGCTTTCACTACCTGCGCCTCGAGGTCCACCTCGAACGAGATGCCCGGATTGGCCTGGACCAGTTTGAACAGTTCGTCCACTTCTTCATCGCTCAGTTTCACCGGCAGCAACTGATTATTGAAGCTGTTGCCGTAGAAAATGTCTGCGAAGCTTGGGGCGATAACGGTTCTAAAGCCGTAGTCGGTTAATGCCCAGGGCGCATGTTCGCGTGATGAGCCGCAACCGAAGTTTTCACGCGCCAGCAAAATAGAGGCGCCTTTATATTCCGGGAAGTTCAGGACGAATTCCGGGTTCGGAACTTCCCCTTTATCATCCAGGAACCGCCAGTCATTAAACAGATGTGCGCCAAAGCCAGTACGCGTGACCTTCTGCAAAAACTGTTTTGGAATGATGGCGTCGGTATCGACATTGGCGGCATCCAGTGGGACAACCAGGCCTGTGTGCTGTGTATATTTCTCTGCCATGATTATCTCCTTTACAAGCTGCGAATATCAGCGAAATGACCGGTTACCGCAGCCGCGGCTGCCATTGCCGGACTGACCAGGTGCGTACGACCACCGCGCCCCTGACGACCTTCAAAGTTACGGTTACTGGTGGATGCGCAACGTTCGCCCGGGTTCAGACGGTCATTGTTCATTGCCAGGCACATAGAGCAGCCTGGTAAACGCCATTCGAAACCGGCTTCAATAAAGATCTTGTCCAGCCCTTCGGCTTCGGCCTGCGCTTTCACCGGGCCAGAGCCTGGAACCACCAGCGCCTGTACGCCCGGTGCAACTTTGCGCCCTTTGGCAACCTCTGCGGCGGCGCGTAAATCTTCAATACGTGAGTTGGTGCAGGAGCCGATAAAGACTTTATCAATGGCGACGGAGGTCAGAGGTACACCTGGCTGCAGGCCCATATAGGCCAGCGCTTTCTCTGCTGAGGCACGCTCAACCGGATCGGCGAAGGAGGCCGGGTCCGGAATGATGTCATTAACGGAGATGACCTGACCCGGGTTAGTCCCCCAGGTGACCTGCGGGGCAATCTCTTCGGCTTGCAGCGTCACAACTGTATCGAAGGTCGCGCCGTCGTCGGTTTTCAGCGTCTTCCAGTACTCTACCGCATCGTCATAGTCTTTGCCTTTCGGCGCATGCAAACGACCTTTCACATAGTTGAAGGTGGTTTCATCCGGCGCGACCAGGCCCGCTTTGGCACCCATTTCGATAGCCATATTGCACAGGGTCATACGACCTTCCATGCTCAGTGCCTGAATCGCCTCGCCACAGAATTCGACTACGTGCCCGGTACCGCCGGCGCTGCCGGTTTTGCCGATAATCGCCAGTACAATATCTTTAGCAGTAATACCTGCCGACGCTTTGCCTTTCACTTCAATTTTCATGGTCTTTGCGCGACCCTGTTTCAGGGTCTGCGTCGCCAGCACGTGCTCCACTTCGGAGGTCCCGATACCGAACGCCAGAGCACCAAACGCGCCGTGAGTGGCGGTGTGGGAGTCGCCGCAGACGATGGTCATGCCCGGCAGGGTGACACCCTGTTCAGGCCCCATCACGTGCACGATACCCTGATACGGGTGGTTCAGGTCATACAATTCAACGCCGAACTCTTTGCAGTTCTTGATCAGTTCCTGCATCTGGATACGCGCCATCTCACCGGAGGCATTGATGTCTTTGGTCTGCGTGGAAACGTTATGATCCATGGTCGCAAAGGTCTTGCCCGGCTGACGCACCGGGCGATTATGCGCGCGCAGGCCGTCAAACGCCTGTGGTGAAGTGACTTCGTGCACCAGATGGCGGTCGATATACAACAATGGGGTTTCGTTTGGCGCTTCGTACACAACATGCGCATCAAACAATTTTTCGTACAACGTCCTGGCCATAATTACACCCCTTCTGCGATATAACGGGCGATGATATCACCCATCTCATCGGTACTAACAGCTGCGGCGCCACGGGCTAAATCACCGGTACGCACACCTTCTTCTAATGCGCGGTTGATGGCGCTTTCAATGGCGGTTGCCGCGTCGTCGGCATCCAGGCTGTAACGCAACAGCAGTGCGAGAGAAAGAATTTGAGCTATCGGGTTCGCAATATTTTTGCCCGCGATATCCGGCGCGGAGCCGCCAGCCGGTTCGTACAGACCAAAACCTTGTTCGTTCAGGCTGGCAGACGGCAACATGCCCATTGAACCCGTGATCATCGCACACTCATCAGAGAGGATGTCGCCGAACAGGTTGGAACACAACAACACGTCAAATTGGGACGGGTCTTTAATCAACTGCATGGTGGCGTTGTCGATATACATATGCGCCAGCTCAACGTCCGGGTATTCCTGTGCCACTTCGTTGACGATTTCACGCCACAGCAGAGAGGTCTGCAGCACGTTCGCTTTATCAATAGAATGCACTTTTTTACGGCGTTTGCGCGCAGATTCAAACGCGATACGCGCAATACGTTCAATCTCAAAACGGTGATAGACCTCGGTATCAAACGCTTTCTCGTGCTGCCCGCTGCCTTCACGGCCTTTTGGCTGACCGAAGTAAATACCGCCCGTCAGCTCGCGCACGCAGAGAATGTCAAAGCCGTTAGCGGAAATATCGGCACGCAGCGGGCAGAACTCTTCCAGCCCCTGGTACAGTTTAGCCGGACGCAGGTTGCTGAATAATTTGAAATGTTTGCGCAGCGGCAGCAGAGCACCACGCTCCGGTTGCTGTGCTGGCGGCAGGTTTTCCCATTTCGGACCGCCTACGGAGCCAAACAGGATAGCGTCTGCCTGCTCGCAGCCTTCGACGGTTGCCTGCGGCAGCGGATTGCCATGGCGGTCAATTGCGATGCCGCCCACATCATAGTGGCTGGTGGTAATACGCATTTCGAAACGGCTACGAACGGCGTCCAGTACTTTTAAGGCTTGCGCCATGACTTCGGGGCCAATGCCGTCACCCGGCAACACGGCAATATGGTAATTCTTCGACATCACACGGTTTCCTTGTTGTTTTCTTTATTTTGAGCTTTGCGTTGCAATTCTTTTTCGACTTCTGCGGCGCGCCAGATGTTGTTCAGCACGTGTACCATCGCTTTGGCAGAGGATTCCACGATATCAGTTGCCAGACCCACACCATGGAAACGACGCCCGTTGTAAGTGACGACGATATCCACCTGACCCAGCGCGTCTTTACCCTGACCTTTGGCATTGAGATCATATTTAACCAGCTCAATGTCATAACCGGTGATGCGGTTAATCGCCTGATAAACAGCGTCTACCGGGCCGTTGCCGTTGGCGGCTTCGGCTTTCGTTTCTTCGCCACAGGCCAGCTTCACGGAGGCGGTAGCGATATCGCTGGAGCCGGACTGCACGCTAAAATAATCCAGACGGAAATGTTCCGGCTCTTCCTGCTGTTTATTGATGAACGCCAGCGCTTCCAGATCGTAATCGAAGACCTGGCCTTTTTTGTCTGCCAGTTTCAGGAACGCGTCGTACAGGTGATCCATGTTGTAGTCGGTATCTTTGTAGCCCATCTCTTCCATACGGTGTTTCACCGCCGCGCGGCCAGAGCGGGACGTCAGGTTCAACTGTACCTGATTCAGACCGATGGATTCCGGGGTCATAATTTCGTAGTTTTCACGGTTTTTCAGCACGCCATCCTGGTGGATACCGGAGGAGTGAGCAAAGGCACCGGTGCCGACAATGGCTTTGTTCGCCGGGATTGGCATGTTGCAAATCTGGCTAACTGTCTGGCTGGTACGCCAGATTTCGTGATGATTAATGCCGGTGTGCACATTCATGATGTCTTTGCGCACTTTGATGGCCATGATGACCTCTTCCAGCGAACAGTTTCCTGCGCGCTCACCGATGCCGTTCATCGCCCCTTCAACCTGGCGTGCGCCAGCATGGACAGCAGCAATAGCGTTGCCGACAGCCAGACCTAAATCATCGTGGGTATGAACGGAGATAATGGCTTTGTCGATATTTGGCACGTGTTCATACAGGCCAGTGATGATATTGGCGAATTCGAACGGCATGGTGTAGCCAACGGTGTCCGGAATATTAATGGTTTTCGCACCCGCGTTGATGGCGGCTTCAACCACACGCGCCAGGTCAGCAATCGGAGTACGGCCTGCGTCTTCGCAAGAGAATTCAACGTCGTCGGTGTAGTTACGGGCGCGCTTAATCATATAAATGGCGCGTTCAATCACTTCATCCAGCGTACTGCGCAGTTTAGTGGCGATATGCATGGGGGAGGTGGCAATAAAAGTATGGATGCGGAATGCTTCGGCAACTTTCAATGATTCAGCCGCTACATCAATATCTTTCTCGACACAGCGTGCCAGCGCACAGACACGGCTGTTTTTAACCTGACGCGCGATAGTCTGTACGGATTCGAAATCGCCCGGAGAAGAGACCGGAAAGCCGACCTCCATGACGTCAACACCCATACGTTCCAGCGCCAGAGCGATCTGCAGCTTCTCTTTTACACTCAGACTTGCCTGTAATGCCTGTTCACCATCACGTAAGGTTGTATCAAAAATAACGACTTGCTGGCTCATGGTTTGGTCCTTATCTCTCTTCGGTCGCCTTGCTACGAGCATAAAAAAACCCGCGCCAAGGCGCGGGTTCTTAGTGTAACTGGAGGATGACTCAACGCTGAGTGTCGCCCACCGGTCTACCGCGCACATGGGATGCGTTTAGTAGTAGTAGACCGAGGAAGCGAACATTGCGAATCATTAACCATGCTCCAGATGAATGCGATTAAATGCGATATGCCATTAGTGGTACTGGATTCAGAAATCAAAGTCAACACCTGGCCCCTTAAAAGCGCATGAAAACGGATTTGGCACTGCGTTCTATTTTAGTTAATCGTGCTGTAATTCCGTTAAAAATCAAAATAAGGTATTAGTGCTATTTCATACTTGACGTTGTTTGTGCCTTTCATGAACATTTCTTTGCAGTTGGTTATATTTTTACATTTTTGAAGAGGGCTTGCTATCCTGATGATTAGTCATGATTAATTTGTTGGGGTTATTATTTTTCTTAACTAATGCGACGAAATGATAAAATTAAGTTAAATTATATTGTTCGTGCTATTGAAATATCTCTGTTGGATCGCATTTATTGCTTAATGAGGCTGTATTGTGCATTCACGCTATTTATGTTTTGATTCTGGTCTGCCGTTTCATTTGAACGGGAACATATGATTTAGTGCTTTTTATGGGGTTGGAAAAATCCCGGCATTAAATTATCTTTATGTATTCCTATTTTGTTGAATTCCTCTTTTCCTTATCTTATATGCGTGATAAATCATATTTCTTTAGGTTATTGCTGCCGGGATAAATGGAATTTAGCATGATATCGGAGAAGGATATGTCAGAAGAACAAGTTGAAAACACCCATATTAGTGAGGTAACGAAACCGCAACTGCGCAAAGTTGATCTCAATTTGTTAACTATTTTTGATGCGGTTATGCAGGAACAAAATATCACGCGGGCAGCTCATTCTTTGGGAATGTCGCAACCGGCAGTGAGCAATGCCCTGGCCAGGCTTAAGGTCATGTTTAATGATGAACTCTTTGTGCGCTATGGTCGAGGAATACAGCCTACGGCACGCGCCTTCCAATTGTTTGGTTCGGTCAGGCAGGCGTTACAACTCGTGCAAAATGAGCTGCCGGGATCGGGTTTTGAACCCGTGACCAGCGAGCGTGTTTTTAATCTTTGCGTGTGCAGTCCGCTTGATAATCTCCTCACTTCTGTCATCTATAATAGAGTGAATGAGGTTGCGCCGAATATACATCTGGCCTTTAAATCATCATTAAATCAAAATACAGAACACCAACTTCGTTACCAGGAAATAGAATTTGTCATCGGCTACGATGAATTTCGTCGACCAGAATTCTCATGCGTGCCGTTGTTTAAAGATGAGATGGTGCTGGTTGCCAGTAAAAAACATCCACGTATTAATGGGCCACTTCGTGAAAGTGATATTTATTGTGAACAGCACGCAGTAGTTGCGCTGGATCGTTATGCATCTTTTAGCCAGCCGTGGTATGACACGACGGATAAACAAACCTGTGTTGCTTATCAGGGAATGGCATTGACGAGTGTACTCAATGTGGTTTCTCAAACGCAGCTTGTAGCGATTGCCCCGCGTTGGTTAGCCGAAGAGTTTGCCGGGAAATTAGAGCTCCAGGTTTTACCTTTACCGTTAAAACTGAATAGCCGTACCTGTTATCTTTCATGGCATGA
Source organism: Citrobacter sp. UYEF32 (assembly GCF_040546205.1). Classification (NCBI taxonomy): domain Bacteria; kingdom Pseudomonadati; phylum Pseudomonadota; class Gammaproteobacteria; order Enterobacterales; family Enterobacteriaceae; genus Citrobacter; species Citrobacter sp. UYEF32. The sequence goes on along the minus strand of NZ_JBEPNI010000008.1, from coordinate 129,626 downwards.
AGCGGCGGGACGGGATAAAGGCCACCAGTGGATGGAAGAGTTACTGGTCTCAGTTTGTCGCCGTTAAAAGGCATCCAATGCGTTGAATGCGCCGATGGCTGCTTTCTTCTGTTTGGCCATCCTGGCGCGAAATTTTATGCTGAGCTATTTTACTGGCGCATCAAATCGCGACGTAAAAATGCATGAATTACTGAGCAGGAAGTGATTCGAATGATGAATTATCATCGTCTTTGCTTATTACAGACAATTTCACCAATTCCCGCCTGTTAACCTTATTATTCCTCTTTTGGGGCAAGGTGAGGTGAATCGTTTGCTAATTGCCTGCCAGATTTTCAGCGGTTATGGTAACTGCCATTCATAATCAGAATGCAGGGACTTCCTGTACTGAACAGAGCGACAAGACGGACACGCGTTCTGTCGTCAGTCGCCAAACCCAAGCCTGGAGGCAAACCATGGAGATGTTGTCTGGAGCCGAGATGGTCGTCCGATCGCTTATCGATCAGGGCGTGAAGCAAGTATTCGGTTATCCTGGGGGCGCGGTCCTCGATATTTACGATGCGCTACATACGGTCGGTGGAATCGATCATGTCCTGGTGCGCCATGAGCAGGCTGCTGTGCATATGGCTGATGGTCTGGCAAGGGCGACCGGTGAAATTGGCGTTGTGCTCGTCACCTCCGGACCGGGAGCCACGAATGCCATCACCGGGATTGCAACAGCTTATATGGACTCGATTCCGTTGGTGGTTCTTTCAGGGCAGGTTGCGACCTCCCTCATCGGCTATGATGCTTTCCAGGAATGCGACATGGTGGGGATATCCCGCCCGGTGGTAAAACATAGTTTCCTGGTAAAACAGACCGAAGACATTCCTGGCGTGCTGAAAAAAGCGTTCTGGCTTGCTTCCAGTGGTCGTCCTGGCCCGGTCGTCGTCGATTTACCGAAAGATATTCTCAATCCAGCGAATAAACTCCCTTATGTATGGCCGGATTCGGTGAGTATGCGCTCCTATAACCCGACAACTCACGGTCATAAAGGGCAAATCAAACGTGCTTTGCAAACGCTGGTAGCGGCGAAACATCCCGTTGTCTATGTGGGCGGTGGTGCGATCACGTCTGCCTGCGAACCGCAACTGCGTACGCTGGCAGAGAAATTGAATCTTCCTGTGGTCTCGTCGCTTATGGGGCTAGGGGCGTTTCCAGCATCGCATCGTCAGGCGTTGGGTATGTTGGGTATGCACGGTACCTACGAAGCCAACATGACTATGCATCACTCGGATGTGATCTTTGCCGTTGGGGTGCGCTTTGATGACCGTACAACCAACAATCTGGCGAAGTACTGCCCGAATGCCACGGTTCTGCATATTGATATTGACCCGACATCGATTTCAAAGACCGTACAGGCAGATGTGCCGATTGTTGGGGATGCCCGGCTGGTACTTGAGCAGATGCTGGAGTTATTGGGGCAAGAAGAGTTTCAGCAACCCCTGGACGATATTCGCGATTGGTGGTTGCAGATTGAGCAATGGCGTGCCCGCCAGTGCCTGAAATACGACACGCAAAGTGAGAAGATCAAACCGCAGGCGGTGATCGAAACGATCTGGCGCTTAACGAAGGGTGACGCCTACGTCACTTCGGATGTTGGCCAGCACCAGATGTTTGCGGCGCTCTATTACCGTTTTGATAAACCGCGTCGCTGGATAAACTCTGGCGGTCTGGGCACGATGGGCTTTGGTCTGCCAGCCGCGCTGGGTGTGAAAATGGCGCTCCCGGATGAAACGGTTATCTGCGTTACGGGCGACGGCAGTATCCAGATGAATATTCAGGAGTTGTCTACCGCAATGCAATATGAGCTTCCGGTGCTGGTACTGAACTTGAACAACCGTTATCTGGGGATGGTGAAGCAGTGGCAGGATATGATCTATTCGGGTCGTCATTCACAATCGTATATGCAGTCGTTACCCGATTTTGCACGCGTAGCCGAAGCTTACGGTCATGTAGGGATCAATATAACCCGTCCGGAAGAACTTGAAGCGAAGCTGATTGAGGCGCTTGAGCAGGTTAAAAATAACCGCCTGGTCTTTGTCGATGTGACCGTCGACGGAAGTGAACATGTTTATCCGATGCAGATCCGTGGCGGTGGCATGGATGAAATGTGGTTGAGCAAAACGGAGAGGACCTGATTATGCGCCGGATATTATCTGTTTTACTGGAAAATGAATCGGGCGCGTTATCGCGCGTGATCGGCCTTTTTGCCCAGCGCGGCTATAACATTGAAAGTCTGACTGTGGCACCGACAGATGATCCGACGCTTTCGCGGATGACGATTCAGACAGTCGGGGATGCCAAAGTGCTGGAGCAAATTGAAAAGCAACTGCACAAGCTGGTGGATGTGTTACGTGTGAATGAGCTTGGGCAGGGCGCTTACGTTGAGCGCGAGATCATGCTGGTGAAAATCCAGGCCAGCGGATATGGCCGCGAAGAGGTCAAACGCAACGCGGAAATCTTCCGTGGGCAGATCATTGATGTTACGCCTTCTATTTATACGGTTCAGCTCGCCGGCACCAGTGATAAGCTTGATGCTTTTCTGGCGACCATTCGCGATGTGGCGAAAATTGTTGAGGTGGCGAGGTCTGGCGTAGTTGGTTTATCTCGCGGCGACAAAATCATGCGTTAGTGTTACGCATACGTCATTTTCCTGGCCTGGCGCTATCCGCTGGGCTTTTTTTTTGCGAAATCCGCCGGAAGCAAACACAAAAGCGGTTGCCGCAGTGTCTATTCTGCGCTTAGATGTTATGGAATTTAACCTATATCCCTAAAAAGGTTATGGAGTATCTTTTATTTTTTGAGGGGCAATTGTGAAACTGGATGAAATCGCCCGGCTAGCCGGCGTCTCACGTACCACGGCAAGCTATGTCATTAATGGAAAGGCAAAGCAATATCGTGTCAGCGATAAAACCGTCGAGAAAGTTATGGCGGTCGTACGTGAGCATAATTACCACCCGAATGCGGTGGCGGCTGGGTTGCGAGCGGGACGTACTCGCTCCATTGGGCTGGTTATTCCGGATTTGGAGAACACCAGTTATACGCGGATTGCGAATTATCTGGAACGTCAGGCGCGTCAGCGCGGTTATCAACTACTTATCGCCTGCTCGGAAGATCAGCCAGATAACGAAATGCGCTGTATTGAACATCTGCTTCAGCGCCAGGTCGACGCCATAATCGTTTCAACATCGTTGCCGCCGGAGCATCCTTTCTATCAGCGTTGGGCCAATGACGCGTTTCCAATAGTCGCACTTGACCGCGCGCTGGATCGTGAACACTTCACCAGCGTTGTCGGCGCCGATCAGGACGACTCGGAAATGCTGGCGGCGGAATTACGTAAATTCCCGGCGGAAAAAGTACTGTATCTGGGCGCGTTACCTGAGCTTTCTGTCAGTTTTTTACGTGAACAGGGCTTCCGTACGGCCTGGAAGGACGATCCGCGCGAAGTGGATTATCTCTATGCCAATAGCTATGAGCGTGAAGCCGCTGCACAGTTATTTGAAAAATGGCTGGAAACGCACAGCATGCCGCAGGCGCTGTTTACTACCTCTTTTGCACTTCTACAAGGTGTGCTGGACGTTACGCTACGCCGCGATGGTAAGCTACCGTCTGACCTTGCTATTGCTACTTTTGGTGATCATGAACTGCTGGACTTCCTGCAATGCCCGGTTCTGGCGGTGGCACAGCGTCATCGTGATGTTGCTGAGCGCGTGCTGGAGATTGTACTGGCAAGTCTGGACGAGCCGCGTAAACCTAAAGCGGGTTTGAGCCGTATTCGTCGCAACCTCTACCGTCGTGGTGTATTAAGCCGCGTTTAGTATTCCAATAAAGGCAGTCATTGCTGCCTTTTTGTTGCGAATGAAAGGCGATAATTAATTTTATAGCCAATTCAGATAAATCCTTATTTTTAAGGCCGTTAATTTAATTAATTTGCCTTATTTCACCTGTGACACATTTTAAAGTAATTAAGACGTAACTGAACGTGTCCCCTGTATTACTTTGTTACATTTCCCGCTGTAATCGTTGAAATAACAACCGCTTTTTGATTATGGGCTTTAACCCTACGGTTTTTCTTATCGCTTCCGCGGCGCGCAAGCGCTATCTGGCACTGTTATCTGCCTGCAATATGTCTTAAAATGCCGCCCGCGTCGCAAACTGACACTTTATATTTGGCACGCATGAAATAACTGGTTTTTAACGCCCCAATGCATATTCAGTTTTTTTCTTACAAATATTCATGACGTTAATTTGCCTCATTAGTTGAGCGGTATTTCACCAAAGTGGAATGTAACCGCGAATAAGGGATCTTTTATTCTGGTTAGCCTTTGCACTGGCTTGACAAGCTTTTCCTCCGCTCCGTAAACTCCTTCGGTGGGGATTTGTGGGATAAAGTGGTGAAATAGGTCACTCAGGGGTGGGGCTGGTATGTTCCGTGGAGCTACATTAGTCAATCTCGACAGCAAAGGCCGGTTAGCCGTGCCGACCCGTTATCGGGATTTGCTGCTGGAGAAAGCTTCCGGTCAAATGGTTTGTACCATTGACATCCGTCACACCTGCCTGCTGCTTTACCCCTTACCCGAATGGGAAATTATTGAGCAAAAATTGTCGCGTCTGTCGAGCATGGATCCGCAAGAGCGCCGGGTACAACGTCTCTTGTTGGGGCATGCCAGCGAATGTCAGATGGATAACGCAGGGCGCTTATTAATCGCGCCCGTTTTGCGGCAACACGCCGGGCTGACGAAAGAAGTGATGCTGGTCGGACAGTTCAATAAGTTTGAACTGTGGGACGAAACGACCTGGTATCAACAGGTCAAGGAAGATATCGACGCTGAGCAAACGGGTACTGAGATACTTTCAGACCGGTTGCAGGATTTGTCTCTGTAATGATGATGGAAAATTTTAAACACACAACGGTGCTACTGGATGAGGCCGTTAATGGCCTGAACATTCGTCCGGATGGCATTTACATTGATGGCACTTTTGGCCGCGGTGGTCACTCACGCCTGATCCTCTCCCAACTGGGAGCGGAAGGACGTTTGCTGGCTATTGACCGTGATCCAGAAGCGATTGCCGTCGCAAAAACCATTGATGATCCCCGCTTTTCCATCGTACATGGTCCTTTTTCCGCGCTGGCTGAGTATGTCAGCGAGCGTGGCCTCACCGGTAAGATCGACGGAATTCTGCTCGATCTTGGTGTCTCTTCTCCGCAACTCGATGATGCTGAACGCGGTTTTTCCTTTATGCGTGACGGTCCGCTTGACATGCGTATGGACCCCACCCGCGGTCAATCTGCTGCGGAGTGGTTACGAACGGCCGATGAAGCCGATATCGCATGGGTGATAAAAACCTTTGGTGAAGAGCGCTTTGGTAAACGCATCGCGCGCGCCATCGTTGAACGTAACCGTGAAGAACCGATGACCCGCACCAAAGAGCTGGCTGCGGTGGTGGCGGCAGCGACACCGGTGAAAGATAAATTCAAACATCCTGCGACCCGTACCTTCCAGGCGGTGCGCATCTGGGTAAACAGTGAACTGGAGGAGATAGAGCTGGCGCTAAAAAGCTCGATCGACGTATTGGCCCCGGGAGGGCGGCTCTCGATCATCAGTTTCCACTCGCTGGAAGACCGCATTGTAAAACGTTTCATGCGTGAACAAAGCCGCGGTCCGCAGGTTCCGGCAGGGTTACCGATGACGGAAGAGCAACTCAGGAAACTGGGTGGACGTCAGTTACGAGCACTAGGCAAGTTGATGCCGGGCGAAGAAGAAGTGGCTGAAAATCCACGTGCCCGTAGTTCAGTTCTGCGTATTGCAGAGAGGACGAACGCATGATCGGCAGAGTGTCAGAGACCCTTAGCAAAGTTAAAGTGTCGTTAGGAAGCAACGAGCGCCATGCCTTGCCTGGCGTGATCGGCGACGACCTTTTGCGATTTGGGAAACTGCCACTCTGCCTGTTCATTTGCATCATCATGACGGCGGTGACGGTTGTCACCACTTCGCATCATACCCGTCTGTTGACGGCCCAGCGTGAACAACTCGTGCTGGAGCGCGATGCGCTGGATATCGAATGGCGCAACTTGATCCTTGAAGAGAATGCGCTCGGCGATCATAGCCGGGTTGAGCGGATCGCGACCGAGAAGCTGCAAATGCAGCATGTCGATCCGTCCCAGGAAAACATTGTTGTACAGAAATAAGGAACCACGCGACGCATGAAAGCCGCAGCGGTTAAAACGCCAAAACCGAAACGCCAGGAAGAACAGGCCAGCTTTGTGAGCTGGCGTTTTGCCTTGCTTTGCGGCTGCATTTTGCTGGCGCTGGGCTTTTTGCTGGGCCGCGTCGCGTATTTGCAAATTGTAAACCCCGATATGCTGGTGCGTGAAGGGGATATGCGCTCGCTGCGCGTTCAGGAAGTCGCGACCTCGCGCGGCATGATTACCGATCGTTCCGGACGTCCGCTGGCAGTGAGTGTGCCGGTCAAAGCTATTTGGGCCGACCCGAAAGAGGTGCAGGATGCCGGTGGCGTAACGCTCGATAATCGCTGGAAAGCCCTGTCCGACGCCTTGACCATCCCGCTCGATCAGCTTTCCTCGCGCATTAATGCGAACCCGAAAGGGCGCTTTATCTACCTGGCGCGTCAGGTCAACCCCGACCTTGGCGAGTACATTAAAAAGCTTAAGCTGCCGGGCATTCACCTTCGCGAAGAGTCGCGCCGTTATTACCCTTCGGGCGAAGTAACTGCTCACCTTATCGGCTTTACTAACGTCGACAGTGAAGGCATCGAAGGGGTTGAGAAAAGCTTTGATAAGTGGCTGACCGGTCAGCCGGGTGAACGTATTGTACGTAAAGACCGTTATGGCCGCGTGATTGAGGATATCTCCTCCACTGACAGCCAGGCGGCGCATAACCTTGCGCTGAGCATTGACGAACGTCTTCAGGCACTGGTCTATCGCGAGCTGAATAATGCGGTGGCATTTAACAAAGCGGAATCGGGCAGTGCTGTACTGGTGGATGTGAGCACCGGTGAAGTGCTGGCGATGGCGAACAGCCCTTCTTACAACCCGAACAATTTTACCGGTACCGCGAAAGACGCCATGCGTAACCGCGCGATTACCGACGTCTTCGAACCGGGTTCGACGGTTAAACCCATGGTAGTGATGACCGCGCTCCAGCGTGGCGTCGTGACACCTAACACCGTGTTGAACACTATTCCTTATCGAATTAACGGCCACGAAATCAAAGACGTGGCGCGCTACAGCGAATTGACCCTGACCGGGGTACTACAGAAGTCGAGTAACGTTGGTGTTTCTAAACTGGCGTTAGCGATGCCGTCCTCAGCGTTAGTAGATACTTACTCACGTTTTGGACTGGGAAAGGCGACCAATTTGGGGTTGGTCGGAGAACGCAGTGGCTTATTTCCTCAAAAACAACGGTGGTCTGACATAGAGAGGGCCACCTTCTCTTTCGGCTACGGGTTAATGGTAACGCCGTTACAGTTAGCGCGAGTCTATGCAACCATCGGCAGCTACGGTGTGTACCGTCCACTGTCGATAACCAAAGTTGATCCACCTGTTCCGGGCGAACGCATCTTCAATGAGTCTATCGTACGCAATGTCGTACATATGATGGAGAGCGTGGCCCTGCCGGGCGGCGGCGGTGTGAAAGCGGCGATTAAAGGCTACCGCATCGCAATTAAGACCGGTACGGCGAAGAAGGTGGGGCCGGATGGCCGCTACATCAACAAATACATTGCTTATACCGCGGGTGTTGCGCCCGCCAGTAATCCACGCTTTGCGCTGGTGGTCGTTATTAACGATCCACAAGCAGGTAAATACTACGGTGGCGCCGTTTCTGCGCCGGTGTTTGGTGCCATCATGGGCGGTGTTTTACGCACCATGAACATCGAGCCGGATGCACTGACAACGGGCGATAAGAATGAATTCGTAATTAATCAAGGCGAGGGGACAGGTGGCAGATCGTAATTTGCGCGACCTTCTTGCTCCGTGGGTGCCAGGTGCGCCGGAGCGAGCACTGCGAGAAATGACACTCGACAGCCGGGTAGCGGCGTCGGGTGATCTTTTTGTGGCAGTAGTGGGTCATCAGGCGGACGGGCGTCGATATATCCCGCAGGCGATTGCGCAAGGTGTGGCTGCCATTATTGCCGAGGCTAAAGATGAGGCTACTGACGGCGAAATTCGCGAGATGCACGGCGTTCCGGTTATCTATCTGAGCCAGTTAAATGAGCGTCTTTCTGCGCTGGCGGGGCGTTTTTATAACGAGCCTTCTGAGCAACTGCGTCTGATTGGTGTGACCGGCACTAACGGTAAAACCACGACTACGCAATTGCTGGCGCAATGGAGCCAATTGCTTGGCGAAACCAGCGCGGTAATGGGCACGGTGGGGAATGGTCTGTTGGGCAAAGTTATCCCATCGGAAAATACCACCGGTTCCGCCGTTGACGTACAGCATGTGATTGCAAGCCTTGCTCAGCAAGGCGCAACTTTCGCCGCGATGGAAGTCTCCTCTCATGGGCTGGTTCAACACCGCGTGGCGGCGTTGAAATTCGCCGCGTCTGTCTTCACGAACCTGAGCCGCGATCATCTGGACTATCACGGTGACATGGCCAATTACGAAGCGGCTAAATGGCTGCTGTTTTCTGCTCACCATTTCGGCCAGGCCATCGTCAATGCGGATGATGAAGTCGGACGCCGTTGGTTAGCAAAACTGCCTGATGCAGTCGCCGTGTCGATGGAAGACCATATCAACCCGAATTGCCATGGCCGCTGGCTGAAAGCAACCGAGGTGGTGTACCACGACAGCGGTGCGACTATCCGCTTTGCCTCCTCCTGGGGCGAGGGCGATATTGAAAGCCGTCTGATGGGCGCCTTTAACGTCAGCAACCTGCTGCTGGCGCTCTCGACACTGCTGGCGCTGGGCTATCCGCTGGCCGATTTAATCAATACTGGCGCACGTCTGCAGCCGGTATGCGGGCGTATGGAAGTGTTCAGCGCGCCGGGCAAACCGACCGTGGTGGTGGATTATGCCCACACGCCGGATGCGCTGGAAAAAGCGCTGCAGGCAGCACGACTGCACTGCACCGGAAATCTGTGGTGCGTATTTGGCTGCGGTGGCGATCGTGATAAAGGCAAACGTCCGTTGATGGGCGCAATTGCTGAACAGTTCGCCGATATTCCGGTCGTGACGGATGACAATCCGCGTACCGAAGAGCCGCGCGCCATCATCGACGATATTCTGGCGGGCATGCTCGATCCGGGCCGTGCACATGTGATGGAAGGCCGCGCAGAAGCGGTTACCAACACCATCATGCAAGCGAAAGAAAATGACGTTGTCCTGCTCGCAGGTAAAGGACACGAAGATTATCAGATTGTCGGTAGCCACCGTCTCGATTATTCAGACCGTGTAACCGCGGCGCGTCTGTTGGGAGTCCTCGCATGATTAGCGTAACGCTTAGCCAGCTCAGCGGCATTTTGCATGGCGAACTGCATGGTGCAGACGCAACCATTGAGGCGGTCACTACGGACACCCGCAAGCTGACCTCTGGTTGCCTGTTTGTGGCGCTGAAAGGCGAACGTTTCGATGCCCACGATTTCGCTGATAAAGCAAAAGAGGGCGGTGCTGGCGCGCTGTTAGTCAGTCGCAAACTGGATATCGACCTGCCGCAACTGGTGGTGAAGGATACCCGTCTCGCCTTTGGCGAACTGGCAGCCTGGGTTCGCCAGCAGGTTCCTGCTCGCGTTGTGGCGCTGACCGGCTCGTCTGGCAAAACCTCGGTGAAAGAGATGACGGCCGCCATCCTCAGCGAATGTGGCAATACGCTCTATACCGCCGGGAACCTGAACAATGACATCGGTGTGCCGATGACCCTGCTGCGTCTGACCAAAGAACATCAGTACGCGGTGATTGAGCTTGGCGCCAACCACCAGGGCGAAATCGCCTGGACTGTGTCGCTGACCCGCCCGGAAGCGGCGCTGGTTAACAATCTTGCGGCAGCGCATCTTGAAGGGTTTGGCTCTCTGGCCGGGGTGGCAAAGGCTAAAGGCGAGATTTATACCGGCCTGCCTGCCAATGGCATCGCCATTATGAATGGCGATAACAATGACTGGCTGAACTGGCAAAACATCATTGGCGATCGCAAAGTCTGGCGTTTCTCGCCAAATGCCGCCAACAGCGATTTTACCGCGACCAATATTCATGTGACCTCCCACGGTACTGAATTTACGCTGCAAACCCCAACGGGCGGTATTGATGTCACGTTGCCATTACCTGGGCGCCACAATATCGCGAATGCGCTGGCCGCAACCGCGCTGGCGATGGCGGTAGGGGCACCGCATGACGCAGTGAAAAAAGGTCTGGCAAATCTGAAAGCTGTTCCGGGGCGTCTTTTCCCGGTGCAACTTGGAGACAACCAATTACTGCTGGACGACAGCTACAACGCGAACGTGGGGTCGATGACGGCGGCAGCGCATGTGCTAGCTGAAATGCCAGGCTATCGGGTCATGGTGGTCGGCGACATGGCGGAATTGGGTGATGAAAGCGAGGCGTGTCACATTCAGGTGGGTGAAACGGCAAAAGCTGTTGGTATCGACCATGTGTTAAGCGTCGGCAAGCTCAGTAAAGCCATCAGTGATGCCAGTGGCGTTGGCGAGCATTTTGATGATAAGGCGGCAATGATTGCGCGTTTAGAGGCGCTGATTGCCGAGAAGCAAATTATTACCATTTTGGTGAAAGGTTCACGTAGTGCCGCCATGGAAGAGGTCGCACGCGCATTACAGGAGAAAAGGGCATGTTAGTTTGGCTGGCCGAACATTTGGTCAAATATTATTCTGGCTTTAACGTCTTCTCCTATTTGACGTTTCGCGCCATCGTCAGCCTGCTGACTGCGCTCTTCATCTCTTTATGGATGGGGCCGCGCATGATTGCCCGTCTGCAAAAACTCTCTTTTGGCCAGGTCGTGCGTAACGATGGTCCGGAGTCGCATTTCAGTAAACGCGGTACGCCGACCATGGGCGGCATCATGATTCTGACAGCGATCGTGGTTTCTGTGCTGCTGTGGGCTTACCCGTCCAATCCATACGTCTGGTGCGTTCTGGTTGTCCTGGTTGGCTACGGCATTATTGGTTTTGTTGATGACTACCGCAAAGTGGTGCGCAAAGACACGAAAGGCCTGATTGCGCGCTGGAAATATTTCTGGATGTCGGTGATTGCCCTGGGCGTCGCCTTTGCATTGTACCTTGCGGGCAACGATACGCCCGCTACGCAACTGGTGGTTCCGTTCTTTAAAGATGTTATGCCGCAATTGGGCATTTTCTACATCCTGCTTGCTTATTTCGTGATTGTGGGAACAGGTAACGCGGTCAACCTGACTGACGGCCTGGATGGTCTGGCGATTATGCCCACCGTGTTTGTGGCGGCGGGTTTTGCGTTAGTAGCCTGGGCGACAGGTAACATGAACTTTGCCAGTTATCTGCACATTCCGTATCTGCGTCATGCGGGCGAGCTGGTTATCGTCTGTACGGCAATTGTCGGCGCGGGGCTGGGATTTCTGTGGTTTAACACCTATCCGGCTCAGGTCTTTATGGGGGATGTGGGCTCGCTGGCGTTAGGCGGCGCACTGGGCATTATCGCCGTGCTGCTGCGTCAGGAATTCCTGTTGGTCATTATGGGCGGCGTCTTCGTCGTCGAAACCCTGTCTGTCATTTTGCAGGTTGGGTCGTTCAAATTGCGTGGTCAGCGTATTTTCCGTATGGCGCCGATTCACCATCACTATGAACTGAAAGGCTGGCCGGAGCCGCGCGTTATTGTGCGCTTCTGGATTATTTCGCTGATGCTGGTCCTGATTGGCCTGGCAACGCTCAAGGTACGTTAATCATGGCAGATTACCAGGGTAAAAAAGTCGTCATTATTGGTCTTGGTCTGACGGGACTCTCGTGCGTGGAATTTTTCCGCGCGCGCGGCGTAACGCCGAAAGTGATGGATACCCGCGTTTCGCCTCCGGGGTTGGATAAGCTCCCGGAAGAGGTGGAGCGCTATCTTGGTGGTCTGAATGATGACTGGCTGCTGGCGGCCGATCTGATCGTCGCGAGCCCTGGGATCGCTCTGGCGCATCCGTCGCTGAGCGCAGCGGCAGATGCGGGCGTAGAGATCGTTGGTGATATTGAGCTTTTTTGCCGTGAAGCGCAGGCGCCGATCGTGGCGATCACCGGGTCGAATGGCAAAAGCACAGTCACCACGCTGGTTGGCGAAATGGCGAAATCCGCCGGCAAGAACGTCGGCGTTGGCGGCAATATTGGCCTGCCCGCGCTGATGCTGCTGGAATCTGCCTGCGATCTTTACGTGTTGGAACTTTCGAGCTTCCAGCTTGAAACCACATCCAGCCTGCATGCGGCGGCGGCGACCATCCTCAACGTTACCGAAGATCATATGGACAGGTATCCGTTTGGTCTCCAGCAGTACCGTGCGGCGAAACTGCGTGTTTATGAAAATGCGAAGGTTTGCGTGGTGAATGCAGATGACGCGCTGACCATGCCAGTGCGTGGTGCGGATGAGCGCTGCGTCAGCTTTGGCGTGGATGTCGGTGATTACCATCTCAATCGCCAGCAGGGGGAAACCTGGCTGCGCGTGAAAGGTGAGAAGGTGCTGAACGTTAAAGAAATGAAGCTTAGCGGCCAGCACAATTATACGAACGCGCTGGCGGCGCTGGCCCTGGCCGATGCCGTGGGGTTACCGCGCGCCAGCAGCCTGAAAGCGTTGACCACGTTTACTGGTCTGGCGCACCGCTTCCAGTTGGCGCTGGAGCACAACGGCGTGCGCTGGATTAACGATTCCAAAGCGACCAATGTCGGCAGTACAGAGGCGGCACTGAACGGCCTGCATGTAGATGGCACGCTGCACCTGCTGCTCGGTGGCGACGGTAAATCGGCAGATTTCTCTCCGCTGAAACGTTATCTCGAAGGCAGTAATGTTCGCTTGTATTGCTTTGGCCGTGACGGCGCAGAACTGGCTACGTTGCGTCCGGAAATTACCGATCAAACACAGGATATGGAACAGGCGATGCGCCTGATTGCGACGCGTGTGCAACCGGGCGATATGGTGTTGTTATCACCCGCCTGCGCCAGCCTTGATCAATTTAAGAATTTTGAACAGCGTGGCGATGTCTTTACCCGCCTGGCGCAGGAGTTAGGTTGATGCGTTTAAGTCTCCCCCGCCCGAGAATGCCGCACCTGCCAGGATTTGGGATCCTGAGCTGGTTATTTGGGGCATTAAAAGGTTGGGTGATGGGCTCACGCCAGAAGGACAACGACAGCCTGGTCATGTACGACCGCACGCTGTTCTGGCTGACGCTGGGCCTGGCGGCGATCGGATTCATCATGGTGACTTCGGCATCCATGCCGGTAGGGCAGCGACTGACGGCGGACCCGTTTTTCTTTGCCAAACGCCATGCGCTGTATCTGTTTCTGGCGTTTTGTCTGGGACTGGTAACGCTGCGATTGCCGATGGAGTTCTGGCAGCGCTGGAGCTCGGTAATGCTGGTGGCCGCCATTGTCATGCTGCTGGTAGTTCTGGTGGTGGGTAGCTCAATCAACGGGGCATCGCGCTGGATTGACCTTGGGGTGATGCGTTTCCAGCCTGCGGAATTTACCAAGCTGTCGCTGTTTTGTTATCTGGCGAACTACCTGGTGCGTAAGGTTGATGAGGTGCGCAATAACTTGCGCGGCTTCCTTAAACCGATGGGCGTCATTATGGTGCTCGCCGTGCTGCTGCTGGCACAGCCTGACCTCGGGACCGTGGTTGTGCTCTTTATTACCACGCTGGCGATGTTATTCCTGGCGGGGGCAAAACTGTGGCAGTTCATCGCCATTATCGGCTCTGGTATTGCAGCGGTGATTCTGCTGATTTTGGCTGAGCCATACCGTATTCGTCGTGTGACATCGTTCTGGAACCCCTGGGATGATCCGTTTGGTAGCGGCTACCAGCTAACGCAGTCGCTGATGGCATTTGGTCGCGGTGAGCTGTGGGGGCAGGGGCTTGGGAACTCGGTACAAAAGCTGGAATATCTGCCCGAAGCACACACCGACTTCATCTTCGCCATTATCGGCGAAGAACTGGGTTATATCGGTGTGGTACTGGCACTTTTAATGGTATTCTTCGTCGCTTTCCGCGCCATGTCCATCGGACGCAAGGCGCTGGAAATCGATCAGCGGTTTTCGGGTTTTCTGGCCTGCTCGATCGGCATTTGGTTCAGCTTCCAGGCATTAGTAAACGTTGGCGCAGCCGCAGGTATGCTGCCGACTAAAGGGCTGACTCTGCCGCTCATCAGTTATGGCGGCTCCAGTTTATTGATTATGTCGACGGCCATCATGCTGTTGTTACGTATTGATTATGAAACGCGTCTGGAAAAAGCCCAGGCGTTTACACGAGGTTCACGATGAGCGGTCAACCGAAGCGGTTAATGGTGATGGCAGGCGGTACCGGCGGGCATGTGTTCCCCGGGCTTGCGGTTGCGCACCATTTAATGGATCAGGGCTGGCAAGTGCGCTGGCTTGGAACCGCCGATCGCATGGAAGCCGACCTGGTACCGAAACACGGTATCGAGATTGACTTCATCCGTATCTCCGGCCTTCGCGGCAAAGGGGTGAAAGCCCTGCTGCTTGCGCCGTTGAGAATTTTTAACGCCTGGCGTCAGGCGCGCGCCATTATGCAGCGCTTCAAGCCGGACGTAGTGCTGGGCATGGGCGGTTATGTCTCTGGCCCTGGCGGGTTAGCCGCATGGTCGCTAGGTATTCCCGTCGTGCTGCATGAGCAAAACGGTATCGCAGGGCTGACTAACAAATGGCTGGCGAAGATCGCCACCAAAGTTATGCAGGCCTTCCCGGGCGCATTCCCGAAAGCCGAGGTCGTAGGTAACCCGGTACGCGTGGATGTACTGGCGCTGCCATTGCCGCAAGAACGATTACCGGGCCGTGAAGGGCCGGTGCGGGTTCTGGTGGTGGGCGGTTCGCAGGGGGCGCGCGTACTGAATCAGACGATACCGCTGGTCGCGGCAAAACTGGGCAGCGCGGTGACTATCTGGCATCAGAGTGGAAAGGGGGCTCAGCAAACCGTTGAGCAGGCCTACGCCGATGCTGGTCAGCCTCAGCATAAAGTGACCGAGTTTATTGATGATATGGCGCAGGCCTATGCCTGGGCGGACGTTGTGGTATGCCGCTCTGGCGCACTGACGGTCAGTGAGATCGCTGCCGCAGGCCTGCCTGCGTTATTTGTTCCATTCCAGCATAAGGATAGACAGCAGTACTGGAATGCGCTGCCGCTGGAAAAAGCGGGTGCGGCGAAGATTCTGGAGCAGCCGCAATTTACGGTCGATGCCGTGGCAGAGACACTTGCAGGCTGGAACCGGGAAGCATTACTGGAAATGGCCGAGCGCGCACGCGCCGCCGCCATTCCCGATGCCACTGAACGAGTGGCAAAAGAAGTGAGTCTTGCAGCACAGGCTTAATACTGGCGACGCCTTTTGCGTCGCGCGAATTTGAAGTGGTAGATGGCGTTTAGAGAATGAATACACAACAACTGGCGAAACTGCGTTCAATCGTGCCCGAGATGCGTCGCGTCCGGCACATTCACTTTGTCGGCATTGGCGGTGCTGGCATGGGCGGTATTGCCGAAGTTTTGGCTAACGAAGGTTATCAAATCAGCGGATCTGATTTGGCGCCGAATCCGGTAACGCAGCAGTTGGCGTCGCTTGGCGCGACAATCTATTTCAACCATCGCCCGGAGAACGTTAGCGATGCGAGTGTTGTCGTTGTGTCCAGCGCGATTGCAGCGGATAACCCGGAAATCGTAGCCGCGAATGAAGCGCGCATCCCGGTGATTCGCCGTGCCGAAATGCTGGCAGAGCTGATGCGCTTTCGCCACGGTATCGCTATCGCCGGTACGCATGGCAAAACGACAACCACGGCTATGGTTGCCAGTATTTACGCCGAAGGCGGGCTTGATCCTACCTTCGTGAATGGCGGTCTGGTGAAAGCGGCAGGCGTACATGCGCGTCTGGGCAACAGCCGTTATCTGATTGCGGAAGCAGACGAGAGTGATGCGTCATTCCTCCATCTGCAACCGATGGTGGCGATTGTCACCAATATCGAAGCTGACCATATGGACACCTACCAGGGTGACTTCGAGAATTTAAAAACGACGTTTATCAACTTCCTGCACAACCTGCCGTTCTATGGTCGCGCGGTGATGTGCGTGGACGATCCGGTTATTCGCGAATTATTACCGCGAGTGGGTCGTCAGCTCACCACATACGGCTTTAGCCAGGATGCGGATGTACGCATTGAAAACTATCAACAGAAAGGCGCGCAAGGGCATTTCACCCTGATTCGCCAGGACAAGCCGGAACTGCATGTCACGCTCAATGCGCCGGGCCGCCATAATGCGCTTAATGCAGCGGCTGCGGTCGCGGTGGCGACTGAGGAAGGCATCGATGATGAAGATATTCTGAGCGCGCTGGAGAGCTTCCAGGGCACCGGTCGTCGTTTTGATTTCCTGGGTGAGTTTCCGCTGGAACCCGTTAACGGTAAACCAGGGACTGCCATGCTGGTGGATGATTACGGTCATCACCCGACGGAAGTGGATGCCACCATTAAAGCGGCACGCGCGGGCTGGCCGGATAAAAATCTGGTGATGGTCTTCCAGCCGCATCGCTTTACCCGTACGCGCGATCTGTATGACGATTTTGCCAATGTTCTGACCCAGGTCGATTCGCTGCTGATGCTGGATGTTTACTCTGCGGGCGAAACGCCGATTCCGGGAGCGGACAGCCGTTCCCTGTGCCGTACCATTCGCGGCCGTGGAAAAATCGACCCGATTCTGGTGTCCGATCCGGCTCAAACCGCGGCAATGCTGGCTCCGGTTCTGACCGGTAATGATTTGATACTGATTCAGGGCGCAGGCAATGTCGGTAAGATTGCGCGTCAACTGGCGGAAGTGAAACTCAAGCCGCAACAGGAGGACGAGCGCAATGGCTGATAAAGTCGCGGTCCTGCTGGGCGGGGTTTCTGCTGAGCGTGAGGTGTCATTAAACTCCGGCGCTGCGGTGCTTGCGGGTTTACGTGAGGGGGGCGTTGATGCTCACCCGATTGACCCGCGTGATGTGGATGTCACTCGCCTGAAAGCGATGGGCTTCGATAAGGCATTCATTGCGCTGCACGGGCGTGGCGGCGAAGACGGTACGCTGCAAGGATTGCTGGAGATAACAGGGGTGCCCTATACCGGCAGCGGTGTTATGGCGTCGGCAATCTCAATGGATAAATTGCGCAGTAAATTGCTCTGGCAAGGTGCAGGGTTACCGGTCGCCCCGTGGGTTGCATTAACACGCAGCGAATTTGAATCGGGACTCAATAACGACGTTATTCAGCGCATTGATGCGTTAGGTTTACCGGTTATCGTTAAACCGAGCCGTGAAGGCTCAAGTGTCGGGATGTCAAAAGTTGAAGAATCTGGTGCGTTAACGGCTGCGTTAGCGCTTGCCTTTCAACATGATGATGAAGTTCTTATCGAAAAATGGCTAAGTGGACCCGAATTTACAGTTGCCATGCTCGGAAAAGAAATTTTACCGTCAATTCGCATTCAGCCCGCTGGAACCTTCTATGATTATGAGGCGAAGTATCTCTCTGATGAGACAAAATATTTCTGTCCGTCAGGTCTGGAAGCAGAAGATGAGGCCAATTTACAAAACCTGGTACTGAAAGCCTGGCGTGCGCTGGGATGTCGGGGCTGGGGAAGAATTGACGCTATGTTAGACAGTGATGGGCAGTTTTATCTGCTGGAAGCCAATACCGCGCCGGGTATGACGAGTCATAGCCTGGTCCCGATGGCAGCGCGACAGGCGGGGTTAACCTTCTCGCAGTTGGTCGTGCGAATTCTGGAACTGGCGGAGTGATATGTCTCAGGCTGCGCTGAACACGAGAAATCGCGATGTCGAGGAAATGCCTTCCTCCCGTCGTAATAATGGAACGCGTCTTGCAGGAATCCTGTTCCTGCTGACGGTGTTGTGTACCGTGTTGGCTAGCGGCTGGGTAGTCCTGGGCTGGATGGAAGATGCGCAACGTTTACCGTTGTCGAAGCTGGTGCTGACAGGCGATCGTCATTACACCCGCAACGACGACATTCGCCAGTCAATTCTGGCGCTTGGCGCACCCGGCACGTTTATGACGCAGGATGTCAATATTATCCAGAGCCAGATTGAACGTCTGCCCTGGATAAAGCAGGCGAGTGTCAGAAAGCAATGGCCTGATGAATTGAAGATTCATCTGGTTGAATATGTGCCCATAGCACGTTGGAATGATCAGCATATGGTGGACATGGACGGTAATTCGTTCAGCGTTCCTGCGGATCGAACCAGCAAGCAGGTTTTACCCATGCTGTATGGCCCGGAAGGGAGTGAGAGCGAAGTTTTACAGGGCTTCCATGACATGGGGCAGGTGCTGGCGAAGGATAAATTCACGTTGAAAGAGGCGGCGATGACTGCCCGGCGGTCGTGGCAGGTGACGCTAAATAACGATATTAAGCTCAACCTCGGCCGTGGCGATACGATGAAACGCCTGGCGCGCTTTGTCGAACTGTATCCGGTTCTGCAACAGCAGGCGCAGGCGGATCACAAAGAAATCAGTTACGTGGATTTACGCTATGACTCTGGCGCGGCGGTAGGTTGGAAGCCGGCCCCAGTTCAGGACCCTAATCAGCAACAGAATCAGGCACAGGCAGAACAATAATGATCAAGGCGACGGACAGAAAACTGGTAGTAGGACTGGAGATTGGTACCGCGAAGGTAGCCGCTTTGGTAGGGGAAGTTCTGCCCGACGGTATGATCAATATCATCGGAGTGGGAAGCTGCCCGTCCCGTGGTATGGATAAAGGTGGCGTTAACGACCTGGAATCTGTGGTGAAATGCGTTCAGCGCGCCATCGATCAGGCCGAATTGATGGCAGATTGCCAGATTTCCTCTGTTTATCTGGCGTTATCGGGTAAACATATTAGCTGCCAGAATGAAATTGGTATGGTGCCGATTTCAGAAGAGGAAGTGACACAGGAAGATGTAGAAAATGTGGTGCACACGGCGAAATCGGTGCGTGTGCGTGATGAACACCGCGTTCTGCATGTCATTCCTCAGGAATATGCCATTGATTACCAGGAAGGTATCAAAAACCCGGTAGGTCTTTCGGGTGTGCGTATGCAGGCGAAAGTACATCTGATCACTTGCCATAACGATATGGCGAAAAACATTGTTAAAGCCGTGGAACGTTGTGGTCTGAAAGTTGACCAACTTATTTTCGCCGGACTGGCGTCCAGTTATTCCGTATTGACGGAAGATGAACGTGAGCTGGGTGTCTGCGTTGTAGACATCGGTGGTGGTACAATGGACATGGCCGTTTATACAGGCGGAGCGCTGCGCCATACGAAAGTGATCCCGTATGCGGGGAATGTCGTGACCAGCGATATCGCTTATGCGTTCGGTACGCCACCCAGCGATGCTGAAGCCATTAAAGTTCGCCATGGTTGCGCACTGGGCTCCATTGTAGGTAAAGACGAAAGCGTCGAAGTACCGAGTGTAGGTGGGCGTCCACCGCGCAGTTTGCAGCGCCAGACGCTGGCCGACGTGATTGAGCCGCGTTATACCGAGTTGCTCAATCTGGTGAATGATGAGATTTTGCAGTTACAAGAGCAGCTTCGTCAGCAAGGGGTGAAACATCATCTGGCGGCGGGGATTGTGTTAACGGGCGGAGCAGCGCAAATTGAAGGTCTTGCGGCCTGTGCTCAGCGCGTATTCCATACGCAGGTGCGTATTGGTGCGCCGCTCAATATTACAGGTTTAACGGATTACGCCCAGGAGCCGTACTACTCAACGGCAGTGGGATTGCTGCACTACGGGAAAGAAACCCATCTCAGTGGTGAAGCAGAAGTGGAAAAACGTGCATCAGTCGGCTCGTGGTTTAAACGAATCAACAGCTGGCTGCGTAAAGAATTTTAATTTTCAGAGACCGAAAACATTAGCGGTCTCAGGCGACAGGCACAAAACGGAGAGAAATTATGTTTGAACCTATGGAACTGACCAACGACGCGGTGATTAAAGTCATCGGCGTCGGTGGCGGCGGCGGTAATGCCGTTGAACACATGGTGCGCGAGCGCATTGAGGGTGTTGAATTCTTCGCAGTGAATACCGACGCGCAAGCGTTGCGTAAGACTGCGGTGGGTCAGACCATTCAGATCGGTGGTGGTATCACCAAAGGTCTGGGCGCTGGGGCTAACCCGGAAGTCGGTCGTAATGCGGCTGAAGAAGACCGTGAAGCACTGCGCGCTGCGCTTGATGGTGCAGACATGGTCTTTATCGCAGCGGGTATGGGCGGCGGCACCGGCACGGGTGCGGCACCGGTCGTTGCAGAAGTGGCTAAAGATTTGGGTATCCTGACGGTTGCTGTCGTGACCAAGCCTTTCAATTTTGAAGGCAAGAAGCGTATGGCATTTGCTGAACAGGGTATCGCCGAGCTGTCCAAACATGTGGACTCGTTGATTACAATCCCGAACGATAAACTGCTGAAAGTTCTCGGTCGTGGTATCTCTCTGCTGGATGCATTCGGTGCGGCTAACGACGTACTGAAAGGCGCGGTGCAGGGTATCGCCGAACTGATTACCCGTCCGGGTCTGATGAACGTCGACTTTGCTGACGTGCGTACCGTGATGTCCGAAATGGGCTATGCCATGATGGGCTCTGGTGTCGCGAGAGGCGAAGACCGCGCTGAAGAAGCTGCGGAAATGGCGATCTCCTCTCCGCTGCTGGAAGATATCGATCTGTCTGGTGCGCGCGGCGTGCTGGTTAACATCACCGCGGGCTTCGACCTGCGTCTCGATGAGTTCGAAACGGTGGGTAACACTATTCGTGCATTCGCTTCTGACAATGCTACTGTTGTTATTGGTACATCGTTGGATCCGGATATGAATGATGAGCTGCGTGTGACTGTTGTTGCAACCGGTATTGGTATGGACAAACGTCCAGAAATTACTCTGGTGACCAACAAACAGCAGCAGCAACCGGTGATGGACCGCTACCAGCAGCATGGCATGTCAACGATGCAGCAGGAGCAGAAACCTCAGTCTAAAGTGGTCAACGACAATACGCCGCAGACGACTAAAGAACCGGATTACCTGGATATTCCAGCGTTTTTGCGTAAGCAAGCTGATTAAGAATACGCTGGAAGTTGGGCATCTTCGCTCTTTGTGCTAAACTGCCCCACCGATTGTGTAGTACACTTCGGTTGGATAGTTAATTAGGCGAGATTATACGATGATCAAACAAAGGACACTTAAACGTATCGTTCAGGCGACTGGTGTCGGTTTACATACCGGCAAGAAAGTCACACTGACGTTGCGCCCTGCGCCGGCCAACACCGGGGTCATCTATCGTCGCACTGACTTGAATCCACCGGTAGATTTCCCGGCTGATGCTAAATCTGTGCGTGATACAATGCTCTGTACGTGTCTGGTGAACGAGCATGACGTGCGGATTTCAACCGTAGAGCACCTTAATGCTGCTCTGGCCGGGCTGGGTATCGACAACATTATTGTTGAAGTCGATGCGCCGGAAATCCCGATTATGGATGGTAGTGCTGCACCGTTCGTTTATCTTCTGCTGGACGCAGGCATCGAAGAGCTGCGCAGTGCGAAGAAATTCGTGCGAATCAAAGAGACGGTCCGCGTTGAAGACGGTGATAAATGGGCAGAGTTTAAACCGTTTAACGGTTTCTCTCTCGATTTCACCATCGACTTTAACCACCCGGCCATTGATGCCAGCACCCAGCGTTACGCGATGAACTTTTCTGCCGACGCGTTTATGCGCCAGATTAGCCGCGCGCGTACCTTCGGTTTCATGCGTGATATCGAATATCTGCAGTCCCGTGGTTTGTGCCTGGGCGGTAGCTTCGATTGTGCCATCGTTGTTGACGATTATCGCGTATTGAACGAAGACGGCCTGCGTTTTGAAGACGAATTCGTTCGTCACAAAATGCTCGACGCGATTGGTGACTTGTTCATGTGTGGTCACAATATCATCGGTGCGTTTACCGCATATAAATCTGGTCACGCGCTGAACAACAAACTGTTGCAGGCGGTCCTGGCGAAACAGGAAGCCTGGGAATTTGTGACCTTCGAAGACGATGCGGAACTGCCATTGGCGTTCAAAGCACCGACGATGGTTCTGGCGTAATACCAGACAATAAGTAAGACCTGAATTCGACTGGTCCGCCTGGCACACTCTCTCCTGCCAGGAGTGCCAGTCGTTTTTTATTTTAAAATCTGTACTTTTGCCTCGCTTTGGTTCATGAAGATTGTTTTTACCATTCAATGAGCGCGATCGCTGCTTTCCTGGCCGTTTTTATCCCTCAGAGCGCCTTATAATCGCTGTCCTCCCGCTGCATTAATGGTAATATCTTTGCGCAAAATAACGCGTACCGAAGTAAAAAACGGGCAACAGTGATTTTTTTGGTGGATGAGTGAGCGGAATTCTGACGCGCTGGCGACAATTTGGCAGACGTTATTTCTGGCCGCATCTCTTATTAGGGATGGTCGCGGCAAGCTTTGGCATGCCTGCGCTCAGCAACAGCAACCACACTGAACCGGCCAAAGCGACGACGCGTAATCATGAAGGCGCTGGCAGCGTCAACTTCACCAACCTCGCGTTGCTTGAAGGAACTCGTCGCCCAAGCTTCACTGTTGATTACTGGCATCAGCATGCTATCCGTACCGTTATTCGGCATCTCTCTTTTGCGATGGCGCCTCAGGCATTACCCGTCGTGGAAGAACCGCTGCCTTTGCAGGCGCATCATCTCGCTCTGCTGGATACGCTCAGTGCACTGCTGACCCAGGAGCAGAGGCCGGCAGCAAGTGTTAGCCAGACATTTGATACTGATTTCCCCACCCATTCCGCGTTTAGCGTCCGGGCCTGGATTAGCCAGGTACAGGGCATCCGTGCGGGACCTCAACGCCTTAGCTGAAAAATTTATCCTTCAACTAATTTTGTGACTCCGCAGAGCGGGGCGTTTGAGATTTTATTATGCTTATCAAATTATTAACAAAAGTATTCGGTAGTCGTAACGATCGTACACTGCGTCGTATGCGCAAAGCAGTCGGCATCATCAATGCGATGGAGCCGGAAATGGAAAAGCTGTCAGACGACGAACTGAAAGCAAAAACAGCGGAATTTCGTGGCCGTCTGGAAAAAGGCGAAACGGTTGAAAGCCTGATCCCGGAAGCGTTTGCCGTCGTGCGCGAAGCCAGTAAACGTGTCTTCGGTATGCGCCACTTCGACGTCCAGTTACTCGGCGGCATGGTATTGAATGAACGCTGCATCGCAGAGATGCGTACCGGTGAAGGTAAAACGCTGACCGCGACGCTGCCTGCTTATGTGAACGCGCTGAGCGGCAAAGGTGTCCACGTGGTCACCGTGAACGACTATCTGGCGCAACGTGACGCCGAAAACAACCGTCCGTTGTTCGAATTCCTGGGCATGACCGTCGGTATCAACCTGCCGGGGATGCCGTCTGTGGCGAAGCGTGAAGCGTATGCCGCAGATATCACCTACGGTACTAACAACGAATACGGTTTTGACTACCTGCGCGACAACATGGCGTTCAGCCCTGAAGAACGCGTACAGCGCAAACTGCACTATGCGCTGGTGGATGAGGTGGACTCCATCCTCATTGATGAAGCACGTACACCGCTGATCATTTCCGGCCCGGCTGAAGACAGCTCGGAAATGTACAAAAAAGTGAACAAAATCATCCCGCATCTGATTCGTCAGGAGAAGGAAGATTCCGATACTTTCCAGGGCGAAGGCCACTTCTCCGTTGATGAGAAGGCGCGTCAGGTTAACCTGACCGAACGTGGTCTGGTGCTGATTGAAGAGCTGCTGGTTAAAGAAGGCATCATGGATGAAGGTGAGTCACTGTACTCGCCGGGTAACATTATGCTGATGCACCATGTTACCGCAGCGCTGCGCGCGCACGCTTTGTTCACCCGTGACGTGGATTACATTGTTAAAGACGGCGAAGTTATTATCGTCGATGAACACACCGGTCGTACCATGCAGGGCCGCCGCTGGTCTGATGGCCTGCACCAGGCTGTGGAAGCCAAAGAAGGTGTGGATATTCAGAACGAAAACCAGACGCTGGCTTCTATTACCTTCCAGAACTACTTCCGTCTGTACGAGAAACTGGCGGGGATGACCGGTACTGCGGATACCGAAGCATTCGAGTTCAGTTCTATTTATAAACTCGACACCGTGGTGGTGCCGACCAACCGTCCGATGATCCGTAAAGATATGCCGGATCTGGTCTACATGACCGAGGCGGAAAAAATTCAGGCGATTATCGAAGATATTCGTGAGCGTACCGCCGCAGGCCAGCCGGTGCTGGTGGGTACGATCTCCATTGAGAAATCCGAAGTGGTTTCAAATGAGCTGACGAAAGCGGGTATCAAACACAACGTACTGAACGCGAAATTCCACGCCAAAGAAGCAGATATCGTTGCTCAGGCGGGTTATACCGCAGCGGTAACGATCGCAACTAACATGGCTGGTCGTGGTACCGATATTGTGTTGGGTGGTAGCTGGCAGGCAGAAGTCGCCGAGCTGACCGACCCGACGCCGGAGCAGATCGCGAAGATCAAAGCGGACTGGCAGGTGCGTCATGATGCCGTTCTGGCTGCGGGCGGC
Source organism: Citrobacter sp. UYEF32 (assembly GCF_040546205.1). Lineage (NCBI taxonomy): Bacteria > Pseudomonadati > Pseudomonadota > Gammaproteobacteria > Enterobacterales > Enterobacteriaceae > Citrobacter > Citrobacter sp. UYEF32. The sequence continues at coordinate 104,816 of NZ_JBEPNI010000008.1, read as the reverse complement.
CTGCATATCATTGGTACCGAGCGTCACGAATCACGCCGTATCGATAACCAGTTGCGTGGCCGTTCTGGTCGTCAGGGTGACCCGGGCTCATCCCGCTTCTACCTGTCGATGGAAGATGCGCTGATGCGTATTTTTGCCTCCGATCGTGTTTCGAGCATGATGCGTAAACTGGGTATGAAACCGGGCGAAGCGATTGAACACCCATGGGTGACCAAGGCGATTGCCAACGCGCAACGTAAAGTGGAAAGCCGCAACTTCGATATCCGTAAACAGCTGCTGGAATATGATGACGTGGCGAACGATCAGCGTCGCGCAATCTACACCCAGCGTAATGAACTGTTGGATGTCTCTGATGTGAGCGAGACCATTAACAGCATTCGTGAGGATGTGTTCAAAGCGACTATCGACGCTCACATTCCACCGCAGTCGCTGGAAGAAATGTGGGATATTCCTGGCTTGCAGGAACGCCTGAAAAATGATTTCGACCTCGATCTGCCGATTGCTGAGTGGCTGGATAAAGAGCCAGAATTGCATGAAGAGACCCTGCGTGAGCGTATCCTTGCTCAGGCAGTTGAAGTCTATGCTCGCAAAGAAGAGGTTGTTGGCGCGGAGATGATGCGCCACTTCGAAAAAGGCGTCATGCTGCAAACGCTGGACTCATTGTGGAAAGAGCACCTGGCGGCGATGGACTATCTGCGTCAGGGGATCCATTTACGTGGCTATGCGCAAAAAGATCCGAAGCAGGAGTACAAGCGCGAATCTTTCTCTATGTTCGCCGCGATGCTGGAGTCGCTGAAATATGAAGTGATCAGCACCCTGAGTAAAGTTCAGGTACGTATGCCGGAAGAAGTTGAAGCAATGGAGCAGCAGCGCCGCGAAGAAGCAGAGCGTCTGGCGCAGATGCAGCAACTTAGCCACCGTGATGATGAATCTGAGGCGGCGGCAGCACTGGCTGCACAGACTGGCGATCGTAAAGTCGGTCGCAACGACCCTTGTCCTTGCGGGTCAGGTAAAAAATACAAACAGTGCCATGGCCGTCTGAGCTAAGGCACGAATAAATAAAGAAAGGCGCAGATATCTGCGCCTTTTTTATGGAGTAACGACAATGAAAATACTGCAAATCGCCGTCGGAATTATTCGCAATCCACAGGGAGAAATCTTTATTACCCAGCGCGCAGCCGATGCGCATATGGCGAATAAATGGGAATTTCCTGGCGGCAAGATCGAAGAAGGTGAAACACCTGAACAAGCGGTTATCCGTGAGCTGCACGAAGAAGTGGGTATCAAAGCTGGTGCGGCCAGCCTGTTCGATAAACTGGAATATCGTTTCCCGGATCGCCACATTACGCTCTGGTTTTATCTTGTTGAGCAGTGGGAAGGGGAACCGTGGGGAAAAGAAGGGCAGCCTGGGCGTTGGGTCCATCAGACTCAACTGCTGGCAGATGAGTTCCCACCCGCTAATGAGCCAGTCATCTCAAAACTGGCAAACGCCTGATGGCGCAAAGTGTGGCGGGGCTTCCCGCCACCTTGTCATTTACTGCTGTTCTTCACTCCAGTCGTCACTGTCGGAAAGATCCCCTGCACTCGGGATGCGCTTTTCTTCCGCAGCCCATTCACCCAGGTCTATTAACTGGCAGCGTTTTGAACAGAACGGGCGAAACGGGCTGGTTTCGCTCCATATCACGCTTTTGCCGCAGGTCGGGCAATTAACACGCGTTGCGTCTGACATCATTTCTCCTTAACAACAAGCCAGTTCGAAATCCAGGCGTTCCGGGATGATGCCATTTTCACTATCGAGCGGCAGGAAACGAATGGCGAAACGACTTTTATGCCCCGAAATCTGTGGGAATAACTGGCTGTCTAAATCCAGGTGCAGGCGAAGCAGATCGGCATCTTCACCATTATCCTGGTAAAAACCGTTCAGACTGGTTTGCTTACGGAACGGAGCTGAGTTGCGGATCAAATCCAGAATCAGTGACAACGTATGATTGAGTGGCGTCAGGCTGGACAGCCAGATATTCACCTGCTCGTCACGCTGAACCTGTGGCAAATGCAGCCAGACATGCAGGGTGGGCAAATCAAAGCTGCAACAGCCGCCCGGTATACTCAGACGCTGGCGGACCAGGCCGATGAGACGGTCTTCACGCAGCAACTGCCCAATCCGGGGGGCTGCCATCAGCATGGTGCTGGTCTCTTTTAACTGTTGGCGAATGGCATCGATACGTCCCTGATCAACACCAGGCACTTCGGCCCAGGCTTTTAATTTACGTTGCTGGCGTTCCAGCTCTTTAAGCAATTCGGTACGTGTGTCACCACGCTCGAAAATATCTAATAACTCACCGGCATTGCGGAAGAAATGCAGCGCATCTGCATGATCGGCAAGAGGAAGGTGGGCAGTGAGTTGCTGGAGCAGGAATTCGATACGCAGCCAGGTGCGCATCTTTTCATTGAGCGGGTGTTCAAATAGGACGTGGGTCTGCATTAAGGGTTTTCCTGTGAAACTGCCTGTGATGCATAGCTCAGATAAGCCGCATGCAGGCGGGCAACATCCGATGCAATTGCATCTGGTGCGCCATTATTGTCAATAATATCATCCGCAACGGCAAGGCGTGCTTCACGTGTCGCTTGCGCCGCCAGAATATGCTCAGCATTTTCACGGCTTACGCCGTCACGCTGCATCGTTCGCAAAATTTGCGTCTCTGGTGAGACGTCGATAACCAATACCCGGTCGGCTTTGTTCTGTAAGTGGTTTTCAACCAACAAAGGAACAACCCACAACACATAGGGTGAAGTAGCCCCGGCAATTTGTCGCTGGGTTTGCTGATGTATTAATGGGTGCAGCAAACCATTGAGCCAGTTTTTCTCGGCTGGGGAAGCAAAAATGCGTTCGCGTAATAAGCGACGGTTCAGTGAACCCTCAGGTGTGAGGATGTCTGAACCAAAATGTTCGGCGATGGCTTGTAATGCAACAGAGCCCGGTTCAACAACCTGGCGGGCAATAATATCTGCATCGACAATATCAACACCCAAACGGGCGAAGGCATCAGCGACCGTGCTTTTGCCGCTACCAATACCTCCGGTTAACGCGACCGTATACCCCATAGCGCCTGATCTCAAAATAGTCGGTAAAAAAAATCATAACCCACACATTTTTAATTTTGCCAGTTTGCTTTACGAAGGTCGCCAGTAAGCGAAACGCGGAAAAATAATAATGCATTTATCATGTGAATCAGTAGGTTATAATTTGAGCAAGATGAACTTTCGCAAATGCGGCTAATCTTGCCCTTTCACCAGGTAAATTTATAGGATTGTAGCGTAAAAAAAGAGAATTTCGCAGTCTTGCGGAGTCCTGATTAGTGCGTATGATAGCGTCACTGGAGTTGTGTGTTTGCAAGTCTGCGTTGTTCGCCATTAACCCCAGGAATCCGCACATGCGTATTGAAGAAGATCTGAAATTAGGCTTTAAAGACGTTCTTATCCGCCCTAAACGCTCTACCCTCAAAAGCCGTTCCGATGTTGAGCTGGAACGCGAGTTTACCTTTAAGCATTCAGGACAGAACTGGTCTGGCGTACCGGTAATTGCAGCCAATATGGATACCGTTGGCACCTTTGCTATGGCGAAAGCGCTGGCTTCGTTCGATATTCTGACCGCAGTACATAAACATTATTCTGTCGAAGACTGGAAAGCATTTGTTCAGCGCGAATCTGACGATGTATTGCGTCATGTAATGGTATCAACAGGTACCTCAGATGCTGACTTTGAAAAAACTAAACAAATTCTGGCGCTGCACTCCCAGTTGAATTTCGTCTGCATTGATGTCGCGAATGGTTATTCCGAGCACTTCGTACAGTTTGTGTCGAAAGCGCGCGAAGCCTGGCCGAACAAAACGATCTGCGCAGGTAACGTAGTAACAGGCGAAATGTGTGAAGAGCTGATTCTCTCCGGTGCGGATATTGTCAAAGTCGGTATCGGTCCGGGTTCTGTTTGCACCACACGTGTGAAAACCGGTGTCGGTTATCCTCAGCTTTCCGCTGTGATTGAGTGTGCCGATGCAGCACATGGCTTGGGCGGTCAAATCGTTAGCGATGGCGGCTGTACCGTGCCTGGCGATGTGGCGAAAGCTTTTGGCGGCGGCGCTGATTTTGTCATGCTCGGTGGAATGTTAGCAGGGCACGAAGAAAGCGGCGGTACCGTGGTTGACGAAAACGGTGAAAAATTCATGCTGTTCTATGGTATGAGTTCTGAGTCGGCGATGACCCGTCACGTTGGTGGGGTTGCTCAGTACCGTGCGGCAGAAGGTAAAACCGTTAAGTTGAAACTACGCGGCCCGGTCGAAAATACCGCGCGCGATATCCTTGGTGGCTTGCGTTCCGCCTGTACTTATGTGGGCGCATCTCGCCTGAAAGAGCTGACCAAACGCACTACCTTTATCCGCGTTCAGGAGCAAGAAAACCGCGTTTTCAATAGCCTTTAATCGGTTTACAGGCGCAGTTTGCTGCGCCTGTTTCATCCCATTCCACTCATCGCATCTCCCAGATGGAAAATCGGCAGATACATGGCCACGATCAGTGTGCCGACAATAATTCCTGTCACAACCAGCAGTAAAGGCTCCAGCATGGAGGCCAGCCCGTCGGCCTGATGTTGCGTCTGTTCACTATGATGCATCGCCAGATTAAATAACATTGCGTCCAGCGCGCCTGAGGCTTCCCCCGTACTGACCAGTTGAATGCAAAGTGGCGTAAAAACCCCTCTGGCGCTGAATGCCGCTGAAATCGACTGACCCTGTGTAATATCCTGATGTATAGCATCAACAATATCTCGCCACCATGGACATGTGAGCGTTTCTTTGACGCTCTCCAGACCTTGTAAGAAGGCGATGCCAGCACGCTGCGTCAGCGATAGCACGGTAAAGATCTGGCTGAGCTTCTGCCCAAGAACAAGTTGCCCTATCAGCGGGCACGCCAGCAGAATACGCTGCTGATAACGCAGCCAGCCTGACTGTTTCTGTAAACGCCCCAACAGAATTGCCAGAAGCAGGCTGATAATGGCTAACGGAAGGCTGACTTGCTGCAGGATATCCGCACACGCAAGCACCCCACGCGTGAGGGCAGGCAACGGCGTGTTAAATGTCTGGTAAATGGTGGCAAATTCCGGGAGTACGAAATAGATCATCGCCAGCACTACGATGAAGGCTAATGTCAGCACAATAAGTGGATAACGCAGCGCTTTTTTCACTTTCCGCGTCAGGGCAAGCTGTGTTTTTTGCTGCGCAGCGAGTTTAAAGCAGCACTCATCGAGCTTCCCCGTAAGCTCACCTGTTCGTATCATTGCCTGGTAAAGGGGTGGAAAGACCTCCGGCCAGCGCGACAGCGCACCAGAGAATGTCTCGCCCTGTGCCAGGTTTTCGGCCAGTGTCTGTAATAGCGCCTGCCACTGAACAGAAGGCTGCTGTTTGGCCAGCAACTGCAGGCCATCCGGCAGCGTCAGACCAGCCTGCAGCAATGTGGCAAGCTGGTGGATGACCTCGCTACTGTGTTCACCGCGCCACTGTGCCTGGCGTACAGGGCGACGGCGTAGAGAGAGGGGATGAAGGCATTGCTGTTGCAAAGCGAACAGTGCATCGCTGCGCTGTTCTGCCCAGTAAGCGCCTTCGTGCCGTTCACCGTTATCGTCAAGCCCGGCCCACTGCCAGAGTTGTTTAGTCGCCATCGGGCATACCCAATACGCGAACCAGCTCTTCAAAAGTAGTGATCCCGTTTTCTACCGCCATACAGCCGTTCTGGAACAGCGTCATCATGCCCGCCGAACGAGATTGCCTTTCAATGTCGCTGGCAGGGAGCCCACTGGCAATAGCCTGACGCAGTTCCCCGTCTACTTCCAGAACCTCAAAAAGCGCGAATCGCCCATAAAATCCGTGATAACAACGCTCACAGCCCTTTGATACCCAGCGCGGTAATGGGCGCGGCCAGAGTGATGTCGGCAGGTTAATATTCTCGTGTTCCCGACCGTGGCAGTGGGGGCACAACTTTCGCACCAGCCGCTGTGCGACAACCAACGAGAGCGCGGAGGAGATCATCCAGCGGGCAACCCCCATTTGCTGGATGCGTACCAGTGTTTCGGCTGTTGAGTTGGTGTGAAGTGTTGAGAGGACCAGATGCCCGGTTTGCGCGGCCTTGATGGCGATTTCAGCCGTTTCGCCATCGCGGATCTCACCGACCATAATGACATCCGGATCCTGTCGCAAAAGCGCCCGTAATACACTCTGGAAGGTCAACCCGGCGCGTGGGTTAATCTGTGTCTGATTCAGGCCAGTAAGCGGGATCTCAATCGGATCTTCCACGCTGCAGAGATTGATCTCAGGCTTATTGCGAGCCTGCAACGCACTGTAGAGGGTGACGGTTTTTCCACTGCCCGTGGGGCCGGTGACCAGTAGCAATCCCTGGGGTTTGTTCAAAGCCTGCTGGAATTGCGCCAGTTGGGAGTGGGTCATTCCTAGCTGATGAAGGTCGAGTGCCTGACTTACCTGATGTAACAACCTCAGTACCACTTTTTCACCGTGTCGGCACGGCAGGGTGGCAATGCGAAACGAGACATTCTGCCCGTTAAGCGTGGTGCTGAATTGCCCGTCTTGCGGCAGCCTGCGTTCGGCAATATCCAGATTACCTAATACTTTCAGTCGTGCGGTCAGCGTGTTGGCGAGCGCGCCGGGAATCAGAGGCAACGCATGCAGTACGCCATCAACGCGCAGCCGGATGCGATAGGTATGTTCCGCGGGTTCAAAATGGATATCGGATGCCCTCTGGCTAAGCGCCTGTTGCAGCGTCTGGTCAAGTAATTCGACCGCTGAACCTGAATCCTCTACGGGGACGAGAGATTGCGCTTCTACAGACTGTTGATGATGGCTGTCCATCTGCTCCTGCGTCCAGCATTCGATATCAATGCGTTTTTGTGTCGCGAAACGTAGCGCTTCAAGTAGTTCCGATGAGGGATCGCCCACGACGGCAATGGTCAGTATCTTTTCATCACAGTTAAGCAGGCAGGCATGGTGGCGTTTGCACAGCGTGGTGAGTTTATCCTGGCGCATGGGCTGTCCCTTAGTTACTGTTTCCACGGAAGACATCTTCACAGGCCTGTTTCAGCGCGCCGTTATCGGCCACCGTGCAGCTACGTGCCCAGCCCGACATACCGTTGCCCGCATTCCACTGCGGCGTCATGACTACGCTCAGGCCCGTCAGGCTCTCCTGGCCGGTGAGGGTAATCACTCCTTTGCTGATGGTCATGGCTGAAACATAGCGGGTGGTGGTGGGGGCAGGGATACCGTTAGTGCCACCCTCGCAACCTGTGACGCCGCCACGCTCCAGTGCGCATAGCTCAACGGCCGTACGATAGGGGATAAAGGTTTGCAGCATGTCGGTGAGTGCGGCTTTGCGCAGGTAGTTCTGATACGCCGGAATGCCGATTGCGCTCAAAATAGCAATAATGCCAATGACCACCATCAGTTCGATAAGGGTGAAGCCTCGTTGCTTGTCCATTGTTCGCTCCTTGAGTTAGGTGGCGTTACTTTGGCAAACATAAGGAATGGCCTGCGAGGGTCGAAAAACGAAACGGGAACGGAGCTTCAGCCGTTTTTGAGCAGCTTGCAGGATTGAACAACAGATTTGCGAGGCTTTACGAAAAACGAGTCATAACGTGGCGTAAGGGCTTTACCTTGCAGGGGAAAAAGAGAAGGATAAGCCCGACAGAGAGACGCCATCGGGCTATGGGGTATCAGCGAAAACGCATCGACAGGTCCAGCGCGTGGACATGCTTGGTTAATGCACCGACAGAGATAAAATCGACGCCCGTTTCGGCAAATTCACGGATAGTCTCGAACGTGACGTTGCCGGAAACTTCCAGACGCGCCTGGCCATTGGTGCGTTTTACCGCTTCGCGCATCATCGGCGTATCGAAGTTGTCCAGCATGATGATATCGGCACCGGCTTTCAGGGCATCATCCAGCTCTTCCAGCGTTTCCACTTCCACTTCAACCGGAACGTCAGGATGCAGCCAGAAGGCTTTCTCGACGGCCTGTCGAACGGAACCAGCAGCGATAATGTGGTTTTCTTTAATCAGGAACGCGTCGGAGAGCCCCAGACGATGATTCGCGCCGCCGCCGCACAGAACCGCATATTTCAGCGCGGTACGCAGGCCGGGCAGGGTTTTACGCGTATCCAGCAACTGTGTTTTGGTTCCGTCCAGCAAGGCGACATAGCGGCTTACTTCGCTGGCAACACCCGACAGTGTTTGCACGAAGTTAAGCGCCGTGCGCTCTCCGGTGAGAAGAACGCGTGAGGGGCCTTCCAGTTCAAACAACGGCTGGTTTGGCGTCACCGCATCGCCATCGGCGACATGCCAGGTGACACGAACATCGTCGCCAGCTAGCTGAATAAAGACCTCTTCGACCCAACGCTTACCGCAGAACACGCCTTTTTCGCGGGTAATGATCACCGCATGAGAGCGGTTATCCGGCGGCAATAATTGCGCGGTAATATCGTTGTTCGCATCCACTTCTCCACCCAAATCTTCGCGCAGGGCCTGCGCGACGGCAGCGGGGATGTCCAGTTCAATGCGTTGCAAAAGCGCGTCACGTCGAAGATCGGGGTTGTAACGGCGAGGCGGCATGATAAAACTCCAAAAAGGGTAACGAATCAGAAAGTTAGACAGTGTCCTGTCATTGCACGTTTCGTCAACATACAATGACCGGACAGCGTCTGAACATGCTACTCTAGAGCGTGTTTGAGCACCATAATTAAGGAGATCCTGCATGCAGTTAAATGAGGGCTGGCTGGCGGATGCGCGTCGCGTACCTTCTCCGCATTTTGATTGCCGCCCGGACGGTGAAACCCCTTCGTTGCTCGTGGTCCACAATATCAGCCTGCCTCCCGGTGAATTTGGCGGACCGTGGATCGATGCGCTGTTTACCGGTACGTTGGATCCTGACGCTCATCCTTTTTTTGCTGAGATCGTTCATCTGCGCGTCTCCGCTCATTGCCTGATTCGTCGTGACGGTGAAGTCGTTCAATATGTGCCGTTTGATAAGCGAGCCTGGCATGCGGGAGTGTCGCGTTATCAGGGGCGGGAACGCTGCAATGATTTTTCCATCGGCATTGAGCTGGAAGGCACAGACAATCAGCCCTATACCGACGCCCAATATCAGCAACTGGCGAACGTTACCCACGCTTTGATTTCGCTTTATCCCTCGATTGCCAGCAACATGACCGGGCACAGCGATATCGCCCCTGAGCGCAAAACCGATCCCGGTCCGGCGTTTGACTGGCCACGATTTCGCGGGCTGGTGGCGGCTGAATCAGATAAGGAGATGTCATGACACTGTTTACCATGCTGCTGGTTCTTATTGCCGAGCGGCTTTTTAAACTCGGAGAACACTGGCAACTGGATCATCGCCTGGAAGTGTTGTTCCGCCGGGTCAAACACTACTCTATGCTGAGAACGCTCCTGATGGCGGTGGTCGCCATGCTGGTGACCTTCCTCATTTTTCAGGCGCTGGAGGGGCTCTTTTTCAATGTGCCACTGCTGGTGGTGTGGATCCTGCTGGGGCTTTTGTGTATCGGTGCTGGAAAAGTGCGTCTGCATTACCATGCTTACCTCAAAGCGGCCGCGCGCAATGACAGCCACGCCCATAATGCCATGGCGAATGAGCTCACGTTGATTCATGGTATACCGCCGGGCTGTAATGAACGGGAGTACCTGTGCGAGCTGCAAAATGCGCTTTTGTGGATCAACTTTCGTTATTATCTGGCACCGCTGTTCTGGTTTATCGTCGGTGGAATATGGGGGCCTGTGACGCTGGTTGGCTACAGCTTTTTGCGTGCATGGCAATCCTGGCTGGCTCGCTATCAGACGCCGAATGAACGCCAGCAGTCCGGAATCGACGCGATTTTACACGTGCTGGACTGGATCCCGGTGCGCCTGGCGGGCGTGGTTTATGCGTTGATCGGCCATGGCGAAAAGGCACTGCCAGCATGGTTTGCCTCGCTGACCGACCGGCATTCTTCGCAATATCATGTACTAACGTGTCTTGCGCAGTTCTCGCTGGCCCGCGAGCCGCATATGGATAAAGTCGAGACACCAAAAGCCGCCGTCTCAATGGCCAAAAAAACCTCGTTCGTGATGGTGGTGGTGGTGGCGCTGTTAACCATTTACGGCACGCTGATGTAACCACGTGCCGTTATACTCGTCATACTTCAGGCTGCATGTGCGTTGGCTACTTCAGCGCACCCCAGTCACAAAGTTATCTATGCTCCTGGGGATTTACTGACTTGCCGCCTTCCTGCAACCAGAATGATGTAGAGTATAAATTTATTGCGTATCTGCAGGCGGGATGCCGAAGTCTGGCATCCCGTTTTCTTGCCAGCGAATCAGCTTCAGGCGGGTATGGCGGTTTGGATCGTAAAGCGGGTCGCCTTCAATCTCCGTATAGTTTCGGGCATGGTAGACCAGCACATCTTTACCGTCTGCGGTTTGGGTAAAGCTGTTATGACCGGGGCCATATTGCCGGTTCTCGTAACTGGTTCGGAATACCGGTTGCGGTGATTTATGCCAGTTGGCCGCCACTAGCGGGTCAGCGTTTACATCAATCCACAACAGTCCCATGCAGTAGTTCTCGTCCGTGGCGCTGGCAGAGTAACTGATAAACAACCTGTCACCGTGAAACAGCACCGCCGGGCCTTCGTTTACCAGAAAACCCCTGCATTCCCAGTCGTACTCCGGCTTGCTCAGTAAGAGAGGTTCACCTTTTAACGTCCAGGGGTTTTCCATCTCCGCAATATAGAGGTTTGAATTACCGGCAATCTCCGGTGATTTCTGTGCCCACAGATACCAGCGTTTACCCTGATGAACAAAGGTCGTGGCGTCCAGTGCAAAGGTGTCGAACGGGGTTTTCACCTGGCCTTTTTCGAGCCAGACCCCGCTAAGGGGATCGGCATCGGCGCACTCCAGCACAAACATACGGTGCTGGAACATGTTCAGCGCATCCAGTGCCTTCGTCCAGGTGGCGGCAAAGTAGAGATACCATTTACCGTCGATATAATGGAGCTCAGGCGCCCAGATGAGTTCGCTCATTGGGCCGGTAGCCGGTTTACGCCAGACGGTCACGCCTTGCGCTTCGCGCAGCCCCTCCAAAGTACTGGCCCGGCGGATTTCCAGTCGGTCATATTCCGGGACTGAGGCCACAAAATAATAGTTGCCATCATGACGCAAAATATACGGGTCGGCACGCTGCTCAATAAAGGGATTCGGCCAGTTCATTATGCTTTCCTTACATGTTCACCAACGGGAACGCCCTGGCTCTCGCTCAGTTCATGATAATTGACGCGGCGTTTTTCCAGGTCGGCCTGAATGGTTTTCATCAGTTCCCGATCCACTTTCAGCAGGCGTACGACTCCTGCGGTAATCAGATAGCCCACGCCCGGAATAACGGTAAACAGCAGCATGATGCCATTGATAGCGCTGGCACTCTGCGCTTTGGCACCTGCATCATAACCGTACCAGGAGAGTAAGAAGCCCACCATCGCACCAGCAACCGCCAGCCCCACTTTCAGGAAAAACAGGTTGCCAGAGAAGCTGATCCCGGTGATACGTTTGCCGGTTTTCCACTCGCCATAATCGTCCACATCCGCCATTAGCGACCAGTGCAGCGGGGAAGGGATCTGATGGAGAATATTCAACAGGAAGTAGAGCACCACAATCATGACCGTGGCTTTCGGATCGAAGAAGTAGAAGGCGCAGGAGAAAATCGCCAGCGCGATGTTAGTCCAGAAGAAGACTTTCAGCTTGCACCAGCGGTCGGTCAGGACTTTTGCCAGCATACTGCCGATCATCATGCCGACAACGCCCAGGCTGATAAAGAGAGTGGCGAAGTGAGTGCTTTGCCCCATGACCCAGGTCACGTAGTACATGGTGGCGGCCATGCGGATAAAGCCCGGGCAGACATTACACAGCGTGAGCAGCAAAATCCGCACCCACTGGTCGTTTTTCCAGACATCCTTCATGTCCTTTTTCATATCGTCATGGGTTGGGACCGCCGGGCGCACACGCTCGCGAACTGTAGCGAAGCAGAACAAGAACATACACATGCCGATAAACGCCAGAACCGTCATCGCCATTTGATAGCCTTTGGCTTTGTCTTCGCCACCAAACCATTCGGCCATAGGGAGTAACGTCAGCGACAGCAGCAGGGTGGCAATCCCTACCATCACAAAACGATAAGACTGGCAGGCCACACGCTCTTTTGGATCGTTGGTTATCACGCCGCCTAACGAGCAGTAGGGGATGTTGATCGCAGTGTAGGTCAGTGAGAGCAGGAAGTAGGTAATAAAGGCATAGATAACTTTGCTATGGTAGGTCCAGTCCGGTGTGGTAAACATCAGCACGCTGAACACGGCATAGGGCAAGGCTATCCACAAAAGCCATGGACGAAAACGTCCGTACTTGCTTTGGGTGCGGTCGGCTATCGCCCCCATGATCGGGTCGGTGATGGCATCTATCACGCGAATTGAGAGCAATAAGACGCCTACCAGTGCAGGTGCCAGACCGAAAATATCCGTGTAAAAGTAATTAACAAACAGCATGATGGCGCCAAAGATGATGTTGCATCCGGCATCGCCCATCCCGTAGCCGATTTTCTCTTTAACAGAGAGTTTACTGTTGTCCATCGACGATACTCCCAGTGAGTTGTGGGAATAATTATTCGCCCGCTAAACAAAATTTGCGTTACAGGATGTTGGCGGGAACATGGACAAAACAGCTACATAGGGGAAAGTGTGAGGTTGGTAACAATTGAATAACAACCCTCTCCCGGGCGGGAGAGGGGAGCAGGCAAAATCAGTGCGCTTTCACCGCTTTTGCACTTTTCTCTTTAAACATATAGCCGACGCCAAGGATGACCAGCCATACCGGGATCAGGTAGACGGAGATAGCCATGCCGTCAGTCATCAGCATAATGACCAGTACGGCTGCCATAAACAGCAGGCAAATCCAGTTACCTAACGGGTACAACAGCGCCGGGAAACGCGGCGTCACGCCCTGCTGCTGTTTGGCTTTACGGAACTTCATATGCGCCAGGCTAATCATCGCCCAGTTGATGACCAGGGCAGAAACCACCAGTGCCATCAGCAGGCCAAATGCCGATTCAGGCGCCATATAGTTGATCAGTACGCACAGCGCAGTGACCACAGCGGAAACCAGAATGGTATTAACCGGAACACCACGTTTATCGACGGAGAGCAGCGCTTTTGGCGCGTTCCCCTGCTGTGCGAGGCCGAACAGCATACGGCTGTTACAGTATACGCAACTGTTGTAAACCGACAGCGCGGCAGTCAGCACGACGATGTTCAATGCATTCGCCACGAAGGTGTCACCCAGCTCATGGAAAATCAATACGAACGGGCTGGTATCCGCGGTGACGCGCGTCCACGGCAGCAGAGAAAGCAGGACAGCCAGTGAGCCCACATAGAAGATCAGGATGCGGTAGATAACCTGGTTGGTCGCTTTTGGAATGCTCTGCTCCGGGTTGTCCGCTTCTGCAGCCGTAATCCCTACCAGCTCAAGGCCACCAAAGGAGAACATGATGATAGCCATCATCATTACCAGGCCTGAGATACCGTGTGGTAAGAAACCGCCTTGCTCCCACAGGTTGCGTACTGTCGCCTGTGGACCTGCGCTGCCGCTGAACAGTAACCAGCCGCCGAACAGGATCATCGCCACTACAGCAACCACTTTAATAATGGCGAACCAGAACTCCATCTCACCAAACACTTTAACATTGGTGAGGTTAATGGCGTTGATAATAACGAAGAAGGCCGCTGCGGAGACCCAGGTTGGGATTTCTGGCCACCAGAACTGGATATATTTACCAACGGCGGTGAGTTCCGCCATCGCAACCAGCACATACAGCACCCAGTAGTTCCAGCCGGAGGCAAAACCCGCGAAATTACCCCAGTATTTGTACGCGAAGTGGCTGAATGAGCCTGCAACCGGCTCCTCAACGACCATCTCGCCCAACTGGCGCATAATCAGAAAAGCAATGAAACCCGCAATGGCATAACCCAGGATAATCCCTGGCCCTGCAGAATTAATGACTGACGCGCTGCCCAGAAACAGGCCAGTCCCGATAGCGCCGCCCAGCGCGATAAGCTGAATATGGCGGTTCTTAAGGCCGCGCTTAAGCTGATCGCCGTGCTGTTGACCTTCCATCATGAAACCTCGTGTGTGGTTATTATGTCTACGCTGTTGTCTGCGTGTAAGGGAGAAATTCCATTTATTGTATTTTTTTATTTACGAAATGCTGACGTGAATTTGCACTCATCCCTTTCGTGAAGCTCAGAATAGTGGTAAGCGCTCGCGTTTGCACCTGCTTTGTGAAGGGGATATGACGACTTGCATAAAAAGAAACCATTTGTAAATCGCCTCGGTTCAGGCTGTTTTTTGCTCAATCGACTATTTATGCATTTATTTGGTTTTAGTATGCAAATCTATTCACACTGAATCGGTTCAAATTTAAATGAGCGCGTTTCAATAAAGTTAAAACTGCCTCTTTGGGAGTAAACGAGTCATTTGTGCAAGGTTACATGTTTGAAACGTTATTTCTGTAACGTTGTTAAAATGTGCAGTGTTTACTGATTTCAATCAAAACCTGTATGGACATAAGGTGAATACTTTGTTACTTTAGCGTCACGAATATGAAATTGGTAAGACCAATTTACTCCGGGCGAATGGTAGAGACAGGGAACAATGGCCTACAGCAAAATCCGCCAGCCAAAACTATCCGATGTGATTGAGCAGCAACTGGAGTTTTTGATTCTTGAGGGGACCTTGCGCCCCGGTGAAAAATTGCCTCCAGAACGCGAACTGGCCAAACAGTTCGATGTTTCACGTCCTTCACTGCGTGAGGCCATCCAGCGCCTCGAAGCAAAAGGGCTTCTGCTGCGTCGCCAGGGTGGCGGTACGTTTGTTCAAAGCAGCCTCTGGCAGAGCTTCAGCGATCCGCTCGTTGAGTTGCTCTCCGACCATCCCGAATCCCAATTTGATTTGCTCGAGACGCGTCACGCACTGGAAGGCATTGCCGCTTATTACGCCGCATTACGCAGCACGGACGAAGACAAGGTACGCATTGGCGAACTGCATCAGGCGATTGAACTGGCGCAGCAGTCCGGCGACCTCGACGCGGAATCGAACGCTGTCGTGCAATATCAAATCGCTGTAACCGAAGCGGCACATAATGTTGTGCTTTTACATCTGCTTCGTTGCATGGAACCTATGTTGGCACAGAATGTTCGTGAGAATTTCGAATTGCTCTACGCGCGCCGCGAGATGCTGCCGCTGGTGAGCAAGCATCGCAGCAGTATCTTTGCAGCCATTATGGCGGGCGAACCTGAAGAAGCGCGTGAAGCCTCTCATCGCCACCTGGCTTTTATCGAAGAGATCCTGTTGGACCGCAGCCGTGAGCAGAGCCGTCGTGAACGTTCGCTCCGTCGGCTGGAACAGAGAAAGAATTAGCATTTTCTGGTGGAGTTTGTGCCGGAAGAGTTGTAACCAGAGCGCCAAAAATTTAGAGCGCGGCAACTAAACGCAGAACCTGTCTTATTGCTCTTTTAGTTGTTCAAAATAATTCGGGTTGTATCGCGGCGGCAAATGCGCGAAGCGCCAGCAGCATAGTGAACTATGTGGCTGGTGCGAGGAAGCGCAGCCAACAACGAGACAACCTGAGGTATGAAGAACAAAGAGGGCAATGGGACAGGTTCCAGATAACTCAACGTATTAGATAGATAAGGAATACCCCCCATGTCAGAACGTTTCCAAAATGACGTGGATCCGATTGAAACTCGCGACTGGCTACAGGCGATCGAATCGGTAATCCGTGAAGAAGGTGTTGAGCGTGCTCAGTATCTGATTGACCAGCTGCTTTCCGAAGCCCGCAAAGGGGGCGTGAAAGTTGCCGCTGGTACCGGAGCTAGCAACTATGTCAACACTATTGCCGTTGAAGACGAACCGGAATACCCGGGTAATCTGGAGCTGGAACGTCGTATTCGCTCGGCAATTCGCTGGAACGCTATCATGACGGTTCTGCGCGCTTCCAAGAAAGACCTCGAACTGGGCGGCCACATGGCGTCCTTCCAGTCTTCCGCAACTGTCTACGAAGTGTGCTTTAACCATTTCTTCCGTGCAGCCAACGAGAAAGACGGCGGCGATCTGGTTTACTTCCAGGGCCACATCTCTCCGGGCATCTATGCACGTGCCTTCCTGGAAGGTCGTCTGACTGAAGAGCAGATGAACAACTTCCGTCAGGAAGTTCATGGCAAAGGCCTGTCTTCTTATCCGCACCCGAAACTGATGCCGGAATTCTGGCAGTTCCCGACCGTATCCATGGGTCTGGGCCCTATCGGTGCGATCTATCAGGCAAAATTCCTGAAATATCTGGAACACCGTGGCCTGAAAGATACCTCTGAGCAGACCGTTTACGCCTTCCTGGGCGACGGTGAAATGGACGAGCCGGAATCTAAAGGCGCGATCACCATCGCTACCCGTGAGAAGCTGGACAACCTGTGCTTCATCATCAACTGTAACCTGCAGCGTCTTGATGGCCCGGTAACCGGTAACGGCAAGATCATCAACGAACTGGAAGGCATCTTCGCAGGTGCTGGCTGGAACGTGATCAAAGTGATGTGGGGCGGTCGTTGGGATGAGCTGCTGCGTAAAGATACCAGCGGTAAACTGATTCAACTGATGAACGAAACCGTTGACGGCGACTATCAGACCTTTAAATCCAAAGACGGCGCCTACGTCCGTGAGCATTTCTTCGGTAAATACCCGGAAACTGCTGCACTGGTTGCTGACTGGACTGACGAGCAGATCTGGGCCCTGAACCGTGGTGGTCACGATCCGAAGAAAGTCTACGCTGCACTGAAAAAAGCGCGTGAAACCAAAGGTAAAGCGACTGTAATCCTGGCCCACACCATCAAAGGTTACGGCATGGGCGATACCGCTGAAGGTAAAAACATCGCGCACCAGGTTAAGAAAATGAACATGGACGGCGTGCGTTATATCCGCGACCGTTTCAACGTTCCAGTAACCGATGAGCAGGTTGAAAACCTGTCTTACCTGACCTTCCCGGAAGGTTCTGAAGAGTATAAGTACCTGCACGAACGTCGTCAGGCGCTGAAAGGCTACCTGCCTGCTCGTCAGCCTAAATTCACCGAGAAGCTGGAACTGCCTGCGCTGGAAGATTTCTCCCAACTGCTGGAAGAGCAGAATAAAGAGATTTCTACCACTATCGCCTTCGTTCGTGCCCTGAACGTGATGCTCAAGAACAAGTCTATCAAAGATCGTCTGGTTCCAATCATCGCTGACGAAGCACGTACCTTCGGTATGGAAGGTCTGTTCCGTCAGATTGGTATCTACAGCCCGAACGGCCAGCAGTACACCCCGCAGGACCGTGAGCAGGTTGCTTACTACAAAGAAGACGAAAAAGGCCAGATTCTGCAGGAAGGTATTAACGAGCTGGGCGCTGGCGCATCCTGGCTGGCTGCTGCGACCTCTTACAGCACCAACAACCTGCCGATGATCCCGTTCTACATCTATTACTCCATGTTCGGGTTCCAGCGTATCGGTGACCTGTGCTGGCAGGCTGGCGACCAACAGGCGCGCGGCTTCCTGGTAGGTGGTACTTCCGGTCGTACGACCCTGAACGGCGAAGGTCTGCAGCACGAAGATGGTCACAGCCACATTCAGTCTCTGACTATCCCGAACTGTATCTCTTACGATCCATCTTACGCGTACGAAGTGGCGGTCATCATGCATGATGGTCTGACCCGTATGTACGGTGAAGCGCAAGAGAACGTGTACTACTACATCACCACGCTGAACGAAAACTACCATATGCCGGCAATGCCAGCAGGTGCCGAGGAAGGTATCCGTAAAGGTATCTACAAACTCGAAACTCTGGAAGGTAGCAAAGGTAAAGTTCAGCTGCTGGGCTCCGGTTCTATCCTGCGTCACGTGCGTGAAGCGGCACAGATCCTGGCGAAAGACTACGGCGTTGGTTCTGACGTTTATAGCGTCACTTCCTTCACTGAACTGGCGCGTGATGGCCAGGATTGTGAGCGCTGGAACATGCTGCACCCGCTGGAAACCCCGCGCGTTCCGTACATCGCTCAGGTGATGAACGATGCGCCGGCTGTGGCATCTACTGACTATATGAAACTGTTCGCAGAGCAGGTTCGTACTTATGTACCGGCTGATGATTACCGTGTACTGGGTACCGACGGCTTCGGCCGCTCTGACAGCCGTGAAAACCTGCGTCACCACTTCGAAGTTGATGCTTCTTATGTGGTTGTAGCAGCACTGGGCGAACTGGCTAAACGTGGCGAAATCGATAAGAAAGTGGTTGCGGAAGCAATTACCAAATTCAACATCGATGCAGAAAAAGTTAACCCGCGTCTGGCGTAAGAGGTAAAGAGATAATGGCTATCGAAATCAACGTACCGGACATCGGGGCTGATGAAGTTGAAATCACCGAGATCCTGGTCAAAGTGGGCGACAAAGTTGAAGCAGAACAGTCGCTGATCACCGTAGAAGGCGACAAAGCCTCTATGGAAGTCCCGTCTCCGCAGGCTGGCGTCGTCAAAGAAATTAAAGTTTCTGTTGGCGACAAAACCGAGACCGGCAAACTGATTATGATTTTCGATTCCGCCGACGGTGCAGCAGCCGCTGCACCTGCCAAGGCAGAAGAGAAGAAAGAAGCGGCTCCGGCAGCAGCACCTGCAGCCGCGAGTGCGAAAGAAGTTCACGTACCGGATATCGGCGGCGATGAAGTTGAAGTCACTGAAATCATGGTTAAACCAGGCGACACCGTTGCCGCTGAGCAATCTCTAATCACCGTTGAAGGCGATAAAGCCTCTATGGAAGTTCCGGCACCGTTCGCGGGCGTCGTGAAAGAGATCAAAATCAGCACTGGTGACAAAGTGTCTACCGGTTCCCTAATCATGGTCTTCGAAGTGGCGGGTGCTGCACCTGCTGCCGCGCCTGCACAGGCGGCGGCTCAGGCCGCGGCTCCTGCTGCTGCGGCTGGCGCAAAAGACGTTAACGTACCGGATATCGGCGGTGACGAAGTTGAAGTGACCGAAGTGATGGTGAAAGTGGGCGATAAAGTTGCCGCTGAGCAGTCACTGATCACCGTTGAAGGCGACAAGGCTTCCATGGAAGTGCCGGCGCCGTTCGCAGGTACCGTTAAAGAGATCAAAATCAGCACTGGCGACAAAGTGTCTACCGGCTCCCTGATCATGGTCTTCGAAGTGGAAGGCGCTGCGCCTGCGGCGGCTCCGGCTGCTGCACCAGCCGCCGCTGCCCCGGCTCCGGCCGCTCAGGCTGCTAAATCTGCTGCTGCTCCTGCGGCGAAAGCAGAAGGCAAATCTGAGTTTGCTGAAAACGACGCTTATATTCACGCGACTCCGCTGATCCGCCGCCTGGCGCGCGAATTCGGTGTGAACCTGGCGAAAGTGAAGGGGACTGGCCGTAAAGGCCGTATCCTGCGCGAAGACGTTCAGACTTACGTGAAAGAGGCTATCAAGCGCGCAGAAGCGGCTCCTGCTGCTGCGACTGGTGGCGGTCTGCCTGGCATGCTGCCGTGGCCGAAAGTTGATTTCAGCAAGTTTGGTGAAATCGAAGAAGTGGAACTGGGTCGTATCCAGAAAATCTCTGGTGCTAACCTGAGCCGTAACTGGGTGATGATCCCGCACGTTACGCACTTCGACAAAACCGATATCACCGATCTGGAAGCGTTCCGTAAACAGCAGAACGCCGAAGCTGAGAAACGTAAACTGGACGTGAAATTCACCCCGGTTGTCTTCATCATGAAAGCCGTTGCTGCTGCGCTGGAACAGATGCCGCGCTTCAACAGCTCTCTGTCCGAAGACGGTCAGCGTCTGACCCTGAAAAAATACATCAACATCGGTGTTGCGGTTGATACCCCGAACGGTCTGGTTGTTCCGGTCTTTAAAGACGTGAACAAGAAGAGCATCACTGAGCTGTCTCGTGAGCTGACCGTGATCTCCAAAAAAGCGCGTGATGGCAAGCTGACTGCTGGCGAAATGCAGGGCGGTTGCTTCACTATCTCCAGCATCGGTGGCCTGGGCACAACCCACTTTGCCCCGATTGTTAACGCGCCGGAAGTGGCTATTCTGGGTGTCTCCAAGTCTGCGATGGAGCCGGTCTGGAACGGTAAAGAGTTCGTTCCGCGTCTGATGATGCCGATCTCTCTGTCCTTCGACCACCGCGTGATTGACGGTGCTGATGGTGCTCGCTTCATTACCATCATCAACAACATGCTGTCAGACATCCGTCGTCTGGTGATGTAATCGAAAAGCCGGCCTGACGGCCGGCTTTTTTCCTTTTAACCTCATAATGTCTGTGAGGTTATTAGCGAAACGAGAATTCGTGAGCCGTTTGTTGTTTCAAAATTGTTAACATTTTTGTAAACTGCGGGCGGATAGAACGTCCCGGTGGATAAAGGGCGACAAGTACCTGACTGCCGGAAATCAATAAGAGGTCATGATGAGTACTGAAATCAAAACTCAGGTCGTGGTACTTGGGGCAGGCCCGGCAGGTTACTCTGCTGCCTTCCGTTGCGCTGATTTAGGTCTGGAAACCGTCATCGTAGAACGTTACAACACCCTCGGCGGTGTTTGTCTGAACGTCGGTTGTATCCCTTCTAAAGCGCTGCTGCACGTAGCGAAAGTTATTGAAGAAGCTAAAGCGCTGGCAACTCACGGTATCGTATTTGGTGAGCCGCAGACTGATATCGATAAAATCCGTACCTGGAAAGAGAAAGTTATCACTCAACTGACCGGCGGCCTGGCAGGCATGGCGAAAGGTCGTAAAGTTAAAGTGGTCAACGGTCTGGGTAAATTCACCGGCGCGAACACTCTGGAAGTTGAAGGCGAAAACGGCAAAACCGTGATCAATTTCGACAACGCCATCATCGCAGCGGGTTCCCGTCCGATCGAACTGCCGTTTATTCCGCATGAAGATCCGCGCGTATGGGACTCCACCGATGCACTGGAGCTGAAAACCGTTCCTAAACGTCTGCTGGTTATGGGCGGCGGTATCATCGGCCTGGAAATGGGTACCGTTTACCATGCGCTGGGTTCACAGATTGACGTGGTTGAAATGTTCGACCAGGTTATCCCGGCTGCCGATAAAGACATCGTGAAAGTCTTCACCAAACGCATCAGCCAGAAATTCAACCTGATGCTGGAAACCAAAGTGACTGCCGTTGAAGCGAAAGAAGACGGTATTTACGTTTCCATGGAAGGCAAAAAAGCGCCTGCCGAAGCACAGCGTTATGATGCAGTGCTGGTCGCTATCGGTCGTGTACCGAACGGTAAACTGCTGGACGCAGGCCAGGCGGGTGTTGAAGTTGACGAGCGTGGCTTTATCCGCGTTGACAAACAATTGCGTACCAACGTACCGCACATCTATGCTATCGGCGATATCGTCGGTCAGCCGATGCTGGCGCACAAAGGTGTTCATGAAGGTCACGTTGCTGCCGAAGTTATCGCTGGCAAAAAACACTACTTCGATCCGAAAGTTATCCCGTCTATCGCATACACCGAGCCAGAAGTTGCATGGGTTGGTCTGACTGAGAAAGAAGCGAAAGAGAAAGGCATCAGCTACGAAACCGCCACCTTCCCGTGGGCTGCTTCTGGCCGTGCTATTGCTTCTGACTGCGCAGACGGTATGACCAAACTGATTTTCGACAAAGAGACTCACCGCGTCATCGGTGGTGCGATTGTCGGTACCAACGGCGGCGAGCTGCTGGGTGAAATCGGTCTGGCTATCGAAATGGGCTGTGACGCAGAGGACATCGCGCTGACTATCCACGCGCACCCGACGCTGCACGAGTCTGTTGGCCTGGCTGCCGAAGTGTTCGAAGGTAGCATCACCGACCTGCCGAACCCGAAAGCGAAGAAAAAATAATTTCGCTTCATACTAAGCGCCTCTTCGGAGGCGTTTTTTTTGCCTGTCTTTCGCGAATAAATTCATAATTTCTCCATTTTGGTATAAATAATGCGCGCGATCTGCCGATGTATATAGTCCACACCTTATCGATGGGAGAGGGAGTTTCATCGTCATGATCACTGGCATCAACAACAAGACGTTTCTGACCACGCTGTCGCATCTGGCTTCCTCTGTCGGGAACTCCTCACCGACAGTGAAATCCAACGGCACGGCGCTGCCCGCTGCGGCATCTGCCTCTGCGAAGGTGATTTTTGGCAGTCAGACGGCAGAAATTGCCGCCGTGTACTCCATGTCGCCAACCAAAATCAGCGATGCTGCGAAAGCATCAACGCAAGCGGATAGTGCGCTTTCGGGCCTGATGCAACTTGGGTTGAGCAGTGAAGGCGTATCCTCGCTAAGCGGGCTGGGGGGGTTACTCCTCAGTAACTACGCAGATAATCAGGGTGATGTGAGTCAGGCGCTGACCAGCCTCGGGCTGGACACCAACACGAATTTCCCAACCAAATCTGCCGTGTCGCTGAATATCACGACGCAATCGGGTTCTGTTGTACATCTGAATCTGACGCGTCAGAGTGATGGTATTGCGGTAGAGCTCACGACCGAAGGCGGCAAAGCCAGCGATGACGAAGCGGCAGAAATCGCAAAATTGGGAAATGCCTTCCAGTCTGCGCTTAACGGTCTGAGCGAGAAGCCTCCGAGAATGGACGTTTCCGGCCTGACGCAATTTGACAGCTCACTCATCAAATCCGTCGATCTGAAAACTGACCTCAGCCGTGGCGATCTGTCGCAGCAATCCCTTAACTTCCATGCTGACGATAAAGAACGCTGGATTGGTTATCAGGACAATAATTTCTCGCTGAAAATGACCAGCGATACGTCTAATCCGTCTCTGGTGGGCACTGCGGCTGAACAACAGGCGGCATTAAACGCCTGGGATAGCAAGTTTGATAAAGCGCGTCGTGATGGTCATGGCGATAGCGATCAAATGGCGATGCTTAAGACTGCGTTCCATGCGCTGAATAAGACGCAGCCAAAAGAGAGCAGCAAGGCGAGCTCACCGAGCGCTATCCAGATGGGCGGTGACGGCAAGGTACAGGTCCGTGGTCTGAATGATTTCTCTCTGTCGCTGACAGAAACGGAGAAAGCCATCAACCCGTATCGTATGGATGAGAAAGAGAGCTTCGCGTACCAGGCATCGCAATCTACACAAGAGAGTACGTCGCATGATGGTTCGCTAAGCGTTAAGCAGACGCTGCATACGCATCTGACCGCGTCCTGGTATCAGGCGCTGGATCCGGCCACGCCGCTTTCACTTAACTCGAGCAAAAATTCACAGAATTATCTGTACCATACGGTGGATAATGAAGAAACCAACGCCACCACCTTCAATTACAATGCGAAAGGCCTCCTCACCAGTATTGGTAACCATACGCAGGTGAATAATGTCGAAACGGTGCGTAAATATGTTTTGGGCGAACTGGTAGACAAAACCATCACTCCAGAAAAGTACGAGCGCAACAACTTACTCACTATGCCAAAAGACAAGTAACGTTTCTTCTGATACGGCCCTGCGGGGCCGTATTGCGTGGTTTCTACCGTTTTTTCTCTGTCTTTAAAAGACGATTTCCTCTGCTTTATCCTGCCCTTAACGATTCAGCCAATTTTTAATGTTGCTTTTTTGTAAACAGATTAACACCCCCTGAAAATCCTGCTATCCTGCCCGTTGCGGTATTGCGGATTTACCCTACAAACTGCTGTCTCACAGGAGCGTGAAGAGAATCGCCTGCCGCATTATGACAATGAGAGCGAGGAGAACCGTCGTGCTAGTAGAATACCGTAAGCACGTAGCCGAACGTGCCGCTGAGGGAATTGCGCCAAAACCGCTAGATGCAACCCAGATGGCAGCACTTGTTGAGCTGCTGAAAAACCCGCCTGCTGGCGAAGAAGATTTCCTGTTAGACCTCCTGACCAACCGTGTCCCGCCGGGCGTTGATGAAGCTGCCTATGTAAAAGCGGGTTTCCTTGCTGCGATTACCAAAGGTGAAGCCACTTCTCCGCTGGTTACCCCGGAAAAAGCCATCGAATTGCTGGGTACCATGCAGGGTGGTTACAACATTCATCCGCTGATTGACGCGCTGGATAACGACAAACTGGCGCCCGGTGCTGCGAAAGCGCTCTCCCACACCCTGCTGATGTTCGATAATTTCTACGACGTAGAAGAAAAAGCGAAGGCGGGCAATGCATACGCGCAGCAGGTACTGAAATCCTGGGCCGATGCTGAGTGGTTCCTGAGCCGTCCGGCGCTGGCGGAAAAAATTACCGTTACCGTCTTCAAAGTGACTGGTGAAACCAACACCGATGACCTGTCTCCGGCACCGGATGCCTGGTCGCGCCCGGATATCCCGCTGCATGCACTGGCGATGCTGAAAAACGCCCGTGAAGGTATCGAGCCGGATCAGCCAGGCGCTGTTGGCCCGATCAAACAGATCGAAGCCCTGCAACAGAAAGGTTTCCCGCTGGCCTATGTCGGTGACGTTGTGGGTACCGGTTCTTCCCGTAAGTCCGCCACCAACTCCGTGCTGTGGTTTATGGGGGATGACATTCCTCATGTGCCGAACAAACGCGGCGGTGGCCTGGTGCTGGGCGGTAAAATTGCGCCGATCTTCTTCAACACGATGGAAGATGCCGGCGCACTGCCGATTGAAGTGGACGTGAATAACCTGAATATGGGCGACGTGATCGACGTTTACCCGTTCAAAGGTGAAGTACGCAACCACGATACCAACGAACTGCTGGCCACTTTCGAACTGAAAACCGACGTGCTGATCGACGAAGTGCGCGCTGGTGGCCGTATTCCGCTGATTATCGGCCGTGGTTTGACGACCAAAGCACGTGAAGCGCTGGGGCTGCCGCACAGCGATGTCTTCCGTCAGGCGAAAGACGTGGCGGAAAGCAGCCGCGGTTATTCACTGGCACAGAAAATGGTCGGTCGCGCCTGCGGCGTTGCGGGTATCCGTCCAGGTGCTTACTGCGAGCCGAAGATGACCTCTGTAGGTTCTCAGGATACCACCGGTCCGATGACCCGTGATGAACTGAAAGACCTGGCGTGCCTCGGCTTCTCTGCCGACCTGGTGATGCAGTCCTTCTGCCACACGGCGGCCTATCCGAAGCCGGTTGACGTGACCACGCACCACACGCTGCCGGACTTCATTATGAACCGTGGCGGTGTATCGCTGCGTCCGGGCGATGGCGTTATTCACTCCTGGCTGAACCGTATGCTGCTGCCCGATACCGTAGGTACCGGTGGTGACTCCCATACCCGTTTCCCGATAGGCATCTCCTTCCCGGCAGGTTCCGGCCTGGTGGCGTTTGCTGCGGCGACTGGCGTGATGCCACTCGACATGCCGGAATCTGTTCTGGTGCGCTTTAAGGGCAAAATGCAGCCGGGCATCACCCTGCGTGACCTCGTGCATGCGATTCCGCTGTACGCCATCAAACAGGGCCTGCTGACCGTTGAGAAGAAAGGCAAGAAAAACATCTTCTCTGGCCGCATCCTGGAGATTGAAGGTCTGCCGGATCTGAAAGTTGAGCAGGCATTTGAGCTGACCGATGCCTCTGCTGAACGTTCTGCTGCGGGCTGTACCATCAAACTGAACAAAGACCCGATCATCGAGTACCTGAACTCCAACATCGTTCTGCTCAAGTGGATGATCGCAGAAGGCTACGGCGATCGTCGTACGCTGGAACGTCGCATTCAGGGCATGGAAAAATGGCTGGCGGATCCGCAACTGCTCGAAGCCGATGCGGATGCAGAATACGCGGCCGTGATCGACATCGATCTGGCAGAAATCAAAGAGCCGATTCTCTGTGCGCCGAACGATCCGGATGACGCACGTCTGCTTTCTGATGTTCAGGGCGCGCAGATCGATGAAGTCTTTATCGGTTCCTGCATGACCAACATCGGTCACTTCCGTGCTGCCGGTAAACTGCTGGATGCCCACAAAGGCCAGTTGCCGACCCGCCTGTGGGTTGCGCCGCCGACCCGTATGGATGCCGCGCAGTTGACCGAAGAGGGCTACTACAGCGTGTTTGGTAAGAGCGGTGCGCGTATTGAGATCCCGGGTTGCTCCCTGTGTATGGGTAACCAGGCGCGCGTAGCGGACGGTGCGACGGTGGTCTCCACCTCGACCCGTAACTTCCCGAACCGTTTAGGTACCGGTGCAAATGTTTATCTGGCGTCTGCTGAACTGGCGGCGGTGGCTTCTCTGCTCGGCAAACTGCCGACGCCGGAAGAGTACCAGACCTATATTGCTCAGGTTGATAAGACGGCGGTGGATACCTACCGTTATCTGAACTTCGACCAGTTGAACCAGTATACGGACAAAGCTGACGGCGTGATTTTCCAGACAGCGGTGTAAGGGGTTCCCCTCACCCTAACTCTCTTCGTAAAAAGTGAAGGGACTATCCAGACCACCCTTTCCCTGTGGGAGAGGGGCTGGGGGGGAGGGCATCAGACCGCACCATATTCCAAAGCGGAGATCTTCTCCGCTTTTTTATTGCTTCCTTCCCGCCGTTACGCTTTTTTTCTTCCGTTGTGCTGCGATAATTACCTTATGGGCTGACGATAAGCCTGCATGAGGAAGAGATTATGGATTACGAATTTTTGCGTGATATTACCGGTGGGGTAAAGGTACGCATGTCGATGGGCCACGAAGCTGTCGGGCACTGGTTTAATGAAGAAGTGAAAGATAACCTGGCCCTGCTTGATGAAGTGGAACAGGCGGCGCATACCGTGAAAGGCAGCGAGCGTTCCTGGCAGCGCGCCGGGCATGAATATACGCTGTGGATGGATGGCGAAGAGGTCATGGTGCGCGCCAACCAACTGGAATTCTCAGGTGATGAGATGGAAGAAGGGATGAGCTATTACGACGAAGAGAGTCTGTCGATGTGCGGCGTGGAAGACTTTCTCAATGTGGTAGCGGCATACCGCGAATTCCTTAAACAGCGTTAATTTTCCCCCCTTGTTTCACCGGGGCCGGTCTTCCGCAATGTCGGGAATCGGCGCTCTGTCCTTACAAATGCGCGTAGTGAAAAACCTCAGCTGTTTTTCATATTTCCCTTTGTCGAATTTTTACGCTGGAATGGTCTTCCGGACACCTTACGGAGACTGAGATGAAAGCGTTTATTTCCCGTTATTTTTTGCGCAGTTCAGCGCGCGCTCAGCGCCATGATGCGGAACATAACAGCAGACGAATGATGGAATCGCTGCTCGCCGTTGCCAGCCTGTACGGTGTTGATGTCGCCAACGTGGACGTGGAGTGGTTCCATGACCAAACAACACGCTGAACATCGCGCGACCCGCGAAACCTACTGGAATGAGCGATGCGCTCTGGCAAACAGACCGGAGCATCCTTGCTCCGTTGTAGATCACACGGCCGGAATGTTGCGACCGTAGTAAATCTCACGCATCTCTTTCCATAAGGCTTCTGTAATCTCTTTGCGTTCCTGCGCGGTCAGCTCTTCTGGCCTGGTATGGAACATGTAGTGCTTAAGATCGAATTCTTTTAGCAACATCTTGGTGTGGAAAATGTTTTCCTGGTAAACATTCACATCCACCATGTCATACAGAGACTTCATATCCTCTGACAGAAAATTCTGAATGGAATTGATCTCGTGATCGATAAAGTGCTTCATGCCGTTCACGTCACGGGTAAAGCCACGCACGCGATAATCGATCGTCACAATGTCCGACTCAAGCTGGTGAATCAGATAATTCAGCGCTTTCAGCGGCGAAATCACCCCGCAGGTCGACACTTCTATATCCGCGCGGAAAGTGCACAACCCACCTTCCGGGTGGCTTTCCGGATAGGTATGCACACAGATATGGCTCTTATCGAGATGGGCGACCACGGCTTCCGGTAGCGGGCCGGGGTGCTCGGTTTTATCTATAAGCTGCGGGTCTACCGGTTCTTCGCTGACCAGAATAGTCACGCTCGCACCCTGCGGCTCATAATCCTGACGGGCGATATTAAGAATATTGGCGCCAATGATATTGCAGGTTTCCGTCAGGATTTCTGTCAGACGATTGGCGTTATAGAGTTCATCGATATAAGCGATATACCCGTCACGCTCTGCTTCCGTCTTGGCATAGCAGATATCGTAAATACAAAAACTCAGGCTCTTGGTCAGGTTGTTAAAGCCATGCAGTTTGAGTTTTTTCAATTTCGTATCTCTCCTTAGGACGACTGTGAAGAGAGTGCGTCTTGCAGATATTGTGGCAGAGCAAATGCCGCCGTATGAATGGCCGGATTGTAATAACGGCACGTCAGGCCTGCATTGTGGAAACGCGCCTGAATAATTTCGCTGGAAAGGTGACGTAGCGCTTCATTATCTGTCGCCCAGGCGAAGGTCATAATGCCACCGTAATAGGTGGGAATGGCTGCCTGGTAAAAACCGACATCGGCAAAGTAATGACCGAGCTTACGGTGGCTGTCCAGCGCTTCATCCTGTTGCAAGAAGCAGACGCCATTCTGTGCCACAAAGATCCCGCCGGGATTCAGGCAACGTTTGCAGCCTTCGTAAAACGCCGAGGTAAACAGACTTTCGCCGGGACCGACCGGATCGGTACAGTCGGAAATGATCACGTCAAACGTTTGTGTGGTTTGCGTTACAAAGTTTACGCCATCATCGATAACCAACTGGAAACGGGGATCATCGTAAGCGCCAGCGTTGTGTTTTGGCAGGTACTGACGGCAGAAAGAGACGACGCCGGCATCAATTTCGACCATGGTAATGGTCTCGATGTTTTTATGGCGGCTGACTTCACGCAGCATAGCGCCATCACCGCCGCCGATAATCAACACATGTTTCGCGCGGCCATGGGCGAGCAGCGGAACATGAGTCATCATTTCATGATAGATAAATTCGTCGCGTTCGGTGGTTTGCACCACGCCATCAAGCGCCATTACGCGGCCAAAAGCGGCGTTTTCGAAAATGATGAGGTCCTGGTGCCCGGTTTTCTCGTGGTACAGCACCTTATCAACGGCAAAGTATTGCCCAAACTGATCGTGCAGCGTTTCGTGCCACAACGTGTTATCGGCCATAGGTTGCTCCTTTGTTAACACCTGCTCAAAACAGGCGCAACATCATAGCTAACTCTGACCGTGGATGCACGGTCAGCGTCCCCCGCTGGAAATAACTTATTTCACGTAGGCGAGCAGGCTGAGCGAATCTCGTGCCAGCGCTTTGCATTTTTTGGCGGTAGGAATGCGGATGCCGCTCAGGTCGCGATAGCTTGCTTCACCGAGCGATTTCATATCCCAGGAGTCGTAATTGCTCAGATCCCACTTGTTCTGCTGTGCGAAGAAAACCAGCGCCCGGCGAATCTGACCATTAGGTAAGTTATTATAACCGCAGTCATTTTTCAGAAAAACAAACACAGCCGTAAGGTCGGCCATATCTTCCGCTTCGGATTCATTCAGGGCGTAGCTATTAGCGGAGACAGCCAGCAGGCTGCCGAATAAAATTGTTCTGAAAAGCGTCTTCATTATTTCTACCACGGCATAACGGAAATTAAACGTTAGCACACTGTTGGCGAGGCGACGATATTTATTATTGTCCGATTACAGCCACTTTTCTTGACCTTCCGGCAAGGGGAGGGTTTATGCTCAAATTTCGGGCTGATAACCGTAAGGAAAGGGACATGCAACGTCGTGATTTTTTGAAATACTCTGCTGCGCTGAGCGTGGCGAGTGCACTGCCGCTCTGGAGTCGTTCTTTGCTGGCGGCGGAAAGGCCTGCGCTACCGATTCCCCCGTTAGTGAGCGCCGATGCACAAAACCATATTCAACTTACGGTTCAGGCAGGGTCATCAACGTTTGCGGGCAAACAGGCGACAACCTGGGGTTATAACGGCAGCCTGCTGGGGCCGGCGATTCAATTGCGTCAGGGGAAAACCGTTAACGTATCCATTCGCAATGCGCTGGCGGAAGAGACAACCTTACACTGGCACGGTCTGGAAGTGCCGGGCGACGTTGACGGCGGGCCGCAGGGCGTGATTAAGCCCGGCGATAGCCGTACGGTCTCGTTTACCCCGAATCAGCCTGCATCAACCTGCTGGTTTCACCCCCATCAACATGGGAAAACCGGCCATCAGGTGGCGATGGGGCTGGCCGGGCTGTTACTGATTGAAGATGATAACAGCCGAAAGCTACGCCTGCCGCAACAGTGGGGCATTGATGATATTCCGGTCATCATGCAGGACAAACGTTTTACCGCTGACGGGCAGATTGACTATCAACTGGATGTGATGAGCGCGGCGGTTGGGTGGTTTGGCGATACGTTACTGACGAACGGTGCGGTTTATCCACAGCATGCGGCACCTCGTGGCTGGCTGCGTTTACGCTTACTCAATGGTTGTAACGCTCGCTCGCTCAACGTGGCTGCCAGCGATAATCGCCCGTTGTACGTTATTGCCAGCGACGGTGGCTTGTTGAATGCGCCAGTGAAAGTCAGCGAGCTGGCCATGTTGCCGGGTGAGCGCTTTGAGGTGCTGGTGGAGACCCGGGATAATAAAGTCTTCGATCTGGTCACGTTGCCCGTACAGCAAGTGGGTATGACGGTGGCGCCTTTTGATAAGCCCTATCCGCTGTTGCGTATTCAACCCGTGGTGGTAACCGCATCTGGCATTTTACCCGATACACTGGCGACGCTGCCCGGGCTGCCAGCGCTGGATGGATTAACACAGCGGACTTTGCAGCTCTCCATGGATCCCATGCTGGACATGATGGGGATGCAGGCTCTGCAGCAAAAATACGGCGATGCCGCAATGGCAGGGATGGGGATGCAGCATGGCAATATGAACCATGGTCAGATGCAGATGAATCATGGCGGAATGAACCATGGCGACATGGGGCAGATGAATCACGGCGATGGCGGGATGGCGTTCCATAGCGCCAATCGAATCAACGGCAAGGCGTTCGATATGCAAGTGCCTGCGTTTGCCGCGCAGAAAGATACCTGGGAGCGCTGGGTCATTTCTGGGGAAGGCGATATGATGCTGCATCCGTTCCATATTCACGGCACACAGTTCCGCATTCTGTCAGAAAACGGTAAGCCGCCTGCCGCACATCGCGCAGGCTGGAAAGATATTGTCAGCGTTGAAGGGGCGAAAAGCGAAGTGTTGGTCCGCTTTGCGCATGATGCGCCGAAGGAGTATGCCTATATGGCACACTGCCATCTGCTTGAGCATGAAGATACGGGCATGATGCTTGGATTTACGGTGTAGGTTTACGGTAAAAAGTGTTACCCATGTTCCCGGTTCATACCGGGAGCAGGCATTAAAAAAGGCAACTTGCGTTGCCTTTTTGCTTTTACCTTGTGCAGTCTGAGGGGACGGTGCCTTACTTCTCGTCCGGCAGGGCGTAGGCAACAATATAGTCACCCATCTTCGTACCAAACGAACCGTGACCACCCGCAGAGATGACAACGTACTGCTTGCCATTCACTTCATAGGTCATCGGCGTTGCCTGGCCACCTGCTGGCAAACGGCCCTGCCACAGTTTCTCGCCGTTGCTCATATTGTACGCACGCAGGTAATTATCTGCGGTTGCAGCAATGAACAGCACATTACCGGCAGTAGAGATTGGGCCGCCTAGCATCGGCATCCCCATATTGAACGGCACCGGAACGGGCATCGGGAACGGCATGCTGTCCTGCGGCGTACCAATACGTTTTTTCCACACTACCTGGTTGGTTTTCAAATCCAGCGCGGAAATATAACCCCATGCTGGCTGCTTACACGGCAGGCCAAACGGAGAGAGGAACGGATTCAGGGTTACGCCGAACGGCACGCCATACTGCGGCTGAATCCCCGCCTCTGTACCGCTACCTTTCGCATCTTTCGGCTGCTCCATCGGGTTGCCCGGACCGCGTGGGATCAGTTTAGAGACAAACGGCAGGGCCATCGGGTTGGCGATCGCGACCTGGCGGTTCGGATCAACGGAGATACCCCCCCATTCGAACATCCCCAGGTTACCCGGGAACACCAGTGTGCCTTGCTCAGATGGCGGAGTGAAGATGCCTTCATAGCGCAACTGATGGAACATCACACGGCAGACCAGTTGGTCGAACATGGTCGCGCCCCACATATCCGCCCCGCTGAGATCTTTCTTCGGACGGAAGCTCAGATCTGAGAACGGCTGAGTTTTGGTGACGTAATCGCCTTTGGCCGCACCCTGCGGAACCGGTTTTTCCGGTGCCGGGACAACCAGCTTACCGTTGCTGCGATCCAGCACGAAGATGTTGCCGGTTTTCGCCGGGGCGTAAATCACCGGAACTGTTTTGCCGTTAACCGTGATGTCTGCCAGCGTCGGCTGGGACGGCATATCCATATCCCACAGATCGTGGTGAACGGTCTGGTAACTCCACGCCAGTTTACCGGTAGTGGCGTTCAGCGCCACGATAGAGCTGGCATAGCGTTCCTGCTCCGGCGTGCGGTAGCCGCCCCAGATATCCGGGGTAGTCACACCCATTGGCAGATAGACCAGGTCCAGCTTCGCATCATAGGCGGCTGGCGCCCACGAGTTGGGCGAGTTGAACGTAAAGCTGTGTTGGTCAGACGGAATAGCGTTGGGATCTTTCGCGCCTGGATCAAAAGCCCAGAGCAACTTGCCGGTATTCACGTCAAAACCACGAATAACACCGGAGGTTTCACGGGTAGAGAAGTTGTCCGTTACCGAACCGGCAATCACAATCACCTTATCGGTGATGATCGGCGGTGAGGTAGGTTCATACAGACCTGGCGTGGTGTCCGGCATATTGGTCTGCAGATTCAGAATACCTTTGTTGGCAAAGGTTTCGCACAGTTTGCCGTTGTCGGCGTTGATGGCAAACAGGCGGCCATCGTTAACCGGCAGCATAATGCGACGCGGGCAATCCGCGACAACATCCGGGCTGGCGTTTTCTGCACGTGCTTCATGATAAGAAACACCGCGACAAGTGACATGCTGGAAGGACTGGTTGGCATTTAACTGCGGGTCAAAGTGCCATTTCTCTTTACCGGTCGAGGCGTCCAGAGCGAACAGGCGCTGGTGAGCGGTACACAGATAAAGCGTGTCACCCACTTTAATCGGCGTCACTTCGTTGGTCAGTTCACCCGGGTCTGTTGGCAGTTTCAGGTCTCCGGTACGAAACACCCAGGCTTCTTTCAGGTTCTTAACGTTATCCGCATTGATCTGTTTGAGCGGTGAAAAACGCTGACCTTCCTGGTTGCGGCCATAAGCTGGCCAGTCGCCGTCAGCAACCTGAGAAATCGGGGCAGCCGGCGTGGCATCCGCATTCAGCGTACCGTTCACTTCTTGCGGGTCATTAAAGCCCGCCCAGGTGAGAATGCCGCCGCTAATCAGCAGCGCAACCACCAGTGCGGCAACCGCACCACCGGAAGGGAAAATCAGTCTGCGCCAGACGAAAGGCAGAATAAGCCAGGTACCGAAGAAGACCAGGATATCGCTGCGAGGCGTGAGCGCCCAAAAGTCGAAGCCCACTTCCCACACGCCCCAGATCATGGTCGCCAGCAGCAACGCGGCATACAGCCATAATGCTGACTGCTTACGCCGCCAGAGCAGTGCAGTGACGCCAAGCATTACCACCCCGGCAATAGGGTAGTACCAGGAACCACCAAGAGAGACCAGCCATACTCCGCCGATCAGTAAGTACAGTCCGCAGAATGCTGCGAACAGCGCGGTCAGTATCACAAGGATACCTGAGCGTTGCGTTTTTGTTTCAGCCATAAAAAGACACTCATCAAATTCATTAATGTTTTAGTAGCAACTAATTATAGGATTTAACAAGTGTGATCGTCATCACAAAATGAGCTTTATCGACAGATAAGCATCGGAAATGCGTTTGCTGGTATACTGCACGCCTTGCGCTTCAATAACCAAAGCAAAACGCGGGTTATTGAGTGATTTAGTATTTAAATCATATGGTTATTTAAAATGAAACATATTGTTGAAGTGATGATCCCGGAAGCGGAGATCAAAGCGCGTATCGCCGAATTGGGTCGTCAAATCACAGAACGTTATCAGGACAGTGGCAGTGAAATGGTGCTGGTGGGCCTGCTGCGCGGCTCATTTATGTTCATGGCGGACCTTTGCCGTGAAGTGCAGGTACCGCACGAAGTCGATTTTATGACCGCCTCCAGCTATGGCAGCGGCATGTCTTCGACCCGCGATGTTAAAATCCTCAAAGATCTGGATGAAGATATTCGCGGTAAAGACGTTCTGATCGTTGAAGATATTATCGATTCCGGCAATACGCTCTCTAAAGTGCGCGAAATTCTCAGCCTGCGCGAGCCGAAGTCTCTCTCTATTTGCACCCTGCTCGATAAACCGTCGCGCCGAGAAGTGCCGGTTGATGTGGAATTTGTCGGCTTCTCGATCCCTGATGAATTCGTGGTGGGCTACGGTATCGATTATGCGCAACGTTATCGCCACCTGCCGTATGTCGGCAAAGTGGTGATGCTGGACGAGTAAGCATAAAAAAGCCGGGCTTTAGCCCGGCCTGATGCGTTATCCCGGCTGGCATCATGCTGCCGGGAAGGCAAGATTATCTGTGGTTGATGTGTTTCTTGCTGAGGTTCGAGACGCCCTGACGGTAGCGCTGTTCCAGGCTTTCGCGGTTCGTTGCGGTGACTTCCAGGTCACGCAGTAAACCATCGTGGATGCCATACGCCCAACCGTGAATCGTGACTTTTTGTCCACGTTTCCAGGCAGATTGCATAATGGTGGAGTGACCCAGGTTATACACCTGCTCCATCACGTTCAGCTCGCAAAGGGTATCAAGGCGGCGCTCCTGCGGCATCTCGCCAAGCAACGAACTATGCTTGAACCAGATATCGCGAATGTGCAGCAGCCAGTTGTTAATCAGCCCCAGTTCCGGGTTTTCCACCGCCGCCTGCACACCACCACAGCCGTAGTGGCCGCAGATGATGATATGCTCAACTTCCAGTACATCGACCGCGTACTGAACCACAGAAAGGCAGTTCAGGTCGGTATGAATAACCAGGTTGGCAACGTTACGGTGAACAAACAGTTCGCCTGGCTCAAGGCCGGTAAGGCGTTCTGCGGGAACGCGACTGTCAGAACATCCAATCCATAGAAAACGCGGTTTCTGCGCTTGCGCCAGTTTTTCGAAAAAGCCGGGATCCTCTTCCACCAGCATTTTTGACCATAGTGCATTGTTGCTGATGAGTGTATCTATGTCTTTCATGGAAGTTAACGACCTGTAACCAAATAAGTGCGTTGCGCTAATATAGGTCAACTCCCACGTTTTTTAAACCACACATCGAGTGTAAGAATAAGGTAAGTGAAAATTCATGACCATTGCACTGGAGCTTGAGCAGCTTAAAAAAACCTACCCGGGCGGCGTTCATGCGCTACGTGGTATTGATCTTAAAGTAGAAGCTGGGGATTTTTACGCGTTACTGGGACCAAACGGCGCAGGAAAATCGACCACCATAGGTATCATCAGTTCTCTGGTAAATAAAACGTCCGGACGCGTGAGTGTCTTCGGCTACGACCTGCAAAAAGATATCGTTAACGCCAAACGGCAGCTCGGTCTTGTGCCGCAGGAGTTCAATTTTAACCCGTTTGAAACCGTACAGCAGATTGTGGTTAACCAGGCAGGTTACTACGGCGTTGAGCGTAAAGAGGCGCTGGAGCGTAGCGAAAAATACCTGAACCAGCTCGATCTGTGGGAAAAACGCAACGAACGAGCGCGTATGTTATCGGGCGGGATGAAGCGTCGTTTGATGATTGCCCGCGCCCTGATGCATGAGCCGAAGCTGCTGATCCTTGATGAACCTACGGCCGGGGTGGATATCGAACTGCGTCGTTCTATGTGGGGCTTTCTGAAAGATCTCAACGACAAAGGCACCACCATCATTCTGACTACCCATTATCTGGAAGAAGCCGAGATGCTGTGTCGCAACATTGGCATTATTCAGAGCGGTGAGCTGATTGAAAACACCTCCATGAAGTCATTGTTGGCGAAGCTAAAATCGGAAACCTTTATCCTCGATCTGGCAACGAAAAGCCCGTTACCGAAGCTGGAAGGTTACCAGTATCGGCTGGTGGATACGTCGACCCTGGAGGTCGAAGTGTTGCGTGAGCAGGGGATAAATAGCGTGTTCAGCCAGCTTAGCGCGCAGGGCGTACAGGTCTTGAGTATGCGCAACAAGGCTAACCGTCTGGAAGAGCTGTTCGTCACGCTGGTGCATGAGAAAAAAGGAGAGCACGCATGATGCAGCTTTATTGGGTGGCATTGAAAAGTATCTGGCATAAAGAAATTCAACGGTTTATGCGTATTTGGGTACAGACGCTGGTGCCGCCGGTGATTACCATGACCCTCTATTTTATTATCTTTGGTAATTTGATTGGCTCACGTATCGGTGAAATGCACGGCTTTACCTATATGCAATTCATCGTGCCAGGCCTGATCATGATGGCGGTGATCACTAATGCCTATGCAAACGTGGCGTCATCATTTTTCAGCGCCAAGTTTCAACGCAATATTGAAGAGCTGCTGGTCGCCCCGGTGCCCACACATGTGATTATCGCAGGGTATGTGGGTGGCGGCGTGGCGCGCGGTTTATGTGTCGGGGTGCTGGTGACGGCCGTGTCGCTGTTTTTCGTGCCTTTTCAGGTCCACTCGTGGGTTTTTGTTGCGTTAACGCTGCTGTTGACCGCGGTATTGTTCTCGCTGGCGGGTCTGCTGAATGCCGTTTTTGCGACAACCTTTGATGACATCAGCCTGATCCCAACATTTGTCCTGACACCGCTGACCTATCTCGGTGGGGTGTTCTATTCGCTGACGTTGCTACCGCCCTTCTGGCAGGCGCTGTCTCATCTCAACCCCATTGTTTACATGATTAGCGGTTTCCGCTTTGGTTTCCTCGGTATTACCGATGTGCCGCTTTTCACCACTGTGGCGGTTTTGGCGGTGTTTATCATCGCTTTTTATATATTGTGCTGGTATTTAATTCAGCGCGGACGCGGTCTGCGCAGTTAATCGCCACTTACCCGGCGGCGTTCGTCGCCGGGTTCTCATTGCCCTTTTAATCTATGATATCTGTCACCGACGGCTGATGGTCACCTGGCTAAACTGCAAGTCTGCTAAGGAGATAGGTATGCTGGGATGGGTCATTACGTGCCATGGTGAACTGGCGCAGGAGATGCTGGACAGTCTGGAGAGCCGGTTTGGTCCGCTTAAACAATGTAGAGCGGTCAACTTTCGCCACGGGCTTAGCACCAATATGCTCAGCCGCATGATTTGTGATGCGTTGCATGAAACGGATTCCGGTGATGGCGTGGTTTTTTTGACCGATATTTCCGGGGCTGCACCTTACCGTGCCGCCTCGCTCATGAGCCACAAGCATGAGCATTGTGAAGTGATATCCGGCGTTGATGCTGAGTTACTGGAAGCAATGTATCCGCTGCGTGAAGTATGTAGCAGTGCCGATTTTCGTGAGCAGATTGTGGGCGCTGGCGCGCCGGTGGTCAGCAGTCTCTGGCATCAGCAACAGAAAAATCCGCCGTTTGTGTTGTTACATGATTTGTATGAAAAATAAACGTTGGTATTCATTTTTCTTTTTCCTACAATAACCTAAATTATTTTTAGCCTGGTTAGGTGCATGCCTCGTTTTCTCCTCATTTTGTTCTTGCTGGTGTCATGTAGCGTTTCTGCACGTCTCGTTAGTCAAAATCCCGACCCTGCTCGCTATATGCAAATTACGGAAGATGCCGACATATGGGCGCAGATTGGTAACAATGTTATGACTGTTGGCAATATCCGCGCCGGACAAATTCTGGCGGTTGTGCCAGGGGCGGAAGACTATTACGAATTTCGCTTCGGCTTCGGCAAAGCGTGGATAGATAAAGGGCATCTGGGAACGGTTCGTGGCAGTGAGAAGGTTCAGGATAGCCTTGGCGACCTCAATAAGCCCCTGAGTAATCAAAATTTGATCACCTGGCGTGATACACCGATGTATAACGAGGCGGACAATACCAGTGAACAATTGGGTATTCTGGCCGGGAATCTGCGCTACCCCATCATCAGCAAGCTAAAAGACAGACTCAACCAGACCTGGTATCAGATTCGCATTGGCGAACGTCTGGCGTGGATCAGTAGCCTGGATGCGCAGGAAGATAACGGTATTCCGGTGCTCACCTACCATCATATTCTGGAAGACGAGGAGAACACGCGGTTTCGTCATACCTCGACGACCACCTCTCTTCGCGCTTTCACCAACCAGATGAGCTGGCTGCATGACCAGGGTTATACCACGTTAAGCATGTATCAACTGGAAGGTTATATACGTAACGCGATGAACCTTCCTGCCCGTTCAGTGGTGCTCACCTTTGATGACGGACTGAAATCGGTCAGTCGTTATGCGTATCCGGTGTTGAAGCAGAACGGTTTCAGGGCGACCGCTTTTATTATTTCGTCGCGTATTAAGCGCAAACCGCAGCTCTGGGATCCAAAATCCCTGCAGTTCATGAGCATCTCTGAACTGGAGCAAATTTCGCATGTCTTTGATTTTCAGTCACATACTCATTTCCTGCATCGCACCGATGATGCTGGGCATCCGATCCTGCTAAGTCGCAGTTATGACAATATCCTGATGGATTTTAAGCATTCACGCCGCGCGCTTTCGCAGTTCAACCAGCACATATGGTATCTGGCGTACCCGTTCGGCGGCTATGATGACAAAGCGTTGGCTGCGGCGAAGGATGCAGGATTCCATCTTGCGCTGACCACGGTGCGAGGGAAGGTAAAGCCTGGGGATAATCCGTACTTACTGAAACGGTTGTATATCTTAAAGACGGATTCGCTGGAGGATATGTCGAGGTTAATAAGTAATCAACCTCAGGGATAAATCAGGCAAAATGGGCTATTTTATTTGCCGTTTTGAACCAGGACAGTGCTCGTCATCCTCACGTACTGTGTGTACGCTCCGGTGACTACGCGCTGTCCGTGTTCAAACTGTCTGCATCAATAACGCCCATTATGCCTGATTAATGAGTCGGCCATGCCATTCAGGCAACTTGTACCGGAACCGCTTTTGCCGTGCGTTTCATCTCGTTGTCGCCGTCAAAGTAGGCGACTTTCGGCTGCCAACTACGCGCCTGCTCATCCGGCATGGTGACGTAGCTTGCGATAATCAGGATGTCGCCAACGTCAGCACAGTGCGCCGCCGCACCGTTAACTGAAATGATGCGGGAGCCACGTTCACCGGCAATGGCATAGGTGGAAAAGCGCTTACCGTTGGTGACGTTGTAAATATCGATGGCTTCGTATTCCAGGATACCAGCCGCCTCAAGGAAATCCTGGTCAATCGCGCAGGAACCTTCATAGTGCAGGTCGGCCTGTGTCACTTTGACGCGGTGGAGCTTGCCTTGCAGCATCGTGCGAATCATAACTTCTACCTTTAATGGCGTAACGAAATACAGGTATATCGCCGGGTGGCATTCGGCTGCCCGGCCAGACTTTCCCGGCCCGGCGACAGCGCCAGACCAGGCCGATAACAGGCCAGTATTGCCCGTTTTTTAACCCCTGTCTACAGGGGGAGATCAACCACTTTATTGTCGATGAGACGCGCCTGACCCAGCCAGGCGGCCATCAAAATCACCGCGCGTTTGCTGGTCTGCGCCAGCTCCAGAAGCGTGTCTGCATCGCGGATCTGGATGTCATCTGCGCGAAAGCCGCTGTCGTTAAGTTCCTGTTCCGCCAGGGCAATGATCTCTTCGAGATTGCGATCGCCTGCGCTCAGTTTTGCGGCCATCGCGTTCATGGTTTTGCTCAGAGCCGGTGCGATTTTGCGTTGATCGGCGGTGAGATAGCCGTTACGGGAACTGAGCGCCAGACCGTCTTTAGCACGCACGGTCGGAACCCCGACAATCTCAATGTCATAGCCCATATCGGCAACCATTTTGCGAATGAGCTGCAACTGCTGGTAGTCCTTTTCGCCAAAGCAGGCGATATCTGGCTGGACCAGGTTAAAGAGCTTGCTGACGATGGTGGAAACACCACGGAAATGCCCCGGGCGGCTTGCGCCTTCAAGCATGGTGGAGATACCTGGCACATCCACATAGGTTTGCGTGTCCGTGCCCTGCGGATAAATATCATTTGGCACAGGGGCGAAAACAAAATCCACTTTCCGTTTATTGAGCTTTTCGCAATCTTCCTGCAGGGTGCGCGGGTAGCGAGCCAGATCGTCGGCGCGGTCAAACTGCATGGGGTTGACGAAAATGCTCACCACGACCACATCCGCGCGGGCTTTGGCTTCCTCAACCAGCGTCATATGACCATCGTGCAGGTTGCCCATCGTTGGCACCAGCGCAATGCGTTTTCCTTCCTGACGCGCTCTTCGAATATGCTGGCGCAGTAACGGCAGGGTTTCGATAATCAACACAACGGCACTCCTTAATGGAAACTGTGTTCTTCGCCCGGATAGACCCCGGACTCAACGTCGGCAATATACTGGCGCACGGCAACGCGCATGTCGCCTGCCTCGCTCAGAAAGTTTTTTGCAAATTTGGGGATATGACCACCGGTAATGCCGAACGCGTCGTGCATCACCAGAATCTGGCCGTCTGTGACGTTACCTGCGCCGATACCAATGACCGGAATGGTCAGCGCGTCCGTGACACGCTTTGCCAGCTCAACCGGCACACACTCCAGCACCAGCAACTGCGCACCAGCGGCTTCCAGCGCCAGCGCGTCGTCCAGTAGCGTTTGTCCGGCATCGCCGCGCCCCTGAACTTTGTAGCCACCGAAGATATTTACGGACTGCGGCGTTAACCCCAGGTGCCCGCACACCGGTACAGCGCGTTCGGTGAGCATTTTCACCGTATCACTCAACCAGCGACCGCCTTCGATTTTTACCATATTGGCCCCGGCGCGCATCACGGCGGCGGCGTTTTCAAAGGCCTGCTCCGGTGTGGAATACGCCATAAACGGCAGGTCGGCCAGTAGCAAACAATGAGGGGCGCCACGGCGCACCGCGCGCGTGTGATAGGCAATGTCGTCTACCGTCACGGGCAGGGTGGAATCATGACCTTGTACCGTCATCCCTAACGAGTCGCCAACCAACATCACATTGATGCCTTCTTCGGCGAACAGTTTAGCGAAGCTGTAATCGTAGGCTGTGATGGTAGCGAAGCGTTTTTTTTCCTGTTTGCACTTAAGCAGCCAGGAGATGGTGGTGGGTTTCATAACGTTTCCTGATGGCTAAAAACGAATTCTGGCGCATTCTAACAGCAACATTCAGGTGAACAATGATTTTAGGCAATCGTTTAACACCGATCACATCAGAAGCGCCAGAAAAGCGTTTTACCACAAGGCAGGTTTGTCCGCTGCGCATTCTGTGAGGGCGGCGCTCAGCGTCATACCATCAGGGAATCGCAGGGCAGGGGCAATTTCAAATAACGGCCACAGCATAAAGCCGCGATTTTTCATGTCGTAATGGGGAACGGTGAGACGCGGCGTCTGAATAACCTGATCGCCAAACAGCATGATATCCAGGTCCAGCGTGCGTGGCCCCCAGCGCTCGGCTTTACGCACGCGCCCTTGCTGCAGTTCAATGCGCTGGGTGTGGTCAAGCAGCGCTTCGGCCTCAAGGGTCGTTTCCAGCGCGACGGCGGCGTTGAGATAGTCAGGCTGATCCTGCGGGCCAAGCGGAGGCGTGCGGTAGAACGAGGAGACGGTGACCACGCGGCTTTGCGGGATCTCCCCAATGGCGTCCAGCGCTGCCTTTACCTGCTCCAGAGGCGATGCGAGATTACTGCCGATGGCGATATAGCAAAGGGTCGGGGACATACAGGCTCCTGCGTTTTTCATTCTCTATAGCATCAGGCCTGCGCGTGGCAGGCCTGAAAGGGATAACATTATGCGCTGCCTTCACGGCGCGGCGCGCGTTTGCGCGGGCGGCGATGGCGACGGCGAACGGCGGGTTCATCGCCCAGGTCGTCAAGCATATCTTTCTGCTCAGGCGGTGCGGAAACCTGAAATTCTCCCCACCATTTCACCAGCCGCTGCAGTTCGCCGTTGTTTTCAACCTCGGCACGCAGGGCCAGCAGATCGTAGGCTGCGCGGAATTTCGGATGCTCCATCAGTTTCCACGCGCGTTTACCCTGACGACGGGACATACGCAGTTGTAGCTGCCAGATATCGCGAATCAGCGAGGTGATGCGTTTCGGGATGGCCAGTGAACGGCAGGCTTCATCCAGCACATCGTTCATGGCAAGCGCAAAGGCGTCGTAATATGCCAGACCGCCTTCCTGAGTAATGCGCTGCGCGGTTTCCAGCAGCGGATACCAGAACATAGCCGCAAACAAAAACGCCGGGTTAACCCGCATATCGTTGTGAAGGCGGGTATCGGTGTTTTTCAGCACCTGCGCAATGATGCGTTCCATCGGGCTGTCACCGTTTTCGGTGAAGAAGCGACTGATGGTAGGAAACAGAGGCTGGAAGAGGTTGTATTCGCGCAGCAGCATGTAGGTATCGAAACCATAGCCCGCTTGCAATAATTTCAGCGACTCTTCAAACAGGCGCGCAGGGGGGACGTCATTAATCAGGGCGGCCAGACGAGGAATCGGTTCGGCCGTTTCAGCGCTGATGTTCATACCCAGCTTGGCGGCGAAACGCACCGCGCGCAGCATACGTACCGGGTCTTCGCGATAGCGGGTTTCCGGGTTGCCAATCAGGCGAATGACGCCCTCATCCAGATCGCGCATGCCGCCGACATAATCACGCACGGTGAAGTCAGCAACGCTGTAATAAAGGCTGTTAATGGTGAAATCGCGACGCTGAGCATCTTCTTCGATAGAACCGAAAATATTGTCGCGCAGCAACATGCCATTCTGGCCACGCTGAGACGTGGTGCGGTCGGCTTCGGTATCTTCGTGATGGCCGCGAAAGGTGGCGACTTCAATGATTTCCGGCCCGAACATGACGTGGGCCAGGCGGAAACGGCGACCCACCAGGCGGCAGTTGCGGAATAATTTACGCACCTGGTCCGGCGTGGCGTTCGTCGTGACGTCGAAATCTTTTGGTTTTTTGCCCAGCAATAAATCACGCACGCCACCACCGACGAGATAAGCCTCGTAACCGGCTTTGTTCAGGCGGTAGAGGACTTTGAGCGCATTTTCACTGATATCTTTGCGAGAAATAGCGTGCTGTTCACGCGGGATAACCGTCATCTGAGGTTGGACGCTAGCCTCAACGACCATGCTCTCTTCGCGACTTAGCACCTTACGGCAAAAATTAGCGACTCGGGTAAAAATAGTGCACCTCGGTAGTGTCAAACGTCAGGACAAAAAAATAAGGACAAAAAAATAGCGGCTAATCATAGCTCAGCGCGAGGCGTTTGAGAATGCCGTATTCACATCCACTGCAATGGGCACGTTAGCGAGCGTCCAGTTTGCCACCGCATTTTTCAACAAATCGTCGACGCTGAGATCCTGCCACTCATTTGTTGCGCTCTGGTTTAAGAATTGTAACGCCCTGATTATTATGGGGCGCGGATCGCCACCGGGCAAGGCTGGCGCATGGTTTTGCTTGGAGAGTTTATTCCCTTGCGCATTGAGCGCCAGCGGCAGATGGACATACTGTGGCACTGGCCAGCCAAATTGTCGGTAGAGCGAAATTTGCCTGACCGTGGGTTCAATTAAATCTGCGCCGCGCACAATTTCCGTGATGCCCTGAAAATGGTCGTCAACCACGACGGCGAGGTTATAGGCAAACAGGCCATCCCGGCGGTGGATAATAAAATCCTCGCGCGCCAGTTTTTCATCCGCATAGAGTTCGCCGCGTAGCCTGTCGTGAAAATGGAGCACCGGATGTTGCTGCACCAGACGTACAGCCGCATTTTCCGGGCCATTATTAGCGCTACGGCAGTGGCCGTCATAGGTGCCGCCCACGCTCTGAATGCGCGCCCGCGTACAGGTACAGTAGTAACTCAGCCCACGAGTACGAAGCCAGGCCAGCGCGTCGCGGTAGGCCTCATGACGTTGTGATTGCCAGAGTACATCGCCATCCCAGTGCAGGCCGTAATGCTCAAGCTGGCGCAAGATGGTGTCTGCGGCACCGGGAACTTCACGCGGGGGATCAATGTCTTCGATACGCACTCGCCAGGTACCCTGCTGCGCGCGCGCCTGCAGGTAGCTGCCAAGTGCAGCAATGAGCGAGCCAAAATGGAGTTCACCGGACGGTGACGGCGCAAAGCGCCCAATATAGTGAGAGTCAGACATAAAAGACAGGAAACGCCGACAATACGGGAAATTTTCCCCGACTATAGCACAGCCTGATTTGAAGGCGCAGGCTGGAAT
This sequence comes from Citrobacter sp. UYEF32, assembly GCF_040546205.1. Taxonomy (NCBI): domain Bacteria; kingdom Pseudomonadati; phylum Pseudomonadota; class Gammaproteobacteria; order Enterobacterales; family Enterobacteriaceae; genus Citrobacter; species Citrobacter sp. UYEF32. The sequence continues at coordinate 60,353 of NZ_JBEPNI010000008.1, read as the reverse complement.
CAGCGCTGCGCCGTCTGAGGGGTTGACCGGCTGTCGGTCAGAGGCGAATTAACCCGCCATCTGTTTTTCGCGAATTTCCGCCAGTGTTTTGCAATCGATGCACAGGTCAGCGGTGGGACGCGCTTCCAGGCGGCGAATGCCGATTTCAACACCGCAGGATTCGCAGTAGCCGAAATCTTCGTCTTCAACTTTTTTCAGCGTTTTCTCGATCTTTTTGATCAGTTTACGCTCGCGGTCACGGTTACGCAGTTCGAGGCTGAACTCTTCTTCCTGTGCGGCACGGTCTACCGGGTCCGGGAAGTTAGCTGCTTCATCCTGCATATGGGTGACGGTGCGATCGACTTCATCCCTGAGTTGATTACGCCACGCTTCAAGAATACGCCTGAAGTGCGCCAGCTGGGCTTCATTCATATACTCTTCGCCCGGTTTCTCTTGATACGGCTCCACCCCAGCGATGGCGAGAATACTCAGGGACGATGTTTTACGGTTTTGCCCTTCTTGCATGTTGCTTCTCCTTAACACGCACTATCGATCCCCGTGTTGGGGGAAAATCAGGCCGCTATAAATAGCAGATGCTTTTCCGGATGGCAAATATCTAAACGTAACACTTGACAAGCCTGTGAGGAAAAGCGTATTTGCGCACGCGACCAGAACACTTATTAGTCAATTTAGTCAATCGCTGCCCTATATTGTGAAAGGCAGCGGCAATCTCAGAGTCATATTTGTAGCAGAAAGTTCCGCTTTTACCGCCAGAATTTCTACTCCCTGACCTTGTGCTTCCTTTAACAATCGTGCGTATTTCTCATCAATATGGCGCGCTGGAGAAAAATGTTCAACGGCTGAATGCAGCACGGCAAACAGAATAACCGCGCGGTCGCCGCTGGCCGCTACGCTCATTAACTCACGCAGATGCTTTTGTCCGCGTAGCGTAACTGCATCAGGGAAAAAACCGCATTCCCGCTCGGCGAGCGTTACTGATTTCACTTCAATATAGCAGTTGCGTCGGCCATCCGCCTGTAACAGAAAATCAATTCTGCTGCCTTCGGCACCATATTTCACTTCACTTTTCAGTGCACTGTAACCCGACAGTCCTGGCAAACGGTTTTGCTGTATTGCTTCTTTCGTTAACGTATTAGCGCGAAGCGTATTAACGCAAATAAAAGCGCCCTGTTGGGTTTGCGTTAATTCCCAGGTATGCGGATATTTGCGTTTAGTATTTTCTGATGTGGAATACCAAACCGTGTCGCCAGGCGTGGCGCAACCGGTCATTGCGCCGGTATTGGGACAATGGATTGTCAATGTTTCGCCTTCTGGCGTGATCACATCGGCAAGAAACCGCTTATAGCGCTGAATAAGCGTGGCGGATCGGAGGGGCGGAGAAAATTCCATGACATATCCTTTTTATGTTTTTAGCGTCCAGCGGTTTAACGCCGTGTAGCGCAGACGTCCTCCGGCAAACTGCGATTCATATAAGACAAATTCTGTTACAGGAAAAGTCCAGTGAAAACCCGGCGGCGGTATCGTGACCGCATGACTGGCATCGCGTAGCAGGGTGATATGAGGATGAAACGGCGTTGGACTTTGCCAGCATCCGCTGCGTGCAGCCTGAGCGCGCAGCATATCCGCCAGTTGCAACAGCCCGCGTGGCGACTGGCGACAGCCAAGCCAGACGACGCGCGAACGCAACCATTGCCCGGCATCATCGAGTTGTAACGTAAAGCCTGGCTGACGAATGCGCCCGGCCAGCGTTTCCAGCGCCCGTTGTTTTTCCGCGCTCACTTCCCCCAAAAACGCCAGTGTCAGATGTAAGTTTGCTGCCGCAACCGGTCGCCCGGCATCCTGCGGGAAATGTTCCGCCCGCCAGCGCACCACCTCCTGTCGGGTGGCGTCGGGCAATTCGATGGCAAAAAACAGCCTTTTCGATTCAGACATGGCAGGCACTCAGTTAGGATTTGTCGCGATGCTACAATGGCAGGCGGATGCTCGCAAATCCTTCGGCGCTCCAAAGCGCCGTAGTTCATGTACAATTGGCCCCGTCCTTATCAATGTGAATCCTCTGGAGCCTTGAGTGTCCTCACTGCCGGTTGCTGCCGTATTGCCCGACCTTCTCAATGCGTTACAACACGCTCCCCAGGTACTGCTAACTGCCCCGACAGGCGCGGGGAAGTCAACCTGGCTGCCGCTGCAATTGTTGCAGCAGGGCGGTATTGACGGGTGTATTTTACTGCTTGAACCGCGCAGGCTGGCTGCCCGTAACGTGGCGCAACGGCTGGCGGAACTGCTCAATGAGCAGCCTGGTGACACGGTCGGCTACCGGATGAGAGCCCAAACTTGTGTTGGGCCGAATACGCGTCTGGAAGTGGTGACTGAGGGGATCCTGACGCGAATGATCCAGCACGATCCCGAGCTGAACGGCGTTGGTCTGGTGATCCTTGATGAATTCCACGAACGTAGCCTGCAGGCCGATCTGGCGCTGGCGCTATTGCTGGATGTCCAGCAGGGACTGCGTGACGACCTGAAACTGCTGGTCATGTCAGCCACCCTTGATAACAGCCGCCTGCAGACCCTGTTGCCGGATGCGCCGCTAATTGTTTCCGAAGGGCGTATGCACCCGGTCGAGCGGCGCTATCAGGCCTTAAACAGCCATCAGCGCTTTGACGAGGCGGTCGCGGTGGCGACAGCCGATTTGCTGCGTTCGCAATCGGGGTCGTTGTTACTGTTTTTGCCGGGAGTCGGGGAGATCCAGCGTGTGCAGGAACAACTGGCCAGCCGGGTCGCTGACGATGTATTGCTCTGTCCGCTGTATGGGGCGTTGTCGCTCAATGAACAACGCAAAGCCATTCTTCCGCCGCCTGTCGGGCAACGAAAGGTGGTGCTGGCGACCAATATCGCCGAGACCAGCCTGACCATAGAAGGCATTCGTCTGGTAGTGGACAGCGCCCAGGAGCGGGTGGCCCGTTTCGATTCGCGAACAGGGCTAACACGGCTTGTCACTCAGCGCGTGAGCCAGGCATCGATGACGCAGCGTGCTGGACGTGCCGGGCGCCTTGAACCAGGTATCTGTTTGCATTTGATCGGCAAAGAACAGGCCGAAAGGGCGGCGGCACAGAGCGAGCCAGAGATTTTGCAAAGCGATTTGTCTGGCCTGTTGATGGAGTTGTTACAGTGGGGATGCCAGGATCCCGTGCAGCTTAGCTGGCTGGATTTACCGCCAGCGACTAACCTTGCCGCAGCGAAGCGGTTGTTGACGCAACTGCGGGCGCTGGAAGGCGATCGCCTCTCTGCGTTCGGGAAAAAAATGGCATCGCTGGGTAACGATCCGCGCCTGGCCGCGATGTTAGCGAGCGCCAGCGGTGCGGATGAGGTGGCAACGGCGGCGAAGCTGGCAGCCATCCTTGAAGAGCCGCCGCGCGGCGGTAATACCGATTTGAGCGTTGCCTTTTCCCGCAATCAGCCCCAGTGGCAGCAGCGTGCCCGACAGCTGATCCGGCGGTTGAAAAGTGCGGAAGGGGAGTCGGATAGCGATCTGTTGGCGCCGTTGCTTGCCAGCGCTTTTGCCGACCGCATTGCGCGCAGGCGTGGCCAGGACGGGCGTTATCAACTCGCAAACGGAATGGGCGCAATGCTTGACGCGGATGACGCGCTTAATCGCCATGAATGGCTGCTCGCGCCACTGCTGTTACAAGGGAGCCAGTCGCCGGATGCCCGCATTTTGCTGGCGCTGCCGCTTGACATTGATCGGTTAATGGCAGCTTGTCCGCACATTGTTGAGCCGTCTGACTCTGTGGAATGGGATGAAGCGCTGGGAACCTTAAAGGCATTTCGCCGTAGCCGGATTGGTCAATTGACGGTTAAGGTTCAGCCGCTGGCGAAGCTTCCGGAAGAAGAACTACACCAGGCGATGCTCAACGGCATTCGTGATAAAGGGTTGGATGTCCTTAACTGGACGCCCGAGGCGAAACAGCTTCGTCTGCGTTTACATTGCGCGGCGAAATGGCTGCCGGAAGAGGCATGGCCTGCGGTAGATGACGCTTCGCTGCTGGCTTCTCTGGAAAGCTGGCTGTTACCGCAAATGGGGGGCGTACATTCGCTTCGCGCGTTGAAAGCGCTGGACGTGGGCGAAGCATTAAAAGCTTTCTTACCCTGGCCTTTGCGTCAACGTCTGGATAGTGAACTGCCTGGGCATTACACTGTGCCGACGGGAAGTCGGATTGCCATTCGTTATCATGAGGATAATCCGCCTGCTCTGGCGGTGCGTATGCAGGAGATGTTTGGTGAGGCCACAACGCCTGTTATCGCTCAGGGGCGCATTGCGCTGGTACTGGAACTGCTTTCCCCGGCTCAGCGTCCGCTGCAAATTACGCGCGATTTAGCGGCGTTCTGGCAGGGCGCCTACCGTGAAGTGCAAAAAGAGATGAAAGGGCGTTACCCGAAACATGTCTGGCCTGACGATCCGGCGAATGCCGCACCGACGCGGCGCACGAAAAAGTATTCGTAGTTATGGGCGGGGCAGATTGATGCCCTCACCCCGGCCCTCTCCCACAGGGAGAGGGTGCAGACGCTAAGATTTTCTCGTTGAGAACATCTGCTGTTTACCTGGAGTGCGGCCTGATGCCCTCACCCCGGCCCTCTCCCACAGGGAGAGGGTGCAGACACTAAAGATTTTCTCGTTGAGAAAATCTTGCTGTTTACCTGGAGTGCGGCCTGATGCCCTCACCCCGGCCCTCTCCCACAGGGAGAGGGTGCAGACACTAAGATTTTCTCGTTGAGAAAATCTTGCTGTTTACCTGGAGTGCGACCTGATGCCCTCACCCCGTCCCTCTCCCACAGGGAGAGGGTGCAGACACTAAAGATTTTCTCGTTGAGAAAATCTTACTGTTTATTTTGAGAGATTTCTTCTTCTGCCTGGAGGCGGAAGAACTGAGAATCAGGCCCTTGCGCCTGAATGTTGCGGAGAGAGAGCATGGCGGGGAATGACCGCGAGCCAATTGGACGTAAGAGCAGACCTTCACGTCCGGCAAAAGAGAAAGTAAGTCGTCGTCGAGTCAGAGAAGAGGAATACGACGATTACGAAGATGATGATGGCGATGAGCAGGACTCAGCGCCGCGCAAAGGGAAAGGTAAAGGCGGTAAACCTCGCGGTAAGCGCCGTTGGTTCTGGCTGCTGTTGAAAATTTGTATCGTGGGTGCGGTGCTGCTGGCCATTTATGGCGTGTACCTGGATCAGAAGATCCGCAGCCGTATCGATGGCAAAGTGTGGCAACTGCCGGCTGCCGTCTATGGCCGTATGGTCAACCTTGAGCCGGATATGCCCATCAGCAAAAACGAGATGGTCAAACTGCTGGAAGCCACACAGTACCGTCAGGTGACGAAGATGACGCGTCCTGGCGAGTTTACCGTGCAGGCGAAAAGCATTGAGATGATCCGCCGCCCGTTTGACTTCCCTGATAGCAAAGAAGGGCAGGTCCGGGCTCGTCTGACGTTTGATGGCGACCGACTCGATAGCATTGAGAACATGGACAGTAACCGTCAGTTCGGTTTCTTCCGTCTCGATCCGCGTTTGATCACCATGCTTTCCTCGCCTAACGGCGAACAGCGTCTGTTTGTCCCGCGCAGTGGCTTCCCGGATCTGCTGGTGGATACGCTGCTGGCGACCGAAGACCGCCACTTCTACGAGCATGATGGTATCAGTTTTTACTCGATTGGCCGTGCGGTGCTGGCGAACCTGACCGCCGGACGTACGGTGCAGGGGGCGAGTACGCTGACCCAGCAATTGGTAAAAAACCTGTTCCTGAGCAGCGAGCGCTCCTATTGGCGTAAGGCTAACGAAGCCTATATGGCACTGATCGTCGATGCCCGTTACAGCAAGGATCGTATCCTTGAACTGTACATGAACGAAGTGTACCTCGGGCAGAGCGGTGATAACGAAATCCGTGGTTTCCCGTTGGCAAGCCTTTACTACTTTGGCCGTCCGGTGGAAGAGCTGAGTCTCGACCAGCAGGCGATGTTGGTCGGGATGGTGAAAGGGGCGTCAATCTACAACCCGTGGCGTAACCCAAAACTGGCCCTGGAGCGACGTAACCTTGTCCTGCGCCTGATGCAAGAGCAGAAGGTGATTGACCAGGAGCTTTACGACATGCTCAGCGCTCGTCCACTTGGTGTGCAGCCGCGTGGTGGCGTGATTTCGCCGCAGCCTGCGTTTATGCAGATGGTCCGTCAGGAGCTTCAGGCTAAACTCGGCGATGACAAAGTGAAGGACTTGTCGGGCGTGAAGATTTTCACCACCTTTGATTCTGTTGCGCAGGACGCGGCAGAAAAAGCGGCGGTGGAAGGTATTCCGGCCTTGATCAAGCAGCGTAAACTGGACGACCTGGAAACCGCGATGGTGGTTGTGGATCGCTTCAGTGGCGAAGTCCGTGCAATGGTCGGCGGGGCGACGCCGCAATTTGCGGGCTATAACCGTGCAATGCAGGCGCGCCGCTCTATCGGCTCGTTGGCAAAACCGGCGACCTACCTGACAGCGCTAAGCCAGCCGGATAAATTCCGTCTGAATACCTCCATTGCCGATGCGCCGATTTCACTGCGCCTGTCGAATGGTCAGGTCTGGGCACCGCAAAACGACGACCACCGTTTTAGCGGTCAGGTGATGCTGGTGGATGCGTTAACGCGCTCCATGAACGTGCCGACAGTTAACCTCGGGATGGCAATGGGGCTGCCTGCGGTGACCGACACCTGGTTGAAATTAGGTGCGCCTAAAGATCAGTTAACGGCTAACCCGTCCATGCTGTTGGGGGCGCTCAACCTGACGCCGATTGAAGTCGCGCAAGCGTTCCAGACCATCGCCAGCGGCGGTAACCGCGCAACGTTGTCTGCGCTGCGTTCAGTCATTGCAGAGGATGGTACGGTGCTGTACCAGAGTTATCCGCAGTCTGAGCGTGCGGTACCTGCACAGGCGGCCTATCTGACCCTGTGGACCATGCAGCAGGTTATTCAGCGCGGTACCGGGCGCCAGCTCGGCGCAAAATATCCGGGGCTGCATCTGGCAGGGAAAACCGGTACCACCAACAATAACGTCGATACCTGGTTTGCCGGGATTGACGGGCGTGAAGTGACGATTACCTGGGTTGGGCGTGATAATAACCAGCCGACCAAGCTGTATGGTGCGAGCGGGGCGATGGCTATCTATCAGCGCTATCTGGCAAACCAGTCGCCAATTCCGCTGGATCTGACGCCGCCGGAAGATATCACCACCATGAGCGTGGATGATATGGGCAACTTCATTTGCGGCGGTGGCGGTGTGCGTTCACTGCCGGTCTGGACGACCAGCCCGGAAACGCTGTGCCAGCAAAATCCGATGATGCAGCAGCAGCCGCAGGGTAATCCGTTCGATCAGTCAACCCCGCCGCCGCAACAGCAGCAGCCTCAGCAACAGCCACCGCAGCAGCAAGAGAAGAGCGACGGTGTTGCAGGCTGGATTAAAGATATGTTCGGTAGTAACTAATGCTCAAACCCCCAGTCGCCCGGCTGGGGGTTTTTGATTTAGGCATGGCTGGAACATCTCTTTAACCTCGTTTTAAATCCTTTTTAATTCCTTTTTAACGCCATCCTTTTTACCTGGTTGTTTATTAATCCCTCACACCGAGCAGGGCCGCTTAGCGCTTGCTATGCGGTCGGCGCTTCGCATATTATGCTGCCGTCATAATAATAATTATCGTTTACGTTATCATTCACTCATTGTCAGAGAACAAACAATGGCGCGTCTAAAAACTGCTCAGCCAGTCAACACCTCACTGCGTAAACTCGCAGTAGTTGTAGCCACAGCGGTTAGCGGCATGTCTGTCTATGCACAGGCTGCAACGACCCAACCTGAAGAAACCGTTACCGTAACCTCCAGCAGCACGGCGGGGCAGGAAAATGCCTGGGGCCCGGCGGCAACGATTGCCGCGCGCCACTCTGCGACGGGGACCAAGACCGACACCCCGATTGAGAAGACCCCGCAGTCTATCTCCGTGGTAACCAGCGAAGAGATGGCCCTGCATCAGCCGAAGTCCGTGAAGGAAGCGCTGAGTTACACGCCGGGTGTCGCCGTGGGGACGCGTGGCGCATCCAACACCTATGACTATCTTGTCATTCGTGGTTTTGCCGCAGATGGTCAGAGCCAGAATAACTACCTCGACGGTATGAAGATGCAGGGCAACTTCTACAACGACGCGGTGATTGATCCTTACATGCTCGAACGTGCTGAAATCCTGCGCGGCCCGGCTTCTGTGCTGTACGGTAAGAGCAGCCCGGGTGGGTTACTGAACATGGTCAGCAAACGTCCGACAACGACGCCGCTGTATGAAGTGCAGTTCAAGATGGGCACCGATAACCTGTACCAGACAGGTTTTGATTTTAGCGACGCGCTGGATGACGACGGCGTTTATTCTTATCGTTTGACCGGCCTGGCACGCTCCGCTAACGCCCAACAGGAAGGGGCAAAAGAGCAGCGCTACACCATTGCGCCGTCTTTCAGTTGGCGTCCTGATGACAAAACGAACTTCACATTCCTTTCTTATTTCCAGAACGAACCGGATACGGGTTACTACGGCTGGTTACCGAAAGAGGGGACCGTTCAGCCGCTGCCAAATGGCTCCCGTCTGCCGACCGACTTCAACGAAGGCGCGAAGAACAACACCTATTCCCGTAATGAGAAAATGGTGGGTTACAGCTTCGAACATGGCTTTAACGATACCTTCACGCTGCGCCAGAACCTGCGTTACGCGGAAAACAAAGTCGCGCAGAATAGCGTCTATGGTTACGGCGTCTGCTCAGATTCAGCCAATGGTTTTAACGCTAGCTGTAATGCGCTCTCTGCAGCGGATAAAGGCCACTATCTGGCACGTAAATACGTCGTTGATAGCGAACGCCTGCAGACGTTCACTGTGGATACTCAGTTGCAGAGCAAATTCGCCACTGGCGATGTAGATCATACCCTGCTGACTGGCGTTGACTTTATGCGTATGCGTAATGATATCGACTCCTGGTTCGGTTATGACAACTCTGTTCCGTTGCTGGATCTCTACAACCCTGTCTCTTCTGATTTCGATTTCGGTACCAAAGATCTGACTAACTCAGGTCCTTATCAGGTGCTGAATAAACAGAAACAGACCGGTGTGTATGCGCAGGATCAGGCGCAGTGGGACAAAGTGCTGGTCACCCTCGGGGGGCGTTATGACTGGGCGAAGCAGGAAACCCTGACCCGTACCACTGGCATACAAACCACCCGTGACGATAAGCAGTTCACCTGGCGCGGTGGCGTTAACTACCTGTTCGACAATGGTGTAACACCATACTTTAGCTATAGCGAATCCTTCGAACCGGCATCCACGACGGGCCAGAATGGCAAGATTTTCGCACCGTCTAAAGGTAAGCAGTACGAAGCGGGCGTGAAATACGTACCAAAAGATCGTCCGATTGTGCTGACCGGTGCAGTGTATCAGTTGACCAAAACCAACAACCTGATGGGCGATCCGGCGGGATCTTTCTACTCGGTTGAAGGCGGCGAAATCCGTGCGCGCGGCGTTGAGCTTGAAGCGAAAGCGGCACTCTCTGCCAGCATCAATGTGGTCGGTTCTTATACCTATACCGACGCTGAGTACACTACCGATACCAACTACAAAGGCAACACGCCTGCCCAGGTGCCAAAACACATGGCATCTCTGTGGGGCGATTACACCATCTTTGATGGCGCGCTCTCTGGTCTGACGCTGGGTACCGGCGCTCGCTTTACCGGTTCCAGCCAGGGCGATCCGGCGAACTCTTTCAAAGTGGGGAGTTACACGTTAGTTGACGCTCTGGTGCGTTACGATCTGGCGCGTGTAGGCCTGGCGGGCTCTAATGTGGCGTTACACGTGAACAACCTGTTCGATCGCGAGTACGTCGCAAGCTGCTTTAATACCTATGGTTGCTTCTGGGGGGCTGAGCGCCAGGTGGTGGCGACAGCAACCTTCCGCTTCTAATCTCTCTTCGGGCACGGTTCGCCGTGCCCTTTTAAAAGTTGGCACTCATGCAGGAAAACAACGCGCTTCCCGATACCACGTTTCAACTCACCGACGTCACATTCAGTGTGCCTGGCCGCACGCTGCTGCATCCCCTTTCTCTGACCTTTCCGGTTGGTAAAGTCACTGGCCTTATCGGGCATAACGGTTCAGGGAAATCCACACTGCTGAAAATGCTGGGGCGTCATCAACCGCCTTCGCAGGGAGATGTTCTGCTCGACGGACAGCCGCTGGCAAGTTGGAGCAGTAAATCCTTTGCCCGTAAGGTGGCCTATCTGCCGCAGCAGTTGCCTCAGGCAGAAGGGATGACGGTACGTGAGCTGGTGGCGATTGGTCGGTATCCGTGGCATGGCGCGCTGGGCCGTTTTGGTGTGGCTGACAGAGAGAAAGTGGAAGAGGCGATAGCGCTGGTTGGACTCAAACCACTGGCGCATCGTCTGGTTGATAGCCTGTCCGGCGGTGAACGTCAGCGAGCATGGATTGCCATGCTGGTGGCACAGGATAGCCGTTGTCTGCTTTTGGATGAACCAACCTCGGCGCTGGATATCGCTCATCAGGTGGACGTGCTGGCGCTGGTGCATCGTTTAAGCCAGCAACGCGGGCTGACGGTAATTGCCGTGTTACACGATATCAATATGGCGGCGCGCTATTGCGATTACCTTGTCGCATTACGCGCCGGTGAAATGATTGCCCAGGGGACCCCGGATACACTCATGCGCGCGGAGACTCTCGAACAAATTTACGGTATCCCGATGGGGATTCTTCCTCACCCGTCAGGTGCTGCCCCGGTGAGCTTTGTCTATTGATGGATGGCCTGAACCTGATTAGCCGTCGTCGCCTGTTGACGATGATGGCGCTCTCTCCTTTGCTGTGGCAGATGCGCAGCGCGCAGGCCGCGGAAATCGACACGCAGCGGATTGTCGGTCTGGAGTGGCTGCCGGTCGAACTGCTGCTGGCGCTGGGGATTAAACCTTACGGCATTGCCGATATTCCCAATTACAATCTGTGGGTGAATGAGCCTGCGCTCCCCGCCGGGGTGATTGATGTTGGGCTGCGCACGGAGCCCAATCTGGAACTGCTTACGCAGATGAAACCTTCTTTCCTGGTCTGGTCTGCCGGCTATGGCCCCTCTGCCGATGTACTGGCGAGAATCGCGCCGGGGCAGGGGTTCAATTTTAGCGACGGCAAGAAACCGCTGGCGACGGCACGAAAATCCCTCAACGAGATGGCACAGCTATTCCATATGGAAGCGGCGGCAAAAGCGCATCTGGATACCTTCGATAGCTTTATTGCCGACAGAAAACCGCACTTCAGACCGCGTGGCGAACGCCCGCTGCTGCTGATGACGCTGCTGGATGCACGCCACATGCTGGTCTTTACCCGCAACTGCCTGTTCCAGGAAGTCCTGGATGAGTTTGGTATTCAAAACGCCTGGCAGGGGGAAACCTCGTTCTGGGGAAGCACCGCCGTGGGGATTGATCGCCTGGCGATGTATAAAGACGTCGATGTTCTCTGTTTTGACCACGGTAATGATGCTGATATGCGTAAGTTGATGGCGACCCCGCTGTGGCAGGCGATGCCATTTGTTCGCGCGGGCCGATTCCAGCGCGTACCTGCCGTCTGGTTCTATGGCGCGACGCTCTCTGCCATGCACTTTGTGCGTGTTCTGGATAACGCGCTCGGGGGCAAAGCATGAGAAGACCGTTTGCGTTACTGCCGGGCCTGCTACTGGCGGTGTTATTCATTGCTGGTGCCTGGCTAACCTGGCTGAATTTGAATGCCGCACTTCCCCGTGCACAGTGGGGGCAGGCGCTTTTTTCGCCCAACGTTGATGTGATTGAACAGATGCTGTTCCATTACAGCCTGCTGCCACGACTGGTGATTTCGCTGTTAGTCGGGGCTGGCCTGGGGCTGGTGGGGGTACTGTTCCAGCAGGTCTTACGTAACCCGCTGGCAGAACCTACAACGCTTGGGGTCTCTACCGGCGCGCAACTGGGCATCACCATCGTCACGCTCTGGGCGCTTCCGGGCGCGTTGACCACGCAGTTTGCCGCGCTGGCCGGCGCCTGTGTGGTTGGCGCGCTGGTGTTTGGGGTTGCCTGGGGCAAACGGCTTTCTCCGGTGACGCTCATTCTGGCAGGGCTGGTGGTGAGCCTCTACTGCGGGGCGGTCAACCAGTTGTTGGTGATTTTCCACCACGATGCGCTGCAAAGTATGTTCCTGTGGAGTACCGGTACGCTTACCCAGACCGACTGGAGCGGCGTGCAGCGCCTGTGGCCGCAGTTGATCGGCGGCGTGGTGCTCACCCTGTTGTTGCTGCGACCATTAACATTAATGGGGCTGGATGATGGCGTTGCCCGCAATCTTGGTCTCGCGTTATCAATGGCGCGTCTGGCCGCGCTTACGCTTGCGATCGTACTCAGCGCACTGCTGGTGAATGCGGTCGGGATTATCGGTTTTATCGGCCTGTTTGCACCCTTGTTGGCGAAAATGCTCGGTGCGCGGCGTCTGTTGGCGCGTCTGATGCTCGCCCCCCTGATTGGCGCCCTGATTCTTTGGCTATCTGACCAGCTTATCCTGTGGCTTGCCCGCGTATGGAGAGAGGTCTCCACAGGATCTATGACGGCGCTGATTGGCGCGCCGCTGTTACTGTGGCTGCTGCCGCGTTTGCGCAGCATGAGCGCGCCTTCGATGGATGTCGGGGACAATGTCCCCACGGAACGGCAAAACGTGCAATGGTTTGCGCTGGCCGGGCTGGTTGTATTGCTACTGGGCGTACTGGTGGCTCTTTCGTTCGGACGCGACGCGGAAGGCTGGCGCTGGATTAGCGGTACGATGCTTGACGATCTAATGCAGTGGCGTTTGCCGCGGATTATCGCCGCGCTGACCGCCGGAATCATGCTGGCGGTAGCCGGGTGTATTATTCAGCGCCTGACGGGGAACCCGATGGCAAGCCCGGAAGTGCTGGGGATTAGCTCCGGAGCGGCCTTCGGTGTTGTGGTCATGCTGTTCTTCGTGCCGGGGAATGCGTTTGGCTGGCTGATGCCAGCCGGCAGTCTCGGTGCGGCCATTACGCTGCTGATCATTCTGATTGCCGCCGGTCGCGGGGGCTTTTCGCCGCACCGTATGCTACTGGCCGGGATGGCGCTCAGTACCGCGTTCACCATGCTGTTGATGATGTTGCAGGCAAGCGGCGATCCGCGTATGGCGAAGATCCTGACGTGGATTTCCGGTTCGACCTATCACGCGACCTTTGAGCAGGTGATGCTTACGGGCCTGATGATGGTCGTGCTCCTCGCGCTGGTGCCGTTATGTCGTCGCTGGCTGACGGTATTGCCGCTGGGCGGTGATACGGCGCGTTCGGTGGGGATGGCGTTGACCACATCACGTATCGGGCTATTGCTGCTGGCGGCGGCGTTAACGGCAACCGCAACGATGACCATTGGCCCGCTGAGTTTTATCGGCCTGATGGCACCGCATATCGCGCGTATGATGGGTTTTCGCCGTACCATGCCGCATATCGTTATGTCTGCGCTGACGGGTGGGCTTCTGTTGGTGTTTGCCGACTGGTGCGGGCGGATGATGATGTTTCCCTACCAGGTCCCGGCAGGACTGCTGTCGACCTTTATCGGCGCGCCGTATTTTATCTATTTGTTGAGAAAGCAGAGCCGATAAGCGGTGGAGCGCCGATGCGGCCCTAATGTAGCCCTGGTAAGCGTTGCGCCACCAGGGCGTGTCCCGGATGACGGCGCAAGCGCCTTATCCGGGATACGATTCTGGCTGAACAGGTGCCACGCAAGGCGACACCTGTCTCGTCAGAAATTACAGCTTCGCAAACACGCGGCGTGCTGCATCAACCGTATTGCGGATATCTTCTTCGCTATGCGCGATGGACATAAAACCTGCTTCGAAAGCTGATGGCGCAAAATAGACACCCTCTTCAAGCATCAGATGGAAGAAGCGCTTAAAGCGTTCCACATCGCAGGCCACCACATCCTGATAACAGGTCACTTCCGGCGCATCGGTAAAGAACAGACCGAACATGCCGCCTACGTGGTTGACCACCAGTGGAATACCCTGGCCGCGCGCTGCATCAATCAGGCCATCTGCCAGCAATGCCGTCAGATCATTGAGGGTTTCATGCACGCCCACCAGCGACACTTCGGTCAGGCAGGCATAACCAGCGGCCATGGCAATGGGGTTGCCGGAAAGTGTACCGGCCTGATAGACCGGGCCTGTCGGCGCCAGGGCTTCCATAATGTCGCGGCGGCCACCAAATGCGCCCACCGGCATTCCGCCGCCGATGATTTTACCCAGGCAAGTCAGGTCCGGCGTGACGTCATAGTAAGATTGCGCACCCGCCAGCGCGACGCGGAAGCCGGTCATCACTTCGTCGATAATCAGCAACGCGCCGAACTCATCACAGAGCGCGCGCAGGCCCGGCAGGAAGTCATCTTTCGGCGGAATACAGTTCATGTTACCCGCGACCGGCTCAACGATGATACAGGCGATATCCTGCGGATATTGCTCGAAAGCGTCGCGGACGCTCGACAGATCGTTATAGGTGCACGTCAGGGTATGTTTGGCGAAGTCCGCCGGCACGCCCGGAGAGTTTGGCTGGCCCAGCGTCAATGCGCCGGATCCCGCTTTGACCAGCAGGCAGTCTGCGTGGCCGTGGTAGCAGCCTTCAAATTTGATGATTTTGTCGCGACCGGTAAAACCGCGAGCCAGACGAATCGCACTCATGGTGGCTTCGGTACCGGAGTTCACCATACGCACCATATCCATGGTCGGTACCAGTTGAGTCACCAGTTCGGCCATTTTCACTTCCATCTCGGTCGGCGCGCCAAAACTCAGACCGCGCTGGGCGGCTTCAATTACCGCATTGCGAATAGCCGGATGGTTGTGACCGAGCACCATCGGACCCCAGGAGCCGACGTAATCAATGTAAGCTTTGCCATCGGCGTCGTAGAGGTAAGCGCCGTCAGCGCGCTCAATAAACAGCGGCGTGCCTCCTACGCCGGTGAAGGCGCGTACCGGCGAGTTAACGCCGCCGGGGATAAGTTCGCGTGCGGCGCTGTAGAGGTTTTCTGACTTACTCATGAAATCGTTCCTGGTTTGTTAAAAACAATGGGGCTTATTCTAAGGGATTCCTGGAAGAGGATAAAAGTATTGCGCACGGAAAGGATAGCCACCTCAGAGGGAGAATACTTGAACGAATAACCAGGGTAATAGATAATAGCCAAAATGATCGGGTTATTATTTGCCCAGATCGCAGTATGAATGGGAGCGAAAAATGAGTGACGATGTAGCGCTGCCGCTGCAGTTTACCGACGCAGCAGCCAGTAAAGTGAAAAACCTGATTGCGGATGAAGACAATCCGAACCTGAAACTGCGTGTCTACATTACGGGCGGCGGTTGCAGTGGCTTCCAGTATGGCTTCACGTTTGACGACCAGATCAACGATGGCGACATGACCATTGAGAAACAGGGCGTAGGCCTTGTTGTTGACCCGATGAGTCTGCAATATCTGGTGGGTGGTTCGGTTGATTATACCGAAGGTCTGGAAGGTTCCCGTTTTGTGGTAACCAACCCGAACGCAACAAGCACCTGCGGTTGCGGATCCTCATTCAGCATCTGATCCCTGTTCGGATGCCACAAAAAAGCCGTGTCAGTGACACGGCTTTTTGCTATCTGCCATTCTCATCCAGCGCGAATGTCGGCAGCTTGAGATGCCAGCGTATGGCGGCAAGGCGAATGCCCAATGTGACCACCATTCCAAGCATCGCAGCGTTTTCCAGCGGCACATCAAAAGAGTAAGCCGCTGTTGAATGGACAATGCCGCCAATGATACAAGCGGTGGCGTAGATTTCCGTTCGCAGGATCATCGGTACTTCGCGTGCCAGCACATCACGAATAATCCCACCGCCAACACCGGTCAGCACCCCCATACCCGTTGCGACCAACGGCCCGGTGCCAGCCATAAACGCTTTGTTTACCCCAATACCGACAAATACGGCCAGCCCGACGGCATCAAGCACTGGCAGCACCCATTTCGGCAGACGCCTTGGCTGGCGAACCAGCAAAATCGTCAGCATACAGGTGACCATTGCCACCACCAGGTCGGTCGGATCTTTCACCCAGAATACAGGGCCATGGGCGAGCGCCATATCGCGGATCGTGCCGCCACCGACGGCGGTTACCACGCCTAATACCAGCACACCAAAAGGATCCATCCGGAGTTTTCCGGCAAGCAGCACACCTGAGATGGCAAAAACAGCGGTACCGACAATATCCAGCCAGTAGACGAGCATGGTTTAATCCCCGGTTATTTCACCTGCGCCAGGGCAGGGCAGAGTTGTTGAGCGGCGAGGATAATACGCGGACCGGCGCGCTCAAACCAGTCGCTGGTTAGCGGAATGACCGGAATATCGAGCTGTTTGTGCCAGAATTGTTCGATTTTAGGAATTTCGCTCACATTTCCTGCTACCACGATCGCATGGGGCTCGCGCGCCAGCACTTGCTCACGACTCACCTGGGGCCAGGGAACCCGGCTGGCGGCAAAGATATTCTCGCCCCCGCACAGTTCCAGCACTTCGTTTTGCAGCGAGCCTTTACCGCTGGTGAAAAGCGGTTCTCCGCCAAACTGCAGAAACACCCGTTTTTTCGTCTGCCCGGCATACTGTTTTTTCAGCGCCTGATACTGGGCCAGCAGCTCAGTTGATGCCTGCTGTGCTTGTTTGGGGTGTGGGCTGTATTGTGCGAGCCCGGCTAAAGATTCTGCGACTTGTTCGATGGTTACCGAATCCAGCCACAGCACCTTGATACCCAGCCGTTCCAGTTGATCGACCTGACGTTCCGCATTGCCGCCGCGCCAGGCGAGGACGACGTCGGGTTTTAACGCCACAATCCGCTCGATGTTGAGTCCTTGCCAGGTGGCAACCTGCTCGATTTTTTTCGCCTCAGGGGGAAAGTCTGAATAGCTGCTGACGCCCACAGGCGTGATGCCAGCGGCAAAGGCCATTTCCGTATTCGCAGGAGAGAGGGAGATCACGCGCGGCGCGGCGCAAAGCCACGCCGAAGCAAAAATAAGCAGGGCGGCCAGCGCCCTGAACAAATATTTAGCCACGTGCCAGGTTCTGCACCAGTGTCTCAACCATCAGGCTGGACTGTTTTGCGGCAACCACGAGGAACTCATCAAAGCTCAGGTGGGATTGCTGGTCGGCCACGTCGGAGATGGCGCGCACCACCACAAAGGGTACGCCAAAGTTATGGCAGACATGCGCAATGGCGGTTGCTTCCATTTCAACGGCTACGGCTTGCGGGAAGTTATGGCGAATTTTGGCCAGACCCACGGAGCCGTTAATAAAGGCATCACCGCTGACAATCAGACCGCGAACCGCGTTCAGATTGAGCTGTTTAATGCAGCTTTCTGCCGCAGTAACCAGTTTTTCATCTGCTTTAAAGCCCGCCGGGCAACCGGGCAACTGGCCGAACTCGTAGCCAAATGCTGTGACGTCCGCGTCGTGATAGCGTGCTTCGTCAGAGACCACGATATCGCCGACTTTCAGGGTTGACGCCAGACCACCAGCGGAACCTGTATTGATAATCACATCCGGCTTGCAGCGTTCCAGCAGCAGTGTTGCGCCCATTGCGGCGGCCACTTTGCCGATGCCAGATTTCAGCAGGGCGACTTCTGTACCATTCAGCGTACCGGTGTAAATTTCACAGCCGCCAATGGTCAGCGTCTGACGATTTTCGATTTTGTCACGCAACAGCGTAACTTCTTCTTCCATTGCACCAATAATGCCAATTTTCATGGAGATACTCGCTAATGTGATAAGACAGGGATACGTTTACAGGGCATAGTCTATCATGGCATACACAATTGCATGATACCCCGTGACGCCTCGCTGACAGGAGAGGAAATGGCTGAGATCGATTTTCGCAAAAAAATAAACTGGCATCGTCGCTACCGTTCGCCACAAGGCGTGAAAACTGAGCGCGAAATCCTGCGCATTTTTGAAAGCGATCGCGGGCGGATAATCAACTCGGCGGCGATTCGCCGTCTGCAGCAAAAAACGCAGGTCTTCCCCCTGGAACGTAACGCGGCGGTGCGCACGCGGTTGACCCATTCGCTGGAAGTGCAGCAGGTTGGGCGTTACATCGCCAAAGAGGTGTTAAGCCGCCTGAAAGAGCTTCGTCTGCTTGAAACCTATGGCCTGGATGAACTTACCGGCCCTTTTGAAAGCATTGTTGAGATGGCGTGCCTGATGCACGACATTGGTAATCCGCCATTTGGTCATTTTGGCGAGGCGGCAATCAATGACTGGTTTCGTCAGCGCCTGGCGCCAGAGGATGCTGCCAGCCAGCCTCTGACGGACGATCGCTGCGAAGTGGTGGCGCTGCGTCTGCGGGAGGGGGAAGATGCTCTCAATGCGCTACGCCGTAAGGTGCGCCAGGATCTCAGCCATTTTGAAGGAAATGCGCAGGGTATTCGTCTGGTTCACACCCTGATGCGCATGAATCTGACCTGGGCACAGGTGGGCTGTATTTTAAAATATACCCGGCCTGCCTGGTGGAGTGGTCCACCGCCATCCACCCACAGTTATTTAATGAAAAAGCCGGGTTTTTATTTTTCCGAAGAGACGTATGTCGCCCGGCTGCGTAAAGAACTTGAGCTCGATACTTACAGTCGTTTCCCACTGACCTGGATAATGGAAGCTGCTGATGATATTTCCTATTGCGTAGCTGACCTTGAAGATGCGGTGGAAAAGCGCATTTTTACCGCAGAGCAACTCTATCAGCATCTCTATGACGCCTGGGGTGAACACAGTAAAGGTTCTTTGTTCTCTCAGGTAGTGGAGAACGCCTGGGAGAAATCCCGCGCAAATTCATTAAGCCGCAGCGCCGAAGATCAGTTCTTTATGTATTTACGTGTAAATACCTTAAATAAACTTGTGCCTTATGCCGCGCAGCGATTTATTGAAAACCTACCGCAAATATTCAGCGGAGAATTCAATCACGCCCTGCTGGAAGATGACAGCGATTATAGCCAGCTCCTTGAACTTTATAAAAATGTCGCCATTAAAGAGGTGTTTAGTCATCCCGATGTTGAACAACTGGAGTTACAGGGATATCGCGTAATCAGTGGGCTTTTGGAGATTTATCGTCCGCTACTGCAATTATCGCTGGCGGATTTTTCAGAGCTTGTGGAAAAAGATCGCGTGCGACGTTTGCCGATTGAATCACGCTTGTTCCAGAAGTTATCAACGCGCCATCGACTGGCTTACGTTGAAGCCGTGAGCAAATTATCCCCGGAAGGGAGCGACTTCGCGATAATGGAATATTATCACCGTTGTCGGCTCATCCAGGACTATATCAGCGGAATGACAGATTTATATGCATGGGATGAATACCGCCGCTTGATGGCGGTGGAATAATCGGTTGGGAATTGTAAAGACGGACAATAAATTTTTACTTTTTCCAAAAACTTAATCCCGGAACTTCACGCTATAAAGCGACTCTGAGTTATACATACACAGCCGTTTGCGTTACCAGTAAAGAGATTGAGAGACATGAAAAAAACGACTTTAGCAATGAGTGCACTGGCGTTGGCTTTAAGCCTAGCGCTGTCCCCTGTTTCCGGGATGGCTGCTGAAACCGCCTCATCGGTGTCGACTTCGCAGCAGATGCCAAGCCTGGCACCCATGCTGGAACAGGTCATGCCATCCGTTGTAAGTATTAACGTAGAAGGCAGCACCACGGTTAATACGCCGCGTATGCCGCGTAATTTCCAGCAGTTCTTCGGTGATAATTCCCCGTTCTGCCAGGACGGTTCTCCCTTCCAGAGTTCGCCTTTCTGTCAGGGCGGTGGTGCTCCGGGCGGGCAAGGTGGCCCCGGGGGTGATGGCGCTCAGCAACAGAAATTTATGGCTCTGGGTTCCGGTGTCATCATTGACGCAGCTAAAGGCTATGTCGTGACAAACAACCACGTGGTGGATAATGCGACCTCTATTAAAGTTCAGTTGAGCGATGGCCGTAAATTCGATGCCAAAATCGTTGGTAAAGACCCGCGTTCCGATATCGCACTGGTGCAAATTCAGGATCCGAAAAACCTGACGGCTATTAAGCTGGCTGACTCTGACGCTCTGCGCGTTGGTGATTATACCGTGGCTATCGGTAACCCGTTTGGCCTGGGTGAAACCGTGACCTCAGGTATTGTCTCTGCGCTGGGTCGCAGCGGCCTGAATGCGGAAAACTATGAAAACTTTATCCAGACCGATGCGGCGATCAACCGGGGTAACTCCGGCGGTGCGCTGGTTAACCTGAATGGTGAACTGATCGGTATCAATACCGCCATCCTCGCTCCGGATGGCGGCAACATCGGTATCGGCTTTGCTATCCCAAGTAATATGGTGAAAAACCTGACGGCGCAGATGGTGCAGTATGGCCAGGTACGTCGTGGCGAGCTGGGAATCATGGGGACTGAACTGAACTCTGAGCTGGCGAAAGCGATGAAAGTCGATGCTCAGCGCGGTGCCTTTGTCAGCCAGGTCATGCCAAATTCTGCGGCTGCGAAAGCAGGTGTGAAAGCCGGTGATGTGATTACTTCGCTGAATGGCAAACCGATCAGCAGCTTCGCCGCGCTGCGTGCGGAAGTGGGTTCTATGCCTATCGGCAGCAAAGTGCAACTGGGTCTGGTTCGCGACGGTAAACCTGTGAATGTGAGCCTTGAACTGCAGCAGAGCAGCCAGAATCAGGTCGAGTCCGGCAATATTTTCAGCGGCATTGAAGGCGCTGAAATGAGCAACAATGGTAAAGATGAGGGCGTTGTCGTGAACGTGGTGAAAGCCAACACGCCTGCTGCGCGCATTGGTCTTAAGAAAGGGGATATCATCGTGGGGGCTAACCAGCAACCGGTGAAAAACCTTGGCGAGTTGCGCAAAATCATCGACAGCAAGCCTTCGGTCCTTGCTTTGAATATTCAGCGTGGTGATACTTCAATCTATCTGCTGATGCAGTAACCCGCTTAAGCCCTCTTCTTCCATTCGGGAGAAGAGGGCGCTCTCCTCAGATTTTGTGAGGCCTTCCACAACTCCATACTTCCACCGCCTGCTTTGTGCATTTGCACAGTGCACCCCGTAATTATCTCCCATATGCTTGTGCTCTGCTCACGGGAGGGTTACATGGCTGGCTGGCATCTTGATACTAAAATGGCGCAGGATATCGTGGCGCGCACTATGCGCATCATAGATACAAACATTAACGTGATGGATGCTCGTGGCCGCATTATTGGTAGCGGTGATCGCGAGCGAATTGGGGAATTGCACGAAGGCGCGTTGCTTGTGCTGGCGCAAGGGCGCGTGGTGGATATCGATGATGCGGTGGCCCGTCACCTTCATGGGGTCCGTCAGGGCATCAACTTGCCGTTGCGTCTGGAAGGGGAAATCGTCGGCGTTATTGGCCTGACGGGTGAGCCTGAGTCGTTGCGCAAATATGGCGAGCTGGTGTGTATGACCGCCGAAATGATGCTGGAACAATCCCGGCTGATGCACCTGCTGGCTCAGGACAGTCGTCTGCGTGAAGAGCTGGTAATGAACCTGATTCAGGCAGAAGAGCATACCCCAGCACTTACCGAATGGGCACAGCGTCTGGGCATCGATTTAAATCAGCCGCGTGTGGTTGCCGTGGTGGAGGTCGATAGCGGGCAGTTGGGGGTGGACAGCGCGATGGCGGAACTCCAGCAATTGCAAAATGCCCTGACCACGCCTGAGCGTAATAACCTTATTGCGATTGTCTCGTTGACCGAAATGGTGGTGCTTAAACCGGCACTGAATCAGTTTGGTCGCTGGGATGCCGAAGATCATCGTAAGCGCGTTGAACAACTGATTCAGCGCATGAAAGAGAACGGTCAGTTGCGTTTTCGCGTTGCGCTGGGTAACTACTTTACCGGGCCGGGCAGTATCGCTCGTTCCTACCGTACTGCGCGCACCACTATGATGGTGGGGAAACAGCGCATGCCGGAAAGCCGTAGTTACTTCTATCAGGATTTGATGCTGCCGGTGCTGCTCGACAGTTTACGCGGCGGCTGGCAGGCGAATGAGCTTTCCCGCCCGCTGCAGCGTCTTAAAGCGATGGATAATAATGGCCTTTTGCGCCGTACGCTTTCCGCATGGTTCCGCCACAATGTTCAGCCGCTGGCGACGTCAAAGGCGTTATTTATTCATCGCAATACGCTGGAATATCGTCTGAACCGTATTTCTGAACTCACCGGGTTGGATCTGGGGAACTTTGACGACAGGTTGCTGCTCTATGTGGCGCTGCAACTGGATGAACAGCGGTAAATGAAAGCAAAAAGGCAACCTGGGTTGCCTTTTTAATGTTTGCGCCCTCTCCAGCCAGGAGAGGGACGGGGTGAGGGCATCAGAATGCGTCACTCCCGCATTATTTATTGCGTGTCAGTTTTTCCAGATCGGATTCAATTTCGCTGATCTTATTCGCGACAACGCTTTCCAGATGGCGGAGATCGTCCAGGATCTTCCGTTTCAGATCCACATCTGTCCGATCACGCTGACAGATTTGATCTAACTCGTCGATCACGTAGCGCAGGTTTGGACTGATCTCCTGCACCTCTTTGTATCCCTGACCGATACCATCCGCGACCACCGTTTTGCGCTGACGAGGATATTTAAACTTTACGCTTTTCGCAAAAAACTCGCCTTTGTCCTTGTGGAAATAGATTTTCAGAATGTCGTTGTTTGCTTCCTGACGAAGGCTGTAGCGATCGATTTCATCAGGATTGGTGATGCCTAAACTTTTCAGATTATCGTACATAGCGGTACCCTTAAGCTCAACATAACCTATGAATAATTAACGAAAAAATCTATTTTCGCCACCTGGAAATGCAAAAAAGGCGGGATATGTCACCCTCTCCCGAATCAGGAGAGGGTATGACTTAGTCGATGGTGCGCAGCAGTTCGTTGATGCCGACTTTACCACGCGTTTTGGCATCGACTTTTTTCACGATGACAGCGCAGTACAGGCTGTATTTACCGTCTTTAGACGGCAGGTTGCCTGAAACAACAACGGAACCCGCTGGTACGCGGCCATAGTGAACTTCGCCCGTTTCGCGGTCATAAATACGTGTACTCTGACCAATGTACACGCCCATGGAGATCACGGAACCTTCTTCAACGATAACACCTTCTACTACCTCGGAACGTGCGCCAATAAAGCAATTATCTTCGATAATGGTCGGATTCGCCTGTAATGGCTCCAGAACACCACCAATCCCGACACCGCCAGAGAGGTGAACGTTTTTACCGATCTGCGCGCATGAACCGACAGTCGCCCATGTATCGACCATGGTGCCTTCGTCGACGTAAGCACCGATATTCACATAAGACGGCATCAGCACGGTGTTACGGGCAATGAACGCGCCCTGGCGCACCGCCGCGGGTGGCACGACGCGGAAGCCTTCTTTCTGGAAACGCGCTTCGTCGTAGTCGGCGAACTTCATCGGTACCTTATCGAAGTAGCGGCTTTCCGCACCTTCGATAACTTTATTATCGTTAATGCGGAAAGAGAGCAGTACGGCTTTCTTCAGCCATTGGTGAGTGACCCACTGACCATCAATTTTCTCTGCGACGCGCAGCGCGCCGGAATCTAACAGGGCAATAACCTGGTTAACCGCTTCACGGGTAACGGTATCTGCGTTTGCCGGGGTGATCTCTGCGCGACGCTCGAAAGCGGCTTCAATAACGTTCTGTAACTGCTGCATTGTTAAACTCTTTCCATATAAAAAAACACGTCACCCTTTATCGTTTGGATTGAGGGCCTCTGTCAACCGTTGTTGTACCTCCTTTTGCAGCTCATTATTAAGGCCACGCCGGTCGGCAGTCGCGATTATAAATAAATCTTCTACTCGCTCACCAATTGTCGTAATTCTCGCCCCGTGCAGCGAAATGCCAAGGTCCGCAAACACTTTGCCCACGCGGGCCAGCAGCCCTGGCTGATCCAGCGCGATGAGCTCCAGGAAACTTTTTCGGTCTGTATGTGTCGGCAGGAAATTCACTTCCGTATCGACGGTAAAGTGGCGCAACTTGGCCGGTTGACGACGCGGCTGCGGTGCCTGCCAACTGGGCTGTGTAATCGCCTGTTCCAGGCCAAAGCCGATGGCGTCATGACGATCCGGCGACAGTGGGCTACCGTCTGGTTCCAGGACGATAAATGTATCCATCGCCATGCCATCACGGGTCGTGAAAATCTGTGCGTCGTGCACGCTCAGGTTGCGCCGGTCCAGCTCGGCGCAGACGGCGGCAAACAAATAAGGCCTGTCCGGACTCCAGATAAAAATCTCCGTACCGCCGCGCGTGGCCTGCGGGCTGAGCAGGATCAATGGCTTACTCAGGTCGTGTTGCAACAGATGCCGCGCGTGCCAGGCAAGCTGATTTGGACTGTGGCGGACGAAGTAGTTGGCGCGACAGCGTCCCCAAATCTGATGAAGCTGCTCTTCATTTATATTGTCCATACGCAGCAGCGCCAGCGCCTGGAGCTGATGGTGCCGCACGCGTTCGCGCATATCCGGCGTGTTTTGCATGCCGCGACGCAATTGTTTTTCCGTAGCGAAATAGAGTTCGCGTAGCAGGCTTTGCTTCCAGCTATTCCACAGGGTTTCATTAGTGGCGCAAATATCAGCCACTGTCAGGCACACCAGGAAGCGCAGACGGTTTTCTGTTTGCACTTCTTCGGCGAACTGTTTGATCACCTCCGGATCCTGGATATCACGGCGCTGTGCGGTGACAGACATCAGCAAGTGGTGGCGCACCAGCCAGGCAACCAGTTGTGTTTCCCTGGAGTTGAGACCGTGTAATTCGGCGAATTTCAGCACATCCTGTGCGCCAAGCACGGAGTGGTCGCCCCCGCGTCCTTTGGCGATATCGTGGAACAACGCAGCGATCAGGATAAGCTCGGGATGCGTCAGGCGCGGCCACAGTTCCACGCAAAGCGGATGGCGCTGACGCGTCTCTTCACTGGCGAAACTTTCCAGTTTCAGCATTACCCGGATGGTGTGCTCGTCTACGGTATAGGCATGGAACAGGTCGAACTGCATTTGCCCGACAATGTGCGACCACTGCGGCATATAAGCCCACAAAACGCTATGGCGATGCATTGGCAGCAGGCCACGCTTCACGGCTCCGGGATGACGGAGCATGCTAAGAAATATTGACCGCGCTTCGGGGATATAGCACAACGGCTGCGTCAGGTGGCGTCGCGCATGGCGTAAATGGCGCAAGGTGGTCGAATAGATACCGGTGATACTGCTGTTACGCACCATGATGTAGAACATACGCAGGATGGCCTGCGGCTCGCGGATAAACAGATTGTCATCGCGCAGGTCAATCAGCGTGCCGCGTAGTTGGAATTCATCATCAATGGCGCGCGGCTTTTCATCTTCGGTGAGCGCCAAAATCGCTTCATCAAAGAGTTGCAACAGCATATGGTTCAGTTCGGTCACGCGACGAGTGACGCGGAAAAAATCCTTCATCATATGCTCGACCGGTTGATTCCCCTCACCGACGTAATTCAGGCGTTGAGCAACGCTGAGCTGGCGGTCAAATAGCAGACGGTTGTCATAGCGGTTGAGTTCAAGGTGCAGGGCGAAGCGAATACGCCAGAGCAGGTGCAAACACTCGTTAAGTTCGTTGCGTTCGGCTTCGGTTAAAAAGCCAAACCCAACCATCTCATCCAGGGATGTTGCGCCAAAGTGGCGACGTGCGACCCATTGCAGGGTGTGGATATCGCGCAGGCCGCCAGGGCTGCTTTTGATATCGGGCTCCAGATTGTAGCTGGTGCCGTGATAACGCTGGTGGCGCTCATTTTGTTCGGCCACTTTTGCCGGGAAGAATTTTTCCGATGGCCAGAAATCTTCGCTGAAAATATGCTTTTGCAGTTCAAGAAACAGGGCAACATCGCCAATTAACAGGCGGGATTCAATCAGATTGGTGGCGACCGTTAAATCGGAAAGCCCTTCCTGTAGACACTCGCTTAGCGTACGCACGCTGTGGCCGACTTCCAACTTCACATCCCATAAGAGCGTGAGCAGTTCACCGATTTTTTGTGCCTGTTCGTCAGGCAATTTCGTGCGGCTCAAAATAAGGAGGTCGATATCCGACAGCGGGTGCAGTTCACCGCGACCGTAGCCCCCCACGGCAACCAGCGCGGTATCGCCGATGTCGCCGAAAGCATACTCCAGCCACAGGCGTTGCAGGAGCTGATCGATAAATTCCGTGCGGGCTTCTATCAGTTGTTCGGCAGAAAGGCCGGCGTCAAAAACATGCCCCAGCCATTGCTGAAATGTATCGATATGCGCCTTGATGGCGGCGCAATTCAGTTCGTCCTGTGGCCAGTTCCCGGGATAGTCCGGTTGGCCCGGAAGGGTGGGTTTCACCGTACTGATGAATTGTTCAGAAAATGTATTGCTCATTAACAGGCCACCCATAAGTTGAAGGCAGGACGCGACATTGCCGAACCAGAGAGCGTTCGGGATGCGAAGACATATGCGACAAATTAGAAGAGATAACGAGAAATGAAAAGTCGTTTATATCTATGACGTAGAGCGGGGCGGGGGAGGGGAAGAACGGCCCGCGACGCGGACCGTTAAATACTATCAAGCGGCGGTTAACACAGCATCGATAGTGTCATCTTTACGCAGGGTGAGAATTTCGCACCCTGTATCGGTAACCACAATCGTGTGCTCGTATTGCGCGGAAAGGCTGCGGTCTTTGGTTTTTACCGTCCAGCCATCTTTCATGGTACGAATACGGTAATCGCCTGCGTTCACCATCGGTTCAATGGTGAAGGTCATACCGGCCTGCAGCACTACGCCACCGTCATCCGCATCGTAGTGCAGCACCTGCGGCTCTTCGTGGAAAACGCGACCAATACCGTGTCCGCAATATTCACGGACGACAGAGAAACCTTCCGCTTCCACGAATTTCTGAATGGCTGCACCGAGGGTACGCAGACGGATGCCCGGTTTCACCATTCTCAGCGCCAGATAGAGGCTCTCCTGAGTGATACGGCACAGACGCTCGCCCAAAATAGTAGGTTTGCCGACGATAAACATTTTCGACGTATCGCCATGGTACTCATCTTTAATCACCGTCACGTCGATGTTGACGATATCGCCATCTTTGAGCTGTTTTTCGTCGTCCGGAATGCCGTGACAAACCACTTCATTAATAGAGATGCAAACGGATTTCGGGAAGCCGTGATAGCCAAGGCAGGCGGAGATGGCGTGCTGTTCGTTAACGATATAGTCATTACAGATACGATCCAGCTCACCGGTGCTTACGCCGGGCTTAATGTACGGCTCGATCATTTCCAGCACTTCGGCGGCGAGACGGCCGGCGATGCGCATTTTTTCAATTTCTTCTGGAGTCTTTATTGAGATAGCCATGAATTCTGTCCATCAGCGTCGAATTTTTCGACAATACTAGTCTAAGTGCTGTCAATGGTAACAGTCTGACGAGTCCTGTGCCAAATTGAGAATCATTCTGAACTTCGTCTTTCGTGCCGCCCGTGTACTGCAATGCCTCCTGTAACAGGAAATTCATCGTTCAGTACCGTGCGTAACGCCAACAATTATTGGAGTCTGACGCCTGTTTATGGTATAAAGCGCGCCGGACTTCCGTTCCTCTTCGGAACTGAGGCGACCAAATCTCACTTTGTGTAATAACACACACGTATCGGCACATATTCCGGGGTGCCCTTCGGGGTCGGTAATATGGGATACGTGGAGGCTTAACCCCAACTTTATCTATAGAGGTTTTTACCATGGCAACTGTTTCCATGCGCGACATGCTCAAGGCTGGTGTTCACTTCGGTCACCAGACCCGTTACTGGAACCCGAAAATGAAGCCTTTCATCTTCGGCGCGCGTAACAAAGTTCACATCATCAACCTTGAGAAAACTGTACCGATGTTCAACGAAGCTCTGGCTGAACTGAACAAGATCTCTTCTCGTAAAGGTAAAATCCTTTTCGTTGGTACTAAACGCGCTGCAAGCGAAGCGGTAAAAGAAGCTGCAAACAGCTGCGATCAGTTCTTCGTGAACCATCGCTGGTTGGGCGGCATGCTGACTAACTGGAAAACCGTTCGTCAGTCCATCAAGCGTCTGAAAGACCTGGAAACTCAGTCTCAGGACGGTACTTTCGACAAGCTGACCAAGAAAGAAGCGCTGATGCGTACTCGTGAGCTTGAGAAACTGGAAAACAGCCTGGGCGGTATCAAAGACATGGGCGGCCTGCCGGACGCACTGTTCGTTATCGATGCTGACCATGAGCACATTGCTATCAAAGAAGCGAACAACCTGGGTATCCCAGTATTCTCTATCGTTGATACCAACTCTGATCCAGATGGCGTTGATTTCGTTATCCCGGGTAACGACGATGCAATCCGTGCTGTGACCCTGTACCTGAATGCTGTTGCTGCGACCGTCCGTGAAGGCCGTTCTCAGGATCTGGCTACCCAAGCGGAAGAAAGCTTCGTAGAAGCTGAATAATAAGGTTTGCTCTTTTAGAGCCCTTATTAACCAGGTAGTTACAAGTTTGGTTAGGGGGCCTGTCTCAGGCCCCTTTTTTACTTTCATATCTGTGCGGTTCTTCGAACCGGGCAGGTCAAATTCTCCCGAGGAATAAAGAATGGCTGAAATTACCGCATCCCTGGTAAAAGAGCTGCGTGAACGTACTGGCGCAGGCATGATGGATTGCAAAAAAGCACTGACTGAAGCTAACGGCGACATCGAGCTGGCAATCGAAAACATGCGTAAATCTGGTGCAATCAAAGCTGCGAAAAAAGCAGGCAACGTTGCTGCTGACGGCGTGATCATCACCAAGATCGACGGCACCTACGGTATCATTCTGGAAGTTAACTGCCAGACTGACTTCGTTGCGAAAGACGGTGGTTTCCAGGCATTTGCTAACAAAGTTCTGGACGCAGCTGTTGCAGGCAAAATCACTGACGTTGAAGTTCTGAAAGCACAGTTCGAAGAAGAACGTGTAGCGCTGGTTGCTAAAATCGGTGAGAACATCAACATCCGTCGTGTTGCTTCCCTTGAAGGCGAAGTGCTGGGTTCTTACCTGCACGGCGCACGTATCGGTGTTCTGGTTGCGGCTAAAGGCGCAGACGAAGAGCTGGTTAAACAGCTGGCTATGCACATCGCTGCAAGCAAACCAGAATTCGTTAAGCCGGAAGATGTGTCTGCTGAAGTGGTAGAAAAAGAGTACCAGGTTCAGTTGGACATCGCCATGCAGTCTGGCAAACCGAAAGAAATCGCTGAGAAAATGGTTGAAGGCCGCATGAAGAAATTCACCGGCGAAGTTTCTCTGACGGGTCAGCCTTTCGTTATGGATCCGAGCAAAACCGTTGGCCAACTGCTGAAAGAGCAGGGCGCTGATGTGACTAACTTCATCCGCTTCGAAGTGGGCGAAGGTATCGAGAAAGTTGAGACTGACTTCGCAGCAGAAGTTGCTGCAATGTCCAAGCAGTCTTAATTATTAAAGCAGCCGCCTGAGGGCGGCTTCTTTTTGTTCCCGTCAGAGTAAAATCAGCCAATCGCTATAGTGTTTGCGCTGACAGGCGACGTATCATATCGCCGGATTTAAACCCGTCTAATTGTTGACAGTCTCAGGAAAGAAACATGGCTACCAATGCAAAACCCGTCTATAAACGCATTCTGCTTAAGCTGAGCGGCGAAGCCCTGCAGGGTTCCGAAGGTTTCGGTATTGATGCAAGCATCCTTGACCGCATGGCGCAAGAAATCAAAGAACTTGTTGAACTGGGTGTTCAGGTTGGGGTGGTAATTGGTGGCGGTAACTTGTTCCGTGGGGCTGGCCTGGCGAAAGCGGGTATGAACCGCGTGGTGGGTGACCACATGGGCATGCTGGCTACGGTCATGAATGGCCTGGCAATGCGCGACGCGCTGCATCGCGCCTATGTGAATGCCCGCCTGATGTCCGCATTTCCGCTGAACGGCGTGTGTGACAATTACAGCTGGGCTGAGGCGATCAGCCTGCTGCGTAACAATCGTGTTGTGATCTTTAGTGCCGGTACGGGTAACCCGTTCTTTACGACTGATTCCGCTGCCTGCCTGCGCGGCATTGAGATAGAAGCGGATGTCGTACTGAAAGCCACCAAGGTTGATGGCGTGTTTACTGCCGATCCGGCAAAAGATCCGGCTGCGACCATGTACGATCAGCTCAGTTATACCGAAGTTCTTGATAAAGAACTGAAAGTAATGGATCTTGCCGCCTTTACCCTGGCCCGCGACCATAAATTACCTATCCGCGTGTTCAACATGAACAAGCCGGGCGCGTTGCGTCGTGTGGTAATGGGCGAAAATGAAGGCACTTTGATTACGGAATAATTCCCGTAAGCAACAAATAAGGGTAAGATTCCGCCTTAATTTATTTAGCAGTTCTGTCAGGCATCTTCACGGTGCCTTGTACTGAACGAGACTATACTAACCACTCAAGTGGCGTATGGTTTGCCTGAGACAAGATTTCAAGGATTCGTAACGTGATTAGCGATATCAGAAAAGATGCTGAAGTGCGCATGGAAAAATGCGTAGAATCATTCAAAACCCAAATCAGCAAAGTGCGCACTGGCCGTGCTTCCCCGAGCCTTCTGGATGGTATCGTCGTTGAGTATTACGGTACTCCGACGCCGCTGCGCCAGCTGGCGAACGTAACGGTAGAAGACTCCCGTACGCTGAAAATCAACGTGTTCGATCGTTCTATGGGCCCGGCCGTTGAGAAAGCCATCATGGCGTCCGACCTCGGTCTGAACCCAAGCTCCGCCGGGACCGACATTCGCGTTCCGCTGCCGCCGCTGACCGAAGAACGTCGTAAAGACCTGACCAAAATTGTTCGTGGCGAAGCTGAACAAGCGCGCGTTGCTGTTCGTAACGTACGTCGTGATGCGAACGATAAAGTCAAAGCGCTGCTGAAAGATAAAGAAATCAGTGAAGATGATGACCGTCGTTCTCAGGAAGACGTGCAGAAACTGACTGACGCTGCAATCAAAAAAGTCGATGCGGCGCTGGCGGATAAAGAAGCAGAACTGATGCAGTTCTGATTCGAAAACCGACGAAAAACGCCGTACAGAGAGCCGCCAAGGGGGCTTTGCTGGCGGCGTTTTGCTTTTAATCTGCACAATATTGTGAGCGTTTCATGAAGCATTTAACCCTTCTGGGCTCAACAGGTTCTATTGGTTGCAGCACGCTCGATGTGGTTCGCCACAATCCCGATCGCTTTTCCATTACTGCCCTGGTTGCGGGTAAAAATGTTACCCGTATGGTGGAACAATGCCTGGAATTCACCCCGCGTTTTGCGGTGATGGACGATGAAGCCAGTGCGCGTCAGCTAAAAGCTGAATTACAGCAACAGGGCTGCCCGACGCAGGTCATGAGTGGTCAGCAGGCGGCCTGTGAGATGGCTGCGCTCGATGAGGTCGACCAGGTGATGGCGGCGATTGTTGGCGCTGCTGGCCTTGTGCCTACGCTTGCGGCTATCCGCGCGGGTAAAACCGTGCTGCTTGCCAATAAAGAGTCGCTGGTGACCTGCGGACGT
This sequence comes from Citrobacter sp. UYEF32, assembly GCF_040546205.1. Classification (NCBI taxonomy): domain Bacteria; kingdom Pseudomonadati; phylum Pseudomonadota; class Gammaproteobacteria; order Enterobacterales; family Enterobacteriaceae; genus Citrobacter; species Citrobacter sp. UYEF32. The sequence continues at coordinate 28,679 of NZ_JBEPNI010000008.1, read as the reverse complement.
CTTTTTATGGACGCAGTGAAAGAGAGCGGGGCGCAGCTCCTCCCGGTGGATAGCGAACATAACGCTATTTTTCAGAGTTTACCGGAAACAATCCAACAAAACCTGGGGTACGCTGATTTAGAGCAGAATGGCGTTTCGTCTATTCTGCTTACCGGGTCTGGTGGCCCGTTCCGTGAAACGCCTATGTCCGAACTGGCCTCAATGACGCCGGATCAGGCATGTCGTCATCCGAACTGGTCGATGGGGAGAAAGATCTCCGTTGATTCCGCCACCATGATGAACAAAGGTCTGGAATACATTGAAGCGCGCTGGTTATTCAACGCTTCTGCCCGCCAGATGGAAGTGCTTATTCACCCGCAATCGGTGATCCACTCCATGGTGCGTTATCAGGACGGCAGTGTTTTAGCGCAGCTTGGTGAACCGGATATGCGTACACCGATTGCACATACTATGGCCTGGCCTGAACGTGTGCCCTCCGGCGCCAATGCCCTCGATTTTTGTAAATTGAGCGCGTTGAGTTTTGCCGCACCTGATTATGACCGCTACCCTTGCCTGAAACTGGCGATAGATGCGTTTGCACAGGGGCAGGCAGCGACCACGGCGCTGAATGCGGCTAATGAGGTAACGGTGTCGGCATTTCTGGCTTCCGCTATCCGTTTTACGGATATTGCTGCGCTGAATCTGTCTGTTCTGGAACAGATGGTATTAAGCGAACCACAAAGTATTGATGATGTATTGGCTGTAGATCGGCTAGCACGTGACGTAGCGCAAAAACAAGTGACGCGCTTCGCAAGCTGGTGATAATCCAGCCACTAACAGTCATGCTATTTGTTAGCGTTGGGCTTCGGTGATATAGTCTGCGCCATCCATCAGCCTGTTTAATGTCGGGCTGTCAGGGGAAGCCGTGGTTGACACGGCTTTTTTGCGTAAAGGCTTTTGTATTCCTGAGTACCGCTAAATCCTTTTCAGGGACTAAAACGCGTTATGTTGTCTGCGAATCAACCAATGAGCGAAAATTTGCCAGCACATGGCTGTCGCCATGTAGCAATCATTATGGACGGCAATGGTCGCTGGGCGAAAAGACAAGGAAAGATAAGGGCATTTGGACACAGAGCGGGTGCGAAATCAGTCCGCCGGGCCGTTTCTTTTGCTGCCAACAGCGGGATTGATGCGTTAACGCTTTACGCGTTCAGTAGTGAGAACTGGAATCGTCCAGCGCAGGAAGTCAGTGCGCTAATGGAATTATTTGTCTGGGCGCTGGACAGTGAAGTGAAGAGCCTGCACCGACATAATGTGCGTTTGCGCATTATTGGTGATACCAGCCGTTTCAACGCGCGTCTGCAAGAGCGTATTCGTAAAGCGGAAGCGTTGACTGCCCAGAATACGGGGCTGACGCTAAATATCGCGGCGAATTATGGCGGACGCTGGGATATCGTACAGGGAGTACGGCAATTGGCCGTTCAGGTTCAGGAAGGGGTATTGCATCCTGACCAAATTGATGAAGATTTGCTGAGTCAGCAAATCTGTATGCATGAACTGGCACCTGTAGATTTAGTGATTAGGACGGGTGGGGAACATCGCATAAGTAACTTTTTACTTTGGCAAATTGCCTATGCCGAACTTTACTTTACGGATGTTCTTTGGCCCGATTTTGATGAACAAGACTTTGAAGGTGCGCTGCATGCCTTTGCCAATCGAGAGCGTCGTTTCGGCGGCACCGAGCCAGGTGGCGACAAAGCCTGATGGGGGTAGCTTTTGCTGAAGTATCGCCTGATTTCTGCGTTTGTATTAATACCCATTGTCATTGCTGCATTGTTCTTATTGCCGCCTGTGGGTTTTGCGATTGTTACGCTTGCCGTTTGCATGCTGGCTGCATGGGAATGGGGACAACTGAGCGGTTTTACGTCACGGACACAGCGTGTCTGGCTGGCGGTATTATGCGGGCTGGTGTTGGCACTGATGTTGTTTATGCTGCCGGAGTACCATCATAATATTCATCAGCCAGTCGTCGAGGTTTCACTTTGGGCTTCGCTTGTCTGGTGGGTTATCGCTCTGGTGCTGGTGCTGGGTTATCCTGCATCTGCAGCAATTTGGCGTAATTCGAAACCTATACGGTTGATTTTCGGCATTCTCACAATTATTCCTTTTTTCTGGGGTATGCTGGCGCTGCGGTCATGGCATTACGCTGATAATCACTACAGCGGGGCGTTATGGTTGCTGTATATCATGATCCTGGTATGGGGCGCAGATTCCGGTGCGTATATGTTTGGCAAACTGTTTGGCAAACATAAGCTGGCACCGAAGGTGTCACCGGGAAAAACCTGGCAAGGCTTTATTGGCGGCTTGTTTACCGCAGGAATTATTTCCTGGGGATATGGTGCGTGGGCAAATCTCGAAGTTGCGCCATCAACATTATTACTCTGTTCTGTGATCGCGGCGCTGGCCTCGGTGCTGGGCGATCTGACGGAAAGCATGTTTAAGCGTGAAGCCGGTATTAAAGACAGTGGTCATTTAATCCCCGGTCACGGTGGTATACTTGACCGCATCGACAGCCTGACGGCGGCGGTTCCTGTATTTGCCTGTCTGCTGTTACTGGTTTTCAGGACGATTTAACGGACGGTTTTATGCTGAGCTTTCTCTGGGATTTGGCGTCGTTCATTGTTGCGCTTGGTGTTCTAATCACCGTGCATGAATTTGGCCATTTCTGGGTTGCTCGCCGTTGCGGCGTGAGAGTCGAGCGTTTTTCCATTGGTTTCGGCAAAGCGCTCTGGCGTCGCAAGGACAAGCAAGGTACGGAATTCGTTATTGCCGTCATTCCGCTTGGTGGTTACGTCAAAATGCTGGATGAGCGTGTTGAACCGGTGACGCCGGAAATGCGCCATTACGCCTTCAACAATAAAACCGTTGGCCAGCGTGCTGCGGTTATCGCGGCGGGACCGATCGCCAATTTCCTTTTTGCTATCGTGGCTTACTGGCTGGTGTTTATCATCGGTGTACCGGGTGTTCGCCCGGTTATTGGTGAAATTGCGCCCAATTCCATCGCAGCAAACGCGCAAATTACGCCAGGAACGGAACTTAAAGCGATTGATGGCATCGAAACGCCTGATTGGGACGCAGTGCGTTTGCAGCTGATCGCCAAAATTGGCGACAAGCAAACCACACTCAGCGTGGCTCCGTTTGGGAGCAATAACCGCCAGGACAAAGTTCTCGATTTACAACAGTGGAATTTTGCACCTGATAAAGACGACCCGGTAGCGTCATTAGGGATTCGTCCACGCGGTGCGCAGATTGAACCGGTATTAGCTGAGGTACAATTAGGCTCGGCTGCAAGCAAAGCAGGTTTGCAAGCTGGCGACAGGATCGTTAAAGTCGATGGTCAGCAACTAACGCAGTGGATGACGTTTGTCACCCTGGTGCGCGATAATCCGGGCACACCGTTAGCACTGGACATTGAAAGGCATGGGAGTCCCTTGTCTTTAACGCTAATACCGGATGCGAAACCCGGTAACAAGGCGGAGGGTTTTGCCGGCGTTGTGCCGAAAATTATCCCGCTGCCGGATGAATATAAGACAGTACGCCAGTACGGGCCATTTAGCGCCATCGCTGAAGCTACGGACAAAACGTGGCAATTGATGAAGCTGACGGTCAGTATGTTGGGGAAATTGATAACCGGTGACGTAAAACTGAACAACCTCAGTGGGCCGATTTCGATCGCTCAGGGGGCTGGGATGTCAGCAGAGTTCGGGTTGATTTACTACCTGATGTTCCTCGCGTTGATAAGCGTGAACTTAGGTATCATCAATCTGTTCCCATTACCTGTCCTCGACGGGGGGCATCTGCTGTTTTTAGCGATTGAGAAGCTGAAAGGCGGACCGGTATCCGAGCGGGTTCAAGACTTTAGTTATCGCATTGGCTCGATTTTGCTGGTGTTGTTAATGGGGCTTGCACTTTTCAATGATTTCTCTCGGTTGTAAGAGAGTTTGTTAGGAAGAACGCATAATAACGATGGCGATGAAAAAGTTGCTCATAGCGTCGCTGCTGTTTAGCAGCGCCACCGTATACGGTGCTGACGGGTTCGTAGTGAAGGACATTCATTTCGAAGGCCTGCAGCGTGTCGCCGTTGGTGCGGCCCTCCTCAGTATGCCGGTTCGCCCAGGCGACACGGTGAATGATGAAGACATCAGTAACACCATCCGCGCCCTGTTTGCCACTGGTAACTTCGAGGATGTTCGCGTACTCCGCGACGGTGATACCCTTCTCGTTCAGGTAAAAGAACGTCCGACAATCGCCAGTATCACTTTCTCCGGCAACAAGTCGGTGAAAGATGACATGCTCAAGCAGAACCTTGAAGCTTCAGGCGTACGTGTTGGTGAATCTCTGGATCGCACTACACTGTCTGATATCGAAAAAGGTCTGGAAGATTTCTATTACAGTGTCGGTAAATACAGTGCCAGCGTGAAGGCGGTCGTTACGCCTCTGCCACGTAACCGTGTTGACCTTAAACTGGTCTTCCAGGAAGGCGTATCAGCCCAGATCCAACAGATCAACATCGTCGGGAACCATGCGTTTACGACCGAAGAGCTGATCTCTACCTTCCAGTTGCGCGATGAAGTGCCATGGTGGAACGTGGTGGGCGATCGCAAGTACCAGAAACAGAAACTGGCGGGCGATCTTGAAACCCTGCGTAGTTACTATCTGGATCGCGGTTATGCGCGTTTTAATATTGATTCCACGCAGGTGAGTCTGACGCCGGATAAAAAAGGTATCTACATCACCGTCAACGTGACCGAAGGGGATCAGTACAAACTCTCTGGTGTTGAAGTTAGCGGCAATCTGGCGGGTCACTCCGCGGAGATTGAAAGCCTGACCAAAATCCAGCCGGGCGAGCTGTATAACGGCACCAAAGTGACCAAAATGGAAGATGACATTAAAAAACTTCTTGGTCGCTATGGTTATGCCTACCCGCGCGTTCAGTCGCAGCCGGAAATCAACGATACGGATAAAACCGTTAAGCTGCATGTAAACGTCGATGCGGGTAACCGTTATTACGTGCGTAAAATTCGCTTCGAAGGTAACGATACTTCGAAAGATGCCGTTCTGCGCCGCGAGATGCGTCAGATGGAAGGTGCCTGGCTGGGCAGCGACCTTGTAGATCAGGGTAAAGAGCGTCTGAACCGTCTGGGTTACTTCGAAACGGTAGATACCGATACGCAGCGTGTGCCGGGCAGCCCGGACCAGGTTGACGTCGTGTACAAAGTTAAAGAGCGTAACACCGGTAGCTTCAACTTCGGTGTTGGCTACGGTACAGAGAGCGGTGTGAGCTTCCAGGTGGGTGTCCAGCAGGACAACTGGCTGGGTACTGGCTACTCCGTGGGTATCAACGGTACGAAGAACGACTACCAGACCTATTCCGAATTCTCGGTGACCAACCCGTACTTTACGGTGGATGGTGTGAGTCTCGGCGGGCGTATCTTCTACAATGACTTTAAAGCTGACGATGCTGATCTGTCTTCCTACACCAACAAAAGTTATGGTCTGGATGGCACGTTAGGTTTCCCGGTTAACGAATACAATACCCTGCGTGTGGGCTTAGGCTATGTCCATAACGATCTGTCTAAGATGGAACCGCAGGTGGCGATGTGGCGTTATCTGGACTCCATTGGTCAAAGCGCCAGTAAAACCGACGATAATAACGGTTTCACGGCAAACGACTTCACCTTCAACTATGGTTGGACATACAACAACCTTGACCGGGGTTATTTCCCGACCAAGGGCTCACGTGTCAACCTGAACGGTAAGGTGACGATTCCGGGTTCCGATAACGAGTTCTACAAAGTTACAATTGATACGGCTTCCTACTTCCCGATCGATGACGATCATAAATGGGTTGTTCTGGGACGTACACGTTGGGGTTATGGTGACGGCTTAAGTGGTAAAGAACTGCCGTTCTATGAGAACTTCTATGCTGGTGGTTCCAGCAGCGTTCGTGGTTTCCAATCCAACAACATTGGTCCGAAAGCCGTTTATTACGGTGCGAAGGGGCTGGATAACTGTGATTCGACGACTAAGAAATACTGTAGTTCTAATGACGCCGTGGGCGGTAACGCAATGGGCGTGGCAAGCGTAGAGTTCATCACGCCGACGCCATTTATTAGTGAGAAGTATGCGAATTCTGTACGCACATCGTTCTTCTGGGATGCAGGTACCGTTTGGGATACCAACTGGCAAAACACTGCTGATATGAAAGCGTTAGGCATACCGGATTACAGTGACCCGAGCAATATCCGTATGTCCGCGGGTATCGCCTTACAATGGATGTCCCCATTGGGGCCGTTGGTTTTCTCCTACGCCCAGCCGTTTAAGAAATACGATGGAGACAAGGCAGAACAGTTCCAGTTTAACATTGGTAAAACCTGGTAACTTGCCGCAGCGAAGGAATGCATAAGTAGTGTCGTGATGGTGAGGCAGTGCGCTTCGTACTGCCTGCCAACGCAAAGAACGGTACCTTCGGGTACAAACGGGATGGTGAGGAGTTAATTGTGAAAAAGTGGTTATTAGCTGCAGGTGTAGGTTTGGCAATGGCAACGTCTGCTCAGGCGGCCGATAAAATTGCGGTCGTAGACATGAACAGCCTGTTCCAACAGGTTGCGCAGACTTCTGGCGTTTCTCAGACAATGAAAAACGAATTCAGTGGCCGTGCCAGCGAACTGCAGCGTATGGAATCTGACCTGCAGACTAAAATGCAGCGCTATCAGCGTGACGGTTCCACAATGAAAGCGGCCGATCGTACTAAGCTGGAAAAAGATATCCAGGCTCAGCGTCAGGATCTGGCACAGAAAGGTCAGGCTTTCGAGCAGGATCAGGCTCGTCGTTCTAACGAAGAACGTGGCAAGCTGATGACCAAAATTCAGGCTGCTGTGAAGAAAGTTGCTTCCGATCAGGGCGTGGATCTGGTTATTCCTTCTAACGCCGCTATCTACAACAGCAATGACGTTAAAGACATCACTGCTGATGTACTGAAACAGGTTAAATAAGTAATGCCTTCAATTCGACTGTCTGATTTAGCTCAACAGTTGGATGCAGAGTTACACGGTGATGGCGATATCGTCATCACCGGCGTTGCGTCCATGCAATCCGCTAAAGCAGGGCAAATCACCTTCATGGTAAATCCTAAGTACCGTGAAAGCTTAGCTGCCTGTCAGGCGTCTGCTGTCGTCATGACGCAGGACGATCTTCCTTTTGCCACGAGTGCGGCTCTGGTAGTGAAAAACCCCTACCTGACATACGCGCGCATGGCCCAAATTCTTGATACCACGCCGCAACCGGCTCAGAACATCGCCCCTGGGGCCGTGATCGATCCTGATGCGACGCTGGGAAACAACGTGGCGATTGGCGCAAACGCAGTCATCGAATCCGGCGTGACGCTTGGTGACAATGTTGTCATTGGCCCCGGCTGCTTCGTTGGGAAAAATACGAAAATTGGTGCGGGCTCCCGTTTATGGGCCAATGTGACCATTTACCATGAAATCGAGATCGGTGAGAATTGCCTGATTCAATCGGGCACCGTGATCGGTTCTGATGGTTTTGGTTATGCTAACGATCGCGGCACCTGGGTTAAGATCCCACAACTTGGTCGTGTCATCATCGGCGATCGTGTTGAAATTGGTGCATGTACCACTATCGATCGCGGTGCGCTGGATGATACCCGCATTGGTAACGGTGTCATCATTGATAACCAGTGCCAGATTGCACATAACGTCGTGATTGGCGACAATACCGCGGTTGCTGGTGGCGTCATCATGGCGGGTAGTTTGAAAATTGGCCGTTATTGCATGATTGGCGGTGCCAGCGTTATCAACGGGCATATGGAAATCTGCGATAAAGTCACCGTGACGGGAATGGGGATGGTGATGCGTCCTATCACCGAGCCAGGAATTTATTCCTCCGGCATCCCGCTACAGCCGAACAAGGTGTGGCGTAAAACCGCAGCCCTGGTGATGAACATTGATGACATGAGCAAGCGCCTCAAAGCTATTGAGCGTAAAGTCAATAAAGAAGACTAATAGCTCGCTCGCTACGTTTAAACTTCCCGGCCTGTCGGCATTCTTACGATTGCCGCGGGCCGTGTTATTATGGCCTTTTAGTATATTTAGACAGGAAGAGTATTTTGACTACTGACACTCATACTCTGCACATTGAAGAGATTCTGGAGCTTCTGCCGCACCGTTACCCGTTTTTGCTGGTAGACCGTGTGCTGGACTTTGAAGAAGGTCGTTTTCTGCGCGCAGTTAAAAATGTTTCGGTAAATGAGCCGTTTTTCCAGGGGCATTTCCCAGGCAAACCGATTTTACCTGGCGTGTTGATTCTGGAAGCGATGGCGCAGGCAACCGGTATTCTGGCGTTCAAAAGCGTCGGTAAACTGGAACCAGGCGAGCTCTACTACTTCGCAGGTATCGATGAAGCGCGCTTTAAGCGTCCGGTTGTGCCAGGCGATCAAATGATCATGGAAGTAACTTTCGAAAAAACGCGCCGTGGCCTGACTCGCTTCAAGGGTGTCGCGCTGGTAGACGGTAAAGTTGTTTGTGAAGCTACTATGATGTGTGCACGTAGCCGGGAGGCCTGATACGTGATTGATAAAACCGCCTTTATTCATCCTTCTGCCATTGTTGAAGACGGTGCCGTTATTGGTGCTAACGCTCACATTGGTCCGTTTTGTATTGTTGGCGCTAACGTCGAAATCGGCGAAGGCACCGTACTGAAGTCTCATGTTGTTATTAATGGCCATACCAAAATTGGTCGCGATAACGAGATTTATCAGTTCGCTTCCATCGGCGAGGTTAACCAGGATCTGAAATATGCTGGTGAACCGACCCGCGTGGAAATTGGCGATCGCAACCGCATCCGCGAAAGCGTCACCATTCACCGTGGCACGGTACAAGGCGGTGGGTTGACGAAGGTGGGCAGTGACAACCTGCTGATGGTCAATGCGCACGTTGCGCATGATTGCACCGTTGGCAGCCGCTGCATTCTGGCGAATAACGCCACACTGGCAGGCCACGTTTCCGTTGATGATTTCGCGATCATTGGCGGTATGACCGCGGTGCACCAGTTCTGCATTATCGGTGCGCACGTTATGGTTGGCGGCTGTTCTGGTGTCGCACAGGACGTTCCACCGTTCGTGATTGCTCAGGGTAACCACGCCACTCCGTTTGGTGTGAATATTGAAGGTCTTAAGCGTCGTGGCTTTAGCCGCGAAGCGATCACCGCAATCCGTAACGCGTATAAACTGCTGTACCGCAGCGGCAAAACGCTGGATGAAGCGAAACCTGAAATTGCCGAGCTGGCAGAACAGCATCCGGAAGTGAAAACGTTCATGGCGTTTTTTGAACGTTCCACGCGTGGTTTAATTCGGTAATGGTTGAACGTCGTCCGTTAACGATTGCCCTCGTCGCCGGAGAAACCTCCGGCGATATTCTTGGTGCGGGTCTCATCCGTGCACTGAGAGCGCGTATGCCCGATGCGCGCTTCGTCGGTGTTGCCGGGCCGCGTATGCAGGCCGAAGGCTGCGAGGCCTGGTACGAAATGGAAGAGCTGGCGGTAATGGGGATTGTCGAGGTGCTTGGTCGCCTGCGACGTCTGCTGCATATCCGTGCCGACCTCACGCGTCGCTTTAGCGAGCTTAAACCCGATGTCTTTGTCGGCATTGATGCACCCGATTTCAATATTACCCTTGAGGGGAACCTGAAAAAGAAGGGCATCAGGACCATTCATTATGTCAGCCCTTCGGTATGGGCCTGGCGCCAGAAACGCGTTTTCAAAATAGGCAGAGCCACCGACCTGGTGCTCGCATTTCTGCCTTTCGAAAAAGCGTTTTACGATAGATTCAATGTTCCCTGCCGTTTTATCGGTCATACCATGGCGGATGCGATGCCGCTGGATCCGGATAAAAATGCGGCGCGGGACACATTAGGCATTCCCCATGACGCGCATTGCCTTGCGTTACTTCCGGGCAGCCGTGGCGCAGAGGTTGAGATGCTGAGCGCTGACTTTTTGCGTACGGCGCAGCTGTTGCGTAAGCATTATCCGGACCTGGAAGTTGTGGTGCCGTTAGTGAATGCAAAGCGTCGCGAGCAGTTTGAACGCATCAAAGCGGATGTGGCCCCTGAGCTGCGCGTGCATATGCTGGATGGCCTGGCGCGGGAAGCGATGATCGCCAGTGATGCTGCATTGCTGGCATCCGGCACAGCCGCGCTGGAGTGCATGCTGGCGAAATGCCCGATGGTGGTGGGTTATCGAATGAAGCCGTTTACCTTCTGGCTGGCGAAGCGTCTGGTTAAAACCGATTACGTGTCGCTGCCCAATTTACTGGCGGGTCGTGAGCTTGTTAAAGAGCTGCTGCAGGATGACTGTCAGCCTCAGGCGCTGGCTGATGCGTTACTCCCCCTGTTGGCAAATGGCAAAACCAGCCATGCGATGCACGATATTTTCCGGGAACTGCATCTGCAGATCCGCTGTAATGCCGATGAGCAGGCCGCAGATGCCGTACTGGAGTTGGCACAATGATGGAATTTATTTACCCCCATACACACCTGGTTGCCGGTGTGGATGAAGTTGGACGCGGCCCGTTGGTTGGCGCAGTGGTGACTGCTGCTGTTATCCTCGATCCGGCGCGTCCTATTATCGGTCTTAATGACTCGAAAAAATTATCTGAGAAACGCCGTCTGGCATTGTTTGACGAGATCAAAGAGAAGGCGCTGGCCTGGAGTCTGGGCCGTGCAGAGCCGCACGAAATCGACGAGTTAAATATTCTGCATGCCACGATGCTGGCGATGCAGCGTGCGGTCGCTGGTTTGGGTATTATTCCGGAGTATGTTCTCATTGATGGCAACCGTTGCCCCAAACTGCCGATGCCTTCGCTGGCGGTTGTAAAAGGTGACAGTCGGGTGCCTGAAATCAGCGCCGCCTCCATTCTGGCGAAGGTCACCCGCGATGCAGAAATGGCCACGCTCGATCTGACTTTTCCTCAATACGGTTTCGCGCAGCATAAAGGCTATCCAACCGCTTTCCATCTGGAAAAACTGGCTGAGCATGGCGCAACGGAACATCATCGGCGCAGCTTTGCGCCCGTCAAACGCGTGCTGGGCCTTGTGTCCTGATTCTGTGACGTGAAGAGATCTGAAAATGGCTGAACCACGTTTCGTACACCTGCGGGTGCATAGCGACTACTCCATGATAGACGGGCTGGCGAAAACCGGGCCGCTGGTGAAAAAGGCGGCCGCGCTCGGCATGCCAGCGCTGGCGATCACCGATTTTACCAACCTGTGTGGCCTGGTGAAGTTCTACGGAACGGCCCATGGCGCGGGGTTAAAACCGATTGTGGGGGCCGATTTTCATGTTCAGAGCGAACTACTCGCGGACGAACTGACGCAGCTCACTGTACTGGCAGCAAACAACGTCGGCTATCAAAACCTGACGCTGCTAATTTCTCGTGCCTATCAGCGTGGGTACGGGGCGGCGGGGCCATGGATTGACCGCGACTGGCTGGTTGAGCTGAAAGACGGGCTGATCCTGTTGTCTGGTGCCCGGATGGGGGATGTTGGTAAAAGCCTGATGCGCGGTAATAGCGCGCTGGTCGAGCAGTGCGTGGCGTTTTACGAAGAGCATTTCCCCAACAACTATTATCTCGAACTGATTCGTACCGGTCGCGCGGACGAAGAGAACTATTTGCATGCGGCGGTACGGCTCGCCGAAGAACGCGGTCTGCCTGTTGTGGCGACCAATGACGTGCGTTTTATCGATGCGGGCGACTTTGATGCCCATGAAATCCGTGTCGCGATTCACGACGGCTTTACCCTTGATGACCCCAAGCGTCCGCGTAATTACTCTGCGCAGCAATATATGCGCAGCGAAGACGAGATGTGTGAGCTTTTCTCTGACATCCCGGAAGCGCTCGAAAACACGGTAGAAATCGCCAAACGTTGTAACGTCACGGTGCGTCTGGGCGAATACTTCCTGCCCCAGTTCCCGACCGGGGATATGACCACCGAAGATTTTCTTGTCGCGAAGTCGAAAGAGGGGCTGGAAGAGCGCCTGGCATTCCTTTTCCCGGATGAGGCGGTCCGTAAAGAGAAACGCCCTGAGTATGATGAACGTCTGGATATTGAACTCCAGGTTATTAACCAGATGGGGTTCCCGGGCTACTTCCTTATCGTTATGGAATTTATCCAGTGGTCGAAAGATAACGGTGTGCCGGTAGGGCCGGGCCGTGGTTCGGGTGCAGGATCGCTTGTGGCGTACGCGCTGAAAATTACCGACCTCGATCCGCTGGAATTCGACCTGCTGTTCGAACGTTTCCTTAACCCGGAACGTGTCTCCATGCCCGACTTCGACGTTGACTTCTGTATGGAAAAACGCGATCAGGTTATCGAGCACGTAGCAGATATGTACGGGCGTGACGCGGTATCGCAGATTATTACCTTCGGTACGATGGCGGCGAAAGCGGTTATCCGCGACGTGGGCCGCGTGCTGGGGCATCCGTACGGTTTTGTGGATCGTATTTCTAAGCTGGTGCCGCCCGATCCTGGTATGACGTTGGCGAAAGCCTTTGAAGCGGAACCGCAACTGCCAGAAATCTACGAGGCTGACGAGGAAGTCAGAGCGCTAATTGATATGGCGCGTAAGCTGGAAGGCGTCACGCGTAACGCCGGTAAACACGCCGGTGGTGTGGTTATCGCGCCGACCAAAATCACCGATTTTGCACCGCTCTATTGTGATGAGGCGGGGCAACATCCGGTCACCCAGTTTGATAAGAACGACGTGGAATACGCGGGTCTCGTGAAGTTTGACTTCCTGGGGCTGCGTACGCTCACCATCATCAACTGGGCGCTGGAGATGATCAACGCCCGCCGAGAGAAGAACGGCGAGCCACCGCTTGATATCGCCGCTATCCCGCTCGATGACAAGAAAAGCTTCGACATGCTGCAGCGCTCGGAAACCACAGCGGTCTTCCAGCTTGAATCCCGCGGCATGAAAGACTTGATCAAGCGTCTGCAGCCTGACTGCTTCGAAGATATGATAGCCTTGGTGGCCCTGTTCCGTCCGGGCCCACTGCAATCGGGAATGGTGGATAACTTTATCGACCGTAAGCACGGGCGCGAAGAGATTTCCTACCCGGACGTACAGTGGCAGCATGAGAGTCTGAAACCGGTACTGGAGCCGACCTACGGCATCATCTTGTATCAGGAACAGGTGATGCAGATAGCCCAGGTGCTGTCTGGCTATACCCTCGGCGGCGCGGACATGCTGCGTCGTGCGATGGGTAAGAAAAAGCCGGAGGAGATGGCCAAGCAGCGCGGGACCTTCGAAGAAGGGGCGAAGAAAAACGGCGTTGACGGCGAGCTGGCGATGAAAATCTTCGACCTGGTGGAGAAATTCGCCGGGTACGGATTTAACAAATCGCACTCTGCTGCCTATGCTTTAGTCTCATACCAGACGCTGTGGCTGAAAGCGCACTATCCGGCAGAGTTTATGGCGGCGGTAATGACCGCCGATATGGACAACACCGAGAAGGTGGTAGGCCTGGTGGACGAATGCTGGCGCATGGGGCTCAAGATCCTGCCGCCGGATATCAACTCTGGTCTGTACCATTTCCACGTGAATGACGACGGTGAAATTGTTTACGGCATTGGGGCTATCAAAGGCGTGGGTGAAGGCCCGATTGAAGCGATCCTCGAGGCTCGTAATAACGGCGGCTATTTCCGGGAACTGTTTGATCTCTGTGCCCGTACCGACACCAAAAAACTCAATCGCCGGGTGCTGGAAAAACTGATAATGTCCGGGGCGTTTGACCGCCTTGGGCCGCATCGGGCCGCGCTGATGAATTCCCTCGGCGACGCCCTGAAAGCGGCAGATCAGCATGCGAAAGCGGAAGCCATTGGTCAGGCGGATATGTTCGGTGTCCTGGCAGAAGAGCCCGAACAGGTGGAACAGTCTTACGCCAGTTGCCAGCCGTGGCCAGAGCAGGTGGTGCTGGACGGTGAACGTGAAACCCTGGGGCTGTACCTGACCGGGCATCCGATCACCCAGTATTTAAAAGAGATCGATCGTTACGTCGGTGGCTACCGACTAAAAGACATGCACCCGACCGAACGTGGCAAGGTCACCACGGCGGCGGGGCTGGTGATTGCTGCGCGGGTTATGGTCACCAAGCGCGGCAATCGTATTGGCATCTGTACTTTGGATGACCGTTCCGGGCGCCTGGAAGTGATGTTGTTCACGGACGCCCTGGACAAATATCAGCAACTGCTGGAAAAAGACCGCATACTGATCGTCAGCGGACAGGTCAGCTTTGATGACTTCAGCGGGGGGCTTAAAATGACCGCCCGCGAAGTGATGGACATTGACGAAGCTCGTGAAAAATATGCGCGCGGGCTTGCTATCTCGCTGACGGACAGGCAAATTGATGACCAGCTTTTGAACCGACTCCGTCAGTCTCTGGAACCCCATCGCTCGGGGACCATTCCAGTACATCTCTACTATCAGAGGGCGGATGCACGTGCACGATTACGTTTCGGCGCAACGTGGCGTGTCTCTCCGAGCGATCGTTTATTAAACGATCTCCGTGGCCTCATTGGTTCGGAGCAGGTGGAACTGGAGTTTGACTAATACAGGAATACTATGAGTCTGAATTTCCTTGATTTCGAACAGCCGATTGCCGAGCTGGAAGCGAAAATCGATTCTCTGACGTCAGTAAGTCGTCAGGATGAAAAACTGGATATTAACATCGATGAAGAAGTGCATCGTCTGCGTGAAAAAAGCGTAGAGCTGACGCGCAAAATCTTTGCCGATCTTGGTGCATGGCAAGTCGCTCAGCTGGCACGCCATCCGCTGCGTCCATACACCCTGGATTATGTCCGCCTCGCATTTGATGAATTCGACGAGCTGGCTGGCGACCGCGCTTATGCGGACGACAAAGCCATCGTCGGTGGTATCGCTCGCCTTGACGGTCGCCCGGTGATGATCATCGGCCACCAGAAAGGACGTGAAACCAAAGAAAAAATTCGCCGCAATTTTGGTATGCCGGCACCGGAAGGGTATCGCAAAGCGCTGCGCCTGATGGAAATGGCTGAACGTTTCAATATGCCGATCATTACCTTTATCGACACCCCAGGCGCATACCCTGGCGTGGGCGCGGAAGAGCGTGGTCAGTCTGAGGCGATCGCGCGTAACCTGCGTGAAATGTCCCGTCTGAGCGTACCGGTCATTTGTACCGTTATCGGTGAAGGCGGTTCTGGCGGTGCGCTGGCCATTGGCGTGGGTGACAAAGTGAATATGCTGCAATACAGCACTTATTCGGTTATCTCGCCGGAAGGCTGTGCGTCCATTCTGTGGAAAAGCGCAGACAAGGCACCATTGGCTGCCGACGCAATGGGTATCATTGCACCGCGTCTGAAAGAGTTGAAACTGATCGACTCGATCATTCCGGAACCGTTAGGTGGCGCACACCGTAACCCGGAAGCCATCGCGGCCTCTCTGAAAGCGCAGTTGATTGCAGATCTGGCGGATCTGGACGTGCTGAGCAAAGACGATCTGCGTAATCGCCGTTACCAGCGTCTGATGAGCTATGGTTACGCCTGATAAGCATTGAAAGATCATTCTGAAAAGCCACACAGTGTTGTGGCTTTTTTTATACCCCCTGTTTACCTCAGCTATGATTAACTTAGGTTTTTTTCAGGAGGTAACCGTGAATATTATTGCCATCATGGGGCCGCACGGCGTCTTTTACAAAGATGAGCCGATCAAGGAGCTTGAGAAGGCGCTCCAGGCGCAAGGGTTTCAGATAATCTGGCCACAAAACAGCAGCGACCTGCTGAAATTCATCGAACACAATCCGCGTATCTGCGGCGTCATTTTCGACTGGGACGAGTACACGCTCGATTTATGCAGCGATATCAACCAGCTTAACGAATATCTTCCCCTTTATGCCTTTATTAACACCCATTCGACGCTGGATGTCAGCGCACAAGATATGCGGATGGCGCTGTGGTTTTTTGAATATGCCCTGGGGATGGCCGATGACATTGCAACACGTATCGGGCAGTACACAAAAGAGTATCTCGATAACATCACGCCGCCCTTTACCAAAGCGCTCTTTACCTATGTGAAAGAAGGAAAATACACCTTCTGCACGCCAGGCCACATGGCGGGTACGGCCTACCTGAAAAGCCCGGTTGGCTGCCTGTTTTATGATTTCTTCGGCGGCAACACGCTAAAAGCGGATGTGTCTATCTCGGTCACTGAACTGGGCTCGCTTCTGGACCATAGCGGGCCGCATCTGGAAGCCGAGGAGTATATCGCCCGCACCTTTGGCGCTGAGCAAAGTTATATGGTCACCAATGGCACCTCCACCTCCAATAAAATTGTGGGTATGTACGCCGCACCGGTGGGTAGTACGCTGCTGATTGATCGCAATTGCCACAAGTCACTGGCCCATCTGTTAATGATGAGCGACGTTACGCCGCTGTGGTTAAAACCGGGACGTAACGCGCTGGGGATTCTGGGCGGTATTCCGCGCCGGGAATTCACCCATGCCAGCATTGAACAAAAGATTGCTGCAACCGCAGGTGCAACCTGGCCGGTGCATGCGGTAATCACCAATTCCACTTACGATGGGCTGCTATACAACACTGACTGGATTAAAAAAACGCTGGATGTGCCTTCTATTCATTTCGATTCCGCCTGGGTGCCGTACACCAACTTTCATCCGATTTATGCCGGGAAGAGCGGCATGAGCGGTGAGCGGGTACCGGGGAAAGTGATTTTCGAAACGCAATCGACGCACAAAATGCTGGCGGCGTTTTCGCAGGCCTCGCTTATCCATGTGAAAGGTGAGTATGACGAAGATACCTTTAACGAAGCCTTTATGATGCACACCTCCACCTCGCCAAGCTATCCGCTGGTGGCCTCCATTGAGACCGCGGCGGCAATGTTGCGCGGTAACCCCGGTAAACGGCTGATTAACCGTTCGGTTGAGCGCGCTTTGCATTTCCGCAAAGAGGTGCAGCGGTTAAAAGATGAAGCCGATGGCTGGTTCTTTGATATCTGGCAGCCCGAGGAGATCAATGAGGCCGATTGCTGGCCGGTAGCGCCGGAAGAAAGCTGGCACGGCTTCCGCGATGCTGACGAAGACCACATGTTCCTCGACCCGGTCAAGGTGACTATTCTGACGCCGGGTATGGATGAGCAAGGCAATATGAGTGAAGAGGGGATCCCGGCGGCGCTGGTGGCGAAGTTTCTTGATGAGCGCGGCGTGGTAGTTGAAAAAACGGGTCCTTACAATCTGTTGTTCCTGTTCAGTATCGGGATCGACAAAACCCGTGCCATGGGCCTGCTGCGTGGGTTAATGGAGTTCAAGCGTGCCTACGATCTCAATTTACGCGTGAAGAACATGCTGCCGGATCTGTATGCCGAAGATCCCGACTTCTACCGCAATATGCGGATCCAGGATCTTGCGCAGGGCATCCATAAATTGATCCGCCAGCACGATCTGCCGCAACTGATGCTGCGGGCGTTTGATGTGTTGCCGGAAATGAAGCTGACGCCGCATCAGGCGTGGCAGCAGCAAATCCGTGGAGATGTTGAAACTATTGAACTGGAAAGGCTTACCGGACGTATCTCCGCCAATATGATCTTACCTTACCCACCGGGCGTGCCGTTACTGATGCCAGGGGAGATGATCACCGAAGCGAGCCGCTCGGTTTTGGATTTCCTGTTAATGCTCTGTGCGATAGGGCGGCACTATCCGGGTTTTGAAACGGATATCCATGGCGCGAAGCGGGGAGAAGATGGCGTCTATTGGGTACGTGTCTTAAAAAGACCGTAGCCTCTTGCGGGTTACCCGTCACAACGGTAACGTGCGCAAAGACAAAAGGAGACATTATGCTGGGTTTAAAAAAGGTACATCACATCGCCATCATCGCAACGGATTATGTAAAGAGTAAAGCGTTCTATTGCGATATCCTGGGTTTTACGCTGCAAAGCGAAGTTTATCGTGAAGAGCGTGACTCCTGGAAAGGAGACCTGGCGCTGAATGGCCAGTATGTCATTGAGTTGTTTTCGTTTCCCTTTCCGCCAGCACGTCCGAGTGGGCCGGAAGCCTGCGGATTACGTCATCTGGCCTTTAGCGTTGTGGATATCGATCAGGCGGTTGCTCACCTGCAAGCGCACAATGTCTCGTGCGAAGCGATTCGTGTTGACCCTTACACCGGTAAGCGCTTTACCTTTTTTAAAGATCCTGACAACCTTCCGCTGGAACTCTATCAGCAGTAAGCCTTGCCAGTCACAAGAATGCCCGGTAACGTGCCGGGCATGATTTCCGTTTCGGTTAATGCCATGATCATGCCCTTACTTTCTCGCTTTCCTGCCCATCAACGCCAGTTTTTGGTGGCGTTTAGCGGCGGGCTCGATTCGACAGTACTGTTGCACCGTTTGGTGCAGTGGCGTCATCAGCAGCCGGACATTTCCCTGCGCGCGATTCATATTCACCACGGATTAAGCCCCAATGCGGATGCCTGGGCTGCTCATTGTCAGCAGGTCTGCGATGGCTGGCTGGTACCGCTTGTTGTTCATCGGGTACAACTGGTGGATGAAGGCAATGGAATTGAAGCGCAGGCGAGAAAAGCCCGTTATGCCGCCTTTACTCAAGCGTTAGTCCCCGGAGAATTGCTGCTCACCGCCCAGCATCTTGACGACCAGTGCGAAACGTTTTTACTGGCGCTTAAACGGGGGAGTGGTCCGGCCGGTCTTGCGGGTATGCCGGAAACGCTGCCGTTTGCCGACACTATGCTCCTCAGACCGTTGTTGAACGAAACACGTGAAGCCCTTCTTCGCTGGGCTCAGCAGCATGGCTTGTCATGGATTGAAGACGAGAGTAATGCTGATGATGCCTATGACCGCAACTTCCTGCGTTTACGCGTTCTGCCTGCATTGAATGCCCGCTGGCCGCATTTTGCCGATGCGGTCGCCCGGAGTGCGGCCTTGTGCGGCGAGCAGGAGCAATTGCTGGATGAACTGCTGGCAGACGAGCTTGCGGCGGCGACACACCGTGACGGTGGGTTGTCGATTGCGGCGCTGGAAACGTTAAGTGCGGCACGGCGTGCCGCTATCTTACGACGTTGGCTTTCCGCGCAGCAGGCGCCGATGCCTTCCCGGGAAATGTTGCTACGGGTCTGGCAAGAGGTGGCGTTAGCCAGAGAGGATGCAGTGCCATGCTTGCGCCTTGGCGATCATGATATCCGCCGTTATCAGGGTTATTTGTGGTGGGTTAAGGCGCTTGCGGGTCAGCGCGAAAAAGTTCTGCAATGGACGGATCCTTTTTTGCCGCTGACGTTGCCGGATGGGCTTGGCGTTCTGCGGCTTGTGCCGGGCGAGGAGCTGCGTCCACCGGGCGCTGACGAAGTGGTATCGGTACGCTTTCAGGCGACGGGAACTTTGCACATCCAGGGGCGTAACGGTGGCCGTAAACTTAAAAAGATCTGGCAGGAGTTGGGCGTGGCACCCTGGCGTCGGGATACAACACCACTACTGTTTTACGGTGAGTCGCTGATTGCTGCGGCAGGCGTGTTTGTCACGCAGGAGGGCAAAGCAGAAAATGGGCAGCCTGGCGTACGGCTAATGTGGCAGAAGTAACGGGCAGTCAGCGCTGCCCGAAAGTGCTGTCAGGATTCGCTCACCACGACGGTGCCGATTTCCGGATGACTAAAGCTGGCAATTTTGTCGAGACGCAGTTCGCGCGTTGTTCCTGCAATTTCAACAACCAAATATTCCACATTTTTGCGAGATACTAAATCACTGGCTTTTGCCTGCAAAGTTTCGCCATCTTTGAGCTCGAGCGTCAGTAGGAGATGATGCTGACAGGCGAGTTCCAGGTTGTCATAGTCGTCGCAATTGATGGGTTGATAGGTATCATTCATTGACATAATCGCTCACCAGTAAGTTCGCGGCAGCATACGCCGCCTTTTCCCTGACCGACTCTGAAACGGCATCGTCCGAAGCCACTTCATTCAAAACTTTCAATACGCACCCCAACGCATCCGGGATATACCCTAAGTCTCCGCTGGCAATTTCCGCATACCGCTGGCGTATTAACTCACAATAATTTCCCACACGTCCTCCTGTCAGCACCCTGGCTTTACTGTGAGATACCATTAAGCCTACGAAGATTAACTCTGTTTAGCAAGGTGACTATACCATACCCGACGGGTCATTATCAGAGTGATGAATTAACCGCAGATTAAGAGATAACAGCACGTTATATCTTTATTCGCTACAATAGCCGCTGTTATGCAAAGGAGGCGGTATGGCGCTCAAAGCAACCATTTATAAAGCTACTGTGAATGTGGCGGATTTAGACCGGAATCAATTTCTCGATGCCACATTGACGCTTGCCCGTCATCCTTCCGAGACGCAGGAGCGCATGATGCTGCGCCTGTTGGCATGGATTAAATTTGCCGATGAACGGCTACAGTTCACCCGTGGGCTGTGTGCGGATGACGAGCCCGAAGTGTGGCTGCGCAACGATCATCTGGGTATCGATCTGTGGATCGAACTCGGATTGCCGGACGAACGGCGCATCAAGAAAGCCTGTTCGCATTCGAAAGAGGTGGCGCTATTCACCTATAACTCGCGTGCGGCACAAATCTGGTGGCAGCAGAACCAGAGCAAACTCGCTGGATTTAAAAATCTGAGTATCTGGTACCTGGATGATGAGCAACTGGCGATGCTGAGTGGGCTGGCGGAGCGGACAATGTCACTGCAGGCTACTCTCCAGGAAGGAACTATCTGGCTGAGCGACACTCAAACCAATCTGGAAATCCACTTGGCAACCTGGCAACAGCACGCATGATTGAGATATCCCGCCAGGTCAGCATTCCTGATGAAGAATTGGAGATTACGGCGATTCGCGCGCAAGGGGCGGGCGGGCAGCATGTAAATAAAGCCTCTACGGCGATCCATCTGCGTTTTGATATTCGTGCGTCTAGTTTGCCCGAGTTTTATAAAGAGAAGCTGCTGGCAGCGACACATCATCTCTTAACGGCCGACGGGGTCGTTATCATCAAGGCGCAGGAGTACCGCAGCCAGGATATGAATCGCGAAGCGGCGATTGCCCGGCTGGTGGCGTTAATCAGGGAACTGACGGTGGTGCAAAAAAGCCGTCGGGCCACCCGTCCAACACGGGCATCGAAAGAGCGGCGTCTGGCAGGAAAAGCGCAAAAATCTTCTGTAAAAGCGCTACGAGGGAAGGTTCGTCGCCCACAGGAGTGACGGACGAGATAAGAACTGTTCATAAGGAAGAAAGAGTGAATAAAGCGATTGTATCTTTGGCTGTGGCAATGACACTCTTTGCGCTGATGGGGTGCAACAATCGGGGAGAGGTGGAAACCGTCTCCCCCGTGCGAGCTGAAAAGCTCAAGCCAATGCAACAGAGCTGGCGCGGTATTCTGCCGTGCGCAGATTGTGAAGGCATCGAAACCTCACTGTTCCTTGAAAAAGATGGCACCTGGGTGATGAATCAGGGCTATCAGGGTGGCAAAGCGCCATCAAATTTTGCCTCTTACGGGCAATGGGCACGCACTGCGGACAAGCTGGTGCTGACAGATGCAAGTGGCGAGAAACTTTACTTCCGCGCGAAAGGCAGTGCGCTGGAAATGCTGGATCGTGAAGGGAACCCGATTCGCTCACAGCTAAATTATGTCTTGCAGCCTGTCACGGCGGCCTTACCGACAACGCCGATGGCGATGCGTGGCATGTATTCGCGTACTGGTGGTGTGGCAGAGTTCGCTGATTGTATGACGGGCAAACGGATTGCGGTCAGCAATGATGCGCGGCTCGAACAGCAATATAAAGCAGCGGCAGGTCAGGCTTCGCAGCCGGTATTGCTGGAGGTGGAAGGACATTTCGCGCTACAGCCGAAAACGGATAACGGTGAGATGGAAAAGACGCTGGTGGCGGATAAAAACGCGAAATTTATAGCCGGAAAAGATTGTAATCACCAATAAAAAAAGCCTCGCATTTGCGAGGCTTTTTACTGTTAGCCCTTGATGGCGCTGACAAGGTAATTAAGGATATCACCCGTCTTGATCATCTGTTTTTCGCCAGTGCGACGGTATTTGTATTCGATATCGTCGTTGTCGAGGTTACGGTCGCCCAGCACGATGGTGTGCGGAATACCGATCAGCTCCATATCAGCGAACATCACACCCGGACGCTCTTTACGGTCGTCCATCAGCACGTCGATACCCTGTGCGCGCAGTTCGTTATAGAGCTTCTCTGCCAGTTCCTGAACACGGTAAGATTTGTGCATGTTCATGGGCAGAATGGCCACCTGGAACGGTGCAATCGCTTCTGGCCATACAATACCGCGGTCATCGAAGTTCTGTTCAATCGCCGCAGCCACAACACGCGTTACCCCGATACCGTAGCAGCCCATGGTCAGGATCTGGTTACGACCATCTTCACCCTGAACGGACGCCTTCAGCGCTTCAGAGTATTTGGTACCTAACTGGAAGATGTGACCCACTTCGATACCGCGTTTGATCAGAAGCGTCCCCTGACCGTCCGGGCTTGGGTCGCCAGCAACCACGTTACGGATATCGGCGATTTCCGGGGTTGCTACGTCACGGTCCCAGTTGATACCGAAGTAGTGTTTACCATCAATGTTAGCGCCAGCGGCAAAATCGCTCATTGCCGCAACGGTACGGTCGATAACGACCGGAATCGGCATGTTTACCGGCCCCAGCGAACCCGGACCCGCATTTACCACGGCGCGAATTTCAGCTTCGGTCGCGAAAGTCAGCGGGCTGGCAACCTGCGCCAGTTTTTCGGCTTTTACTTCGTTCAGTTCGTGATCGCCACGTACCAGCAGGGCGACCAGCGGGTAGCTGCTGCCTTCAACGGCTTTGACCAGCAGGGTCTTGACGGTTTTCTCAATCGGCAGGTTGAACTGTTCAACCAGCTCGGCGATGGTTTTCGCGTTCGGCGTATCAACCAGCGTCATCTCTTGAGTTGCCGCCGCACGCGGTGCTTTCGGCGCCACAGCTTCTGCCAGTTCGATGTTGGCGGCATAGTCAGAGGTATCAGAGAAAACGATGTCATCTTCACCGCTCTGCGCCAGTACCTGGAACTCATGAGACGCGCTACCACCGATAGAGCCGGTATCTGCCTGAACCGGGCGGAACTCCAGCCCGATGCGGGTAAAGATCTTGCTGTAGGCAGCATACATCGCGTCGTAGGTTTCCTGCAGCGATTCCTGAGAAGTATGGAAAGAGTAGGCGTCTTTCATCAGGAATTCACGGGAACGCATCACGCCGAAACGCGGACGTACTTCGTCACGGAACTTCGTCTGGATCTGGAAGAAATTCAGCGGTAGCTGTTTGTAAGAGCTGAGCTCGTTACGAATCAGATCGGTGATCACTTCTTCGTGAGTCGGCCCGAGTACGAACGGACGCTCGCCACGGTCAGAAATACGCAGCAGTTCCGGACCGTACTGCTCCCAACGACCACTCTCTTGCCACAGTTCAGAAGGCTGAACGACCGGCATTAACACCTCAATCGCACCGGCGTTGTTCATCTCTTCACGCACGATGTTTTCGACTTTTTTCAGGACGCGCACGCCGGTCGGCAGCCAGGTATACAACCCGGAGGCCAGCTTGCGAATCATCCCGGCGCGCAACATCAACTGATGGCTGATGACTTCGGCGTCGGCAGGTGTCTCCTTCAGAGTGGAGAGCAGGTATTGGCTAGTACGCATGTTGTTACGGTTCCATTTGGACGATTGGAACAGACTCAAAAGGAGCCTGATTCAAAAAAGTGATTCAGTTTACCAGCGAGAAAGAGATGCCAAAAGTAGAGGGAGGATAAATTAACGGCCTTCCAGCGCAAACACTTCAAAACCTGCAGTGGTCACGCGCCAGCGCACGTTGAAATCCAGCAACAAGACCGCGTACGTTTTCCCCATTTCCTCATCTTTACGGTATGCCGGGCGCGGGTCCTGCGCCAGGACGTCAATAATAAACGATCTTAGCTGCGGGTAACGCTTTTCTAACTGTGGAAATGCCGCTTCGAGCTCCGGCGTGAAGTACACCGCCATCTCCGCGACGGGGGCCTGCTGCGCATAACTGGCGCTGGCATGCGGCAGAGCCTCAGCAAAGGGTAAATAGGGTTTGATATCCACGACGGGCGTGCCGTCGACAAGATCAAGACTACCCAGTTGCAAAATGACACGCTCTTTCTCGCAGTGAATGCCTTTAAGCTCCACCAAAGACATGCCAATCGGATTAGGACGGAAGGTTGAACGCGTGGCAAAAACCCCCATCCGCGCATTCCCCCCTAGCCGGGGAGGGCGTACCGTAGGACGCCAGCCGCCAGCCATCGTCTGGTGGAAAATGAACACAATCCAGAGATGGCTGAACGCCTCAAGCCCGCGTACGGCTTCGGCCTGATTATAGGGAGGCAGCAGATGCAGTTCGCCGCCTCCATGTTTAACCAGACCAGGCTGGCGGGGAACGGCAAACTTTTCTTTATAGGGGGAGCGGATGACGCCTATCTGCTCGATGGCAAATGTGGTCATTTCGCCGTGACGTTCAGCGCTGAACCTACGCATACAGCCTGACGGTAGCAACCCGGCGTGCCGCTGGTGATTTCACAGCTGTGGAGCAGAACCGCATTCGCTTTCATTTTTGATGCGTTGATTTGCATGCGTTTACGGGCGGTCGGGATGTTCGGTGGGGAATCCTGATTGGTTGCCTGGCAAGAGTCACCGGTCACTTCACCTAAATCACGGAACGGTTTACCCACCAAATCTTCAGCATTGGTAATGATTCGAACCGGCGTCGGACGCGGCGGTTTCGGTTTTGCTGGTTCTGTTTTAGGCGGGGTTGCTGTGCTTTGAACAGGTTCGACAGGAGATCTGCTTAGCATTGAACAGCCGCTCAGCATGAGTGCTAAAAAACAGATCGGTAAAGCACGCATAATATATCCTCAAAAAATGATCTTAACGCCGCTTATTGAATCAGGAGCTTGCACAAATGACAAGACGGGCATGAGCCCGTCCTGAAGGATATTGCTGACGGGCCGGATTACCAGCCTTTCACCGCACCGCCATTGAAGACTTTGTTCGCTGCTTCGTAGACTTCGTCAGACTGATAGGCCTGAACGAATTTCTTCACGTTTTCTGCGTCTTTGTTGTCTTCGCGGGTAACGATCAGGTTAACGTACGGAGAGTCTTTATCTTCGACAAAGATACCATCTTTTGCTGGCGTCAGATTGATCTGGCTGGCGTAGGTGGTGTTAATAACGGCCAGCGCGATTTGTGCATCGTCCAGCGAGCGCGGCAGTTGTGGGGCTTCCAGCTCAACAATTTTCAGGTTTTTCGGGTTCTCTGTAATATCCAGAGCGGTTGGCAGCAGGCCAACACCATCTTTCAGTTTGATCAGGCCCTGTTTCTGCAACAGCAGCAGGGAACGGCCGAGGTTAGTCGGATCGTTCGGTACAGCGACCTGAGCGCCTTCCCGCAATTCATCGATAGATTTAATTTTTTTGGAGTAGCCTGCGATCGGGTAAACAAAGGTATTGCCAACAGCAACCAGTTTATAGCCACGATCTTTGATCTGCTGATCCAGGTACGGTTTGTGCTGGAAGGCGTTCGCATCGATGTCGCCTTTGCTCAGCGCTTCGTTCGGCAGAACGTAGTCATTAAAGGTTACCAGCTCAACGTCCAGACCGTATTTCTCTTTCGCGACTTTCTGTGCAACTTCGGCAACCTGCTGTTCAGCACCGACGATGACGCCGACTTTAATGTGGTTCGGATTCTTTTCGTCCTGACCACAACCTACCAGAGCCAGAGAACCAATCAGGGCACCCACTGCCGCAAAGGTCTTGAATTTAAAAGCCATGTGTTTTTTCCTTTCTTTCAGAGTCGTTGTGTTGTGAGCAACGTTATTTATGCGTAACAGAGCGAACGATACGATCGCCTGCAAACTGAATTAAGTAAACCAGAATCACCAGCAGTGCCAGGACGGTATTCATCACAATGGCGTTATAGCCAATATAACCGTACTGGTAGCCAATCTGCCCCAGACCGCCTGCGCCCACGGCTCCACCCATTGCGGAATAACCCACCAGGGTAATCAGAGTAATTGTTGCTGCATTGACCAGACCCGGCAGTGCTTCCGGCAGTAGTACCTTACGGATGATCTGCATCGGGGTTGCGCCCATTGCACGGGAGGCTTCAATCAGGCCGGTTGGGATTTCCAACAGGGCGTTTTCCACCATACGGGCAATAAAAGGTGCTGCACCGACGGTCAGAGGCACAATCGCTGCCTGCAGGCCGATGGAAGTCCCCACGATAATACGGGTGAACGGGATCATCCAGACCAGTAAAATAATGAACGGGATCGAACGGAAAATATTCACCAGCGCCGAAATGGTACGGTAGAGTTTTGCATTCTCCGAAATTTGTCCAGGACGCGAGACATAAAGCAGCACGCCAACCGGAAGACCCAGCACAAAGCCGAAGAAACCGGATACGAAGGTCATTGCCAGCGTTTCCCAGACGCCACGCGCCAGTAACCACATCATTGCCTCAGACATAACCCAGCACCTCTACTTTCACATGGTGTTCCTTAAGCCAGGCAATAGCGGCTTGCGTATCCTGCGGCTCGCCGTGCATTTCTGTCAGCATAATGCCGAATTTCACGCCACCGGCGTAATCCATCTGCGCACTGATAATATTGTTGTTCACGTTATAGCGGCGTGCGGTCTCAGAAAGCAGGGGGGCATCGACCGATTGACCGGTGAATTCCATGCGTAACATCGGCACGCTACCTGCCAGTGGCTGATCTTTCAGGCGCTGCTGGTAATCCTCAGGGATATCCAGGTGCAACGTTGACTGAATAAACTGCTGTGCCAGCGGCGTTTTGGGATGAGAGAACACTTCACTTACAGTGTCCTGTTCGATCAGTTCACCATTACTGATGACGGCAACGCAGTCGCAAATGCGTTTTACGACATCCATTTCGTGGGTAATGAGCAGAATCGTCAGGCCCAGACGACGGTTGATGTCTTTCAACAACTCCAGAATGGAACGCGTAGTTGCCGGGTCCAGTGCGCTGGTGGCTTCATCGCACAGCAGTACTTTCGGGTTGCTCGCCAGTGCGCGGGCAATGGCCACACGCTGCTTTTGACCACCGGACAGATTCGCCGGATAGCTGTCGTGTTTGTCGCCCAGTCCAACCAGATCCAGCAATTCTTTGACGCGACGGTTAATCTCTTCGCGCGGCGTGTTATCCAGCTCAAGTGGCAATGCGACGTTACCAAACACGGTGCGGGAAGAGAGTAAATTAAAGTGCTGGAAGATCATGCCAATCTGGCGGCGAGCTTTAGTGAGTTGTGCTTCTGAAAGGGCTGTCAGCTCCTGGCCGTCAACCTGGACGCTGCCCTGGGACGGGCGCTCAAGCAGGTTAACGCAGCGAATAAGCGTACTTTTACCGGCGCCAGAGGCACCAATGACGCCATAAATTTGCCCGGCAGGAACATGCAGGCTGACATTGTTCAACGCCTGAATGGTGCGAGTTCCCTGCTGGAATACTTTGGTTATATTGGAAAGTTTAATCATCAGATTATTTTTATCGTATGAGAGTTAGCCGTGGCATTTTGTTCTGCCTGTTACGGGTGATGACCGTAAACAAGGCGGATGTTAAGGCATCCAGACGTCTAAATCAATCGAACCCTGCGCGATGAGCACTTTCCTGTGCGGTGAAACATGAGATACTACGCCCACATGCCTTTTTCAGGAGCAACCCGGTGGCAAAATCAGTACCCGCAATTTTCCTCGACCGTGATGGCACTATTAATGTCGACCACGGTTATGTGCACGAAATTGATAACTTCGAATTTATAGACGGTGTCATTGACGCCATGCGCGAACTGAAAGCCATGGGCTTCGCGCTGGTGGTGGTGACCAATCAGTCCGGTATCGCGCGCGGTAAATTCACCGAAGCGCAATTTGAAACGCTCACCGAATGGATGGACTGGTCGCTGGCCGATCGCGATGTCGAGCTGGATGGTATCTACTATTGCCCGCACCACCCTCAGGGGACGGTAGAAGAGTTCCGCCAGGTGTGTGACTGCCGTAAGCCACATCCGGGCATGCTCATTTCTGCTCGAGACTATCTGCACATTGATATGTCTGCTTCTTATATGGTGGGTGACAAACTCGAAGATATGCAGGCGGCTACCGCTGCTGATGTGGGAACGAAAGTATTGGTGCGTACCGGCAAGCCCGTTACACCAGAGGCGGAAAATGCGGCAGATTGGGTGATTAATAGCCTTGCGGACCTACCTGCGGCTATCAAAAAGCAACAAAAGTAACCGTTATGATGAAAAGATGAGCGGTTGAAATAAAAATGCATTTTTTCGCTTGTCATTCATCGTGGGCTGCCTATAATGCGCCTCCATCGACACGGCGGATGTGAATCACTTCACACAAACAGCCGGGTCGGTTGAAGAGAAAAATCCTGAAATAACGGGTTGACTCTGAAAGAGGAAAGCGTAATATACGCCACCTCGCAACGGTGAGCGAAAGCCGCGTTGCACTGCTCTTTAACAATTTATCAGACAATCTG